>CANRWW010000014.1 GCA_947643665.1 uncultured Porphyromonadaceae bacterium | reverse complement strand
GAAAGCGTGTATACGCCAAAAGCGTATCCCGAGTTCGAATCTCGGTCACTCCGCTCAAACACAAAATGCGGTGTGTCAACTGACACACCGCATTTTTTATCCGGATGGCGGGAACTGGATTTGGTCAATGCCAGAACCTGTCATCGGCCTACAACCGCTTCGCCTTTACGAAAAATCCCTCTGACAACGATCCATATGAACCATTATGACATATCTCCCTCTTGTATACCCGGAGAAAAAGGTGTGCCAGCCAAATGGTCAAAATAATGGCCGGCACACCTCCGCAAATTATTTCACGACTATTTTCGTTGTCACTCCATTGACTGTAACCAGATACACTCCAGACTCTACAGGAATCCTAAATGTATCCGCCACCGGCTTGCAGGAAGAGACAATACGCCCATCAATACCAGAAACAGACACACAATCGCCACGCAATCCGCTGACAGAAATATAGCCATCCATTACAACAATATTATATCCCGCCAAGGAAACGGATCCGATACCTGCACCATCAATGCATGCTTCGGGTGACATACGCGATTCACCCCTGTCATACACGGCACTAACCCGATATGAATGTGCCGATCCATTGACAGGCGCGCTATAAGAGCGTCCCTTAACAGGAGTGCTGTTCATCTTCGTTCCATCACAGTAGATATTATATCCTTCAAGAATGGCAGACGGTACAGGAGAACCGGCTTTTATGAAACTTACATCATCAATTATGGCGGCAAACTGCTGAGGGGAAGTACAGCGTATGGCGAAATAACGCGTCCCTTCCGGAAGTACCGCCCCAAACTGCGTCCACTTCTTTCCGAACAAGCATGTCGCAAGCAACTCAAAACTTCCCGGATCCGAACCAGTCTTCGATGCCAGCACCTCAACCCGTTCCTTGTAAGTGGTAAGAATGCCACGCCCCATAAAAGTTACAATCTGCCGTCTTCCGTCAAGCTCTTCGGATATAAGCCAATCGTCACTGAAACCTGTGCGTGGGGCATATGAAATAAGCACCTGCGAACCTGAGTATGGGCGCCAATCGGGATATTCCATCGTATCATCTGGACTTTCGTTATAATCCACCGGCAAACCTGCCAGGGCTGGATTGAACACCTGCCATGCCATAGCCTTTCCAGCATTATCATATTTAAGGATAGAACCATTGCCTGTCCCGTCGGATATGCCCCAAGTAGCCTGTCCGTCGCCGTCGTGCATTGCCCACTCCCCTACATCATTGATTATAAACGGTGCATAATCATCAAAAGTCTCTGTTGACGGTTCCGGGAGTGCAGTTGAAATATCCGGCTCACCCCACGACAGCGACACCTCCGAACCGTCACGTGAAGCATTTAATTCCGTCACATACGCCATATGAGGGAGATCCACCGACACCGTCACTATATCCGACAGGTTGTCACTATCCTTTAAGTCATATGTATAGAGTATCTCAGCCTGAAGATCATTGCTTTCAGGAGTTCCAAGCGTCACAGGAAACACAATGGCATACTCTGCGGAATTGCCAGGTTCTATATTCCTGCCATCCACCTCCGCGGAGAAATCACCTGCCAGGGATTTGAGACGCACTTTATATTCATCCGCATCCTCTTGTCCGCGATTGGTCACAGTCACTTTCACTTCATGGCTATCCCCAGGACGGGCAAGGTATCCGGTGCTTATTGACGTAAGTTCCAGGTTATCGGAAAGCATATCGTCAATATAGATATTATCCACGAAAACAAGCCCGTCGTCCCATCCGGTGCCCCGGAATCCAATCTGTATATACCGTGATCCTGCGAACTCGCCAAGAGGCACCACAATATGACGCCAGCCCTGGTATCCGGCGAAATCATCGGAAGTGACAGTCTTCACTGTCTGCCATCCTTCTGTTTCTGGGTTTACAACCACTTCAAGCCGGTTGCGTGTATCCTTCTCCACATAGCAATAGAAACTTACCGAAGCATTTAAAGTTGCGTTGAGGCTAATGCGGTTTGTATACAACATGGCCGACAATCCGGCATCCGGCGGAAGGGCATAACCATTGAGGCCGAACAACGCCATGCCACGGTCGTTGTCATAAGGAGTGAATCCGTCAAGTTCGGCAGCCACTCCCCATTGTGCACCCGTATCGGAAGAAAGATAACGCAATACCGCGCTCGTTGAGGTCTGCCCGGGGAAAGATTCATGTATGGGGAGCAATGAATCATCGCCACCTACAAATATGGAAGGCGATGTTGCTGTCTTGCCGCTTCCGACACTGTTTTTTGCTGTTACGCGATATGCTACCTGGGTCTGCACCCCTGCGGCCACCTCACTGTCTGTAAAACTTTTCACAGCTATATCACTGGCCACTTCCTCATAATTATATTCATTGAAATACCTGACTACCGTATACGTAACTTTAGCAGGATCCACATAATGCCCTTCCGGTCCTTCGGATGAAGGCGCATCCCAGCTTACTGTCACTTTACCATCTATGTCTTGTACAGAGAGGTTGTTGACAGTACCAGGTATGTCATAACCAACGAATACTTTCTTCACCGATTCCAAACCGCGGTTCGTGCCATCGTAAGCCACTACACGGTACTCATTGATCCCCTGGCAGGCGCCCTTGTCAATGAAAGTGCAGGATTTGCCGGGTGCAACCTGCAAGAAAGTCTTTATTACACCACCGTCACGGAGTATTTCTATTTTCTCCATAGTTTCCAACGGTGTTGAATCAATCGCCTTGGTAGGGGCATTGAAAGATATGACTGCCTCATAAGCGCCTTCTGCTCCTGCTGTCACACTGAAATCAGTTACAGCAGCAGGTCCGTCAGCCATGGCACCTTCAAGAATCTGCAAATTATCCAGCACAAGATTCCACATCAGGTCATCGCCGGGAGTCGTAGCGTGGAAACCTATGTAATATTCCCCTTCCACATCTACATGGATCTCATGCTCATAGGTATTATATTTTGTGTATTCATTGTCAATCAGTGAGTTTTCAAGTAGTGTCTCTGTCATGGCAGAAACCGTGGCGGCATCTCCGAGTTTCACCTCCATATATTCCCTGAAGCCCGGCACTATGGAATTTCCTTGGCTCATGGCCTGATATATCACCTTGTATGTACGGTCGTTACGCAAATGTACCGGAGGAGTGAACAGCCAGTCATTTTTTGCATTCCCTGTATTCCGTCCACCGGCAGGTGTTGCTGTGGCAACGCCCTCCTTATATCCGGAATATCCCCATGTACCCTGCGCGCCGTCAGCATCGCCATCAATATCTGCGACAGAAAATGTGCTGAAATCCACACCCGTATCAAATGTCTCATAATATGGCACCTGGGCCACATGCCCTACAGCGACTTTATTTGTAAGGCTTGCGATACCTTTCTGCCCATGTGATACAGGAGTTATCATATAACGGTAGCATTTCAGCGCAGTACTGCTGATATTGTCTGTAAATATGGTGTCAGCCAATGCTGTCGCCACCTGCACGTTATCAGGCATACGCACCACATCATAGGTTATATTCTGAAAATCCACATACCCTCCATGCATGCTGCCTCGCGGTTTGTGCCATTTAAGGCTCACCACCCCACCGCGGTCGGAATTAGTGGCGGTTGCACCTGTACATGCCGACGGGCTATCCTGCCCCATATACTCACGAAGCGATGTAGGGAAACTTTTGCCGGCAGCATTCTCAAGCGTCAATGTGAACGTATAGTAACCATTGTCCGGCAATGTCACCCCTATCTCAAAATTACGCTTGCCGGCACGCACAGTACCCCGATCGGTTTCCTCACCGTTTATTTTCAGCCGGTAAGTAATGTCCCCTGACAACTGGGATCCGTCCTGGCATACCTTCGGGGAATCAAAAGCTACAACCCCGCTCAAGGATCCATCAATAAAATCCGTAAACAGTTCATCCGCCGAGGCCGGAGCACCTGGAGCTGTGGCATCTGGGATATATAACCCGGCAAACTCTTCGTTGTCAGGAAAATCACCTATTTTCGAAGCCAACCCGGTAGAGGTGTCAACTTTATAGAGAGCCGTGGTAAGGTCTGAATGCAGCGCCGCCCAGTATAGGATGCCGCTCTCCATGTCAAAAGTCGCAGACTGTGCATACCGATTGTCTACCGACACGCCGGTCGTACCCACTTCCACCAACGAACGTGCGTTCCTATCCAAACGATACAACACCCCATCTTCACCTATAGTGAAGATGTTTCCCTTTGAATCCGCCGCTATGGCTACGTGTATCTGGTCAAGGTCGAACAATTCTTCTATCTTGTAATCTTTCAGGTTCATTGCACCGAGCAGATATCGGTTTTCCAATGATCCCACAGAAAATATGCCATATGCCCTCTGTTCAATAGGGTCAAAAGTCAGGTCCTTGGCTATATGGCTCATGCCAAGACTTACACTCGTGGTGTATTTGAACGGATTGGCATCGTTTATATACAATGTAGTATATACCACCTCCTGGTTGTCGAAACTACGGATCTCATAGTCTATGCAATAATACTTCCCCTCGGCATAGAAACCGCCGCCACCCATTTTGTACATATCTCCAAGGTAGAACTGCCCAACCTTGACAGGAGCTGTAGTGGTGACGGAATATATACCGTATGGGGCATAACTTGAACTCCACCCGTCACTGTAAACCAAGCCACCATACAATTTCAGGCCATCGGCAACGGTATATGCCTTTGCATCGGTTTTGGCAACCTTTTTTGACGCATACATGGCGCCGTCATGGTGCAGACGGCAGTTTTTCCTGAGCTGTGCGGCCATTGTAGTGCTGTCTGTCGGCACTGTTGCCATATTTTCGGCGATATCGGTTTCCAGTCCCGCCGGAACGCTCCCCATAGCCGCCAAAACCGTGAATAATGTGATCATTGTCACTGAAAAGACTCGTTTCATTTGAATTATATTAATTAAGTCTCCAATTTTATTTTACACAAATCTTTACAACTGTCCGAACGGCATTGTCATCTTTTATCTCCACTATATACAATCCGGCAGGCAAATTAATGTCCACATCTCCATTAGCAATCGCCGATGCCACCATACGACCGTCCAAGGTAAATGCATTTACGGTACCATCAATATCAAGCACAGTCACAATATGGCCTGATACGATTATCTCTACAGTCTCAGCACAATTGGTGCCGATGCCGGTAGTCTGAAGATTGACTTTAAGATCCACAGGGTCTGTACCAGTCATTTTAACAGGCCTGGAATAGCTGTATTCCGTCCCATTGTAATCTATTGAGAGTGTATATATGCCTCTTTGGATCACCGGAATCTCAAATTTGCCTTCAGCATCGGTGACACCGTAATATTGCACGTCACCAGCCTTAAGGACCAATGATGCGCCTGCCACTACCTGGGCGCCGTCTACTACTATCCCCATGGCTTTCATCGGCTCTACCGGAACTGAGAGCACCACCGTCGGCACTTCATTCATAAGATCAGTCTTCTCGTCGGACATAGCATACGACTTTGACACGCCCAATGTGCGCAATGGCTCCGGAAGGGAATTGGACAAACCTGCCGGCTTATGGTAAGCAAATTTCAAATTTGAAGAGAAGCCATTGGCTCGCTTTACCGTAAGAAGCAGATTGCCACCATCATATACAAAAGGAGAATCCAGAGTGACCACAAATTTTGCCGCATCCGTATCAGATCCCGCTTTGGGAAAAACCACATCTTTCTCTTCAAAAACGAATGATGCAGGCTCTTCAAAAATATCCCCCTCTACAAACTCTTCTTTATCAACAGTTTCAAGTGCCAGGGCAAATTTTTTTGTGGTCTCATAAGAGGTATTCGCGCCAAGAAGCGTGATTTCTGTAATCATGGAACCGGGAGCAAGCCCGATCTCATCGGCTGTAATTATTGTCTGCATTTTAGAGGCGAATGCATCCATATTAAGTGGAATCCGGTTGCTTATCCCGTCCACCCCGCCTATCTGCACAGGAATTTCAGAAGATTCAGCCAAAACCACGCCCGTACCCTCCGCAGCCATGCTGCGATCTTCATATGACAGCATCATCTTGTAAACATTGGTACCCTCGGCATGTGGCACATAATCTACTTTCAACGGCAATAACGCATATGGCTCTATATTGCCGGTAACCACTTCCGCAACCTCCACGCCATTTTCAAAAAGTGTCAAAGCATAAGCGCCGGCATCAACAGGCATAGCTGCCATATTGGATATATTTACTGCAAATGTCATAGGGTAATTCACCATGCCCTCTTCCTGCACGACGAACGACTCTATCAGCATATCCTGTCTTACCGTAGCTACAGGCAACGGGTAAATATTATCCAATATGCACATTCCGGCCTCAAAAGCGAAATAATAATCCCCCGCTTCCATACGCGACAAAGAGAAGTTATACCATTCCATTTGGTTGCTCTTCTCATCTGTCCATTCAAACGTATTGAATGGCTTACGCTGTGACCCTACGCTTTTTACAATTTTACCAAGTTCAGTCCATTCGGATCTATCCTTGGAATAATATACCGTGAGTACAGAATTGTCACTGAACGGCACATAAGCATGTCCGGCCATAAGGGTGAGGCTACGTGAAGGATCCACAGTCACAAGAGGAGTTATAAGACGCGATTTCTTGTCTGCGTCACCTTGTGTCACAAGAGGATTGCCGCTGACTGTGCGGGTGCTCCATAAGTTTGCCCCTTCCACTCCGGGAGCAGCCGAGATATACCATCCGGCAGGCACGCCATTGGCGAATTGCTCTACAGCATCACTCTCACCAATAATTGCAGCACGGATGTTATAAATAAATTCATTGTCTGCCACAGCATCATTATATTTAACTGTGACCACACCTTTCATACCTTTGGCAACAGTGCCAAGGCCCATTGCCACATCGGCCTCCGCACCAGCCTCAACTGTGAGAGGAAGGGAGGTCAAGACAACTGTTCCATCCAGATTTTCATCAAAAGCTATTTCACTTATCACCAGAGGCGAACGCCCCGTATTGGAAACACTCACCGTCACATCAGCCTCAGCTACCGGTACCATGCCATAGTTGATTGTAGATCCTGATGAAATTGTCAAGTTCCCGCTTTTGACGCCAAGCCGTGCCACAGGCGACAACACATTCACCTTCTTGCACTGATAAGCATACTCAGGAACAACAGTATTACAAAAAAATTCCTTTACCTTTATTGTAACGTTCTTGTCGCTGCTTATGTCGGGAAGTGTAACGGAACAAGGCATCGCCACAGTAGCCGTCCCACCGACCGGTATGTCTATATCGCCTGTAAATTCACCTAGCTCCATTGTAATGTCACCTAGGAAATTGAATTCACCCGCCTGGAACATATATCCCCCGTCACCTGCCATAATATCCTCATCGCCACTGTTGGTGACTGTGAAAGTAAGCATAAACTCAGCTTTTCCTGAAAGATCAGCCATAACCTCGGCTGGAGAACAACTGAAATCGGATAGTACCACGTTTTTTGTAGCGGACAATAACTGAGATATCGCAGCTACAGCACACACAACCGTAATTCTGGATAAAATTTGCTTCATAAATATGATAATTATAATTTTTTGGAGTCCAGTTTTATTTCACACAACGACTTTTACAAACACTTTGCACGACAACAAACCGTTTATCGTGCCAAATTGCTAGAAAAACACCGCATTTTCAAACACCACAAAATTATACAAAAAGATCTCCCACTGGCAACGATTTAATTTAATAAATGTTAAAAGCAAGACTAAATTCCAAATAATACCAAAAATAATTCCTCCTGATAAGCACACCATAGCAGAAATTGTGTAGGATAATCTTCCTTGCAACAAAATTGTTTGCCATAACATAAATAATTGGTAAATTTGCAGTTCAAAAGAAAAAATCAATAACAGCATAATCAAATGCTTACTCTTCAACAGATAAAAGCCAATCCGGCAGAGGTAGTGGAGCGCCTCGCCATAAAGGGATTCAACGGGAAGGAAGCTATTGAAAAAGTAATAGCCCTTGACGAACAGCGCCGTCAGCTCCAATTGGATAACGACAACAAAGCAGCAGAGCTAAACCGCATAGCAGCTTCCATCGGTTCACTCATGAAAGAGGGTAAACGCGAAGAGGCGGAACAAGCCAAGACACAAGTCGCAGGCCTTAAAGATGCACAACGCGCCATTGCGCAGCAACTTGCAGATACCGAACAGGAGCAACACGATCTGTTGGTAACAATCCCCAACCTTCCATGCGCCATGGTGCCGCATGGAACTTCCGCCGCAGACAACGTTGTAGAGAAAACCGGCGGCCCAATGCCTGAGCTTGGAGAGGATGCCCTCCCCCATTGGGATCTCGCTAAAAAATATAACCTTATAGATTTCGATCTCGGAGTAAAAATTACCGGCGCCGGATTTCCCATATATATGGGCAAGGGAGCACGTCTGCAACGTGCCCTCATACAATTCTTCCTTGATGAGGCAAACAAAGCCGGTTACCTTGAAATAGAACCACCCTACGTAGTAAACGCCGCTTCCGGATATGGGACCGGGCAACTTCCCGACAAAGAGGGACAGATGTACCATTGCCAACTTGACGATCTCTACCTGATACCTACAGCAGAAGTTCCTGTAACCAACATATACCGCGATGTGATCCTACGCGAGGAGGAACTGCCCAAAAAGAACTGCGCATACTCAGCATGTTTCAGACGAGAAGCCGGAAGCTACGGCAAAGACGTGCGCGGCCTCAACCGCCTGCACCAGTTCGACAAGGTTGAAATCGTACGAATTGAGCGTCCGGAAAACAGTTATGCCGCACTGGAAGAAATGAAAGACCATGTGCAGGGACTTCTTGACAAGCTCGGTCTCCCATGGCATATCTTACGTCTGTGCGGAGGCGATATGAGCTTCACTTCTGCCATAACCTTTGACTTCGAAGTATGGTCAGGCGCGCAAAAACGTTGGCTGGAAGTATCTTCCGTATCAAATTTCGAAACATATCAGGCAAACCGCCTCAAATGCCGTTACCGCGGTGCCGACAAGAAAACCAAACTGTGCCACACCCTCAATGGCTCGGCACTGGCACTCCCCCGCATCATGGCAGCCCTGCTTGAAAACAACCAGACACCGGAAGGCATAATCATACCAGAATGCCTTCGACGCTATACCGGCTTCGACATCATTGACTGACCGCCATACAGAAACAAGAACTAAGCGATGTGCCAAAATCCGGCACATCGCTTTTTAGTATCCGGATGGTAAGAAACCAAGACTGAAAACTGTCGGTTATATTGCTTACAAAAAAGCGGAAAACATAGCCCCTACTTATTACCTTTGTAAATAATTCGCAAAAAGCCAAAGAGCTGGCCCAATGTGATTTTTACTGATATTAAGGTGTTATTGAAATTTTATTTTCGTAATTCAAACTTGGTCGTTGGAATTCTGCATGAAAATAGAACTGGCAATAGCACCTGCATCAAATGCTTATACCCTGTCGTTAACGGCAGCCATATAGAGCAATCTCTGTGTGGGGCTATTGTTTTATCCATGCAGAAAGTATACCAAGACTTGAATTACGGATAAGACAAGATACAATCCTCACACCTTATTTTATATCCTAATCCAAAGGAGCCGAAGGAAGATGGGAACCCTTATATTATCAACTAAAAAAAACACCACCATACCTATAGAAGACAAAACAGAACCACACTACGACACACATACATAAAGTCCTGAATAAGCATATACGACACACATGGACGCATCGTTTACAATGGCACTGAAAAAACATCACATGTCTTGCATCCGGCATGTATATCCTCAAATCAGGTTCCGAAACAACCAAATTCGTGATCTGGCATCCGCTAAGACAATGCTTTGAACAAACAGACCTGACGGGTCTGTAATGCAGACAGGCGGTTTGCCGAACTTTACGGCAAACCGCCTGTCTAATATACCCAACGGGGTATTGTCACTTGTCGGTTGCGAACGGGGCTACCGGGAGGCCGGTGGTGCCGTAAAGGTTGCCACCAGAATAATCGTGAGATTTTGACATACGACCGAATAAAAAGAGTAAATATGTAAACGAATTAAAGAAAAGTATGGCTAAGAATACAAACATACAAGTAGTTAATAATTTGATTGATGACTTTCGAGGATATGTTTCGGGATTTCTTTTTCTCCGAAAAATCATCGCCTCAACCGCAAGCACTGCCGTGAACGCTCTTTTTTTCTCATTGCCCGACGCTGACAATTATCAGTGTCTGTTACTGCTACCAAATAACAGATAAGTCCGACTATACTTACTGCAATCATTACACCGAGTATAATGGTAAACCAATATACCCGGTGCAACAGTTCCATCCGTGCAGCGGCGGCACGGAAATTACGCCATCCGGAAATTCCTTAGCTTAGAATATTATGGAATTTTCCGAGCCGCATTGACAAGTCAACGCTGAAAATATCCACATATGCCAAAGAGGTCAACCCCTTGGAAATCCCGATACGGCTTAATGGGAAGCCGTACCCCATTGCTACACACGTTTTCAACGGAATAATAAAAGAGTCCATAACATTACTGAATTTTTCAACAATGTTTTGGACTCTTTATAAATTCTGAAAAATGTGCGAACAAGTTTTATCGAACGATAATCTTGCAGGTTTCTGATGTGTGGCCTTTATCAGTGAGAGTTATGAGATAAATACCGGATGTAAGATTATCAGTAGGCACAGAAACTTGTGTCTCATCGGCTTCGATTATAAAGCTCATAATGGTGGAACCATTAATGGTATTGACTCGGATAGTACGCTCACTTGTAGAAGCCGGCACATCCACAACTACCGGTGTTCCCTTTGACGCAGGATTTGGCCGTGCGGTAATGTGATTTTCTTCCTTGACAACCTTTGCGACACTACCCGTAGCCTTGTCAATGCGATAGAATCTTACGGTTTGTACATAGTGCCCTTGTTCATCATGCCAATTGTAATTGACCTGTGCAAGAATGCTATTGTCGGATTTGAAGAACTCAACGCTTGGTTTCCCCTCGGCGTTATCGGGCATCGGGAAAGTGTAAAGAACCTGATTATTTTCGTTGACGACCTCCAGGCCTGTGTAATGAACACCGAACACTGTGCGCCTGTAGTCTGTTTCGCCATCGCCGTCGCGGTCAGTATCTGTAATGCCAAAAAGAGATTCTTCAGGTGATTGCGTCCCATCTGACACACTGCTGAAATTGCTCTCTCCCCCTTCAGCAACCTCTGCTTTGAAACGGACATATTCGAAAGCATCGTCATCGTTGAAGAAAGTCTGAGAAAACGGCAGATAGACGCCACCGTTCCAGTCGTTTAATCTGGCGACATCGTTGCAACGTGGGGTACAGAAGTTGCTTATTGTGACATCCTCCCAAGCGCGTTTGCTCCAATCTCCATTGTATTTCTGAGTCTGGATGGAGTAACGATAGGAGAAGCCCCACATACCAGAAGGCTCAAGGTAGGCCTCAATAGCTCTGAGGTATTCCTCAAACTCATACCATCCGTTTCCCTTCTGAAAAGGGACAACGATAAAGACATAGTTATCCTCAACCCTTGTGCCATTCTGCAATAAGTCAAGAGTAACAGACGGGTCAGTGTATCTTAGCGTCTCGTAAATGTAATTAATGAAAGCGTTCTTGCGGGCTTCCATATCTGAAGTGGAAGGAATTCCGTCCGCCTCGTTTATTGTAAAGCGGGAATTCTTAATCACACGGGATTTTTCCTGAGTACCGGTAGATGCTCTTTCCTCAAATACGCAATATGGTCGCAGTATGGGAAAATTAAATGATTTGAGAGGGTTTAGTTCAAAATCAAAGATTTCAGCCGTGTATTTCGTGCTGCCGTCTCTATATCCGTATTCATCCTCGGAAAAATAGATGGCGGCTTCACCATTCTTCATGTACTGCCCGGGGATGAAACGTGTGTCGGCACCGTTCATCTCCTTTACCAGAGTTTGCGCAGAGACAGCGGATGTGCCGACAAGAGCAGCTGCGATTGTGATGATGTGAATTATTTTCATTTCATAATTGTTTGTCGCCACTGACTCTGTGGAGAGATTGGTTCTAAAAAGAAAACGTGAGCCAACTATGCCACGTCTTGATTTGAAGGTCGTAGGAAACCATTAGCACAGATGTAACAATAGCAGCCCACGCTATAAGCGTGAGAACCACTATGCTAATCCTTGTGCTATTTGTCAAATTTCATACGTTCTCAAATCACAAGATTACGCATAACGCTTCTTAATTATCAAAATGTCGTGACGGGACTTCTCCCAATCAACTGCAAAGTTGCAACATTTTGCGGTTAATGTCAATAGGCTGGCAAAAATAAGTTTAGTTCAATCGTAGATATATACATCTAAACTGAACCAAACCAATAAATATATGCCGGGCAAAAGAGAAATACCTCTATCAATTTTTCTTTTCACCAGCATCCATAAACACCTCTACTCTTACCAACGAAAAGGAAAAGGAAAATCAAGGCAAATAAATAAAGTTAACGACCGTAAATTATCCATAAATCAGTTATATTCGTTTTCATCCAATTGTCTAAATAGTACGAATTTAGTACAATAATAGATAGATATACCACTAATAATCAACATAATTACTCCTTAAACTAAAATTAAGGTTATGCAGCACTGCTTCGAAAAATAAAACAAAGGGTGCTAATTGCCCAGCAACGGTCTATATATGCCGCCAATGAAGAAATGCTCAGGATGTATTGGGATATTGGCGGAATGTACAGCAAAGATGCAGACGGTTGGGGTAAGAAAACTTTACAGCGGTTGTCCGTGGATTTGAAGAACGATTATTCCGAGATAAAGGGATTTTCCGTACGCAATATGCAGTGTATGATACAGTTCTTCAACGAATATAATCAAGAACTTACGATGGTTAAAGGGGTGGTTTCTCCAATTGCGCAATCAGTGATTGCGCAATTGGAAGAGTACAATTTCACTCTGCCTATAAAGCATTTAGGATGGACGCATAATCTTATCCTCTTACAGCAGGTCAAAGACATTCGGGCACGTTATTGGTACATGACTCAAAGCATTACAGCGCATTGGAACACACGCTATTTGCAAGAAGCCATCAAACTTGACGACTATGGCAAGCATGGAGCTTTGGCGAACAATTTCATTGAAACCCTGCCTGTACCTGAGACAAACGATGTAAAATCAATGCTCAAAGACCCGTACATATTTGATATGCTGACTTTCACCGACCAGTATAATGAGCGTGATGTGGAAATCGGCCTGGTCAATCATGTGGAGAAATTTCTCGTGGAAATTGGAGCCGGATTCGCCTTCATGGGTAGGCAGTATCACATAGAAGTATCTGGTGATGGATTATTATATTGACATATTGATGTACAATACCTTTCTACACCGCTATTTGGTGATTGAGTTGAAAGATACGGAGTTCATGCCGGAATATATCGGCAAACTGAATTTCTATTGCTCTGCTGTAGATGATATTCTTTGCCGGGAGGGAGATAATCAAACTATCGGCTTGCTGCTCTGCAGAAGCAAAGACCGTGTCAAGGCTGAATACGCCTTACGTGATATACAAAAGCCAATCGGAATATCCGACTACGAATTAGGACAAGCCTTGCCAAAAGACTTCCGTGGCAGTTTGCCTACGATTGAGGAAATAGAGAAAGAATTGGAGTTCGACAGCCAATGAATATAAACCACCTTAATACTTACGCGATATGGACATATACAGGAAAACAACCAGATTTTGCTTAAACTAAGGTAATGTCGTAAATAATTACCGAAATTTATTTACTTTATCGCTTGATTGGCATCCGCTACTACAACTTTGAACAAACAGACCTGACGGGTCTGTAATGCAGACAGGCGGTTTGCCGAACTTTACGGCAAACCGCCTGTCTAATATACCCAACGGGGTATTGTCACTTGTCGGTTGCGAACGGGGCTACCGGGAGGCCGGTGGTGCCGTAAAGGTTGCCACCGGGATAATCGGCCCAGTCATACCGCGCCACTGTCGGCTTCGTTACCAAAGGAGATGTGAGCACAACGGTATCATTACCTTCCAAACGTGCATTGGCATAAGCGAAATTTCCGTCTTTATCGCCGATTATGAAACCGGTCAGCGCATTGGAAGTCGGCTTGAGGGTCCCATTGAATTTAAGCACCATACGGTTTCCGTCGGCTTTTGACGAAACAAGCACAGGAGCGGCATATACAATATCTTTCCGGCCGTAGTCGCGGTTCAATGCAATCAGGCCAAGACGGCGTGCCACCTCCTGCTTGTTCGCCGGATGTATATCCACAGGATTACCAAGATCTATCGCCACTGCCATCCCTGTATTAGGCAGTTCAAGAGCCTTTGCCTGACTGTTACGCAGAAGTGCCCACTGGGAATCGGGCTGTACATTTTTGGGAGCCTGGAAACCTGCGAGCTGCACGAAATAAAACGGCATATCGGGATTGTCAAACGTCTCGCGCCAGTTGTTTATCAATGTCTTGAAAAGTTTCTCATACTGCACGTCACGCCCCACATTGGCACATCCCTGATACCATAACACACCCTTGAACGGGATCCCTTTCAAGGGATGCAACATCGCATTGTAAAGCACCGTGGGATAGTTGGGTCCGGAAGGAGCCGACGGGCGTTGCGGCAATTTGTCGGCCGTGACATCGGCCATATAATTCCATTCTCCAATAAGAGGATATGTCTCCCCTCCGGTTTTTGCCTCCATCACCGAACCGGGCATGATACCGCCGTCGCCCATGAAATCCACAACCCTGACGGTCACCACATTCTTGCCTGCCTTCACCAGATTGCCAGGCACAGTATAATTTCTCTGTCCGCGTGGATCCTCATATCCTCCGACCCTTGTACCATTGAAATAAGTGTCGTCAAGGTCATCAACTATACCAACCGCCAGTTCGAGCGGCTTACCTGCTGCCGAGGCAGGAAGTTCAAGTTCACGCTGCAGCCAGACTACACCGTCAAAACCGGGCAATACCGTTTTTTCCCATTGTTCCGGCAACGGCATCTTACCCCACTCACTGCCGGTCTGCATCCTGCCGATATCAAAAGTCTTACCCGCCTTGTCAAGAGCAGCAAACCAGTTTTCCATATTCTCCTTGTGGGCATCAGCCATCTTCGAACCGTCAAAGCCAGCCTTATCCATTGTAGCAAGCTCCCCCTCGAAACCAGCCACACCTTTCAATGCGTCATATGCCGTCCACGCCTCTGCAGGGGTTCCTCCCCAGCTCGCTTCCATTATCCCTACGGGTACTCCGAGTTCTTTCTGCATCTGGAGCGCGAACAGATAACCTATGGCAGAGAAATTCATTGTCGCCGGAGATGCCTCTACCCATCCGCCAAACTCAACTTCGGCATCATCCATAGGTTTGAAGCTGGTATTCTTCTTCATGCGCAACAACCGTATGTCGGGATGTTGCGCCGTGGCCACCACTTCATCGCGGTCCATCAGATACGCCCCCCAGTTCATGTTGCCTACAGTGAACTCCATGTTGGACTGCCCCGAGCAGAGCCATACCTCACCGGAAAGGAGGTTGGAAAGCACCAGCGGGGATTCATTATCACTGTCAGATATTATCATCGTAAAAGGACCGCCCGCAGCCGGAGTCGGCACGGATATTTTAAACGAACCATCGGCACCGGCCTTGGTGGTCAGTTCATTGCCAAGCCAATCGGTTTTTACAGAAACCTTAGCGCCCGGAGCTGCATGTCCGGGAAGAGTCAATGTTGAATTTTGCTGGAGCACCATATTGTCGGTAATAAACTTCGGCAAAGTCACTTTTGCCGAAACCGCGCTACTAAAAAGCATTCCCGCAGCAAGTGCATAAACTTTCTTCATTTTATTAATCAGGGTATTAAATACGACTGGCCGTAACAATCGGCCAAAGCCGCCGGTAGATAAAATAATGTAAAAAAATTAAACAGTTATGCAAATTTAGCATTTTTCATGCTCTCCAGCAGATAAAATCCGCCTTTTTTTCGCTAATTTTGCCATTGGTTACCAAACGAAAAAGAATCTCCCTGCCGGGAGAATCACCATATATGAGAAATATAATCAGCAAACGTTGGTTTTGCTCCATAAAGGAGCAATGCAAGCGCTCTGTCACTGCCGCATTGGCTGTGACATTGCTTGTGTCGGCTTGCCCATTGCAGACATATGCCGAGATCACCGCATCCGCACAGGCTCCCGGCCAGAACCAGGCACCACCGTCGCACAACCTACCGGTGGCACGCACCCCAAAAAAATCACCCGCAAACGGACCTGATGACGTGCAAGCTCTTCCCGACTCCATATCCATAGGAAAGCCTGTCACACAACCTGCCGCTGTAGTAGAAGATGAAATCGAACTGAAAGACGGGCATCTGGAAGCCACCCCGGTTGATACCGTCGCGATAGACATAAACCGTCGCCAGATTGAAGAAGAATACCCCGACATGTTGGGCGCCTTCAATGACAACGACTCCACTGCAATGACTGCCGGCGAGATACTGGAAGCAGATTCCCTGGCAATGATCCCAAAGAAAAAACCTGACGAATGGGTACCCCGCAAAGTGGAATTTTCCCCCGATCCTACCAAAGCCGTATGGTTCGCCGCACTGTTTCCAGGGCTAGGACAGGTTTACAACCGGCGATACTGGAAACTCCCCATCGTTGTAGGAGGATACCTCGGGCTGGCATATGCGACAAACTGGAACAACGGCATGCTGCGTGACTACACCAAAGCATATGCCGACCTGCTTGACAATGATCCGGATACAAAAAGCTATATGGACCTGTTCGCACCGAACGTCAAGGAAGAAAACCTTGACAAAGCATGGCTGCAAAACGTGATCCGTTCCCGTAAGAATTACTTCCGCCGCAACCGCGACCTCTGCATAATATGCATGATCGGAGTATACCTGATCGCCATGGTCGACGCATATGTCGACGCCTCACTCTCACATTTTGACATCACACCAGACCTGACTATGGACGTATCACCCACATTGATACAGGACGGCAGAAATGTAAAACCATCCGTAGGACTTGTATGGGCGTTTAACTTCTAATTTGACCGATGAATTTTACTCTGAAATATATACTGGCATTCTGTTTGACCTGCTCTGCAGTCTGCCTGAGCGCAAGGCCATCAATACTCTCGGTAGCAGAACACTGCAACGACTCCACAATCGTATTCCCTGAAAGCGTGGAAACAGACGTGAACGAAATGATGCAGAACTGGTATCTCAAAAACTATACGGCACTTGACAAGGAAGCGGATATAAGACCGGACGTTGCAACATCCGACGAAGAGATCATAAAGCGCCTGAAAAGCATACCCACAATCATTGAAATGCCATTTAACTCGGTAGTACGCACATATATTGACATGTATACCGGGAAAAAGCGGTCTTTGGTAGAGAGCATGCTGGGCATGAGCCTTTATTACATGCCTATATTCGAGGAAGCACTTGAAAGAGAAGGACTTCCGATTGAACTCAAATACCTGCCGGTCATAGAATCGGCACTCAACCCCGATGCCGTCAGCCGTGCTGGCGCTACAGGATTATGGCAGATAATGCTATCAACCGCAAGAGGGCTAGGCCTGGAAGTCAACACACTCGTTGACGAACGGCGTGATCCCGTGGCCTCTTCCGCAGCTGCTACAAAATATCTCCGCCAGCTACACGACATATACAACGACTGGTCGCTTGCAATAGCAGCCTACAATTGTGGACCAGGCAATGTAAACAAAGCCCTGAGACGTGCCGGAGCAGACACCGACAGCACACGTCGCGACTTCTGGGCCATATATCCATATCTTCCCAAAGAGACACGCGGATATGTGCCATGCTTCATAGCAGCCACATACGTGATGAACCACTACAACAAGCACAACATATCGCCGGCACTGGCAAAACGCCCCATCGTCACCGACTCCGTACATGTGCATCACAGAGTGAACTTCAAACAGATAGCAGACGTATTGCAGCTCCCTGTAGAAGAATTAAAAATATTAAACCCGCAATACCGCAAACAGGAAATACCGGGCGATATCCGGCCATATTCACTGGTACTTCCGGCAAACCAGGTTTACTCATATATAATCAGCGAGAAATCCATAGCCGCACGCGATGCAGGGCTTTATGCCCGGCGCGACGTAGTGGAGCCAGCCACAGGCCTTGAACCCCGCACGGCCACAGTGAACGGTGTAGAGGGCGAATGGGTCACGGTAGAAGATGTGAAATACCATAAAGTGGCACGCAACGAAACACTCTCTTCTATCGCAAAAAAATATGGTGTGACAGTTGCCACCATAAAGCGTGCGAATAAAAACATATCCCGTCCGAAGCGAGGCCAGTCATTGAAGATCGTAACCACAAAAGATGAATTCCGCCCGTATAAGATACAGCCAGACGAGGATGACGAACTGCTTGTCAAAAACGACAACATAGAAATGGCGGAAGAGACCCCATCCAATGCTACAGATATCGCTGCCGTTACGGATACCCCCCATACACCTGCAGACAGCACTTCTACAAATGTGGCAGACGCAACAACGGAAACACCCGTCCAGGAAGCTCCTGCGGATAGCACCGGGACTGTAAACACTAAAGTAACTGAAACTTTCAACAACTCAAAAGCAAAACAGGAAACTGCGGCGGAAAAACCGGCAGCAAAAAATACGAACAAATCATCCGGCAAGAAAACCTCGCCAAAAATCCATACTGTGCGCAAAGGCGAAAGTCTTTACAAGATAGCCAAAAAACATGGAACGACGGTCAAAGAGCTGCAGCGTATTAACGGGATTGACGGAAGCAAGCTCAAACCCGGAGACAAAATCAAGTTAAAATAACCGACATCATCACCAGAGAAAGATATGGAAACCGAAAATATAGACGGCAACCTTGAGATAATACTTATTACAATAAACGGACAGGACAAACCGGGCGTAACTGCAGCACTGACTTCGATACTTGCCCGATACGATGCCGACATACTTGACATAGGACAGGCCGACATACACCATAATCTTTCACTTGGCATACTGTTCCGCACCACAAGCGACGTATCAGGTGATATACTGAAAGACTTGCTGTTCAAGGCATATGACCTGGGGGTGAAAATCCGTTTCTCACCCACAACAGTGGCAGAATATCAGGCTTGGGTAAACCGGCAAGGGAAAAACCGCTGGATAATAACACTGCTCGGCCGAAGCCTGTCGGCACGCAACATCGCCATGGTGTCTGACGTAATAGCTGAACAGGGGCTGAACATCGACGCGATACAGCGTCTTACCGGACGTCCGCCGCTTGACAAGAGAGAACAACCGCAGGCAAAGGCCTGCATAGAATTTTCAGTGCGCGGCACCCCGCGTGACCGTGCTGAAATGCAGAGCCGTTTCATACAGATATCCTCTGAAGAAGGGTTTGACATATCCTTGCAGGAGGACAATATGTACCGTCGTTGCCGTCGCCTCATTTGTTTCGACATGGACTCCACTTTGATTCAGGCTGAATGCATTGACCAGCTTGCAGAACGAGCCGGCGTGGGAGAACAGGTAAAAGCTATCACGGAACGCGCCATGCGCGGCGAAATAGACTTCAACGAGAGCTTCCGCGAACGTGTCGCCCTGTTGAAAGGACTTGATGTGGAGGTAATGGAAGAGATAGCCCATGAGCTACCGGTAACCGAAGGTGTGGGGCGCATGATGGAAGTACTCAAACGAGCCGGATACAAGACCGCAATCCTATCCGGCGGATTCACATTCTTCGGAGAATACCTCAAACGCAAATTCGGGTTCGATTACGTATATGCCAACGAACTTGAAGTGGCAGACGGAAAACTTACCGGCAATTACGTAGGTGAAATCGTTGACGGAAAACGCAAAGCCGAGCTGCTGAAACTCATCGCACAGGTGGAAAATGTAAACATCGCACAGACCATCGCAGTGGGAGACGGAGCCAACGACCTGCCCATGCTCTCCACTGCCGGCCTCGGAGTTGCCTTCCATGCGAAACCGAAAGTAAAAGCCACCGCCAAACAGTCGATATCCACAATCGGAATCGACGGGGTACTCTATTTCCTCGGCTTTAAAGACTCATATATTTCCTAAACCTGGAGCAACAGCCGGTTAATTTCTAACCATCAATTATAAACCATACACTTTGATAGACAAAGGAACATTCGGCACACTGAAAGCCCTGTATCACACATTCGGATGCAAGCTGAACTTCGCTGAGACATCTACCGTCGCACGCACATTCGCTGACGCCGGCATCACGCGTGTAAGCGGAGGAGAAAAGCCAGACATAATTGTAATCAACACCTGCAGTGTCACTGAACTGGCAGACAAGAAGTGCCGCCAGACAATACGTTCCTTCCACCGCCGTTACCCGAAAGCCGACATACTTGTCACAGGATGTTATGCACAGCTCAAGCCTGAAGAAGTTTCTTCACTTGAAGGGGTCGCCATAGTTGCCGGCAATGACAGAAAGGGAGACCTGGCCGCATTCCTGCATAACTGGCTAGAATCAAAACAACAGCAAAACCATGTGCGCCCGGCTTCCGATATGCGCACATTTACCCCGTCATGTTCGCGGGGAGACCGCACACGCTACTTCCTGAAAGTACAAGACGGATGCGACTGCTGGTGCACGTATTGCACCATACCAGCCGCACGCGGACGCAGCCGTTCGGGCACAGTGGATCAGATGGTGGCACAGGCCCGGCAAGTCGCTGATTCCGGGGGAAAAGAGATTGTCATTACCGGGGTAAACATAGGCGACTTCGGCAAACGTGTGGAAAAGGCAGACAATGACGGCAACCGGACACTAGTCCGGGGCAGTGAGACATTTCTGGATCTTATACGCGAACTTGACAAAGTAGAAGGCATCGAACGCTACCGCATATCATCCATAGAACCTGATCTGCTTACAGATGAAATAATTGAGTTCTGTGCAGGTTCCCGACGATTCATGCCACACTTCCATATCCCACTGCAATGCGGCTCCGACAAAGTGCTGCGCCTTATGCACCGGCACTACGACACCGCACTGTTCCGCCATAAGATAGAACGAATAAAGGAACTGATACCACATTCATTTATCGGTGTGGATCTTATTGCCGGCGCACGCGGCGAAACCGACGAGGAGTTCATCAGATCACGCGAATTTATAAACAGCCTGCCTGTGACACGCCTCCACATATTCCCTTATTCGGAACGTCCAGGCACAAAAGCACTAGACATACCGCACACTGTGACACCAGAAGAAAAACACAGGCGTGTTAATGAAATGTTGCGCATTTCAGAAAAAAAAATGCAGGAATTTGCCTCACAATTCATCGGCACGGTACGTCCGGTCCTTCTTGAACATGGCAAACCCGGATCACCGATGAGCGGATTCACAGACAATTATCTGAAAGTTTCCGTTGAAGCCCCTGCCCGGCTTGACAATACAATTGTCGGAGTCAGGCTCCTGGAACTCATACCTACCGAAATCGGTGATTGCCACGTGCGCGGTGAACTTGCGCCATTACCCTCCAGTTTCATAATATAATGGCAGACACCAACCATACAACAGCTTACAGGATTGTCCGTGGGATACTGGCCGCAGTAGCGCATCTCCCCATGATGGCACTCTATGTCATAAGCGATCTGCTTTTTGTGACAATCTGCTATCTGGTGCGTTACCGCAGGAAAATAATAACACGTAACCTGCGCGATTCTTTCCCTGACGCATCAGAAAAGGAAATACTGCGCATCAGGCGGCGTTTCTACCGCAATTTCACAGACTACATCTTCGAAACAATAAAACTCTTCCACATATCCGACGGGGAGATGAAAAGCCGCATGACTTTCAGCGGCATCGAAACTGTAGACCGGCTCCTTTATGAAGGGAAACCGGTAGTGGCATATTTCTCACATTGCGGCAATTGGGAATGGGTGACATCCATTACACTCTGGAGCGACATCAACTCCGATAAAAAACACGCTGAATTCTGTCAGGTATACCGGCCTTTACGCAACAAAATGATGGATGCACTTATGCTCAGCCTCAGAAGCCGTTTCGGATCGGTATCGCTTAAAAAGAAAGTGGCATTTCTTGATCTCATGCGATACAGGCGCATGAACATACCCACGATTACCGGCTTTATGAGCGACCAGAAACTCAGCCACGGTGACGAAGGGCATGTTGTTAATTTCCTCAACCACGCCACCCCATTCATTACAGGCACAGAAACGGTTGCCCGCCGTCTTGACGCCGCAGTTGTATATTTAGACATGCATAAGACCTCACGCGGACACTACCACATTGATATCACGCTCATCACGGAGCACCCCCGTGAGCTTCCTGACTTCGCCATAACGGACCGATATGCCTCCCTTCTTTCCCGCACCATCCGCCGCAATCCCTCCATCTGGCTCTGGTCACACAACCGATGGCGCATAAGTGTATAAGAAAAATAAGAAGTACAGAAGTTAGAGCTTGAGAAGTCAAGCAAGAATACTTCTTATATCTCCTAGCTTTCTTAATACCCTTGTCTTCATGGCAGCTTTTCTTGCTTACATACCCCCTGCCCTAACTTCTAACGCCCTATATTTTGGTCGCAGTTATAATACTTAATTGGAACGGAGCCAGGCTCCTTGAAGAATTTCTCCCTTCGGTGGTCGACAATACACCCGAGGGGATGGCTGAGATAATTGTAGCCGACAACGGAAGCACCGACGATTCACTGCAGGTCTTACAAGAAAAATTCCCTACCGTAAAGATACTGGCTTTTAAAGAGAACCTCGGATTTGCAGAAGGGTACAACCGGGCCATATCCATGACAGGACATGAATATACCGTCCTCCTCAATTCGGATGTATCAGTGCCACGCGGATGGCTTGAACCCCTTGTGGAAGCCATGGACGAAAACCCGGAAATAGGTGCTTGCCAGCCTAAGATACTCAGCTATAAGAAACCTACTGAATTTGAATATGCAGGTGCATCAGGAGGATTCATTGACCGCAACGGATTTCCTTATTGCCGCGGGCGCATATTCGGTGCGGTGGAAACAGACCGCGGACAATACGACACCCCCATACCCATATTCTGGGCTACAGGAGCAGCACTGATGATACGCACTGAACTGTATAAAAGTGCCGGAGGGCTTGACAAGATGTTTTTCGCACACATGGAGGAGATAGACCTATGCTGGCGAATACATCTGGCTGGCTACGACATAGCCGCTATACCGGCATCACGTGTGTATCACCTCGGAGGAGGGAGCCTACCGGCATCCAATCCGCGCAAAACATATCTGAATTTCCGTAACAATCTCCTTTTGTTACACAAGAACCTACCGGAAACCGACCTGCGGAAAACCCTGCTCCGGCGTCGCCTGCTTGATACTCTCGCATGGATAAAATTCATGCTGACATTCGATTTTGCAAACGCCAATGCCATATTGCGTGCCCACAGGGACTTCCGCACCATGCGGCATCAATATACACAACATCCTGAGCGCAATCTCCTGCACCTTCCGATGTCACGCACAAACATCCTAACGGCATATTATCTCCGTGCAATACGCCGTTACTCCAAACTCCCTCGCAACACCGACCAATGAACACCCTGAAAGGCCTGATCAAGATTCTTGCAGGACTGGTTGCCGGCGCAATAGGCGGACTGGTTATCAGCACACTCGTGATAGTACTGTTTACAGACATTACATTTGGGAAATTCATTTCCGATCTGGCAAATCTGGATATAAGCAAAGGTATATCAGCCGGCTTAATCGGCATCGGAAGTTTATTTGCCTCCTTATTGTCGCTTATAGCCATACATGAAGCAGGACATCTTGTATGTGGAATGCTGACCGGCTACCGTTTTGTGTCATTCCGCCTGTTTAACCTCACGTTTATCCGGTTGAACGGCAAACTATGTATAAAACGCTTCGCTGTATCAGGCACAGGCGGACAATGCCTGCTTGCTCCTCCCGATTTACCGATAGAAAAAATTCCAATAGTATGGTACAATCTCGGTGGAATAATCGCAAATGTGATCGCATTATTGCCAGTGTTGCCGCTGCTATGGATTCATGTGCATCCTTTCATACATGAATTTGCTGTAATATTTACTATTGTTGACCTGTTTTTGATTATCACAAACGGCATACCCATGCAAATGGGAGGAATAGGCAACGATGCCTACAATATCTGGCGTTTGCTTAAGGATAAAAAAAGTAAGCCGGGAATGGTTTTTCAATTACGTTGCAACGCACTGATCCAAGAGGGAGTGCGCCCAAAAGACATACCGGATGAGTGGTTTGAGGCAGATAAAGACACCGATTACCGCAATCCCCTTGAGGTTTCGATTCCATTGATGGCAGCCACCAGACTAATAGACCTGATGAAATGGGAAGATGCACATAATAACTTCGAGAATCTGTACAGCCATAAAAGCGAGCTAATGCCACTTTATACTACTGAAATCGCATGCGAACTGGTATTCACCTCATTAGTCACAGGGCGCACCAATCGCGCAAAAGAACTTTACGACACCAGACTTGAACGATATATCGAAACTTACCGTAAAGTAATGTCCTCAAAGGAGCGAATATCATTCGCCATATCGTTATATCTTGACAACGACATAAATAAAGCCAGGACCATTTACAACACCTTGCTCAAACGCCGTAATGGCTATCTACTTCAAGGTGAAGTAAAAAGTGACCTGGCTATAATGGAATCACTGCTGCGGAAAGCAGAAAATGACACTACGGAGACAATGTTATTTGGGGAGATTGAACACCGTTGACAATTCGGTCATCTGCGCTTCCGTCATGCCGTCGGGTACAAATCCCATAGAGCGGGCGCACATGTAGATATTGGCACTCTTGTTGAGCACATCCACCTGGTCGAAAGCCGACATTATATCGTTCTCCACAGCAAATACGCCATGCTTCTCCCACATCACCACATCATAATCATCATCAATGGCATTGATGGTGGCATCAGCCAGCGCCGTTGATGAGGGTAGCATATAGGGTACCATCCCAAGCCCGCGCGGAGCAAAAGCCTTTGTCTCTGGGATCATTGACCATAGCATGCGTGTAAGCACATCTTTTTCCATAAATTCCCGATTATGGCTCATTGCCACAAGCTCTATGGGATGTGTATGCAGGGAGGCTTTGTATGAGGAGCCTTTCCCTATAAGGTAATTGTGCACGGCCAAATGCGAGGGCAACTCAGAAGTAGGCATTACAAGGTTATCGGCAATGATCTCATAATGTGCGCAGTCATCAAGTATGCGGATTACCGAGCCGTTTTCCATCGGCCGGCGTGCCAGGTCGCGCATCCTTTTCTGGGTTCCTTTGCAAAAGAAAAAGCTCCCTTTTAGGTTCGGTAGAGCCATGCCGATTGCAATAGGTTTGCTGATCGCCGGCATATCGCGCATCATGTCATCGGCATATTCCGTGACATTTACCGTAATGTTTCCGCCGTTGCGCTCGGCCCACCCTTTCTGCCAGAGATAACCGGCAGTTTCAGCTACTTGCCCGACCACATTGTCCAGGCCGGGTCTGTTATCCAATATTGACATTTGAATTTACTTTAAAGGATTTGAGGAAGGAAAGTTGACACTATAAGCACTGTTATGCCTGCGACAAGCACCATTACTGTCTTTCTGCTGCAACCTTTCCATTCTTTCAATATGATACCCCACACGTTGGAAAACACCACGTTCAGAGCCATAAGCATGCACCATGCGAAAGCCAGAAGCGCGGGGGAACCGGCAAGAAAACCCTTGCCTAGCGACAGCCCGAAAAACTGGCTGTACCACAAAGCGCCTGCAAGGAGACAGAACACCAGATTGTGGATCCACACCTGGCCTTTCATGTAGTCGCCCCATGTATGGTTCCTGGAGTTCTGGAAGAAACAATAAACCGCATTTGTAACGAAACCGCCGAGTGTCACCAGAAGTGTCGCCGGAAGCGTCTCAAACATAGGGTCTACCCCCTCATACCGTATCTCGCCGCCTACGGCAAGCCCTATGGCGAAACATGCGCTCATAAGGCCGCACAACAACGCTACAACTATGCCTTTTGGGAAATTGAATTCCTTTACCGCAGTTTTCTTTTCATCATCGCTGAGAGATGCCGATTTCATGGAACCTGCCACACCTATGATGGCGATACCGGCAAGTGTCACGACCACACCGATGATCACCGAGACCGTGAGGGTGGAGAGCATTCCATGGCCGGGATACAGCATGTTAAGCGCAACAGGGCCGAGCACAGTGCCTAATCCGGCGCATGTGCCGAGAGCTATCGACTGCCCCAGAGCCACCCCAAGATAGCGCATTGAAAGACCGAACGTAAGCCCTCCGATACCCCATAGCGCACCGAAAACGACTGTCAGAAATGTCGCTTCCGGATTACGCATGAACAATTCAGCCAGCGAATGTCCTTCAGGCACTGCGAGCATGGCTCCAGCCAGAGGCAACAGGACCCATGCAAAGACACCCTGCACTATCCAGTAGCTTTCCCAGCTCCACGAACGTATTTTATTGATAGGCACATAACTGCTTGACTGGCAGAAAGCACCTAAGGCTATTATCAGAAGCCCTATTATGATTTCCATTACAAGACTGTCATCTTCTTGAGGTCACCTCAGCTTCATACTTCTCTACTTCCGCGATAAACGCCTCACCGACTGGTACATTGTTCCGCATACAGAACATATCGTACACGGCATTCCACGGTAGATTCTTGCACTCCTCAAGCAGAGCCAGGCGCTGGAATTTCTTATCTGAAAGCTCATACCCGCGCAGAGTCTCAACCGGCTCAAGCAAAGCACGGAGCATGCACTTCTGGGCAGCCCTGGAACCGATCACATACGCACCGATACGGTTAAGCGTCCCATCGAAATAGTCAAGGCCGTAATGCACGCGTTCAAGGGCGCCGGCACGCACAATCTCGCTGAAAAGATCCATCGTCGGATCATCCATAATGGTCACATGGTCAGAATCCCAACGCACCGGACGGCTTACGTGGAGCATCAGCTCCGGAACGAACAACAACATTGACGATACCTTGTCGGCAACACTTTCCGTAGGATGGAAGTGCCCGGTGTCAAGTGTTATCATCATATTATTCCTTGAAGCATAGGCCGTATAAAAATCGTTGGAACCGACTGTGTAACTTTCAAGCCCGATGCCGAACACCTTCGACTCCACGCTGTCTTTCATCCAGTCATATTTATGCTCGAAAATCGTATCCAGAGACTCCTTGAGCAGCTCCCGATACATATACCTGTTGAGCGTGATATCTTTGGAACCGTCGTGGATCCATGTATTGAGGATACACGGATCCTGTTGGGCCTCCCCTATTGCCTGCGATATTGCACGGCATCTTCTTGAGTGCTCAATCCAAAAATCACGTATCCCTTTGTCCGGGTTTGACAGTGTGAGGTCACCGCTCTTTGGATGTGAAAAAGATGTGGAGTTGAAGTCCAGCTTTATGCCATTCTCCTTGCCCCAGTCTATCCAGCTTCTGAAATAATCTACTGTAACCTCATCTCGGTCAACGAATTTGCCGCCGAAGTCGCCATATATCTCATGAAGGTTCAGGCGGTGCCTGCCGGGAATCAAGCTCATGGCATAAAGTATGTCAGACCTGAGTTCATCTATGTTCCTGGCTTTACCCGGATAATTTCCATTAACCTGGATGCCACCTGTAAGCTCGCCACCCTGCGTCTCAAATCCTGCCACATCATCAGCCTGCCAGCAATGCATGCTCAGATGGAAATCCTGCATCTGTGACAATACTTTCTCCGTATCCACGCCGATAGCGGCATAACGTTCACGGGCTATGTCGTAAGCCCGTGTTATAAGTTCCTCTTTCATTTGTTTATATTGGGTAAATAAATTAAGGTCTCTGTTGAATTTACGGCAACGTTACGCATGTCGGATAGTGACTCCAATACTCCGCAAGCGCGCAACTGCACAAGGATGTTTCCTAAGGCGGTACATTCCGCCGGGCCGGCGGTCACCGGCAGACCAGTCTCATCGGCGGCAAACTGCATCAGGTATGGGTTCTGCGAACCTCCACCGATTATATGCAACCGCTTTATGTCTGACGGACACAATTCCTTAAGCATCCCAAGCACCTCCCTGTAGCGCACGGCAAGGCTACGGAAAATCACACGCACATAGTCTGCGGGCGTTTCGGGGATCTCCTGCCCGGTGCGGCGGCAGAATTCACAAATGGCACCGGTCATGGAAGCCGGATTGGCAAACATCGGGTCGTCAGGATTGATCAGACTTCCGCAACATGATTCCAAACAGAGAGACGCGACAGCCGGCACATCTTCCGGCACCCCGGCAAACTCTTCACGGCAACGCTCGAATATCCATAAACCGCAGATATTTTTCAAAAGTCGCGTAGTACCGTCAATGCCCCCTTCGTTTGTAAAGTTATATTCACGGCTCTTCGCTGTTATGACAGGGTGGTCAACTTCGGCACCGAGCAGCGACCATGTACCACAGCTTATGTATGCGAAATCATTGTCCGGAGACGGAACTGCTATCACAGCCGAAGCCGTATCATGGCCGGCGACAGCTATTACCGGCAGATCCCCGATACCGGTATAATCCTGCACCTGCCCGCACAAACGGCCTATCATATATCCCGGATATACCATCGTGCCGAACTTGTCGCGTGTAATCCCCAATGCATCAAGGATCCCACGATCCAGATCGCCTGTGCCTGGATTCAGCATCTGCGACGTAGACGCAACCGTATATTCCATCACAGCCTTTCCCGTAAGCATATAAGCAAGTGCGTCAGGAATGAAAAGTATCTTATCCGCCCCATCTATGATTTCAGGAGACATGCGTCGGATCGTGTCAAGCTGGAACAACGTGTTAAAATCCATGAACTGGATGCCGGTTTTTTCATACACCACATCCTCAGGCATATTTTCACAGAATTTCTCCATGGCTCCGACCGTGTGATTGTCGCGGTAACAATACGGAAGACCGGAAAGAGACCCGTCCTTGTGGAAAAACGCCACATCGCATCCCCAGCTGTCTATACCCATGGATACCAGCCTTGAAAGGTCTATTCCTTCCCCGGCAAATACCTGCACACATTTTTTCAGCCCGTCAAGTATCTCCTGGTATATCAGGGGGAGATTCCAGTATAAATGTCCGTTAAGCGGCAACATCGGATACCTGAAACGTGTCAGTTCCCGCATGCACACTTTCCCGCCACAATAAGTAGCGAGCACTGTGCGTCCCGAGGTCGCCCCCAGGTCCACAGCAAAATGATAAGTACTATCCATATGTCTATAAATAAGCTCCCATGCCTCGGCATAAGGGACACTTCAGTTTTTCATGCTTATTGCACAAAGATAATACTTCCTCTGCCCATACACAAATTTAAACCTGTTCACATGGCATTTGAAAGCGAATATGGTTTCTGGCTGGCTTTCAACCCGCGTTTTTTTGAAGGTGATGAAGCCATCTGGAATTCAAGCACACCACCGGCCATAATGTCGTCGTGTGTCAGATACAGTTTGTCATACGGTGTGCCGTTTAGCATGACAGACTTCACATACCGGTTTTTATCGCTGACACCTGGAGCCTTGATCTCAAGGCTTTTCCCGTTAGGCAGGCTCACCTTCATATAGGGCATATATGGCGCTCCAAGCACATACTGGTCTGTGCCCGGACACACCGGATAGAACCCCATGGCAGTAAATATATACCATGCTGACATCTGGCCGCAGTCATCATTCCCGCTAAGACCGCGGATATGGTTTTTATACATCCTGTTCATCACCTCACGCACCCAATACTGGGTCTTCCAAGGCTGTGAAGTCCAGGCGTAAAGATAAGGGATATGGTGACTAGGTTCATTTCCATGCACATACCCGCCGATAAGGCAATCTTCCGTCACATCCTCATTATCGGCATAGCACTCCGGTGGGAGATGCATGGCAAACAGGCTGTCAATCCGTTCCACAAACTTCTTGTCGCCACCCATTATATCTATGAGGCCTGCCACGTCATGTGGCACATGGAATGAAAAATTCCACGAATTTCCCTCTATGAATCCCTCACCGGAAGTCTGCATGGGATCAAAGTTTTTCTTGAAAGAGCCGTCGGAATATTTCGGACGGGCGAATCCGGTAGACATATCGAAAACATTACGGTAATTCATTGCCCGCTTGCGGTATTTCTCGGCAATATCGCTGTCGCCTGCCTTCATGGCGGCACTGTAAATGGCCCAGTCATCATAGGCATATTCCAATGTGGTGGATGCTGCCGTGCCGTTCCTGTCAAACGGGACGTAACCCAGACGGATATAGTGCTCAATTCCGTCGAAATATGGTACATTGGATGTTGCTGTCATTGCCTCAAGGGCTTCCTCGGCATTGATATCCGCACCTTTGACCAAAGCATCTGACAAGACCGAAACAGCATGATAGCCGCTCATGCACCAGTTGTCATTCGCCATATGGCTCCATATAGGAAGAAGGCCGTGCACACTCTGCTGCTGGTGCCGGAGCATGGATTGCGCCATATGCGCAGCCTGCTTCGGAAACATCAGCATAAGCAATGGGTGCTCGGCACGGTAGGTGTCCCATAATGAAAAAATAGTATAATTGTCAAAGCCGTCGGCCTGATGTATATTCTGGTCAAGACCGCGATATCTGCCGTCCACATCCATATATACCGACGGATTTATCATCGTATGGTAATACGATGTATAGAACATAGCTTTTTGGTCAGGTGTCCCTTCCACCTGTATAGTTGCCAGATTACGGTTCCAGCTATCAGCAGCATCTGCCGCTATGGTATTGAAATCTTTACCAGCCGCCTCGGCATGTAGATTGCGCAATGCCCCGTCTGTACCAGTACCTGAAAGCGCCACCTTTACCACAAGCTCCGGATCAGATGCCATGTCGAACTCGAAATATGCCGCGACTTTACGTCCGCCCATTTCCGGGAAATTCCTTTCTATAGGGAATTTCCGCCATCCGCCCATATAGTTGCTCTTTTGCCTGTCAGTATAGCCGTAATTCTTGATAGGTTTGGAAAGGGAAATGGCGAAATATGTATAATTCGTACGCGCCCATCCGTTGGTTATACGGTAACCGGTAATCAAGGTATCGTTCTCAACACGCATGGCAGCCCAAAGCGTCTTACCGTCGTAATTATATATACCATGGTTCAGGTCCACCACAATACGGCCATCTTTCCCTGACGGAAACGTATACGAATGTACCCCTACACGCTGGGTGGCGGTAAGGCGTGCCTTCACCCCATAGTCGTCCAATGTCACTTCATAATAACCGGGGGTTGATTTCTCTGTTGAATGCGAGAAACGTGAACGGTATCCGCTATCCGGATCCTCTGCGGTGCCGGGGTTCAGCTTAAGTTTACCCGTGGCAGGCATTATAAGTATATCTCCCAGGTCAGAATGTCCGGTACCGCTCATATGTGTGTGGCTGAAACCGACTATCGTATTGTCCGTATGCTGGTAACCCGCACAATATTTGTAAACATCGTGTTGATACGACCCGTTTACGTTATGGGGTATGGTATCCGTATCAGGGCTAAGCTGCACTATTCCCATCGGCACGCATGCCCCCGGAAAGGTATGCCCCATACCGTCGGTACCGATCATCGGATTTACATGCTCAACCTGTGCCATAGCGGCCAAGGATACAACCGCCATTGAAATACATAATAGCTTTTTCATATACAATAGGGTATGGATTTGATTGGTTTTGAATTTTCAGGCAGGAAATTACTGTACAAACAATCGGCTCCCGCCGCACTGGCAGAAGCCGATTGCTATGTTTCATTCGATCCGATTATTCACCGGGGATGATAGCCTCGCTGGGGCAAACTTCAGCGCAAGTGCCACACTCGATGCAGGTGTCGGGATCAATTACATAGATGTCACCCTCAGAAATCGCTTCAACGGGGCAGTTGGGAAGACATGTGCCGCAAGCTACACATTTGTCAGTAATTACGTAAGCCATAATTGTGTCTTTTTTTTGAAAATGTTACTCAAAAGATGGTTTTTCCGGCTGCAAAAATAATCAATTGAACCCAATCTTCCACCCGCAAAAGGTTTTTTAACACTTAAAAGCAACAAATGACAGATGCAACCGGCAAGCGCTGTAATATATATGATGACTCAAATTTTTCTTCTCTTATTCAACAATAATTACGGAGAAAATCATTAATTTTGCGTAATGAAACTGGATGTATGCCAGACTTCCGTGTAAATGTCTCTTTCCCATTTCACCAAATGATCTGAAACCATTAAAGATATGAAAAAGCTCGAACACCTTCTCGCCGAGAAATTACTGAAAGTCAGCGCAATAAAACTTCAGCCAGATAATCCGTTCACATGGGCGTCAGGCTGGCAATCACCCATATATACAGACAATCGCCGCACATTGTCGTATCCAACCGTGCGCACTTTCATCAAAACAGAGCTTACACGTATAATACTCGAAAATTACGAAATGCCCGATGTGATCGCAGGAGTTGCTACGGGAGCTATCGCCCAAGGAGCTATGGTAGCCGACCTGCTGGGACTTCCATACATCTATGTGCGCTCCACTCCCAAAGACCATGGCCTGGAAAACCTCATTGAAGGCTCGCTTTCCCATGGTCAGAAAGTGATGGTGATTGAGGATCTCATATCTACCGGCCAGAGCAGCCTGAAAGCAGCCGAAGCCATACGCATGGCGGGAGGAGAGGTAATAGGCATGGTTGCCATGTTCACCTACGGTTTCCCCATAGCTGAAGAGCGCTTCAAGGAAGCAGGTATCCGTCTCACCACACTCAGCAACTACGAGGCGCTCCTTGAAGTCGCCTTAAATACCGGTTTCATCGGCAAAAACGATGTGGCGACACTACAGCAATGGCGTAAAGACCCTTCAAGCTGGGCTCCCCACCGTGACACCACTATAGAATAATATATCCATTATAAACATACAGGCGGTTGCCCCGGTGCTGTAATGCGCCGCGCAACCGCCATTTTTTAGCAAAAACATATGGCTACATATAAAAGCACCCCACAGACAATCAATCGCCCACAGGAAGAGCTGTTTGACCGTTTCAGCAATCTTAGCCACCTGCAGCAAGCACTTGACACACTCACACCGGAGCAGCGCTCGCAGGTGGGAGATGTTGAATTTACCGCTGACACAATCAAGATTGTCACACCGCAGGTTGGCGCCATAGAATTCTGTGTACAGAAACGCGAACGGCCTGACCGTATAGTTTTCGGTACCGCATCTTCCCCGGTACCTCTGACAATGACTATGGATATCAGACCTGTTTCCGACAACACCTCGGAAGTAGAGACACTGATTGACGTGGAAATACCGGCCATGTTACGTCCGCTTATCGGACCTCAACTACAGAAAGCGGCAGACAAGTTCGGTGAACTCATTGCCGGGCTGAGCCGTTAATCAATCTGAGACTCTCCCTGAAAAAGATGAAAATCTGCAAATACTTGCTCAAAACACTGATAATAGCCGCAGGCGCCTTAATGCCCGCAGCTTGTCACCATGTCGACAACAAACGCACACCACCGGCAGCCGTATGGATTACATTCACCAACCAAGCCGTATGGGACAAGTATGGTGTCCCTGGAGCATTGTCATACAGATATTTCATCCCCTCTCTGAGACTGCCCGAAAACTTCCCTTACACGGCTGTTATGAAAACAGGCTATGGAGGGGTGTTGCTAGTCGCAGATATCAACGGCATCCCAAGGGCATACGACCTCAGCTGTCCGGTGGAAAACAGCCCTGACATCAGGATAAAAATAGACATGGAGACCACCGATGCCGTATGCCCCAAATGCGGAAGCCATTACGATGTATTTGTAAATTACGGCACCCCCACATCAGGTCCTGCTGCAAAATCTGGTTTCGGTCTTACACGCTATATGGTCGGCAATGGCCCGAACGGAGAATACCGTGTAATCTCACGATGAATGGCCGTTTGATTCCTAAAACTATAAATTCATATTCCCCAATGGATCCACGGATTATACTTGACCGCCTGAAAGAGCGCCACAACATACGGCAGCTCAATGAGATGCAGCAGTTGATGGTAGCAACTGACGCACAAAAACTGATACTGCTAGCTCCAACCGGGTCTGGAAAAACCGCAGCATTCGCAATAAGGCTGCTGCGCTTTCTTGACCCCTCCAAAGGCAACGTACAGGCAGTAATCCTGGCACCTTCACGTGAACTCGTACTGCAGATAGCCGATGTGATACGCCCGGTAGCGGCAGGGTTGAAAACAGTGGCTTTTTACGGCGGACATGCCATGAGCGATGAAACAAACTCGCTTTCCGTAACGCCTGACATAATCGTGGCTACACCGGGACGCCTCCTTGACCACATAACACGCGGCAATATTGATCTGTCCGAAGTAAAGGCACTCATATTTGACGAATACGACAAATCACTTGAACTCGGATTCCTTGACGAAATGCGACACATCACGCGTCGCATGCATTCCCCGAAATTGGTAATGCTCACATCCGCCACCGCTTTGGATGAAATACCTGATTTCATACCCATGCGCGATGCGGAAACGATGGATTTCACCAGTGACAATACCCGCCCACGCCTACAGACAGTGCGCGTAAACTCACCAGAACGCGACAAACTCGCCACCCTCGCAGACCTTCTGCGCTCACTCCCCGACGGCCGCGCGATTGTATTCGTAAACCACAGGGAAAGCGCCGAACGTGTATTCAATTTCCTAAAGAAGAACCATTTCCCTGCCGGTCTGTATCACGGAGGCCTGGAACAACGCGAACGACAGCTTGCCATAGACCTCTTCAACAACGGCACCACACCTATCCTGGTTTCCACAGACCTCGGATCGCGCGGCCTTGACATTGACAGTGTAAACTATGTGATCCATTACCATCTCCCCCTCTCCCCCGAAAGCTGGACACACCGCAACGGACGCACCGCCCGCATGGGCGCCTCAGGCACAGCCTACGTGATTATCGCCGATGGCGATAATATCCCCGGCGCTGTATCATGGGAGCGAGAGTTATACCCATCCGGAAAAGCACCTGCCGACGGAGGCATAACAAGCCATATGGCAACACTATATTTCAATGCCGGAAAAAAAGAAAAAATATCGCGTGGAGACATAGCCGGTTTCCTGATACAGAAAGGGGGGCTTTCAAAAGAAGAAGTCGGGAAAATCGTAGTCAACGATCACAACGCCATTGTTGCCATACCGCGCGACAAGGCACGCCAGACATTGGAAGCCGTATCCCCTTACCGCATCAAAAACACGAAGGTGAAAATCACCCTCATGCACTGATATTGTCCAGAAGCGAGAACGCATCCACACGCGAGGCATCCATCAGCGCCGGTACATGCACATCGGAATTGACCACGACTGGCACACCGGCACTTTTAAGCCGTGCAAAATACCGTTCCCCGGGGAAAAAGCGCTTATGTTCTGCATAGGCTTTGGTATTTACTTCGACCACTATGCCGGAAGCTATGATCGCATCGATATACTCGTTTACAAGCGCCTTGTACCAGGCTTCGTCTTCAAGCCCCGGATGATATAGCGAACCATTTTGTGCTATCTTGTCGAAATGGCCGAGTATATCAAAACCACCGGCCTGAAGCATACCCATTGACTGGCGGTAGAAAGTCTCCACCACATAATGTATGTCATTATGGAAATGCGTTTCCATATTGCGTGCAAAGCGTTCGAAACGTCCGTCTATATCTATCAGTTCCCCGCTTTGCGCAGGGATGAAATGCACTGAGCCTATGGTATAGTCAAGCGGTAACCCGCTGAAATATGGAGAGGAGGGACCCCAGTCTTCCCCCAGATAGTCAACTTCCATACCGGCATAAAAACGGCATGATTCCCCATAAGCGGCACGTATCCTCTCTACTTCGGCAAGATATTCCGGCACTTTCGACGCCGCCATATTGCAAGGCGATTCAATCGGCACGGGAGAATGGGGTGTAAAACCATAATGCCTGAATCCACGGCGCACCGCCTCTCGGGCAAATGCCTCCATCTGGGCACGCCCGTCGCAAAATTCCGTATGTGAATGGAGAGTGTAATTCCTGTATCCCTCCAGTATTTCAATTATATCCATCAGAAAAAACATTTGCAGGAGCGAGAGAAAAAACGAAAATATCATCAGTCTCCTCTTACCGAGGTCGGCTGACGCCGGAGAGAGCCGAGATACCTGACAAAACATGCCGTCAGAAGAAACGCCAGAGCCACACCACACCATATTCCCGCGTCATAGCCTATACCGAACCCCTCAGGCGACGGAGCCACAAGGATATACGACGTTGTTACCACTGTCATGAACATCGCCGGAAGCAAAGTGATATGGTATAGCCTCCCGTGGCGTGCCAGATATACCGAGCATGCCCACAGCGTGAATACCGAAAGAGTCTGGTTGCTCCAGGCAAAATAACGCCACAAGACATTGAAGTCAATAGTCATCACCACAAAAGTGAGCACAAAAAGCGGTATGCTTATTACCGCACGCCTCCACAGCTTTCCTTGCGGGAAACCGGTAAAATCAGCCACTATCAGACGGGCGCTCCTCAGCGCCGTATCCCCCGTGGTGACAGGTGCGGCTATCACACCGATTATCGCAAACAACCCGCCGATCGTCCCAAGCCAACCCGTTGATATGTCATGTATGAGAGAACTGGGACTATGCCCCGGTTGGGCCATATATGCAGCAAGGCCGTCATATCCTTCGGTAAAAGTAATTGTGGCGGCAGCCCATATGAGCGCGACAATCCCCTCGGCCACCATAGCACCATAAAATATGGGACGGGCAAGACGCTCGTTTTTCATGCACCGCGCCATCATGGGCGACTGTGTCGCATGGAAGCCGGATATGGCGCCGCAGGCAATGGAAATAAACAGCATCGGGAAAAGAGGATGGGTATCGGCAAGCTCACCGGCATAGCGGTTTCCCATACCTCCGGCAAACGGGTCCGGCATCTCCACCGTGCCGAACAGCATCACTGCCACCAGTGCCGCCGCCATAAAAATAAGAACCGCGGCAAAAAGCGGATATACATTCCCGATCACTTTATCTATGGGAAACATCGTTGCCAGAAGGTAATACAGGAAAATAACAATAGCCCAGAATGTAGCATCCAGGCTTTCCGGAGTGAGCGACGCCAGCAGACCGGAAGTTGTAACCACGAACACACCTCCTACCAGGATAAGCAACACGACAGAAAACACCCGCATTACCTGCTTGATACCAGTGCCAAGTTCCTGCCCTACGATTTCAGGCAACGACGCCCCGCCTCTGCGGAGCGAGATCATTCCTGCCACATAATCGTGGACGGCACCTGCAAAAATAGTTCCCAGGACTATCCACAAAAAAGCCGCCGGCCCGTACATAACACCCATTATGGCACCGAATATCGGACCCAATCCGGCTATATTAAGAAACTGGATGAGAAATACTTTCCAGGCAGGCATGGGCACAAAATCCACACCGTCAGCCATTGATACCGCAGGAGTAGGACGCGCCGGATCTATGCGGAAAACTTTTTCCACAAATGCCCCATAAACGATATAACCGCCGACAAGCACTGCCAGCGAAACCAGAAATGCGGTCATGATATCAAAAAGTCATATAACTCAACTCGGAGGAGGTAACCTTGCGCTGGTTCCCCCTTATGTTATTTTTCCAGTTCTGAACCGACAACTTTGTTGCGAAGCTCCACAAGCCCGGCACGGGCGCTTTCCAGCTCCTTCTCAAGTGATGCTATAACATCAGATGTGTCATGGTTGCCAGCTGCATAAGCCGCCCTCAGTGAAGCCAGACGGCGCTCCGCTTCAGTCACCTTGGCAACTCCCACCTGATAGGCATGCATTGACTCGCGCGATGCCGGATTCCTGAAATCATTGAAATTCGTAACAACACCCCGGCCGGGTATATATATATCAAACTGGCGCGACAAGGATTTTTTGTCTGTGGAAATAGCACCAATCTTTTCCAGGAGGGCTTGCCGGTCGGTGCCTTCATTCCATGTGGTGCGGATAGCGTTCATACGCGCACGGGCAACCAGATCAGGGCTGTCAGGACTCACATTCTTACGCAGCTCCTGAGGCACAAAAATGTATATTGTCACTTTTCCAGGAATACGATTACGGTCAGAAGCCCACCATCCGGCACCGGTAAATTCGTCAATGGCAAGCATATAATCATCATATGGGGAATTATATGGCATACCGAGATTCTGTGGCTGCAAAAAGCCGTCTTCATCACGCCTGGATATAAACAGGTCAAGGCCTCCCAGCGACTCTTCTCCGTCAGATGCGAAATAAAGTGTGATACCGTCCGGCATAAGGAACGGATAATTCGCATCTCCTCCCCCACCGAGATGATCTCCAAGCGGCACCGGCTGCTCCCACGTATCACCATACAGTGCCGACGAGGAGAACAGACTAAAAGCCCCGTTCTCGCCAGGGGCAGCCCATATCATCTCACGGCCGCTCTCAGGCTCATAAACCACTGTGGGATCTGCATATCCGAATCCTTCGGGAAGCACCTCCGTGGAATTCAGGGAACCCGCCTCAGGACTTAGCCTGTAATGACGGAAAAAATCTTCCGCATCCACCACAAGGGAGTCCACCACCTCTATCATTTCAACACGATCAAGTGCGTTTTCTATACGGTCAATACGCTCCGACAGATCTCCCGACTCATCTTCGGCTATCACACGCTTACCTTTCTTCAAAGTCTTGCGATATTCCTCAACAAGCGCCCTGGCACCATCCACATCATAGTTGGTATTTGCCATCTCAGCCAGTCCCAGAATAGCCTCACGGCTCCCTTTCTTACGTGCGAGTTCATAGGCGTCGCGGGCATTATCCTCCTCACCTACTGCCATATAATAGTCGCCAAGCAGCTTGGGTATTGAAGCGTCCTTTGATTGTTCCGCCTCAAGTTTTCGCAGCATCTCTATGGCATCGTCAAGATTGCCATCCTCGGCGAGGCGGCGGGCATCCTCCACTGTGGCGGCTTTAAGGACAGATGCTCCCATAGCCAAAACCACAGACGCCAACATTATGCGTATATTATACACGGATATGTTCATATGCTATATCAATATTTTTCCATTCAGATTCTCACACCTTTCATGCCCAATGGATTCAATATGCGGGTAAGAAGATCAAAAAAGAGGTCGTAAGGATCCTGCCTTGACCCGTTTCCCTTGGAGGCGCACTCAAATTCCCTCAGTTTGTCTATTATCTCTATCACCTGCCATGCATTGTAATTGCCCATGGCGACCTTGACATCTTTGAGTTGCCAAGGCGAACTGAAACCAAGCTCCTGCATAAGTCCGCGCTCAGATTTATCAACCGAATACTGCGCGGCAAGCACATTGGCGAATAAATTGAATATGAGAGACACAAGCGGTTGAACCGCATGCGCTTTCGGATTGCCTTTGTAGTTAAAATAGATCGCCATGACTTTTGGCATATTCCTCTCCGCAAGCGCACGGGTAAGCTCAAAACTGTTGTACTCCTTGGAAATGCCTATATTACGCTCCACAGCCTCCGGTGTGACCATCGCACCCTGCCCGAGTGTAACTGTGAGTTTGGCGACCTCGTTGTAAAGACGGCTTAAGTCAGTGCCTACAAAGTCGCACAACATAAGCAACGCCTTGGGATCAACACTCAGCCCTCGCTCTTTTATAAAAGCACTGACAACAGTAGGTATCTGGGCCTCTTTTACTTTAAGTGCCTCAAAAATGACACCGCCACCGGCTTTAACCCCTTTCAGGAATTCCGCGCCTTTGGCTTTGGCTCCACGAAAACATACGCACAACACCGTAGACGGTGTAGGCTTGGAAGCATAAGCGGCAAGCGGTTTCAGGAAATCCGCATTCACAGCCTGGGCTTCCTTGAGTATCACCACCTGGCGCGGGCCGAGCATAGGATACCGGCGGCAAGCGTTCTCAACAACCTTTGCAGAATCTATCTCAGGCGCATAAAGCGTGGTAAGGTCGAAATCGCGGTCTCCTTCCGGCACCATGGCTTCGAATTCCTTGACGAGCGCGTCAATATAATACCCTTCCTCCCCATGTATCAGATACAACGGAGCCGGGCGACCTGCGCGCAAGTCACGGCATATGCTCTGGAATGTCACGGTTTCAGCCATGGTCAAAATAGGTGTATCTACAAATATTTTCGTAAATTTACGCACTATTTTCCATACTGCGAAATGTACCGCAGTGAAACCAACAATTTTTCCATCTTGTTAAAAAACTTAAGCGATTTTCCCAAACTCAACCTACCGCCCGCACATCTCCATGTACGCCAATCCGACGATGGAGTCATGAGGGTATATTGCCCGTTGCGACGGCGCTTTGTGGCGCTCACTCCGGAAGAATGGGTGCGCCAGCATTTTGTACACTATCTCACAGAGAACCTAGGATATCCAGGCCCGCTGCTTGCCAATGAAGTAAGCATAACGCTGAACTCTACCTCACGCCGGTGCGATACGGTACTCTATTCACCACAAGGGCTCAAACCCATCATGATCATTGAATACAAGGCTCCCCATATAAATATAACACAAGAGGTATTTGACCAGATAGTGCGTTACAACATGGTGCTTCAGGTGCCGGTACTTATTGTCTCCAACGGCCTCTCACATTACTGTTGTACCATTGATTATGCAGCCCGTGCCGTCCGCTTCCTCCCCTCCATACCGCCATACGCTTCCTTGTCCGCATATTGACCACAAAACAAGATATCGCCATACCAAAGCATAAAAACGCTCCTGCAACCATACCGGATGCAGGAGCGCATAATTTGTCAGCCTTGATACAGGCTATGAAGAGTCTGAGGATTATTCAGCCTTTCCGTTGGAGCCGAGCACATTTTCAATTTTGTGCTTGTAGAGGCGCTCCATCTCGTCACGGGCCGGACCGAGATATTTACGGGGGTCAAATTCGCCAGGCTTATCGGTGAAGACCTTGCGGATAGCTGCTGTCATGGCAAGACGGCTGTCTGAGTCAATGTTGATCTTGCATACAGCGCTCTTTGCAGCCTTACGGAGCTCCTCTTCGGGAATACCGATAGCGTCAGGCAGTTTGCCGCCAAGTTCGTTGATAGTCTTTACATATTCCTGGGGAACTGAGCTTGAGCCATGGAGAACGATGGGGAAACCGGGTAGTTTTTCCATAACGGCGTCAAGAACCTCGAATGCCAATGGAGGAGGCACGAGAAGACCGGTCTTCGGGTCGCGTGTGCACTGCTCGGGAGTGAACTTATATGCACCGTGGCTGGTACCGATTGAGATAGCGAGAGAATCGCAACCTGTGCGGGTAGCGAAATCTATTACTTCCTCAGGATCAGTATAAGTGTGATGATCTGAAGAAACCTCATCCTCAACGCCGGCGAGCACGCCAAGCTCACCTTCTACTGTAACGTCATACTGGTGTGCATAGTCTACAACCTGCTTTGTGAGGGCTACGTTCTCCTCATAAGGAAGGTGTGAACCGTCAATCATTACGGAAGAGAAACCGCTGTCAATACAGCTCTTGCAAAGCTCAAAGCTGTCGCCATGGTCAAGATGGAGCACGATCTGGGGATTTTCCCAGCCAAGTTCTTTAGCATATGCTACAGCTCCCTGAGCCATATAACGGAGCAGAGTGGCGTTGGCATAGTTGCGTGCGCCCTTTGAAACCTGGAGGATAACAGGAGATTTCTCCTCGGCAGCAGCCTTGATGATGGCCTGGAGCTGCTCCATGTTGTTGAAGTTGAAAGCGGGGATAGCATAGCCACCCTTGATAGCCTTTGCAAACATCTCACGGGTGTTTACAAGACCTAATTCTTTATAGCTTACCATGTTAGTTAATATAAATATATTTAGTCGTAAATTCAGACAACCGGCATGCAGGTTTAAAAGTTGCAAATGGCAGTAATGCCTCTGCCGCCCCATGCTAATTTTCGGCAAATTTACAAAATTTTGCCCGCATTAGCTACCCCTCTTCAACTTTTTTAATACCTGCCTGCACGCTTCAATATCCGAATATCTGTTCAGGTGTCAGGATTACCACACGTCCCAGCTGTGATATGGCGTCAAGGTCAAGATCTTCTGTTTTGCCCAGGATGCCATAACGGTAGTTCTTCCCTTTTATATTTCCCTGCTGGAATTCCACAAGCCCGTCAAGTGTCATTGATGGGAGAGCTTCGAAAAGCTGCCGGTCCAGGTTGAGGCCCGCCGAGCGGTTCTTGCCATTGCCGTCAAGCGACGGGGCAAGCCCCAGGTCCTCGTCACGGATATATGTCCACGCAATGTCATCTTCTATGACCCTTTTGGTGCGTAGACGCGATTCAACACCCTCTTTTGCCAGTTTGAAGGCAGGTTCGCTTTGGGGCATATCGTTGATTATGCTGTTGAAAGCACCCACCGCATCCATCAGTTTGTCATTCTGGGTTGCGATCTGCGACTGGTAGGTATACGGCAAATCAATGCGACCCGGTTCTACCAATACCGCCCATGCCGAATATGCCAGCGAACGTGCCTCACGCATTTCCTGAAAGACTATGGAGTTCATTGAACCGCCAAAATACTCGTTATACATTTCAACCGACGGATGCAATGCCGGGTCATAAGGCTTCGGATCGGCGCTGAACATTGTCATATACAACTGTTTGGCTTCATATGGAGCCACATATATCACAGTCTCGTCAGTTGCCAGCGGTATCCATTTTTTGAAATCGTCCGGAGCTTTAAGCCCTACACCTTTCATATGGTTCTCGTCAAGTTCAGCCACCACCTCTTGCTCTTCCTGCGGTCCATAATAGATTATGCGGTGGGCAAGTCCCACGAGATTACGGAGTGAACCGAGAAGTTTATCTCCTGTAATGCCGTTCAGTTCCTCGTCAGTAAGGTTATTGGCTTTTACGTAATCTTCCCCGTAACGCACATATTCGGCAAGCCTGGAGAAGTTACGGCGCTGGTTGGCCTTTGCGTCGCTACGTGCCTTACGCAGGCGGTTCAGATAATCCTCGCATGCCTGCGGATCTGCCACTGCCTCGGAAAGCAGTTTTTCAAGAAGCTGTAGCGCCTTGGTCATATTAGCTCCAAGACCACTGAGCACAATATAGGAACGGCGGTTGCCTATAGACACGTTGAAATCGCAAGCCAGCCCATAAAACGCCTCGCTCACCTGGGCTGCTGTCATGTCTTTGGTACCTATAAGTTTTATATACTCTGCCGCATATGGCAGATAACGGTCTGCCCAGCTTCCACTCTCGTAAATGAGCGTGATATCAAACAGATCATTGTTCGGGTTGTGGGTGTAAAGCAATTGCGTACCGTTGGCAAGAATGACAGACCTCAGATCTTTCTTATAGTCCACAAATACCGGATCAATAGGTTGCACAGGAGTGCCCACAACCTGGGTGAGGAACCGGGAAGCAGTGTCGCGGTTGGTCACAATAGGTGTGATGGCCGGTTTGGAAATCTTTATTTCATCGCGCGGTGTGCCCTGGCGCTTGGATATGGCTGCATAGTTGGAAGCGCCAAGATACTTGTTCGCTACTGCTACCAGCTCATCCTTGGTAATGTTCCGGCGGCGTTCTAGCGACTTCACCCAATCTGCCCACGGCTCACCATTGACAAAAGTATTGACAAACATCTGGGCGCGGTTGGTATTCTGCATCATCGCTTTCTCGAACAGCAACAGGTCGTTGGCTTTTATCGCCTCAAGCAACTGTTCAGAAAACTCACCCTTCCTCACCTTGTCAAGTTCTGCAAGCATCAGCGCCTCTACCTCAGCCAGCGTCTGGCCCTCACGCGGACGTCCCGACATGATAAACGCACCCTGGTCGGCCATATCGTAGACAAACGAACTTGCAGACAGAACTTTCTGTGCCTGATTCAGATCCAGGTCCATAAGACCGGCCGAACCGTTTGCAAGCACATACGATATTATGTCCAGCACCAGCATATCGTCTTCCCTGGCGGCTGGGGCACGCCATGCCAGCATTATGCTCTCGGCGTCGTTGCCCCATACTTCGGCACGGGCAGGCTCCGTAAAAGGCTTCTCAGGTTTTACAGCCAGGTATTTCAGATTATCATTAGGCTTCATATCTCCGAAATAACGTGTCACCACATCCACAACCTCATCGGGATCAAAATCGCCGGACATTGCCACTATCATGTTGTTAGGAACATACCATTCGCCATGATATTTCTTTATGTTGGTGATTGACGGGTTCTTGAGATGAGTCTGGGTACCCAACACAGTCTGTGTGCCATACGGATGCGATGGGAACAACACTTCAAGCAATTTTTCATAACTTTTTCTGGCATCATTGGTAAGCGACATGTTTTTCTCCTCATAGATAGTTTCCAATTCAGTATGGAAACCACGGATAACAGGATTCTTGAAACGGTCGCTCTGTACCATTGCCCATCGTTCCAGCTCGTTCGACGGAATATCCTCCACATAGCATGTCACATCAGTTGACGTATAAGCATTGGTCCCGTTGGCTCCGATAGCCGACATCATCTTGTCATACTCATTGGGAATGGCTAGTTTGGAAGCCTCGTAGCTGATTGAGTCTATGCGATGGTAAAGCCGTGCCCTGGCCACGGAGTCGGTTGTCTGGCGGTATGTCTCGAAAAGCGCCTCTATCTCATCAAGCATCGGTTTTTCTGCGGCATAATTGACCGTACCGAACGATGGAGTGCCTTTGAACATAAGGTGCTCGAAATAATGGGCCAGGCCGGTTGTCTCTGCCGGATCGTTCTTTCCCCCGACCTTTACCGCTATATAGGTCTGGATGCGTGGTTCCCGCTTATTTACGGTCATATACACCTTAAGTCCGTTTGGAAGGGTATAAATCTTGGTTTTCAACGGATCACCCGCTACGGTATCATACACATACTTGGTGGTATGCACAGGTGCTGAAGCCGTTCTGGCTTTGCGTGGAGATGCTGTGGACAGCCCGCAAAACATAATGGCAACGGCCAGCGTAAATAATAGTCGTCTTGATTTCATGCGATTGCCGATTTCGTGATAACAGGTTCTTGTTTATATCTCTGAATGATTGAATTACAGGCTCGTCAATGACACCTGGCATTCTCACCGACAAATATAGTTATTATTTCACAAAAAAAAATCATATCTTTGCATAAAAATAAGAAAACTGCACATAATGAAGAAAATAATACTCACAGGTGACCGGCCGACCGGCCGTCTTCACGTAGGCCACTTCGTAGGGTCGCTGCGCCGGCGCGTGGAACTGCAGAACTCCGGCGAATTTGACAAGATATTTGTAATGATCGCCGACGCACAGGCACTAACCGACAATGCCGACAACCCTGAAAAAGTGCGTCAGAATGTGATTGAAGTTGCCCTTGACTATCTTTCTGCAGGTCTAGACCCTGAAAAAACCACTATCTTCATACAAAGCCAGGTTCCCGAACTCTGCGAACTGGCATTCTACTACATGAATCTCGTGACCGTGAGCCGCGTGCAACGCAACCCGACGGTAAAGACAGAGATCAAGATGCGCAATTTCGAACAGTCCATCCCGGTAGGGTTCTTCTGCTATCCAGTAAGCCAGGCATCTGACATTACCGCGTTCAAAGCCACGACAGTACCCGCAGGTGAGGACCAGGCACCGATGATCGAACTTACACGCGAAATCGTCAACCGCTTCAACAACACATACGGCCCGACCCTGGTGGAACCGGAAATACTCCTCCCCGACAACGCCGTATGCATGCGTCTGCCGGGAACCGACGGAAAAGCCAAGATGAGCAAGTCGCTAGGCAACTGCATCTACCTTTCCGACACGCCAAAAGAACTGAAAAAGAAGGTAAACAGCATGTACACCGATCCCGAGCACCTCACTATCGACTCACCGGGACACCTCGAAGGCAACTGCCCATTCATCTACCTTGACGCATTCAGCAACGACTCGCATTTTGCAAAATACCTCCCGGACTATCCGAACCTGCAGGCGCTTAAAGACCATTACACACGCGGCGGACTGGGAGACGGCACCGTAAAGAAACTCCTCATCAACGTACTTGAGGAGACACTCGCCCCCATCAGAGAGCGCCGCAAACAGTTCGAACAGGACATACCCGCTGTCTACGAGATACTCCGCAAAGGCTCGGAAGAGGCACGTGCCGTAGCGGCACAGACACTCGCCGAAGTCCGTGCCGCCATGAAGATCAACTACTTCGATGATGCAGCCCTAATTGCCGAACAAGCAAAAAAATACAGCTCAAACAAATAACAGCCTGCATACCAGCATTACAAAGGGCAATTTGCGAACTGAATAACTCTACGCAAATTGCCCTTGATTGTAAATCTTCGGATCCGGTCAGATTATCTTGGAGTTTGGCTCAGGACGCGGAGGGAGATCAGGTTTTTCACCATCCCGCCTATGCGCCATTGGTTTCATCTTCAGCTTTATCTCATCGAAGCCTTTGCCATACACACCATTTACCTGTGCCTGGGTGATAAATGCATCCTTGTCTATAGACTTTATGATACGGAATATCGTCACCGACTCTATCTTGCGGCACATTACCAGAAGCACCTTTACCTCCTTCTTGGAATACCAGCCCATGCCGTTGAGCACCGTGCAACCGCGCTGCGCCTCATTGTTGATCGCTGTCGCTATCTCTTCCCATTTCGGGGAGAAGATAGTGAACTGCACAGCCATACGGTTGGTATTTATCATCATGTCGGCCATGAAAGGTATTACGAAAAGCGTTATCAGGCCATATACCAGGGGGGGCACAGCCGCCTGAAAATCAAAATCCGGAATAAACACGAATTTCAGAAGCATAGAAGAGGAAATGATCGTGAGGTCGAAATACATCATGGCACGCCCTATTGACACATTACTCTTCTTCGAAGCTACAGCCGCCACGATATCAGTGCCACCTGTAGAGCCGTTGTGTATGAATACCAGACCGATGCCCAGGCCACACAACACAGCCCCGATTATTATATCCATGAACGTCTGGCCGGCAACAGGAGGCAAAGTGAACATCGGCTGGAACAGGGCGAACATCAGCGAGATCACTACAACGCCGAAGAGCGTCCTTATCACGAACGTACGCCCCACAATCTTCCACGCCAGAGCCAGCATTATCACATTCACCGTAAAGATAGTAACCGAATACGGTACATGGAATCCCCACAGACCGAATGTAACCATATCTACCACCTGGCTCAGACCCGCCATACCGCCGATCACCACCTTGTCGGGCGCCGTCGCGATAAACGCGCAAAAGCCCAGCCCATAAAGGGCTATGCCGAATATTATCAGCATGTAATCTTTGGCATACAGCCAAAGTTTCGGACGTGGAATTGTCATATCTCTATTTATAATTAAACTACAGATAATAAAACACCATCAAGCACTCATGGTTTACCACATCGGCTCGGGCACTTTCAGACGACCGCAAAGTTACTGTATTTTCTTAAATTCCGCATATTCACTTTCCGTTTTTTGCCTTTACATACAGGACAAAATATGGGAACCACACCTCTTGCCACCCTTATTTACGGAACATGCGCACCACAAAACCGGGCGCCACCTAAAAACCAGGGCAATCCGTAGCGGAAAGTTCCTTGTGCTTTTTTACAACCGCATCAGGATAAACACCTCTTATCTTTTCGAGCAGCATGGCGAGCGCCAGTTTCTGCTGCGGAGTGCGGGTGTCTTTGGAGCGGAGCAAAGCGTCAGCCCCGCCAATATAACATATACCGATAGAATGGCGGTTGTAGCCTTTGCAGTGGGCACCTGTACGACCTATGGCACGCCCTACCTCCACGGTACCGTCAAGCCGAACCACAAAATGGTAACCGATGTCGGCGAATCCGCGTTCAAGATGCCAACGCCTGATATCCGCTGCCGATACATCGCGCCCATCCGGAGTGGCACTGCAATGAAGCACCACCAGGTCTATCTTACGTTTGCAAGACAGATCCAACGCATCCACCGATGCCACAATACGTTTATCACAATCAATTACCTCCATAAACTCATTTTTAATAAATTATCTTTACCGACGGCAAAGTTACGCGTCAGGAAATCCCATCCGGTGCCCCAAAAGACAAAAAATACTGCCGCCATAAACAAAAAACCGATCCGAGGCATTATATCAATGACACTTATGCTTGCAATTTCCTGATCACGTCATGGCCCATCCCGGCTGATATCCCTTTTCACTGCATTTTTATTTTTCATTTAAACCATCGTAAAAGTTCAAAGTCACATTAAACAGACAACTATAAAACAAACCCTGTGAATCATGAAACTTAACTCCACAAACATCATCGCGGCCCTGCTGATCGCAGCCGGCATTTTCTTCCTTGGAATATTTATCCGTTCAGGCATCAACAACATGGCCTTCCGGGATCGTCAAGTCACAGTCAAAGGGCTGGCAGAACGCGAGGTGGAAGCAAACAACGTGACATGGCCGATACAATACAGCGTTGCAGGAAACGATCTGATGGCGCTATATGACCAGATGACCTCATACAACCAAAAAATAGTGGCCTTCCTCACATCAAACGGCATAACAAAAGAAGACATAACGATCGGCACGCCCGACACATACAACGCACTGACAAACCAGTACTCATCAGGCAATTTCAAATACAATTACTCACTTAGTTGCACCGTAACAGTAAACACAGCCAAAGTAAAACAAGTACAAGAACTTATCGGACGCCAATCTGAACTGCTCAAAGAGGGCATCCCGTTCAGCAACTCATATATCAACTACCAATACACCGCCCTCAACGAAATAAAGCCTGCGATGATCGCCGATGCCACCAAAAACGCGCGTGAGGCAGCTGCACAATTCGCCAAAGATTCAGGTTCCCAGGTAGGGAAAATGAAAACAGCAAACCAGGGCCAGTTTTCCATTGAAGACACCTCAAACCCCTCTGTAAAAAAAGTACGCGTAGTATCCACAATCGTCTACTATCTTGAAGACTGATCATCCAAAACCATACAAAAATATAGCACGATGGTGTGTCAAAATTCGCGAATTTTGACACACCATCGTGTTTTTGCCCAGTTGGCGAGGGTGCTGTCAGTCATTGACCTGTGGTCGCTTGGCTCGGCCAAGAATGGTTCCAGATGGGCCATTATAACACGCCCTCATACCAGATTTTTTACGTTTATACTTCTTACTTCATTGCCTTAAGCAAGGCGTATCCGCCCGCTACCTGAAACAGCATACCGGGCCATCCGATACACAAATCCTGGAAAGCGTCGGTCCACACAGGCAATATCAACATCTCACCCAGGGTGCCCGCAAACTGATAGCCGGCCACTACCAACAACATGGAAAGCAAGCTGACCGCGCCGGAATGTCTGGCAACAGCAGAAGCGATAAAAGCGAGCAGGGTGGATTTAAGCAATATCGCCGGCAGTACAGCGGCAGAAGGCATGCCGAACAGCAAGTGATTCACAAATGGTGAAAAGATTGCGGTAAGCAACCCTATGCGCCAGCCATATTTATATGCCCCTACAAGGGTGAAAAAATATATCGGCAACCATATCAGGCCACCTTGGGGCATCAAGTGTGCAAGCTGTGGAAAGAGTATATTACCCGCGATAAAAATTGCCGCATACATATAAGTGCGGTAATCGCTGTAATTGTAAGAATGAAGTTTTACTGTAGCTTCCATCTTTTCTTATAAGTAATCAAAATTATTTTATATTGTCAATAGGATGATTTTCTAGAGATTTTTGCTCAATGAATTTACTGATCAGAGGCAGGCATTCCTGTGGAGTCGTGGCATCCGTACAAAGCGTTTCCACCGGGCACAGTCCTGTACCCTCCCGGTTTATGATGTTAGGCACAACCTCTCCATACTCCACTTCCATACCGGCTCTTTCAAAAAGCTCCAGGGCAGGACGGCTTATAACCGAAGTCCAGACACCGGACACACCGCCAAGCGCCATAAGCGCGGCAGCACCTTTTCCCACAACCTTATCGGCTACAAACGCCCCTTCTAGTGCGGCAGGGCATTTTGTCAACAGCCAGTAAAGGTCTGCCACCCCCTTACGGTGGTACTTATGGAATCCTCCCCCATTGCACACTACGCAGGAGCAGCCGCTTTGCAACAGTTCATCTATAGCTGCTTTTCGCTCTTTATCGCCGACCGGCTTCATAACGTGCCCTGTTTCAACTGTTCCACAAACCGGTCTATCCGCGCCAGTTCGGCAGGAATATTTATTGACTGGGGGCAGTGTTTGGAACACTGGTTGCAACCTATGCAATGGTTGGCCTGACGTAGTTTCGGCACAGACCTGTCATATCCTACAAGAAAAGCGCGCCGCGCTTTTTGGTAATTCTCAGCCTGGGCGCTCTCGGGCACATTGCCCTCGTTGACACATTTGTTGTAGTGCAACATGATTCCCGGTATGTCAAGCCCGTAAGGGCATGGCATGCAATATTTGCAGTCATTGCACGGGATCGTAGGAAATTGCATCATCAGGTCTGCAGTATCATAAAGGAATTGCATCTCATCGCCAGTCAAAGGTTTCAAAGGGCAGAACGACCGCAGGTTATCGGTCAGATGCTCCATATATGTCATTCCACTAAGCACCGTAAGCACCCCCGGATGGGTACCGGCATAACGGAATGCCCATGACGCCACACTGCGCTCTGGCTCGGCCTGTTTGAGTCGCGCCACCACATGGTCATGCACTTTCGACAGACGTCCACCCAGCAGCGGTTCCATTATCACGGCGAGGATACCCCGTTTTTCAAGTTCTCCATACAGATATTCGGCATTGGTATTGCCGGAATTTATCTCCTTGGCATGGTGCCAGTCAAGATAATTCAATTGTATCTGCACGAAATCCCACTTATATTTGTCATGGTTCGCTAAAAGGTGATCAAACACCTTTATATCACCATGGTATGAAAATCCGAGATTGCGAATGCGTCCCGCCTCCCTCTCGGCAAGCAGGAAATCAAGTATGCCGTTGTCTATATAACGGGCGTTGAATTCGTCCATCCCCCTACCCATCCCTATGGCGTGGAGGAGCATATAGTCTATATGGTCAGTCTGCAGTTCTTTCAACGAATTGTTGTACATGTCAATCGAAGCCTGGCGGCTCCAGGTGGAAGGAGCGAAATTTGACATCTTCGTCGCGATAAAATATTTATCACGTGGATGCCGGCTCAACGCTATACCGGTGGCATGCTCCGAACGCCCCCTGCAATAAGCAGGCGACGTATCAAAATAATTCACCCCGTGCGCGATAGCCGTGTCAACGAGCCTGTTCACCATCTCCTGGTCAATCTCCTCACCGTCGCGGCCATCCTCACCCTTCACTGTAGGCCAACGCATGCAGCCATAACCGAGCAGCGACACATTGTCTCCGGTAGAAGGATTCCTTCGGAATGTCATCTTGTCAGTAGGGATATCCGACGTATCAGCAGAGTATTCATCAGCACTCACTTCCGTCTTAGGGCTGCATCCTGGCAACGCGGCAACCCCCACGGCTGCCGTGCCTATACCTACACGCCGCAGAAACCCGCGACGATCCATATTGTTGATTGTTGTCTTTATCATCATTATCAGGCAATGGCTAAGGATTAGACATATTTGTGCACTTCATGCCCCTCCACATATATGGCACTGAACGGACGGGCGGGGCATAGATTCTCACAGGCGCCACATCCTATGCAACGTTCATGGTTCACGACCGGGATTTTTACCGAGTGCGGATCCGACTGGTCAGACGGCACCATCTGTATGGCTCCAGCAGGACAATGGCGGGCACAATTGCCGCATTCCACACCATCTGTCAACGGCACGCAATTTGTTTTCACCCATACGGCATGGCCGATCTGTATTGACGATTTGTCGGCTATGTCGATCGGATGTATCGCTCCTGCCGGGCAGACCTCAGAACAGCGCGTGCATTCGGGACGGCAGTAACCGCGCTCATATGATGCCTCTGGCTGCATAAGCGTCATCATATCCCCCGAAGGACGCAGCACACCGTTCGGACAGGCTGCCACACAAAGCTGGCATGCCGTGCAATGCTGTGCCATATGCCGCAGGCTTACGGCTCCGGGAGGTGCTATGCGGGTGCGGCGTTCCGGCTTCTGCTTTTCTGTTATGGCTGCAAGCCCTCCGTCCACGGTCTTGTCTGCCGCATGCAGAGCCGAGGCAGAAGCCACAGCGACAGTAGCACCAAGAAAACGACGGCGGCCACCATCGGCGCCGGCGGTATTTTCAGAAGAAGGGGCTACAGCCCGACGGCGGCGCCAGGTATAACTTATGGCGTTTTTATGGCATTTTTCCACACAATCCATACATACCACACATCGCGACATATCCACTGTGTGGTTTTTGCTGTCTATGCACGCGCTTTTGCAGTTTCGGGCACATAACCCGCATCCGTTGCATTTGGTGGTATCAATCACAGGACGGAACAATGAAAAACGGGAAAGTGCACCAAGCAATGTACCTACAGGGCAGATCGTATTGCAGTATGTGCGGCCGTTCCTGTAAGCGAGCACGGCAAGTATCACGAATGTCACAGCGGCAACGGCAAAAGTTGTCCATGCGCGCACCCATACATCCACCTCATAAAAAGCATAACTCCCGGCACGCTCAGCCAGATATGCCAGGATATTGTTTCCCCATGCCCATACCGGGCCAAGAAGGTTCTGTGCAATTCGCCCATAGGAGCTATATGGCGCCAAAAGAGCCGCCACAGATCCGATGCCTGCAACAAGCGCCACGATAAAAAGCACGAACACACCATATCGGAGCCAATTTTTCGCAGGAGAATAACCATAACGGTTCCTGCGTGATTTCTTGCCGAACCACGCGATGCCGTCCTGCATGATACCTAGAGGACATATCACCGAGCAATATACCCTGCCGAACAAAAGGGTGAGAGCCACCAGTGCCACAACTATTCCAGCATGCAAGGCAAGCACCGCCGGCAGGAACTGTATTTTCGCAAGCCATCCGAACCACGCATGGGCGATTCCCGTAAAATCCAAGAACAATAGCGTTATCGCCACCCACACGGCAGCAGCCAGTCCAATACGTATTTTTCTTAACATATACTTGTTTTTAGCAAGCGCTGGTAAAAATCCGGTGCATATGTACCCTCCTGTTTTTAACAGCCACTTAATTCATAATGTGATATAAAAATCCTGCTACAACTGCAAAATTACATTTTCCACCACTTCCCCACAATACCATTTTTACTGCTTTTCAACTCATTTTTATCTTTTTCCTCCCGTCCGGCACTTTTTTTGAAATATTTTTTCCAACCGGTTAAACCTTTTCCTCTCCAAACAGTCATAAGATACGTAAAGATAATAAAGCAATAGATTACATAGCTGCGGAAGCCACTACGCTTCAAAACCTACATAAAACAATCCTTCCGCAGACATCAACTATTTAAACCATCAGCCGGCGATCCCCGATGAGGAGACCGCCGGTTATTTTTACTTATCGGCTTCAAACATTCCCACGACTTACTTAGGACTGATATACATACAAAAATGTCCGGCTGGCCCAGATGTGGGCCAGCCGGACATTTATTTTTTCACAGAAATGTCACTCATTGCTGATAGACTCCGCAAACTCCATCAGATATGCCTTTATGAAACCGTCAAGGTCTCCATCCATCACAGCATTTACGTCAGAGGTCTGGAAACCGGTACGATGGTCTTTTACACGGCGGTCGTCAAACACATAACTCCTGATCTGCGACCCCCATTCTATTTTCATCTTTCCGGCCTCTACCTTTGCCTGCTCCTCAAGACGATGGTTCATCTCCTTTTCATAAAGGATCGAACGTAAGTGGCGCAACGCATTCTCACGGTTCTTAGGCTGGTCGCGAGTTTCAGTATTCTCTATGAGTATCTCCTCTTTTTCTCCCGTATACGGGTCTGTGTACTGATAGCGCAGACGCACGCCCGACTCCACTTTGTTCACATTCTGTCCACCGGCACCACCGCTTCGGAAAGTATCCCATGACATCAAGGCCGGCTCTATCTTCACATCAATTGTATCATCCACAAGAGGAGTCACAAACACCGAGGCGAAAGAAGTCATGCGCTTGCCCTGGGCGTTGTAAGGGGATACACGCACCAAACGGTGAACCCCATTTTCGCTTTTCAGATAACCGTATGCGAAATCGCCTTCAACATTGATTGTGCATGACTTTATGCCCGCTTCGTCACCTTCAAGCAAGTTCGCAATGGAGGTTTTGTAACCATGCTTCTCACAATAGCGGAGATACATGCGCATGAGCATTGAAGCCCAGTCCTGGCTTTCAGTACCACCGGCACCTGAATTGATTTTGAGGACCACACCCATATGGTCTTCCTCGCGACGCAACATGTTGCGCAGCTCAAGAGCCTCAATCTTCTTTACGGCATCGGTATACAAGGCATCCAGTTCTGCCTCCTCCAGGAGCTCCTCCTTGTAGAAGTCCCAACCGTTTGAAAGTTCATCCACGGCAGTCTCCACATCCTGGTACCCGTTTACCCATGCCTGCAGATCCTTTATTTTTTTCATCTGTGCCTGGGCTTCTTTAGGATGTTCCCAGAAATCAGGCACATGGGTGCGAAGTTCCTCCTCCTCTATCTGTATTTTCTTATTGTCAACATCAAGATATTTTTTCAAAGCGTCCTTACGCTCCACCGTCTCTTTCAGTTGTTCCTGCGTAATCATACTAACATTGTTTCTTTTATGACCGCAAAATTACTCAAAATCCCCGAAACTAAAAAACACGTATCATTTTGAATAATTCCTAGAATTCAGACGGATAATTTGGGAAATCAAAATATTATGCCTAAATTTGCCCCTGCGCAAACGTAAAACATGCTGGCAATAACTGATTTTAGGGTCTCCCCCGTGGAAAAACCGGGCGAGGCGCTATCTTTTTTGTCACACCGTAAAAAGCGCCACAGCATTGTATAATAATCAAAAAGACTAAATATCATGGCTTTAACTTACATGACCAAGGATGGCTATAAAAAAAAGATGGAAGAAATAGCCTACCTCGAAAGTGTGGAACGTCCGCGTATTTCAGCTGCCATAGCTGAAGCACGCGACAAAGGAGACCTCTCTGAAAACTCTGAGTACGACGCTGCCAAAGAAGCACAAGGCATGCTTGAGATGAAAATTGCCAAATTAAAGGATCTCGTGGCAAACGCACGCCTTATTGACGAAACAAAACTAAACACCGACGAAGTAAATATCCTCTCAAAGGTGAAAATCAAAAATACCGCCAACGGCATGAGCGTGGAATACACTATAGTAGCCGATTCAGAAGCAAACCTACGCGACAAAAAAATCGGGGCTTCCACCCCCATCGCCAAAGGACTTCTGGGGCACAAAGTCGGTGACATTGTAGAAATACGTGTACCCGCAGGACTTATGAAATTTGAAATAGAAGAGATCTCAATCTGATCTTTCCATGTTCCCCATATTTCCCGTTTTTTGATTTCAATATTTCCCAACTTCTTATTTTCCCCCCAAAAAAATGCCATCCATATTTTCCCGCATTGCAGCCGGTGAAATACCATCTTACAAGGTTGCCGAAGACAACAACCATTTAGCATTCCTTGACATCAACCCCGTGCATCCGGGGCATGTGCTGGTAATCCCCAAAAAGGAGGTGGACTATATTTTTGACCTCTCCGATGAGGAATACGCCTCCCTTATGCGTTTTGCAAAACGCGTGGCAAAAGCCATCAGGAAAGCCATACCATGCAAAAAAGTAGGAATCACTGTCATAGGACTTGACGTACCGCACACACATGTGCATCTTGTGCCGATGAACACCGGGGCCGACATGAACTTCTGTGGAGAAAAACTCACCCTCCCCGCAGAAGAAATGCAAAAAACAGCTGACGCAATAGCTGCCGAATTTGAATAAGCGATTTTCTAAAACGCCAATCAGATGAAAACCTCCGTCAGAAATCTGGCCATAGCCGCAGGTACCTGCATGATAGCCGCCCTTTCTTCATGTTCCGACAAAAAATGGCAGGCAGAAGGCACCGTAACAGGGGCAGAAGGGAAAGAACTCATCCTTGAAGCCCCCAACAATTTCGGGCAATGGTACGCGCTTGATACCGTCAAGGTAAATTCCGATGGTAAATTCAAAACACGGCAGATACCTGCTGGCCACCCCGAGGTATATCGCCTCACATTGGGGAAAGAATCACTATATTTCCCTATTGACAGCACCGAGACAGTGACCATCACGGCTGACACTTCCGCATATTCAAACGGCTATAAACTAGCCGGCAGCACATCTGCCGAAAAAATGCAGCAGATCAACGACCTTATATACAAAGTAGTAGCCGGACAGGGAGAGCAGGCTGTGGCATACGACCCGGAGCTTAAACGCGCATTGGCACAGCTCATACTGAGCGATCCTTCGGGCATAGTGGCATATTACACTCTTTTCCGACGCGTAGGCGATACGCCGCTGTTCAACCCCGAAGATAGGTCTGACCTGAAAATGATAGGTGCCGTGGCTAACGCTTTCGTATCCAAACGCCCTAATGACCCGCGTACCGATTATCTCAGCCAGCTATACCTGTCAAGCCGCCGGTCAAACGGCCTGAGGGCAGCCACCGATACGATTGTAGCAAATGAGATAACCTTACCGGAAATCTCACTCCTTGACCGCAACGGCAAGGAGCGCAGCCTGACAGAAGAAGCCGCCAAAGGGAAAGTCATGATACTGAATTTCACCGCATACGGCGCCGAGAACTCCCCAGCCATAAATCTGGAACTCGCCAAGATTTACGACGCGAACAAGAATGCCGGCATAGAGATTTACCAGGTGTCGGTTGACAATGACGAATTCGTATGGCGCCAGGCTGCCGCCAACATTCCATGGATAGCGGTATTCAACTCACCTAAACATGGGGCTACAAACCTTATGAAATACAATGTGACAAACCTGCCAGCCACATTCGTAATAAACCGCCGTGGAGAACTGGTGGAACGTGTAGACAACATAACACAACTGTCATCGGCTGTGGCACGATACCTCTGAGAAACGATTCCGCCAACTCCCGACACACCTCTGCATCCATGAAAATACTCCTCCTCGGCGACGCCAGCAACTGCCACAACACGCTTTCCACTGGCCTCAGGAATCTGGGGCACGAAGTAATCGTGGCATCAAACGGCACCGGATGGATGCAGACGCCACGCGACATTGACATAAGCCGGCGGTTGCCCGGAAAAGCCGGCGGCATGGAGCTTTACATACGCATGCTGCGGTTATGCACCACACGGCTCAAAGGATTCGACGTGGTGGCGATACACAGCCCCTTGTTCCTGCAATTGCAGCCAGACCGCGTGCGCCGCATATTTGACATTGTAAAGCGGAACAACCGCTCCGTTTTCCTCACGGCATTAAGCACCGACTCCCTGTATGTCAATGAATGTCTTGACCCGGCGTCCCCCCTTCAATACACCGAGTATATGCACTTCGGCTCACCGGCACCTATGGCAATAGAGCGCCCGCACCTGCTACGGGACTGGCAATCCAACCAACTAACCGGCCACTGCAACTACATATACGGCAATATTGACGGCGCTGTTGCCGTACTATACGAATATTACCTTGCTATCTGCCGGGGACTGCCACAGCATCGCAGGGCATACGGAGGAATACCCATTGATATGGAAGCATCCACACCTGTGGAAATACCGGAGAACCCCGAAACCATACGTCTGTTCCTCGGCAGGCACGCCGGACGACTGACGGCAAAAGGAACCGACAGGCTTGAAATAGCCGCCAGACGCGCCATAGAGCGCCATCCGGGAAAAGCGGAACTTATCATTGTGGAAAACAGGCCCATAGCCGAATACAGGCAATTGCTTGCCTCGGCACACGTGGTCATAGACCAGGCCTACAGCTACTCGCCTGCCACTAACGCGCTTCTGGCAATGGCCAACGGACAATGCGCCGTCACGGGAGCCGAACCGGAATATTACGACTTCATCGGCGAAAGCGACAACAAGCCGATGTTCAACAGCCCGGTTGATGTAGACGCCATGACAACCATGTTCGAGAAGATAATAACATCACCACCGGGAGAACTGCGACGCCGTGGACTTAAGAGCCGCGAATTTGTGATGCGCCATAACGATGCCACAATCGTCGCCAGCCGTTTTGCCCGATTCTGGGAAGAACGCCTCATGGCAAAAACAGCAAAACACCATAATGCATGATCCATCACGACATACCGCCGCGGCATACATCCGCAATTATCTGAAAAAAAGGATCCACCTTCCACTGATAAAGTTTATCCAGAAGGTGCGCGGAGCCAGATATGCACAGGCACCGCGCAAACGCGCGGAAGAACTGTTCCAACGCGATTACGGGCGTCCAATAAACTGGACGCATCCCTCGGAATTTTCCGAAAAGATGCGGTGGATACAATTCAACACCGACATATCGCAATGGAGCATGCTCGCCGACAAATTCAAAGCCAGGGAATATGTAGCGGAAAAAGGATGTGCAGACATGCTCATACCGCTTTACGGGCACTGGGAACATGCATCCGACATTGATTTCGGCAGCCTACCGTCATCTTTCGTCATAAAACCGAACAACGGATGCGCAGACCTCGCCATTGTGCGCGACAAGGCCAAAGCACCGCTTAGGAAAATCACCACCCAACTGGATCGCTCATTAAAAACCACATACGGAAGTTACACGGCAGAAACACACTATGCCGGAATAAAACCGGCAATCATCGCCGAATCACTCCTTGAAGAACCGGGGAAGAAAGGTCTTTACGACTACAAATTCTTCTGCACCAACGGAGAACCTGTCATGTGCATGGTATGCACAGACAGGGATTACAATGGCCCAGATACGAAACGCGTCACAGTCTACGACATGGACTGGCACAGACAGGACAAATGGGTGCTACCGCACATTGCGGCGGCAGGCCCGGACATACCGCGTCCCGCTTCATTAGACAGGATGAAAGAGGCTTGCCGCATACTTGCGGCAAACATACCTTTTGTGCGGCTTGATCTCTACGACGTGGCAGGAAAAGCATATTTCGGGGAATTCACTTTCACACCGGCGGCGTTGAAAAGAAAAGCCTCATTGTCTGACGTCGCCCTCAGGCTCATAGCTGACAGTATAACATTGCCTGTCCGCGGACAGGCGCCGCGCCTTAGCGTGACGATATCAACCATAGGTGCCGACGGCATCGCACGCGTGGACGCCATGAACCTCCCACAAGTCGCCGGTGTGGAATATGTAGTCTCATGGCAACGTCATTCCGGCACCCCTGCTCCGGCAGCCCTGTCAAACAGACCAGACATAAAAATAATACGGACCGACAGTGTCGGGCTGAGCAACAACCGCAACAATGCCATCGGCCATGCACTCGGCGACATAATACTTATCGCCGACGACGATCTGACATACACCCCGGCGCAACTCCAATCCGTCATAGACAGCTTCAACCGCAATCCTGAAACAGACTTTGCCACATTCAAATACGACAAGCCTGTTTACAAGACATATCCCGACGCCGAAATCCCGTACAACCGCCTCCCAAAAGGCTTCCACCCCGTGAGTTTCGAGATAGCCTTCAGGCGTACGATGTCTATGGGAGCAGATGCCATAAGTTTCGACCCGCGGCTTGGCCTTGGTACCACATACCTCACATGCGGTGAAGAGGATCTCTTCCTCATGCTGGCCGATGCCAGGGGATACAAAGGACGTTTCTTCCCGATTGTAATCACCACCCATCACGGCATCCCTACCGGAGCCAGAAAAATAACTGACCCAGGCACCCTACGTGCGGTAGGAGCGCTCATAGCACTCAGACGCCCCCTTTCATGGCTCCCGGCAGTGATCGTCAACAGTTGGCGCACATACCGCAGGGGGCGTGCGCCATTGGGAATGTCACTGATACGGATGACTCAAGGCGCAATATACGCACGCCGGCACCTATCCGCACACTAACACCAGACCGAGATGGACAATACCCAATTTCCGATAACCATAATAATGCCAGTATACAACCGTGCTGCAATAGTAGGCCGCACCCTACGAAGCATAGCAGCACAGACATTCCGGCCATTGCGGGTGATAATTGTGGACAACGGCTCCACCGACGGTACCGATACGATTGTGGCACATTGGAAAAACGAGAACGAGCAGCCCGGCCTCTCCATAGAGATACTCCGGGAAAGCATTCCGGGAGCCACCGCCGCACGCAACCGCGGACTGGCGGAAACCACCTCGGAATATGTAATGTTCTTTGACAGCGACGACATCATGCACCCTACCCATGTGGAACGCGCCATGCGCGGATTCAACCACCCGTCGCATCCCGATATTGTGGGCTGGGACGTCACCCTGCACGACATACACGGCCGCACCCGTACCGCTATATTTTCTGCCATATCGCCACTGTGGCACAACATCATGAACGGCAGCATGGCCACACAACGTTACGCCGCACGCACCTCAATCATCAGAAAAGCGGGGGGATGGGATAACTCCATCCTCGGATGGAACGACATAGAACTAGGCACAAGATTGTTGAAACTCAACCCTGTAATGCTTAAACTAAAAGGGATTCCTACAGTAGACATATTCCAACAACAGGAGTCCATCACAGGCACAAGTTTCACCCAAGGAACCGGTCGCTGGGAGTCGTCGCTCAACACAATAGAAACCAATTTGGAAACCATGCGCCACAAACGGTGGGTACGCCTGCGTCGCGCACATCTCGCCGGACTGTATGCTTCAGAAGGATCCAGCGACCTAAGCAGCAAACTGATGGCATCCACACTCGCCGACGAACAGTGCCCGTTTTACAGGACACTATTACGCGCCGCCCAAGCCCTCACCGCCCGGAACATACGCGGTGCGTTACGCCTTTTCCGCCCGCTGTTTTAGAATTGAATGCGGATTTTTTTAGTAAAAGTTGCTAATCAAAGAGAAAATACATACCTTTGCACAGTTTTTTCCGCAGACTATAGCTATGGGAAAGTTCAGTCAATTTAAATTGCCCCTGCGAAGCCTCGCTGAGGGCACACATACTTTTGAGTATCATCTTGACAAGCAGTTCTTCGCGAACATGGAAAGCACCGATGTGCGTGATGCCGATGTCAACGTGGAACTCACTGTGACATATCAGCACGATGTATACAACTTGTCGTTTGTGCTGAAAGGCACCGTTACTGTGCCTTGCGACAGATGTCTTGACGATCTCCCCATAGACATAGACACCACATACTGCATAAATGTAAGATATGGAGAGGACTACAACGACTCAGACGATTTCATGGAAATACCTGGGACAGATGCGTTCCTCAACATAGCATACATAATTTTCGATACAGTATCACTGGCGATACCTATCAAGCATGTGCATCCTCTGGGAAAATGCAACCGCGCCATGAGTTCGCTCCTTAAAAAGCATCGCGCCCATGCTCCGGGTGATGAAGATGCAGACCTTGAGGATGAACTTATTGACGAAATAGATTCCATGCCGGAAGACCAATCCGCCGGAGATTGATCCCTCGCATTTACATTAAAAAACAACAAGAAAATAATATATTAGACAACAATGGCACATCCTAAAAGAAGACAATCAAAGACCCGCACAGCAAAACGTCGCACACATGACAAGGCGGCTATGCCTACCCTTGCAATATGCCCCAATTGTGGCGCATGGCATGTTTACCACTGCGTTTGCAACGAATGTGGCTACTACCGCGGTAAAATCGCTATTGAAAAGAACGCCGTCGTATAACGTCCAGGCTTCGTAATCAAACAAGGGCTGCCAGAGCATCACGCTCACACCGGCAGCCTTTTGAACAAATTAAAAAAACGCAACAGCTGGGGGAACCGTAACCGGTTTCTTCACGTTCTACCATTACTAACCAAGTACTGATATGCTCAACGCCAAGATTACCGGTATCGCGTCATATATCCCAGACGACATCCTTGACAATGAGATGCTGTCGAAGATGGTTGATACCAACGACGAATGGATCACCACACGCGTCGGCATCAAGGAGCGCCGCATCCTCAAAAAAGATGCCGGCTCATCATACATGGGTATCGAGGCAGTAAAGAAAATGCTGGCCGAAACCCATACCGATCCCGCCGAAGTGGAACTCCTCATCTGCGCGACCTCCAATCCGGATTACCGTTTTCCATCCACAGGTTCCATCATATGTGAAGGCGCCGGACTAAAAAATGCCTACGCTTATGACATACAGGCAGCCTGCGCAGGTTTCATAGTGGCACTTGAAGATGCCGCAGCATACATAAAAAGCGGTCTACGTAAAAAAGTGCTTGTGGTTGCCGCGGAGAAAATGTCGTCAATGATCAACTACAACGACCGCGCCACCTGTCCGCTGTTCGGCGACGGGGCAGCCTGCGTAATGGTTGAGCCTACGGAAGAGAGCGGAGTAGGAGTGCTTGATGCAGTGTTCCACGTGGACGGACGCGGCCTTGAGCATCTGGTGATGTGGGGAGGAGGATCTGCCAAACCGACTACACAGGAAACGATCAACCAAGGACTGCACTATCTTTTCCAGGACGGTAAGAACGTATATAAGAACGCAGTTACCGACATGTACACCGCCTCGGTGGACATACTCAAACGCAACAACCTCACCGCCGACACCATAGACTGGCTCGTGCCACACCAGGCCAACCTCCGCATAATAGAGGCTGTAAGCTCACGCGCCGGCATACCTTCAGAAAAAGTACTTGTAAACATCCAGCACACCGGAAACACATCAGCTGCTTCCATACCCATCTGTCTTGACGAATACAAGAACCAGCTCAAAAAAGGAGACAAAATTCTTCTCACAGCCTTTGGAGCAGGATTCACCTGGGGATCAATGCTTCTGGTTTGGGATATGTAACCCTACTTCAGCCATAAAAGTGTATCGTTTCTACACAGAGGCTGGAAAAGTTTTCAAAAATAGCATCTTTTAAGATGCTATTTTTGTTTATCCTAAACTAAAAGACAAAAAACAATCAGATATGAGCGACTACAACAAAGAAGAGAGAGCGAACGCCGAGACCGAACGCCTGGAGACAGAAAAACTTTTTGCAGATGCAACCGACCGAGTGGCATGTCCGGACGACACACCCGCCAAAAACCACAAAGCCGGATTTGTAAATATAGTGGGTAACCCCAATGTCGGTAAATCAACATTGATGAACGACCTTGTCGGGGAACGGGTAAGCATTATAACCTCGAAAGCACAGACTACACGCCACCGCATCACAGGCATCGTCAATACCCCTGGATACCAGATTGTCTTTTCCGACACGCCCGGGGTCCTCAAACCCAACTACAAGCTGCAGGAAAGCATGTTGAGCTATGCACAGGGAGCATTGACCGATGCAGACATACTGCTGTACGTCACAGACGTGGTGGAGGATCCCACCAAGAATGCGGATTTTGTGGCGCGTGTAGCAAAAGAAACCATACCGGTACTGCTGGTCATCAACAAAGTTGACCTTCTTAAAAACAACGGTGAACTGGATGTGATTGTAGCACGCTGGAAGGAGATACTTCCAAATGCCGAAATATTCCCCTTATCGGCAAAAGAACACTTCAACGTGGACAATCTGATGGCACACATAGTGGAATTGCTGCCGCCGTCACCACCCTATTTCGGCAAAGACGCCCTTACCGACAAACCCGCACGGTTCTTTGTCACAGAAATCATACGTGAAAAGATACTTACCAACTACGAAAAGGAGATACCGTACAGCGTGGAAGTGATCGTTGAAAAATTCGACGAAAGCGAGCACTCCATCCATATAATGGCTACAATTTTCGTGGAACGTGACAGCCAGAAAGGTATTCTTATCGGCAAAGGGGGATCCATGCTTAAAAAAGTCGGCACCGCAGCCCGTAAGGACATAGAAAAATTCTTCGACAAGAGCGTGTACCTTGAACTGCACGTAAAAGTAGAACCCAACTGGCGCAACCGCGAAAACAAACTGAAGGCGTTCGGATACATCGAATGATATCCCGCGCCTAATCACGAAAAGCCTAGCCCTTCCACAGCTCCCTCCCCTCAGGTTTTTATTCCCCCCTTTGCCAGAGGAATAAAAATGAATTATCTTTGCAAAGATTTTAACGCAGAACACCTAAGAAACTTATGTCTCAACTTGTAGCTATTGTCGGACGCCCCAATGTGGGCAAATCGACCCTTTTCAACCGGCTTACCGAATCTCGCCAGGCCATAGTCGACGAGACCGCAGGCACCACCCGCGACCGCCAGTATGGCAAAGTCGACTGGACGGGGCACGAATTTTCCATCGTTGATACCGGCGGATGGGTAGTAAACTCCGATGATATCTTCGAAGGGGAAATAAACAAACAAGTGCATCTCGCCATAGAACAGGCAGACGAAATACTGTTTGTAGTTGACGCCATGAATGGCGTCACTGACCTTGACGACCATGTAGCGGAGATACTGCGCAAATCAAAGAAACCTGTGCTCCTGGTAGCCAACAAAGTGGACTCCAACGAATGGCTGTACAATGTGCCTGAGTTTTACAGCCTCGGCCTAGGAGAGCCATATCCCGTAAGCGCCGTAAGCGGATACGGCACCGGAGACCTCCTTGACGAAATTGTAAAGAAACTGCCGGAACCTGATGACAACGAGGAAGAACTGGAAGAAATACCGCGCTTCGCAATCGTCGGACGACCCAACGCCGGAAAATCGTCGCTCATCAATGCATTCATCGGTGAAGACCGGCATATAGTAACAGACATAGCCGGAACCACACGCGACAGCATATACACCAGGTACAACAAATTCGGATTCGATTTCTATCTCGTAGATACAGCCGGTATCCGCAAGAAACAGAAAGTAAACGAAGACATCGAATACTACTCCGTAATCCGATCAATACGTGCCATTGAGGCATCCGACGTATGCATCCTGATGATTGACGCCACCAGAGGCATTGAAAGCCAGGACGCGAACATCTTCGGCCTCATACAGCGCAACAAGAAAGGGCTTGTGGTGTGTGTCAACAAATGGGACATAGCAGAAGACAAAAGCATGGAAGCCCAGAAACATTTCGAGCAAGCCATTCGCAACCGTTTCGCCCCGTTTACAGACTTCCCCATTATTTTTTGCTCGGCCCTTACCAAGCAACGCATCTACAAGGTGATAGAAACAGCTGTGGATGTATACAACAACCGGCGCCGGGAAGTGACGACCTCCCAACTCAATAAGGTGATGCTTGAGGAGATCGGGGCATATCCGCCCCCCGCCAACAAAGGCAAATATATCAAGATCAAATATGTTACACAGCTCAAGGGAGCGCCCGTACCCACCTTCATATTCTTCTGTAACCTCCCGCAGTGGGTAAAGGAACCATACCGGCGTTTCCTTGAAAACAAGTTGCGCGAGCATTGGAACTTCAACGGCACCCCTGTGCAAGTATTCATGCGCGAGAAATAACCATACCCGTCACCACTCGCACACCGGATACCAGTTTTGAGAACAGAAACTTTCACCCGCACTATAGCGGTCAGAGAATACATGGAGCGCTTCCGCGATGGGGAGCGCTTCATCGGTTTATGCCGCCAATGCGGTAACTACGGCAAACGGTGGGGATGCCCCCCGTTCGACTACGATCCTGCCGATAAACTTGCCGCCTACGACACAGCCGAAATAATCGCCACAAGAATCTATCCCGACACTACCTGGCTCCCGCTGTCGGAAGCCGCAGCCGTTATGCGTCCCGTCAGGGAGCGGATTGAGGCCGAACTGCTTCGGCGCGAAAAAGAGACCGGCGGTCTCGCATTCACATTCGTGGGAGAATGCCTGAACTGCTCCCCCGGAACATGCACCCGCCCATGCGGGCTTCCATGCCGTCATCCGGAAAAAGTGCGCCCATCGCTAGAGGCTTACGGATTTGACATCAGCCTTACACTCACAGATCTTTTTGGCATCCGATTACTATGGAGCACAGACGGGATGCTACCAAAATACCTCACCTTGGTCTGCGCACTCTTTTATTGAACTTACAAAAGATGAAACACATGTCATGACCTACCAATCAAAACTCACAGCAATCCAAAAATTCATTACACGCATCTCCAACAGCGAGTTTATGGGATGTACCCTCATCACAGCATCCACGGCACTGGTATGGTGGAACTGTTATACGGATTCCTTGATCGCCCCGACAATCGTATTGCTTTCTCTCGTGGCGACAGTGGCATATGCAGTGGCAGCAGCGCTAAAAACAGTGAGCATAGTGCCTGAAAGTGCGATTATCGGAGCCACACGCTATGGGTTCATATTATATATGCTCCTTGTCAACGCCCGGCATGGGCAATCTCCTTGGTGGGCATATATCATAACAGCCGCTTATATCACCGTCATAATCATCAGAATCATCAAGTGGCAAAAAAGCAGACACACCCGAAAAGCCCGTATGGAAAAAACGGTTAATTACTGAAATATTTCTTTAATTATTATGCCACCGGAATAAGATTTTTTGAGAAAAATTAGTACCTTTGTATCGCTTAAAGCGCACCTGTCGGTTGTTATAAAGACAGTGAGCGCTAAAACCGCTGATATTCAGCCAGTTTTAACAGCAACTAACAATTAAACACCAATAATTTATTTTTATTCATTATCCACTATGACTAAAATAGGTATTAACGGCTTCGGCCGTATCGGCCGTTTCGTATTCCGCGCATCAACCAAGCGCGAAGACATCGAAGTTGTAGCTATCAACGACCTTCTTCCCGTTGACTACATGGCGTACATGCTCAAATATGACACCATGCACGGCCAATTCGACGGCACTGTTGACTTC
>CANRWW010000013.1 GCA_947643665.1 uncultured Porphyromonadaceae bacterium | reverse complement strand
ACTTAACACTCCTTATTGTATTTTGTATGTTTAAAATAAGTCAAGATGACTTCTGGATATCAATTTGCTGTTTCCTGTTATTAGAATCATTTTTGTATTTACATCGTTTTTTTACATTTTACAATGAGTATTGTTGTAAACAATCTGTCGTATGCCCTTCCTGACGGTACGTCCATTTTCAGCAACATAAGTTTTTCCATAGGCAGGCAATCCAGATGTGCCCTTGTCGGGGCTAACGGATGTGGGAAGTCTACCCTTATGGATATTCTGATAAAAAAACTTGCTCCCGGTGGCGGGGAGATGTTCCTGTCGGATTCACCATATCTTGTACCCCAGCATTATGGCCAGTATGATTCCCTTACGGTTGCAGAGGCATTGGGGGTGGATCGGAAATTGACGGCATTGCATTCCATAATATCTGGTGACGCATCGGAAGAAAATTTCATTTTGCTTGAGGATGACTGGTCTGTGGAGGAACGGGTGCGCTCTGCCCTTGATTTCTGGGGGCTTAACCATGTCACTCCCGATACTGCGATGTCTTCTTTAAGTGGTGGAGAGAAAACCGAAGTGTTTCTTTCAGGAATTTCCATATATAATCCGGAGATCATACTTCTGGATGAACCTACAAACCATCTTGACGAGGATGCGCGCACCAAATTATATGGCTTTATGGAGACGGTTCCTGCCACAGTTCTTGCAGTCAGCCACGACCGTATTTTCCTGAATCGTTTTTCGGAATTTTACGAACTTTCTGACAAAGGTTTACGGCTGTATCACGGTAGTTTTGAGGAATACCTTGCCGCTGTTGAAAATGAGAACCTGGCTTTGGTACGGCATGCCGATTGCCTGAGAAAAGAATTGAGGAAGGAAAAAATGATAGCGCGCGAAGTTGCGGAACGGCAACAACGCCATAATTCCCGTGGGCAGCGCCACAGTGAGAAAAAATGTGTCGCAAGGATTGCCATGGGAAATCTTAAGAATAAGGCGGAAAACTCCACGGCAAGGCTTGCAGGCAGCCATCAAGTCAAAATCGAACGGTTGAGTGATAGTGTTTCGGAAGCGTATTCAGCAATACGCGACATAAAGAAAATGGTGGTTGATTTTTCATCATCTGATTTGCATGCCGGAAAAGTGTTGTTGGAAGCACATGGAGTTAACCATGGATTTGGAAACGGAAAATTCCTGTGGTATGAACCGCTTGATTTTACTATACGTAGTGGCGACAGGATTCGTGTCACAGGAAGCAACGGGTCAGGCAAAAGCACTTTGATGAAGATAATTACAGGAGATTTGATCCCTGTTTGCGGTTCGGTGGTAAAGTCCGGCAATCTGCGTCATGCATACCTGGACCAGGATTATTCGCTGATAGATGACAGCCTTTCTGTATCCGGGCAGATTCTACGTTACAATCATGGCTCCCTTCCGGAGCACGAACTTAATACCCGCCTTAATAGGTTTCTGTTTCCCAAGTCGGCATGGGACAAACCGTGCGCCGCCCTTAGTGGTGGAGAAAAAATGCGCCTGTCATTATGTTGCCTCATGGTGGCCGATAATGCTCCGGACATTATAATCGCTGATGAGCCTACCAACAACCTGGATCTTTACAACACGGAAGTGCTGGTAGATACCCTAAATTCCTATTCGGGAACCCTTATTGTCATAAGCCATGACACATCATTTATAAATCGCCTGTCCTTGGGCATTGAGCTGTCATTATGAGGGATTTGCCGTTATATGATGGTTCGGATCACCCTTTGTGATTTCGAATGTTGTACTTTGTCTTGGAATTTTCGGCGAGGGTTGTATGCGCTTTGAGATGGGTTGTGGTTATGGATTCTTATGGCTATATTTGCAATATGGGAATATTTAGGCAATTAAAGGTCAAGGTTGTGGACCGTGCGGTTGTGATCGCCGTATTGATGATGGCATTGTCACCGGCGTATGATGCCACGGCACAACCGGATTGCAGTAAGATGAGGAATGAGGCTTTTGAATTTATCCGGGGCATGCCTGCTGATTTGCAGGGTCTGCAGGAGCTGGCTGTGAGGATGGCGATGGCAGGCGATGTTGCCGCGCTTGAAGCTGTGCGTAATTCGCGCAATAAGGTGGTGGAACTTCCGGAAGATGTATCAGCAATGGATATCGAAGGAAAATACAGGTTATACATGCCGGCTCAGATATCCCGGCGCCAGTTGCCTGTGCTGATATACCTGCATGGTGGAGGATGGTGTTTCGGAAGCATCAACAGTTGCGCCCGTTTCTGTTCGGAATTTGTCAAAGCCTCCGGTATTGCCGTGCTCGCCGTTGATTATCCTCTTGCCCCTGAATGCACTTATCCGGCTGCGTTGGAGTGCTGTATGGAGGCTGTCAATTTTGTTTATGATAACGCCGCGCAATATAATCTGGATAAATATGGCATTTCAATAGGCGGCGATAGTGCCGGGGGAAACCTGGCCCTTGCGACAGCCCTTGGTATGGTTGTCGCCGGGGGAAACAGTGATAAAACGCATGCGCCATGCCTGGATTCATTGATATTGTTCTATCCGGTAGTCAAGGCGTGGAACGACAATTCCGATTCGTGGCAGAAATATGGCAATGGCTATGGACTTGACAGCAGTATAATGGAGGCGTTCAATGAGGCTTATATCGGGGAAAACGATCCCGCGTCGCCCCTTATATCCCCTTTCTGCGCTGAGGCTGTATGTCTCGCGCAGTTGCCGCCGGTGTTGATTGTAAATGCCGACCACGACATACTGCGGGATCAAGGTGCGGATATGTATGCCGCCCTTGTGCATGCCGGAGTGCGTGCATACAGAAAAGTCTTACCCGGCACCACGCATCTGTTTATTACTGTGCCGGGGCAAAGCACCGCTTTTCGTGAGGCTGTAAGGTTGTCTGCTGAATTTATACGTAATCTTTGACCATGGAGTGCGGCTGTCAGTGCTTCCTGGTTGCGAAGTATTTCCACAGCGGGGCGGCCATGAGAGCTTGTTTCATATTGTCTTCGGCAAGCATGTCGTAGACCTCTTTTTCGGTGAGTAATTTTACATTTACATCCTCGGTGGCGTCAAGGTGTTGTTCACCTACAGGTTCCACATCTTCCGCGATAAAAGAATAAGACAGATTGTTTTGGCTACCCGGATTGGCGCTGACCACCATGTTCAACCGCCACTTGCCTTTCCCATAACCGGTTTCTTCCATCAGTTCCCTTTTGGCAGCAGTCAAAGGGTCTTCTCCTGTTTCAGCAACGCCGGCAACCAGTTCGGTGAATATATCCTGGAGTCCATGCCGGTATTGCTCCACCATGACGAATTTCCCATCTTTTGTGATCGCTATGACGTTCACCCACGTAGGATATTCAAGTATATAATACTCGTCGTTCACTACCCCGGTAGGCAGTTTTACCGTGTCTTTTCTTACTGTCATCCAGGGACGGCGGCACAGATACTCGCTCGCGAGCGTCTCCCATTTCTCCATAATTCCAGATATTTATAGTTGTTGTCTTTATAACGCATGAGCCTATGCATATAGTGTTTTGTGTTTGATAGTTTCTTTCTTGCCGGTGGTTGGAAAACGGAACTTTTTGCGTAAATTTGCTACCGATAGACGGAATCATCCATATATGCGGTTCCGGGTGTCATAAAAGCCTGAAAGGCTTCTGTTTCCCTCTCATTATACCATGCAATGAAAAAATACAATTTTGACGAAGTGATTGACCGCCACGGAAGTGGCTGTACAAAACTTGAGGATCTTCGGGTTCTTTTCGGCAAGGAGGATCTTACACCTCTCTGGATCGCCGATATGGATTTTTGTGTATGCCCTGAAATAACCAAGGCGCTTCAGGATAGGATATCGCATCCGATTTATGGTTATTCGCGTCCGAAAGATACATACTGGAGCTCCATAACCGACTGGCTGCACCGCCGGCACGGTTTCGAGGTGAGCCGGGATGAATTGACCTATGTGCCCGGAGTGGTTAAAGGGATCGCTTTCGCTATCAATTTTTTCACTTGCAAGGGAGATAAAGTTGTCATACAGCCGCCGGTATATCATCCGTTCCGGATCGTCATTGAAGGTAACGGACGTGTGGTAGTGCCGAATCCCCTTGTCCCGACGGCCGACGGCAGCTACGAAATGAATCTTGATGAACTGGAGGAGATTTTCTCACTTGAACATCCGCGCATGATGGTGCTCTGCAATCCCCATAATCCGGTGGGGCTTCAGTGGAGCCGCGAGGTACTTGCGGAAGTGGGGCGTCTTGCACGCAAATATGGTGTGCTGGTGATTTCAGATGAGATACATGGCGACCTCATGCTTGGCGGCCGCACACATTATCCGTTTGCCGCCTGTGGCGACGATGCGGCGGCTGTAGCCATCACTTTCGGTGCGCCTAGCAAGACATTCAATATCCCCGGACTGGTAAGTTCATGGTGCGTTGTCAAGAATCCCGAAATACGAGATCCATTCTTCCATTGGCTTGAAGTCAATGAGTTCAACGCCACCACATTCGTTTCAACTATCGGTGCCGAGAGCGCTTATACAAATGGAGAGCCTTGGCTTGAGGAGGTTGTGGAATACATAGAGGGTAATCTTGACGCCATGCAGGAGTATATAGATACCCGTCTGCCTGGCATACGCATGGTGCGTCCGCAGGCTTCGTTCCTCGTGTGGATGGATTTCCGCGGCCTTGGCATGGATCATGACGAGCTTGTAGATCTAGTGGTGAACCACGCCGGGCTTGCCCTCAACGACGGCGAGATGTTCGGCCCGCAGGGACACGGTTTCATGCGTGTGAACGTGGCAACCCCGCGCAGTGCTCTGTTTGATGCGCTCGGGAAGCTGGAAAAAGCCCTGGCTGAATGCAAGGTGGAAGAGTCCGCACGATAAATGTTTTATGAAATGATCGTTCAGGATAGACCCGCCTAATTATTATGCCGGTTATTCACCCTGAACATGCTTAAATCCTAACAAAGAGACCGTTTTTGAAATGAAATATGCGATTATGCCTCCGGGTGAACTGATTGAGGATGGTATGGTCACTCTCCCTGTGTCCAAAAGCATATCCACCCGCATGCTGGTGCTTGATGCGCTTTCCGGAATATATCATGACGCTCCCGGAGGAGCAGTGGCCGACTGCGATGATACACGCGTTATTATAGAGGCTATATCGGCAACCCGTGAAAACGTGCCGGGAAAATGCATAAAAGTTGATGTGCAATCATCTGGTGCCGCTTTGCGTTTTCTTACTGCTTATTTTTCCATCCAATCCGGCATCGAAGTAGAACTTACCGGTACATCGCGGCTTTGTGAACGCCCGATGGAACCGTTGGTAGAGGCATTGCGCAGATGCGGTGCCCAGATTGAATATCTTGGAAAGGAAGGGTGTGCACCCGTAAAAATCCGTGGTTGTGCCCTTGTGGGGGGAGAAGTAACTATTGATGCCACTGTCTCGTCACAGTTCATTTCTGCATTGTTGATGATTGCCCCTTATATGACTTTGGGGCTTACGATTAACCTGAATGGTGAACCGGTGTCATTGCCATATATAACCATGACACTCGAAATGATGCGCCAGCGAGGCATGGATGCTTCCCGTGAACCACTTAAAATTGTTGTACGCTCCGGCAATTATACCCCATTTGAGCAACCTGCCGAAGGGGATTGGTCTGCTGCCGCTTTCTGGTTTGAGGTATCTGCATTGTCGGCCGGATGGATCAATATTACAAATCTGTCGGAAAGCAGTATCCAAGGTGACCGTGCAGCCGCTGCTCTTTTTGAATGTCTTGGTGTTACGCTATCCACTGAAGATGTGGAAGAGGGTGTGCAGCTTTGCCCGTCTCCTGAGATATATGGCCGTCTTGATCTTGATCTTACGGATAATCCAGACCTGGCTCCCGCTCTTGCGGTAACTTGTTGCCTTATCGGTGTGCCGTTCAGGTTCGTGGGTCTCGCCACATTGGCCACCAAGGAGTGTGACCGCTTGGCGGCAATATGTGAGGAGATGGACAAGATCGGCCGTGTTGTTGAGAAAGTGCGCGATTTTGGCCTGGAATGGGAGGGTAAGACCCATCCGGTGGCAGAGCTTCCCGGATTCAATGCCCATGGAGACCATCGTATGGCGATGGCTCTTGCTCCGGTATCAGTATATATTCCAGGTATTACGATTTACGGTGCGGAGTGTGTGAGCAAGTCGTATCCTGGTTATTGGGACGATCTTCGTTCCGTAGGTTTTGAGGTTGCGGATGCATCCGAAGATGCGGAAGAGGAGGACCAGGCATGAAAGGTGCTCTTATAATCCTTCTCGCATTAGTGGCGACAGGACTGGTGCTCTATCTGTTTCATCGCCGCGATGTGCGCCGTGGCACTGCCCAGGATCCCACCATCGGGCCTATGCCGGACCGTGTGCAGGATGAAGACGGTGACGACAGTGCGTGTTGTGGCATGCATGTCACATGTGAAAAAGACTCGTTGCTTGCTTCCGTAAGTGAAAAGATCGAATATTTCGATGATGAGGAGCTTGATAAATTTGCAGGCCGGGCACCCGGCAGTTATGATGATGAGGAGATAGAGGAGTTCCGCGATGTGCTTCTCACCCTTCTGCCAACAGACATAGCGCCGTGGGCGCGTAGTATCCAGTTGCGTGGTATAGAACTTCCTTCTGAAGTGCGTGATGAACTGCTTATGATTGTTGCCGAAGCCCGGCGTGAGGGTACAGGGAATATTAAGACGAAATGAGTGAACTGTTAGGATATAGTTTTTTTACAAATGCCCTTGTGGGGGTGCTGATAATAGCTGTCGCAACTGCCATGGTTGGAACCTACGTGATGGCTCGCAGGCTCGCGGCAATAACAGGTGGGGTTACCCATGCCTGTTTCGGTGGACTGGGATTAGGGTATTATCTCGGAGTAAGCCCCATAGCCATGGCGGGTGTTTTCGCAGTCGGTTCTTCCCTGATTGTGGAATGGATGGCTTCACGCCATAAGGTCCGCGAGGATTCGGCAATAGCTGTAGTATGGTCGGTAGGCATGGCGCTGGGAGTGCTTTTCGTGTTTCTTACTCCCGGTTTTGTGCCGGAACTTAATTCGTTCCTGTTTGGTAACATATTGAATATTTCTTATGGCGACCTATGGCTTTTCGCGATATACACATTGCTTCTCGGAGCCTTTTTCGCCTGGAAATTCCGCGAGATAGTTGCATGCTCGTTTGACAGGGATTTTGCGTACGTGGCAGGGCTTCCTGTGCGCTTTATTACATTGACAATGACAGTTCTGGTAGCCCTCTGTGTAGTGCTTGCCATACGGCTTGTAGGGATAATGATGCTCATGGCGGTCATATCTCTGCCTCAGATGGCGGCAGAGGTGTTTTGCCGCCGTTTCCTATCAGTAATGTGGCTGTCGGCGGTGATCTCGATAGCGTCCGGAGCCGGTGGGCTGATTCTGTCTACCTATATTGACGTACCATGCTCGGCCTTGATAGTGCTTCTTCTGGGTGTGGTTTATGTTTTTTCGCGGTTGGGCAAAGGGATTTTCGTTTCATTGAGAAGGAAGGGGCATATATGAAGCATTTGCGCAAGCCTTTTTCTTCAGCCGGTAAAAAATGGTTCTTTCTGGTTTTCGGTGGCTTGTTTCTGATAATTGCAGCCGGATGGTGGGGATACAACCGTTTTTTTTCAGAAAGGGCAAATCCGTCAATAGAAGAATATCCGGTACGTGGCATAGATATTTCAGCACATAATGGAGATGTGGATTACAGCCGTCTGCGCGATGCAGGCGTACAGTTCGCGTATATAAAGGCTACTGAGGGGGCGGACTTTTGTGACCGTCGTTTCATTCAGAATGCCACAGGGCTGAAACGTGCAGGAATCCCTACTGGTGCATATCATTTTTTCAGGTTCAACCGCGACGGGGAGATGCAGGCTTGGAATTTTCTCAATTCGCTCAGAGGGCGTGATTTCGCCCTTCCCCCGGCGGTGGATGTAGAGGAGTGGGGCAATGCCGACGGGGTGCATATTAACCGCATACGTCGTGAACTGCGTCGTATGCTTGACCTTATGTGCCGGGAGGGATATGAGCCAATAATTTATTCCAATAAGAATGGTTACCAGCGTTATCTCCGTGGCCATTTCGAAGATTTCCCATTGTGGATCTGTTCATTTACCGATCCGCCGCTGGGTGACGGGCAATCTTGGGCAATCTGGCAATACAGCCACCGGGGATTTATACCAGGCATCTCCGGTTATGTAGACTGCAATACCATCAATCCTGCCCACCGGTTTGCTGCTATTGTTGCCGGGGCAGGTATGCACACTGGTGGTGCAAATGGCCGAATTAGCAATGGTTCAGTGCAATAAACCCGTAAAAATGACGTTATTCCAATAGCATTTCCGTGCATTTTAATAAGCAGTAGAAATTGCAAATCCTTGTACAACAGCAGTAATTTTGCATAATTCTCAGTGGCATGGAATATGAAGTAATCTATGTGAAACAGCATGACTAAAAGATATTCAAATATTTATGCGGTTCTTGCCGTTGTTGTGGCATTTATGGTTTCTGCATTTACCTCGGCAGCGCTTGACCTCAATACCTATGCGGCATCCTCGCGTCTGTCTGCAGGGAAGTGGGTGCGTATAGCTGTCACTTCCACAGGCATGCACTCTATTCCGGAACCTACATTGCGGTCGTGGGGCTTCTCTGACCCTTCTAAAGTCAGAGTATATGGTTACGGAGCCAAGAGGCTGCCGGAACAACTTTCCAAATCATATCTTGATGATCTGCCACAGACCCCTTCCGAATATGTACAGGGAAAAGGTGTATATTTCTATGCCATGGGACCGGTGGAGTGGGGCATGGCTTCCAGCGATCTATATCGTCCTATCCATAATCCGTTCACTTTTACAGGTTACTATTACCTTACCGATGATGGAGCGCCGGACGATCCAGATCGTCTGCATCCTGAGGACCGTCCGTTTTCACAGGTCTCCACACCCGGATCGGATCTTCGCGTGAATACGTTTTACGACCGCATTTTTCATGAGAAAGATTTGGAATCGCCCGGAGAGGCCGGATTTTTTATGGTAGGTGAGGATTTCAGGTACCAGAACAAACAGGTTTTCGATTTCACGCTTACCGATCTGGCACAACCACTGAAAGAGTGGCAGTATTCAGTTGACGAGGAAACCGGCAAAAAGGACTCCACCCTGGTTGACTTGCCCACTGTGAATATGGAATTTTCTTTTGTGGCTTTGACGGTGTCGGGCGGAAGTACAATTACATACACGGCCAACGGTGTGGCGCTTCCGGAGACAACCGCGGATAAAATAGATGATGTAAGTGGTGATAACCATTATACACATGGCCGCCAGAGCAATAGCCGCAAGACATATCTGGCCAGATCAGAAAAGTTGTCGCTTGGTGTGAACTATAGGTCTTCCGGTTCGGTATCCCGTGCCAATCTCAATTATATTGCGATTGCTTATCTGCGCAAATTGCAAATGCCTTCATCAAGGCATCTCATGGTTTATATGTCGGGGCGCTCAGACGCCCGCCTTGCCAATGCAGGTTCTGAAACCAGGGTATGGGATGTGACGGATCCGTTTGCCATCCGTGAGATGGAGACCAAAATGATCAATGACAGCCTGCAGTGGGGCGTTATTTCCGCCAACCGCACATATGTGGCATGGGAACCGGGAGGAAAGTTGCCGGTACCTTCGTTTGTGGAACATGTGCGCAATCAGAATCTCCATGCCCTTCCGGTGCCGGACATGGTGATTTTCACTCCCAATGAATGGAAATCAGAGGCTGAACGGCTTGCCGATTTCCACCGGAGCGATAAGGAAGATCCGCTCCAGGTGCTGGTACTTACTCCCCAGGAAGTGTACAATGAATTTTCCTCAGGTATGCCAGATGTGCAGTCTTTCCGCAAATGCCTTAAAATGTTCTATGACCGCAGCAATGCGCAGGAAGCTCCAGCCGGGGGGGAGGGCAAACTGCGTTATGCCCTGTTTATGAGCCGTCCTACTTATGATGTCCGTAGGGTGACTCAGCGGGTTGCCGCGCTTAAATATCCGATGTTGCCGGCATGGTTTACAGATAAAGGCTTGAACGACAACGATTCATACATGACCGACGATATATTGGCTTTTCTTGAAGACAATTCGGGTACCAATACAGGGCGTGACCGTCTGTCAATCGCCCTGGGACGTTTGCCCGTAACATCAGTCTCAGATGCCAAGGCTGCTGTGGACAAAATCATTGCATACAAGGAGCGTTCGCCGCGTGGCCTGTGGCAGAACAATGTAGTGGTGCTTGCCGATGACAAAAATTCCGGTGTGCATATGCTTCAGTCCGATTCCATGTTGGAGGCTATGGAGAAGGCTACCTCATCTACTCCGGGAGCCGGTGCCATATACAAAAAAGTTTATATAGATGAATATGAGATGGTTTCCAATACATATCCTGAGGCTCGCTCGCAATTTTACCGTAATCTTGACGAAGGGGCGATGCTTTGGGCATACATTGGCCATGCCAATCCCTCATCGCTTACGGCTGAGAATATAGTCACATATAGCGACCTCAACAATTTCTACCTTCGTCATTGGCCCTTGGTTTATGCCGCCACGTGCGATTTCATGCGTTGGGATTCGGTAAACCTTTCCGGCGCCGAAATCCTCTTCAAGAATCCTAATGGCGGGGTGATCTCGGCTATCAGCGCCACACGGCCTGTATATATCGGTGACAACGGGGATCTGACAAAATCGCTCGGCATTCAGTTTTTTATCCGCGACACAAGCGGGCGCGTCCGTACGATAGGGGAAATATACCAGGCAATGAAAAACGAGATAGGGCTGGCTACCAGTGCAGGTTCCAAATATGACGTCAACAAGCTCAGGTATGTGCTTCTTGGCGATCCTGCATTGCGGCTTGTCTATCCAGGTAACATAGTGAGGCTGACAGAGGTCAGTGGCAAACCTGTGGTACCGGTTGATGGCCCTGAAGATCCGGTACAGCTTATGGCACGGCAGTCTGCGGTGTTGCGTGGCAATATCACAGATCCTTTCGGAAACGAACTGGCTGATTTCAACGGCACTATAACATTGACCCTGTACGATTCGGATTATTCGGTCACGACTCATGGATATAGTACCGCAGATGATCCGGGGGAACAAATCACGACTGACAAAATGGGTGGGCGGCTTTATGTAGGGTCTGCCCATGTGAAAAACGGGGCATTTGAAATGAATGTGCTTATGCCGGCCGAAGTTGCAGACAATTATCGCCAGGCCACTCTCAATATGTATGCGTCTGCCACAGATGGAAGGGAGGCAAATGGTGTTTGCCGTGACCTGTATGTATATGGTATTGATCCGGATGCTGTGCCGGATGACACAGCTCCGGTTATAGAGACGATATACTTGAATCATCCGTCGTTTCAAGACGGGCAGGCTGTGAATTCATCGCCTATGCTCATCGCTTCTGTTACGGATGACCGTGCATTGAACTTGTCCACATCCGGCATAGGGCACCAGATGGCTTTGTATCTTGATGAAGGTGGCAAAAGTTACACCGATGTGTCGGAATTCTTTACCCCATTCCCTGACGGCACTCCTGGCGGTACGATCAATTATCCGCTGTCAGACCTTCCCACAGGTTACCATTCATTGAGATTGCGCGTGTGGGATACCGGTCCTAATTCTGCTGAAGCAACCCTCAATTTTACCGTACAGCAGGATATAATTCCTACAATATATGAGGTATATACAGATCGAAATCCGGTATCGGACAAAGCCGATTTCTATGTGTCGCATGACCGTCCTGACCTTACAATGACGGTTACCATAGAAGTTTTCGACCTCATGGGAAGGCCTGTCTGGCAGAAAACGCAGACTGCACGAAGCGATATGTTTACCACAACCCCTGTTTCGTGGGATCTGCTTGATTCCGGTGGACGTCGTGTGCCGCGTGGAATATATCTTTACCGTGCCACAATTTCTGATGGCGACAGTGGGGAAAAGACGGCCACTGCGTCGCGTAAGCTGGCAGTCACAGCCCAATAGGGCAAGAAGCCAAACGGGCTGCCTCCATGCGGATATTTGGCGAAAACTTTGTACCTTTGCAAAATAATTCAGTTTTATAATGGACAATACTCGCCACGACATAATTCCGGAGCCGGCTCTGAGGCGTATGCCTTGGTATCTTGCTTATGTGAGCCTCCTGCGTGAGCGGAAAGTGGAGTTCGTTTCCTCCACCCAGATTTCACGTGAACTGAAAGTGGACGCATCGCAAATTGCAAAGGACCTGTCTTTTCTGGATATAAAGGGGAAGACACGCATAGGATATGAGGTGGCGCTCCTTGAGCACAAACTTGAGGAATTTCTTGGATTCAGGCGTGAACACCGTGCTGTAATAGTGGGAGTGGGATCGCTGGGTGGAGCTTTGATGCAGGATTCCGGTCTCGGGCGTTATGGCCTGGAGATTGTTGCCGGGTTTGATGTCAATCCGGCGGTGGCAGGAACCTTGCGCCACGGTTTGCCCGTTTATAATATAAATGAATTAAAGGAACGCTGCCAGATATTGCATGCAGGTATCGGCATAGTGACGGTACCGGTGGAACATGCCCAGGCTACAGCCGACCGGCTGATTGAGGCAGGTGTGAAAGCCATATGGAATTTCACTCCATACAGGATATGCGTGCCTGACGGCATTGTCATCTCAAATACCTCCATTTATGCACATCTTGCAGTGATGTACAATAGGATGCACTCATAAATGAGGCTACAAAGGGGATGTTAATATACAGCAATGAAAATCATAGCGGTAGAAAGAGCGTTTGATCTATGGCCTGAAACAGCGCAAATGGCAGTTCAGGGAGATATGGCATCATTACCGGCCTGTCTTCCGACATCACTGCTAACGGATTCTGCAGTGGTTCGATATGGGACGCCGTTGTTTGTTCCCGATTTTGCTGCAAAATGGCGGCTTGAGATAGCGCCGGTCGTGATAATAAGCCGTCTGGGTAAATGGATTGAGCCACGTTTCGCACACCGTTATTATACAAATGTTTCATTGGTTGCAAGGCTTCTCCCGCCGGATGGGGCACCCTGTGGCGCATTTGGAGCCAATTTTGACGGAGCTATCGCTCCTGGGCGTGTAATTGCGGCTCCTGCCGATGGCAATTTCACGATATGCCTTGACGGAAAAGATGAAATATCTTTGTCTGCTGCAATGATGCATATAGATGATACGGTGGCATTGACAAGCAGGTTTATGATGTTGAAGACCGGAGACATGATTGTCCCATGCCGCACACCGCTTCATGTAGAACCGGTGGTCGGCACACGTATTTCCGCCACTCTTAACGGAATGCCTGTGATAGACTTGAAAATAAGATGAATAACACCTTCTGGAAAAACATACGCAGATATATTAGGTTTGCGGTAATATTGATATTGGCGGCTGTCTCTGTAGATGCCGCCGCTTTCTCTTCCGGTTATTTTGCCGGTGATTCACGTCTGAGCAAAGGGCGTTGGGTTAAAATCAAGGTAAAAGATACCGGTATGCACCAGATTACCGATATCGAACTTAAGGAGATGGGCTTTGCCGATCCTTCGAAAGTGGCGGTGTTCGGTTTTCCGGCGGTATCGCTGTCTGACTATAAATTGACAGAACGTACACCTGACGATCTTCCGCCTGTGCCTGCAATCAGGCATGGGGAGAAGCTCATATTTTATGGTGAAGCTGATGTGCGTAATGATATCTACCAGAATGGATCATCCGCCACAGGCATTAACATTCCTGTGCGTGTTACCAGAAATTTTTATGCTGATTTCGGTACATATTTCCTGACTGATGCATATGACGGAAAAGAACCGCAGAAGATCCCGGCGTCAGGAGATACTGGCGATTTCCCCGCAGTTACAAGTGGTTTTGGCATGGTGCATTACGAAGAAGAGACAAGCAATAAGGGTGAAATAGGCCCATTCTTTTTCGGAAGCAGTTTTGTGGATGAACGGAGGCAGGCATATTCATTTGAAATGCCGGGATTTCTTGATGGGACAGGAATATACGTGCAGATGGCAGCTGCATTCCAGGTAAGCATTTCAGGAAACGTAGTCATAACTCCTCCGTCGGGAATTACGGGCCAAATCACGGTTCCAGCCACAAGTCTCTCTTCCTATGTATATAACGGTTTGAACTGGGTGGGTAAGGATTTCCCCGCCTCATCCCCCGACGGGCTATACAGTGTCGTTTTTGATGCTTCCTCGTTGCCGTATATCAATTTCGGAGCGCTTGATTATTTTACGGTTACTTATGAACGTGACAATACTTTCAGCGGTGGCCAGCAGAGAATGGCCTACAGTCGTCTTTCGCAAGGGAGCCGTATACAAATCCCCACCAACATTCAGGATATGATGGTCTGGGATGTGTCGGATCCGTATAATATACGCAGTTTTGAAGTGTCAGATTGCAGCGGGGAATTGTCGGCAGATGCCGTTGTGCCGTATCTTAAAGAGGTCTTTTCTCCGGCCGCATATTCTGTAGCTTCAGGAAATCCGGCGTCAATAGTCGCATTTGACCCTGACAGCCAGCTGCTTCCTGTTTCTTTTGCCGAAGAGGTCGCTTGCCAGAACCTGCATGCGCTTGCCGTTCCGAGAATGATCGTCATATCATCAAGGCGGATGTATGAGGAGGCTGAACGTCTGGCGCAGGCTCATCGCGATATTGACGGGATTGATGTCGCTGTGGTGTGCCAGGATGATGTATATAATGAATTTTCATCAGGTACTCCCCATGTTACCGCTTTGCGTCGGTTTGTGAAGATGCTCTATGACCGTGAGCCGGGTAAGCTCAAATCGGTGTTGCTTTTCGGTGCAGGAAGTTACGACAGCCGCGATATACCCAATGGCGGGAGACAGGAGTTCAGGGAAACACATATCCCTCTTCTGCAACAGGAAGATTTCAGATTAAGCGGTCATCGTTCAAAAAGCTATATCACAGATTCTTTTGTCGGTATGATGGCTGAGGACAGTGACGAGGAGCCTTTCAACATATATACCCGTCATATGGATGTGAATGTGGCGCGCATCCCGGCAGAAAACATTGGCGATGCATGTGCGGTGGTTGATAAGACCATACGTTACATGTCGGCTCCCCCCTCTGCCCGCGCAGTAAATTCCGCATTGCTCATGTGCGATAAGGGTGATGCGCTGGGGCATATGGGAGATTCCCAGATGCTGGATTCGGCAATCATGCATGCGGCTCCTTCCACGGTTGTATATAAAGGCTACAATACCATTTTCCCCAAAAACAATGGACATGCCGACGAATTGCACAGGTACATATCAAACATGCTGTCGAAAGGGGTAGGATATTGGTCATATAGCGGGCACGCGACACCATATTCTTTCGGTTCGGAGCCTATATGGGATATAAACCTTGTGCAACAGACCGATTACGATATGCCTCCGTTTACCGTGTTTGCAACCTGCCGAGCATTATATTTCGACCATCCCGGAGATAATATAGGAGAAGTTGCCCTTTACAAGCCTAATGGCGGATCCATTGCTGTCATAGGCGCTCTCAGGGAGGTCTTCAAGGAGAAGAACCAGGTGATGAATGTGGAAGCCGGAAAATACTTTTACAGTGCCACTGGGGGCACTACAGCCGGCGATGTGTTCCGTCTAGCCTGCCGAAGTTCTGTAAGCACTCCGCAGTCAATGAACAATGATTTGATAATCAATACACTGTCCTATAATCTTATTGGAGATCCTGAGATCAGGATCCACCGGCCGCAATTTGTGATGAATATTACGGATGTAAATGGAGAACCGTTTGACAGTTCCGTGCCGGTGTCGCTCTCTTCTGCCGAAAAGGTGGTAATAGGGGGATGTGTGACTGATCGGGAAGGAAATGTCGTTACTGATTTCAACGGTGATGTGACGCTCAGTCTTTTTGATGGAAGCCGGATCGCGAAAGTACTGAATGTCGGTAATACTTCGATGGAAAACAGCTGGCTGGGCTATGAGGTGCCTATGGCGGATGAGATAATTTTTGAGACACTTGACAAGGTGGAAAATGGGCGTTTCCGATTTTCGGTCGTAATGCCGGCCCCACAACGTCCTGGCAAAGCCAACCGCATGACTTTTATCGCCTCAAGCGATGATGGCGGTATGCAGGCTTCCGGTTCTGTAGAAAATATTACTGTTGAAATTTCCGGGAGCATGCCGGAAACCGGTGACGATACATTGCCTGAAATAACATCCATGTATATCAACGACAGTAAATTTGCCGATGGTGATGTTGTCACAGGCGATCTTATGTTCCATGCCGAGATTGCACCGAATCAGTTTGTGGTGGCAGGCCATAGCGCTATTTTAGGGCAGTCTGCCTCGCTTGCGCTTGATGGTGGAGCGCGCATGTTCGCAAATGCACCGCTTGTATTCAAGTCAGATACAGAGGGTGGGGGCACTATTGAACTTCCGCTTACGGATATTGCCGACGGTTACCACACGCTCACCTTGAAAGTGAAAAATTATGCCGGCCAGAGTACTGAGCGTACCATAAATTTCACTGTCGTGAATGTGGCAGGGCAGGCAAAGCTCTCTGTGGAAGAGTATCCGGCCTCTACGGAAGCTACCATAAATCTTGATTGTGATTCCGGTGATATCCCTGTGGGACGTCTGATTGTCAAGGATGCTTCCGGCAAGGTGGTATTTACTGAAAATGGGGTGACATTCCCATATCGGTGGGATCTCAGGACTACAGGCGGCGATATTGTCCCGGATGGCCTTTACACCATAGAGACATATTTCAATATAGGATTGCGTTATGGCTCTGCCGCACCGGCCAAGATGGTAGTGCGCCGCGGACGCTGATCATTTTTTCAGCTGTTCCAAAACCTGCATCACGTTGGCTGGTGGCCTTTTGGCATCAAGTTCCTTTTTCATGTAGTCCATGTAGGGTTCTACATGGGTGAAGAACATGCGGTAGCCTTCGCACAGGTAATTCAGACCCGATTCGCCGTCGGAAGTAATGCAGAACCGGTTTTTGGGGCATTCGCCATGGCAGGCGAAAAGCCAGCGGCATTCACGGCACTGGCGCGGAAGGGTGGCGCTTTTTGCAGTTCCGAATTTCAACTGGCGCTCACTTCCCATCATTGATATGACTGAATCGTGATGTATGTTGCCGAGCTTGTATGGCGGAAATACGAAATGGTCACAGGAATACACGTCGCCATTGTGTTCCATTACCGCCGCATGCCCGCAGTTGGTGTCAAGGGTGCATAAACCGGGGCTTACCCCGGCCCAGTTGGCAAGAGTGGAGTCGAAAATCTGCACGAATACTTTGCCGACATCCTCCTTTATCCATTCATCAAACAGGTCACATAAAAACTTCCCCCATTGCGCCGGGGTGACAGACATTTCCGTCAGCTCGCCGCAGTTGTCAAGCGGTGTGGCAAGACGGCCATCAGGTTTCACACGTTCCACTATCGGGGTGAACTGCAGGTAGCGGCATCCTATATTCTTGAAAAAACGGTAAAATTCAAGAGGATGATCGGCGTTGTAGTCATTTACCACAGCCATGGCGTTCCATTCCACATTATACTGCTGGAGCAGGCGTATCCCTTTCATGACGTTCAGGAATGTCGGTTTTCCCAATGGATTGCGGCGGTATTCGTCATGGAACTCCTGGGGGCCGTCAATGGAAATTCCCACAAGCCAGTTGTTGTCATGCAGGAACCGGCACCATTCGGGTGTCAGGAGCGTGCCGTTGGTCTGTAGGGCGTTGCATATATCATGTCCGGCGGCATATTGTTTCTGAAGTTCCATTGCCCGGCGGAAAAATGACAATGGCCGCAGTGTGGCTTCCCCTCCGTGCCATACAAATTCCACCCTATTTGTTGTCTGGGCTTCTATATATGTACGGATATATTGCTCCAGCGTGGCGTCGGTCATGATCGGGCGTTGCTTTGGCTCGAAAAGATCTTTCTTTTCTAGATAATAGCAATACTCACACGCGAGGTTGCATGATGGTCCCGCCGGTTTTGCCATGATGTATAGCGGTGCGGAAAAAGGTGTATGCAGTGGTTGTGGATTGTCCGTTGGCATATTGTTTCTGTTTTGGTCATGTGTTATTTAAGCGGGATCTCCTCTACAAACGGGCGGTAGAAACCGTCTGTTTCGTGGCTGAATATCTTCTTGGCTTGTGCCAGAAGTGTTGTGTCGGTTGCGGCAAGATTGTTTGTCTGTGCCGGATCTTCCTTGAGATTGAACAGTCCCTCAGTGCCGAGGTTTCCAAGTTCGTTGCCCGTCTGGTTTGTCTCGGGACCGGTATATGGAGGCAGATATGCGTAATCACCCATGCGCAGCCCCAGTTTGCCTTGATTTTCGATTACCAGATGTTCCCTACCTTTGAGGTCGTTGCCAAGCAAGGTGTTGAGCAGTGGCTTGCTGTCAAGGGTGTCGGATATTTCACCGTCTACAAGTTCGGCAAGTGAGGCCATTATATCCATCTGGCAGAAGAGCGCGTCGCTTACGGTAGGTTTCACTTTGCCTTTCCAATATACACAGAGGGGGATATGTGTGCCTCCGTCGAAGAGGCTGTATTTGCCGCCTCGCAGGCCGCCGGCAGGTTTGTGTCCGCGTGCTTCGGCAAGTTCGCGTGCCTGGTCAAGGTATCCGTCGTTAAGCACCGGACCATTATCGCTTGTGAAAATTATTAGTGTGTTGTCTGCAATGTTGAGCCGCTCCAGCTCTTTCATCAATTCTCCCACACACCAGTCTGCTTCGGCTATTGCATCACCTCTGGGTCCCATGCCGGTTGTTCCTGCAAAACGCGAGTGTGGCGCACGCGGCACATGAGGCTCATGTAGCCCGTAATAGAGGAAGAACGGCCGCTCTTTGTTTTCTTGAAGGAATTCTTTCACTTTGCCGACGAAATAATCTGCCATATCCTCGTCGGTCCAGCGGGCTTTTGTACCACCTTTCATGTAACCTATGCGTGGTATGCCGTTGACTATGGAGTTCTGGTGGCCATGTGCCCAATGCATTTTCAGCATCTCAGGGTTTTCCAGGGCTGTGGGTTCGCCTTCAAAGTTCTTCTCGTAGTCCACATATATCGGATCGTCGGCTTCAAGGCCTACGACACCGCCGTTTTCCACATATACTGTGGGTACGCGGTCGTTGGTGGCAGCTATGATGCATGAGTAGTCAAATCCTATTTCGCGTGCTCCAGGGCGTATGGTGTCGTTCCAGTTCACTGTACCATTTCCCATGCCGAGATGCCATTTCCCTATGGCGCCTGTGGCGTATCCGGCTTTCTGCATCATTTTTGGAAGCGTCTCCTGGTTGGTGGATACCACAAGTGGAGCGTCACCCGGCAGGATTTTTATATCGTCGCGCCATGGGTACATTCCGGTAAGCAGCGCATAGCGGCTGGGGGTAGATGTGGATGAGGATGCATATCCGTTGTTGAAGCATACGCCTCCACGGGCAAGGCTGTCGATATTCGGGGTGGAAATGGTCTTTGAACCATAGAAACTGACATCTCCGAAACCGAGGTCATCAGCCAGGATGACAATGATATTGGGCGTTTCGCTTTTCTCAGGACGTTTGTTGTTGTCTGTGCGGCAGGAGGTCATGGTTGCCATGAGCGCGGCTCCCACTGTGAACGTTATCTTTTTCATGGTAGTGACAATGCATTGGTTTCCGCATACAAAAATAGTCAAATATAACCGATTTGGAAAATAAAGATTCCAAAAATACGTGTTACTCTCCTGTGGAAATGCCGGATACAAAAAAGGGATAATATGAGGATATAGAAAAACTGCCCGCTAAACCTATGGTGATTTTGGGTTTTGCGGGCAGAAATATAAGATTCAGATGTTATTCCGGCTGGTTGGAGTCGAAATGGTGTTTGATGTCAAGTCCTGTCTCAGGGTTGTCTGTGGTGACAAAGTCAACACCTTGCCGCATCATGTCAATAATGTCGGAGGCATTGTTTACGGTCCAGACATTCACGATTATGCCGAGGTCGTGGGCTTCCTTGATCCATCGCAGGTTGTTGCGGAGCAGCCCTATTTCATAGTCTAAACCATGGTAGCCCTGGTTAAAAAGAGATTGCGGTGTAAGGGCGTTGTTTGCATTGGCGCATATGAACGCCACTTCTGCTTCTGGCTCTAATGCTATGACTTTCTTACAGGCATCCTGGCTGAAAGAGATATATTTGATTTTCTCATCCCCTTTCATGCCGCTCTCTTCAACTGCTTTTACAGTGGCTTCTGCAGCTCGTTCGTCAAGAGTGCGGTTGCCATGGTCTTTTATCTCAATAACGAGACGTGTGGGGTTTTCCGGTGCATTTTTTACGATATCAAGGAAATCCTGTAACTGTGGCATCTTTTCGCCATTGCTGAGGATAAGGTCTTTACATTGTGCGTATGTGGATTCGCATATGGTCACACCGTTAAATGTGCGGTCATGGTTTATCATCAGGTGGTCATCTGTCGTGATCCAGATATCTGTCTCAGCTCCATAGGCTTTGATGTCCATGGCAGCCTGGAGGGAGGCACGTGAGTTTTGTACTGCTCCTTCTGCTGTCCAGTGCCCGCGATGTGCGATTATCTCGGCGCCTTTGGGCATGGATTCCACTACGGTCAGTGTGGCATTTCCCAGCGTCTGTTGCTGTTCGCCGCGGTGCAGGACAAAGCGGTATGTACCGGTGGTGAAATCTACAGGCAGTGTCAGCGACAGTCCTTTGTCTGTTACAGCATAGCTGGTGTTTACAGGCGTGTTGTCTGTTGTCGTTACCTCAAGTATGTCATTTTCCGTGAATCCGTTGCCATAGATTGTGTAAGTCCTGCCCTGTATTACGGGGAGGCTGTATAGGCGCACATTCTGTGCGAGTTCGGGATCTTTGTATTCGATTTTGTTTTTTACAGCCTTCCATAGATTGGCTGCATCGTCGGCTGTCAGGGCTTTGTCGTAGATACGTGCCATGGCTACATCGCCATGCCAGGATTGTTCTCCTACAATATTTCCATTGCGTGTGCCGGGATCACATCCTATGCCGAACCAGTGGAGTGTGGCAGGGTCAGGATGGCGGTAGTTTCCGGGGGCGTTCCCTTCACCTTTCAGAATGCCGTTTACATATATGCGTGCTTTCTGGGCATCCTTGTCATAAACAGCCACAACGTGGTAAAATACATTTTTCTGTGGCACGACACCGCTGTTTGCCCAACGCCATGTGCTACCTCCGTTTTCAGTCACATTGGGTAGGAAGGTGATGGCGTTTGCTGTGCGTCCCTCGTTTTTGTTGCAGATCATCAGCCCGGTCCCGCCGGCTCCATGCGAGGAGAAGAACTTAGCTTCGGTATTGGGAACATCAATGTCGGCCATGAATATGGCTTCCAGTGTATGTCCGTTTTCAAGTGCTTGCTTGAAAACGGCGTTGTCCTTATAGTCTATGCGGTAGTATCCGGTCGCAAGTCCGGCATAGTCGTTGTTGAAGTGTGCTACATAGCCTCCGAAAGCAGGGCTGTAGTAGGTGTATAACCGGTCTGATGCTATGGTTTCCACTTCATTTGCCATTGGCGACATGTCAGTGGCGGTGCCGTCGGGGTTGAATACGATGTCAAGAACGCCGGCTTTTGGAAGTTCGGTTTCTTCCGGTTCCTTTTCGCCGGCAGCCAGTCGGTCATATAATGCCTTTGCATCATATGCGGTAAGGGCATTGTCATATATGCGTGCGAGCACTACGTCTCCGTGCCATGCCTGTTCACCCTTGTCGCCTCCGGGATCGCAACCTATGCCAAACCATTGGCTGTTGTCGGCGGCATGCCGCAAGTTCCCTTTGGCGGGAGTCGTGCATTTCAGTTCGCCGTCCACGTATATGCTTGCCGTCTCGTTATGTTTGTCGTAGACTGCTACCAGATGGTAATATTGCTGTGGCACAGGCTGTACATTGCTGTTTGCCCAGCGCCATGTGCTGGCACTGCTTTCCGAAATGTTAGGCAGGAATGTGAATGAGTTGAATTTGCGCCCGTCATTCTTGTTGCAGATCATCAGCCCTGTACCTCCGGCCTGATGTGATGAGAAAAATTTTGCCTCTGAATTGTTTATTTCATCAGCCATGACCACCACCTCAAGAGTGTGGCCGCTTTCTAAGGCTCTCTTGAAAGCCTCGTTGTTTTTATAATCAATGCGGTAGTATCCAGCTGCCGCCCCTGCCCACGGATTGTCGAAATGTGCGGCATATCTGCCGTATGTAGGATTGTAATATGTCGTGAGTTTTTCGGAAGCTACGGTTGTTATGGCGTTTGCCATGGGTGATATGTCAGTGGCAGTGCCGTCTTCGTTGAACACCACATCAAGGACATCGGCCTTAGGTGTGTGGCAGTTTGTTGAAAGGCTGTCTACCTCTGTTATCCCCGAGGTGAAGAGTCTCGCACCCTCTGCGTTATAAAGTGATATTTGTGTGCCGTTTTCTTCCCAGGCGATGCTGTCTACAAGTGCGGCTTCGTGAGCGTATATTATACTGTTGTTGTGATAGAGATAGATGTTGCCTGTATCGTTAGCGGTCTTCGCGGTGGCAATATTTGCCGCACTTGATATTATAGCCCCGGCTAACGTAAATATTTTAATAGGATTCATGGTGTTTGCGGGATTACTTTTTGATTATTTTGGAAACGGATACCTGATTGTCTGATTGAGCCAGCACTATGTATATGCCGGGGACAAGGTCGCTTATGTCATGTGTCAGGTTTGAGGCGCTCGCAGGCAGGGAGGCTACCTGGACTCCGCTTGCTGATATTATCTGCAATGAGGTTATGGGGGCGTCTGCCGTTACATGCAGAATGGTGCCGTTTACGGAAATTTTTATTTTGCTGGCAGAAGTTACGGAGGCTGTCATTCCGCTTGTGGATTTATCGCGGAACAGCAGGTGGTGGAATGTGGAATTGTCAAGTTCGGATGTGGTAAAATCCGAACGTGTAACAACCGTAGTTGACGGTTTGAACTCCAAACATGTCACATTTTTAGCCACATGTATGGCTCTATTGGCATCTTCCTTATAGAAGTATGCGTCGAAGCTCCAGATGGCAGTGACCGGCAGGAGCATCACCAGCGGCAAAATTAACTTTTTCATGGATAGTAACTGTTGTTTATAATTACTTGGGCCAGTAGGCGAATTACTTGTATGTGTTGGCTTATATCGCTGCAAATTTAGCGGTTATGTGTGTTTGGCGATATGAGTTTTTGTCCTGAAAACATGTGTAAATGTCCAGATCAGACGTTTTACCATGTATTTGTGGATAATTTTCCTGTTGGGGTATGCATGGTTTATAAACCACATGCCGGATCAAAGTGTTTTTATCACATAGGAGACAAAAATAACCGGTCGTAATTGGCATGAATTTCTGCCCGGGGGAAATATTTTGAAATTTCGCCGGGTGTGTTTCAGGTGATATTGGCCGGTGCCATAAAATGATTTTGAACAGTTGCTTATAGTTTATGAAAAAATTCATCAGATCTGCAATGACGGCGGTGTGTATGATTGCTGCGTCGTCAGTTTTTATTCCTGATGCGGGAGCGTGCTCACGTGTCCTTTACAAAGGGTTGGACTCATTGATGGTAGTAGGGCGTTCTCTTGACTGGAAGACCCCTATTCCTACAAATCTTTATGTTTATCCCCGTGGGATTGCCAAAAAAGGATCGGATGTGCCGGGCAGTGTGGAATGGACTTCTAAATATGGTGCCGTATATGCTGTGGGCTACGATGGTGGCATAACCGAGGGGATGAATGAAATGGGGCTTGTCATAAACGGCCTTTTCTGCAAAGGCACCGTTTACAACGGTGATGACTCCAAGGGTAAGCCGGCTATGTCGCTGGCGATGTTCGTCGGATGGTTGCTTGATATGAATGCTACCACTCAGGAAGTGATAGATGTGCTCAAAGCCCAAAATTTTTCTATTGGCGGTGCTACGTTCGACGGCGGGACGGTTTCCGCGCTTCACTGGGGTATAACGGATGCTACCGGACGATCGGCGATACTGGAGTTCGACCATGGAAAGGTAATGGTATACGATATGGGCGATTACCGTGCCATGACCAACGATCCTGAATGGCCTGCCATGAGGGCTATAATTGACTATTGGGGAAAAATCGGCGGCCAGAATATGCTTCCTGGCACAGTGACAAGTCCGAGCCGTTGCGTGCGTGCGAATTATTTCGCTCACCATGTTGAAAAGGTGGATGATCCGTCGCTCGCATTGAGTATCACACGTAGCATTTTACAGGATGCTTCTGTCCCGTATACTTATATGATTGAAGGAGAGCCAAACCTGTCTTCCACACAATGGCGCTCGTTTGCAGAGCTGCGCGATAAGAGATACTATTTTGATATAGTCACCAATTTTGGTATCTATTACATTGACCTTATGAAACTTGACCTGTATGATGGAGCGCCGGTTTTGAGGCTTGACACTTCAAAGGAGACACAGCTCGTGGGGTGTGCCAATTCCCATCTCAAACCCTCGAAACCGTTTACTCCCATGTATTGACCGGTTCCGGATCAAGGCCGGCATATAATTGTAGCTGCCGTACAAAAATGTACTATCGGAAATCGCGGGGCAGTTTAAAATCGGGCGAGGGCAGCCATACGGTCTGATTGAAGTTGTGCAGCCAGATCCTCCGGTGAATTGAAACGGCGTTCCGGACGGATACGGTGGCGGAAGCTCACCGTCAGTGGTGACCCATACAGATCTTTGTCGCAGCCGATGATATGTGTTTCAATAGTGGTTTCGCCGGTGTTGTCCACAGTGGGGCGTGTCCCTATGTTGGTCATTGCCGGGCGGTCTAAAGCTGTCGTAGCATACACTCCACCCATTGGCACCAGTTGACGCGGGTCGGACAGACGCAGGTTGGCTGTGGGGAATCCGAGGCGGCGACCGAGCTGTTTGCCGCTTTCCACGGTGCCAGACAGTGCGTATGGACGTCCGAGGAGCCTGGCGGCATCTTCCACATTCCCCTCTTTCAGCAGCCTTCGTACTTCGGTGGAACTTACCCTCGTCCCCTCTTTCGGGGTATACTCTTTTGCCGGGATAATGTCTATGTTGCATTGTTCCCCCATGTTTCGGTATTCGTCAAAACCCTTGGGGGCATTGTGGCCGAATCTGTTGTTGTAGCCCATAAGCAGTGCCTCAACACCGTACCGGTCATGTAGGAGGTGCAGGAAATCCATAGCTGATGTACACCTGAGTTTGTGGTCGAACGGGATAGCTATCCCGTTCACATTTTCCTCGTTTATGAGACGCAGCTTTTCGGTAGTTGTGGTGAGGAGTTGCGGGGCTTTTTCCGGCGCTATAAGCTCAAGGGGATGGTTTGAGAATGTGATAGCCAAAGGCGACAGTCCTTTTGAGGCTGCAAGTTTTTTCAGTTCTCCCAGCAGGTATCTGTGCCCGGTATGCACTCCGTCAAACATCCCTATTACGGCAAAGTGGCCGTTTCCCTTGCGCGTGGTCATGGTTTGACACGTATTAATGTGAGGCCGTCGCGCAGGGGCAATATTACTTTTTCAAGGCGCGGATCGGCTGCGATCGCATCGTTGAATTCTGCTATTCCGAGTGTCTGTGGATCATGGTTAGCCTGTATGTCTGTCACTTTCCCGTCCCATAGTGTGTTATCAGCTATTATGAATCCTCCCGGACGCACATAGGGGAGTACCGCCCGGAAGGTGGCGAGGTAAGTGCGTTTGTTTGCATCCATGTATACCATGTCATATCCGGGAGCGAGTGTCGGCAGTACTTCCGCTACATCGCCGATATGCAGTCTTATCCGGTTGCCATAGGGGGATTTGCGCAACTGTGCGGTTATGAACCGCTCCATTTCATCATCGATTTCAATTGTGTCAAGTATGCCCCCTTCAGGCAACCCCTCTGCTATGCATAGTGCCGAATAGCCCGCATATGTGCCAATTTCAAGTGCGCGGTTAGGGGAGATCATAGATGTGAGCATGGAGAGCAGACGTCCCTGCAGGTGTCCTGAGCACATGCGCGGATACAGAAGCCGCAGATGCACGTCACGCCCGAGCCGGTGCAGGTTGTCAGGCTCCGGTGATATGTGGTCAAGGATGTATTGTTCGGGATCGGATGTCTGCATTTCGTTCAGATGAGGGATTCTATGGCAAGGCGGTAACTGTCCATCCCGAATCCCGCTATGGTGCCGCGGCATGCCGGTGCTATAAGCGAGCGGTGGCGTATTTCCTCTGCACGTGCCTGGGGATTGGAGATATGCACCTCTATGACAGGGCGCTCAATTGCTCGTATCGCGTCGTAGAGCGCCAGGGAGGTGTGTGTGTATGCTCCGGCGTTGAGTATTATACCACGCAGGGAATCGTCGAATCCGGCTTCCTGAAGACGATCCACAAGATCGCCCTCATGGTTGCTCTGGTAATATTCTATCTCCACGTTAGGATAGTCCACGGCGAGTGCCTTAAGGTAATCGTCCATTGACACGCGGCCGTAAACCTCCGGCTCACGCACCCCTAGGAGGTTGAGGTTCGGGCCGTTTATTATGAGTATCCTTACCATGACCGCACTATTTTTTAGTGACGTCCACTTTCGCGGTGGGGGGAAGCATACGGTTGCGTTCGTCTACTACATCAACTACTTCATGAGCCAGATGCAGGAACTCATGCCCCATCACCGAATCTTTCAGCGCTATCGGGGTGCCGGCGTCGCCATCTTCGCATACATCTGCCACCAGCGGTATCTGTGCCAGCAGTTTTACTCCCAATTCTTTTGCGAGTGCCACGCCACCTTCATGTCCGAAGATGTAGTAGCGCTCGTCGGGATGTTTTGCAGGTGTGAACCATGCCATGTTTTCCACAAGGCCGAGTATGGGCACATTGACCTTTTCGCCTGTGAACATCGCTATACCTTTGCGGGCATCTGCAAGAGCCACTTGCTGCGGTGTGGTTACGATCACCACACCGGTTATGCCTAGTGTCTGCACCAGTGTGAGGTGTATGTCGCTTGTGCCTGGAGGCATGTCAATAACGAAATAGTCCAGCTCGCCCCAGTCTGCTTCACCTATGAGTTGTTTGAGCGCATTTGAAGCCATGCTGCCTCTCCAGAGCACAGGAGCGTTCCTGTCTACAAGAAAACCTATGGAAAGGAGCTTTACGCCGAATTTTTCGTGTGGTATGATGAGCTGCCGGCCGTCTACTTCATGCATATACAGTTCGGCATCCTCCACTCCGAACATCTTGGGCATGGAGGGCCCGAAAATATCTGCATCAAGCAGCCCCACCTTGTAGCCCTCGCGTGCCAGAGCCACGGCAAGATTGCTTGCCACGGTAGATTTTCCCACTCCTCCTTTGCCGGAACTTACACCGATAATGTTCTTTACCTGGGCCAGAGGTTTCGGGGCTGGCTGTGGTGCCTGGGTGCGGGTCTTTACTGCAATGTTGCCCTTTATTTCGACTTCGGGGGATATGTAGGTGCTTATGGCAGATTCGGCGGCACGCACCAGCGACTTTATGAACGGGTCTGTGGGACGGTCGAATATAAGCGAGAAACTGACTTTGTTTCCGTCAATACGTATGTCATCTTCCACCATTCCGGCAGATACTATGTCTTTGCCGGAGGCAGGATAGCGCACATTTTTGAGTGCGTCCAGTATGAGTTGCGGGTATAGTCGTTGCATTTGCATTAAAAGTTAGAGCTGAGAAGTAAGAGCAGGAGAAGTAAAGCAAGGTTGGCAGATGAGGTGGGAGAAAATATCAGAGGAACCAGGGATTGGAAATCAGAGGAATCAGAGCCATCAGAGATATCAAATATATCAGCAAAACTATTATTGCTTGACTTCTAATACTCTTACTTCTCAATTTCTCAATTTCTCAATTTCTTTCTGTTCCAGGGTTCCGCGCGAAAAACTCCGGTATGTATCAAGCGGTATGTCGTCTTGCGGTTCTTCGAGGTCACCCTCTTGTGCGAGTGGGAAAGCGATATATTTTATTGTTAGACCACGTTCAAGCCATTGCTGTTCATAAAAAGTGCGGATCTGGAGTATGTCATCGGCAATTCCTGATTCGTAGAGGTTGTCGGTGCAGGCTTCAGGTATGATCCCGTTAAGTTCGGCCATCAACCGGGTATATGTGAACAGGAACGGGCTGTCTGTCTTGAGTTTCACTATTCCACCGTCTTTCATCACCTGTCTGTAAAGTTGCATGAATGTGGTGGATGTAAGTCGTTTGCGCACTTTTTTCATCTGTGGATCAGGGAATGTGATCCATATCTCGCTTATTTCGGATGGAGCGAAAAAGTGGGGGAGAAGTTCTATGTTGGTACGCAGGAAAGCCGCGTTTTTCAGGCCGCGGTCACGCACCTGGCAAGCTCCTGTCCACATGCGTGCGCCTTTTATGTCAATACCGATGAAATTCTTCTCCGGAAACCGTTCTGCAAGCCCCACGGTATATTCCCCCTTGCCGCATCCAAGTTCAAGCACAATTGGTCCGTCGTTTCGGAAATAGTCGCAGTTCCAACGTCCGCGCAAAGGGAAACCCTGCTCGCGGAGCACGCCGAAAGGATATTGGAAAACACAGTCAAGTGTCTCCATCTCCCGGAATTTTTTCAGTTTATTCTTTCCCATGCCACAAAATTACGAAAAAGTGTGTAACTTTGCGCCCGATAATCAAGAGATAATGCATCCCTCATTAGAAATAATGACCCCGTTCCAAACGATCCAACATACCCTGGCTCCAGATCTGAAGCGCCTGAACGACCGTATATTGTCGGCGCTTGATTCGCCCAATGCGCTTATGAACAGGGTGGTGCATCATTATCTTGAAAAGAAGGGGAAGCAGATACGCCCCATACTTGTGCTTCTTAGCGCACACCTGCTGGGTGAGGTGAACGACAATGTGCTTGCAGGTGCCACGGCGGTGGAGTTGCTGCATAATGCATCGCTAATCCATGATGACGTGGTGGATGATACCGTCACACGGCGTGGAGCTGCCACCATCAACGGAACGTGGGACAATCACCTTGCAGTGCTTGTCGGCGACTTTTTCCTTTCCAATGCACTTCTTCAAGGTGCGGATACAAACGATATCCGTATAATACATTCCATATCCAATCTTGGGCGCCTCCTGTCTATCGGGGAACTGGACGAGATATACAATGCCCGTTACAACGAGCTTGACGAGCAGGCATATTTCAATATCATCTACCGAAAGACAGCCTCGCTTTTTGTGTCATGCGTGGAAGTAGGGGCCTATGCTACAGGAGTGGACGACGACCGTCTTGACACGCTCCGGGAATATGCACGTCTTCTCGGATTGTGTTTCCAGATCAAGGATGACATATTCGATTATTTTTCCGACGAAAAAATCGGGAAACCTACCGGCAATGACCTGCGTGAAGGGAAAGTGACCTTGCCCCTTCTCCATGCTCTGAAAAACACCTCTCATCCGCGCCATGCCGAGATGGAGTCTTTAGCTCGTAAAGAGGCGCTTGATACAAATGAAATAAATGCGTTGATAGCCTTTGCTATTGAAAATGGCGGCATTGAATATGCCGAGGATGTGATGCGGCGCATGCGCGACGAGGCTGTCAGTCTCCTTTCCCGTTTTGACCGCTCTGACATAACAGACTCATTTATCGCACTTATTGACTTCATCATATCAAGGGATAATTGATGCCGTATCGCGTGTGAAACAATAATTGCCGAACTGAAATCTTTTGATAATAAACGTTTGGCGTCCTTATATTGAGTCCGGGTTGCAAAAAAATCATAAAATGGTTTTGGAATTTCGGAGTTTTCAGCTACTTTTGTGTTAACTTTTTGTGGAGCGTGCAGTGGCGCGTGGCACAAGCAGTTCAATGGTGCTGGGGGACTCTCTTTGGTTTCCTGTCCTCAGCCTCATAGCCTCTTCTAAACATGTAAAAACAGAGGGATTGCTTTTACGGATTAAATCCAAAATATTTAAACGGAACTTATTAACACAAATATAATTCATTTATTCATATTGTAGACATAACTATTGAGCATGCCGAGAGGCAGCTATAACTCAACGGTTGGCATCACTACACTATTTTTTTATTTGACATGGAAGCTAACGAAGCTAAAAAACCGAAACGCCCTCGCATCGGGCAACCGGTCGGGCTTAATGACAACACTGCTAATGCAGCCGACAATCATTACGAGAATCAGAATTTTAACGATGGAGAACATCGTGGCGAGAACGCAGAGCGCCCACAAGGTGGTTACCAACCCAGACAGGGTGGCTATCAGCCCCGTAACAATTACGGCCAACAGCGTCCGCAGGGCGGTTATGGCCAGCGCCCATATAACAACAACCGTCCGCAGGGTGGTTACGGCCAGTCACGTTACAACAACCAGGGTCAGCAGGGTGGCTACAACCGTCGTCCCGGCGGCTATAACCAGCAGCGCCCTTACAATCCGCAGCCACGTCCGGAGGCACCGGATACTATCGGTGAAACATCATCGGCAACCGCTCTATCTGCAACCGCTTCAGCCGAAGGTGTAGAAGGTGCAGCTGCACAACAGCCCCAGCAGGGCGGTTATCAGCCTCGTAACAATTATGGCCAGCGCCCATATAACAATAACCGTCAGCAGGGCGGTTACCAGCCACGCTATAACAACCAGGGCCAGCAGGGCGGTTACGGCCAGCAGCGCCCCTACAACAACCGTCCCGGCGGCTACAACAACCAGGGCCAGCAGGGTGGTTACGGCCAGCAGCGCCCTTACAACAACCGTCCCGGCGGCTACAACAACCAGGGCCAGCAGGGCGGTTACGGCCAGCAGCGCCCCTACAACAACCGTCCCGGCGGCTACAACAACCAGGGTCAGCAAGGTGGTTACGGCCAGCAGCGCCCTTATAACAATAATCGTCCTGGGCAGGGTGGTTATAATCGCAATCAGGGCGGTTTCAACCGTCCCGGCCAGGGTGGACGTTTCCAGAAAAACAACATGCGTCAGGGCAAGAGCTTTATCCCTCGTCCCAAGCGTGTGGAATATGAAATGCCGGTGCTTGATCCGGATGAAAAGATCCGCTTGAACAAGTTCATGGCAAATTCCGGAATCTGCTCCCGTCGGGAGGCCGATGAATTCATACAGCAGGGGCTTGTGAAAGTAAACGGTGAAGTGGTTACCGAACTCGGCACAAAGATCTCCCATACTGATACGGTGGAGTATGACGAGAAGATAGTGGCACTTGAGAGCAAATGCTACATACTGCTCAACAAGCCAAAAGACTGTGTCACCACATCCGATGACCCAAATGGCCGCACTACGGTGCTTGATCTTGTAAAGGGTGCATGCAACGAGCGTATCTATCCTGTAGGACGCCTTGACCGCAACACCACAGGTGTGCTGTTGCTTACCAATGATGGAGACCTTGCCTCAAAGCTCACACATCCCAAGTATGTCAAGAAAAAAATATACCATGTGTGGACAGACAAGGATATCACCGAGGAGGATATGCAGCGCATAGCCGACGGCATAGAACTTGAGGATGGCCCCATACATGCCGACGCCATAAGTTATGCCACAGAGACAGACCGCAACCAGGCAGGTATTGAGATCCACTCCGGGCGCAACCGTATCGTGCGCCGTATATTCGAGTCTCTCGGATATCATGTGACAAAACTTGACCGCGTTTATTTTGCCGGTCTCACCAAAAAGAACCTTCCCCGCGGCCGTTGGCGCTATCTTACACAGGAGGAGGTTAACTATCTCAAAATGGGCTCATTCGAATAATCGCGCCCTTTTAAATCAATCACGACACAATGAAACGTATAAAGATATCTGACCTTTTTGCCAGTGCCACAGAGCTGATAGGGCAGGAGGTGTGTGTCAAAGGGTGGGTACGTACCCACCGCGGTAACAAATATGTGCAGTTTGTGGCACTCAACGACGGTTCCACCATACGCAACATACAGATCGTGTTCGACATGAACGCCTTCACCGATGAGCAGCTCAAACCGCTTACCACAGGATCGGCCATCCGTGTGGACGGCATCCTTGTAGAAAGCCAGGGAAAGGGGCAGACCATTGAGATCCAGGCACGCGAAATGGAACTTTACGGCACTGCCGACCCTGAGAATTATCCCTTGCAGAAGAAAGGGCACTCTTTGGAGTTCCTGCGTGAGATCGCCCATCTGCGTCCCCGCACAAACACCTTCTCTGCCGTGCTGCGCGTGCGTTCCGCTTTGGCTTTTGCCATCCACCGCTATTTCCAGGAGAGGGGTTTCTATTACCTCAACACACCGCTAATCACAGCAAGCGACTGCGAGGGTGCCGGAGCCATGTTCCAGGTGACCACCCTTCCTCTCAATGATCTTCCCCGTACCGAAGAGGGTGGGGTGGATTATTCTTCCGATTTCTTCGGCAAGCCTACAGCCCTTACCGTGAGTGGGCAGCTTGAAGGGGAGCTTGGTGCTACAGCTCTCGGGGCCATATATACTTTCGGCCCTACTTTCCGTGCAGAGAACTCCAACACCCCCCGTCATCTGGCAGAGTTCTGGATGATAGAGCCGGAAGTGGCGTTCATTGACATCAACGAGAATATGGATCTGGCTGAGGACTTCCTCAAATACTGTATCCGATATGCTCTTGACAATTGCCGCGACGATATTGAATTCCTTGCCGAGCATTACGACAAGGAACTGGTTGCCCGTCTGGAATCGGTTACCGGCGAGGATTTCGTGCGCCTGAGCTATACCGAGGCTATAGACATACTTCTGAACTCCGGTCATAAGTTTGAGTTCCCAGTGTCATGGGGGGTTGACCTCCAGAGCGAGCATGAACGCTTCCTTGTAGAGAAACATTTCAAGCGCCCCGTAATCCTTACCGGATATCCAAAAGAGATCAAGGCGTTCTATATGAAACTCAACGACGACGGTCGCACGGTTCGTGCCATGGATGTGCTTTTCCCCGCCATCGGCGAAATCATCGGCGGCTCGGAGCGTGAAGAGAACTACGACAAACTTATTGGCCGTATCGAAGAACTCGGCATACCGATGAAAGACATGTGGTGGTATCTTGATACACGCCGTTTCGGCACTGTCCCGCACGCCGGTTTCGGCCTCGGTTTTGAGCGTCTGGTATTATTCGTGACAGGTATGACCAATATCCGCGACGTCATACCTTTCCCCCGTACCCCGAAATCTGCTGAATTCTGATCAATTTTTCCTGAAATACGCAGGCCGGCGATGCGTCAATGACACATCGCCGGCCTTGCTTTATTATGTTTTATGTCTGCGTTATGCAAATGGTTGTGATGAATAAATACTACCCGGAATTGTACCCGCCGTATCCGGAATATACCCGGTTTACCGGGCGATACGGCGGATGACTATCAGGTCAGTCAAGGCATGGTTCACTTTCAGGTTCATGTTTTCGTTGACCGGGAGGAAATCAAGCGATAGGCTATGCGTGCCTGGAGTGAGGCGCACATTTACGGTGTTGCTCATCCCCCAGTCGTTCCAGTTGCCGGTGCCGCGCTGTGGCATCACTATGGTGCCGGCTTCTTTGCCATCAACTTTGAGTGTGCGTATGGAGCATCGGTTTTCGGTGTTGACGGGACCATTGCCGTTGGCATAACGTACGCTTATGGAGTATAATCCATCTTCAGGTATCTTGACTGTGGACGATACCGTGCGGGCGGCATGGTCTGTTTCGGCAAATCCATCGCCATGGTAACCGCTTATAGGAGCAGAGGGTTTGTGTAGCGCTTCTTCCGACATTATTTCCCGCTTCTCGCCTTTGAAATCCACGCGTAGTTCAGGAGCGTTGCTCCTGGGCTGTGAGGCGAAAGATTGCACGCCGTTGCCATCCACGCCGATCACCTGGTACTCTCCCGGAATGGTGGCCGCATATGAAGTCTCAGTGGTCTGCGCGACCTCCTTGCCGTCACGCAGTACGATGTAATGGTTGATATATTCGATGGGGTTCCATTGCAGCAGGTTGTTGGCTGGAGATGCGGCATCAGCTACCGCAGGATCGTGGCTGAGCCATGCCACAGGGGTCAGCGGGGCTTTTGCGTTGGCAACTTCGTTTACCCGCATCGGAGTGATGTCGTTGTCTGCCATGACTATCGAAATGTCGTTTTCACCCTTGATGCCGGTAGGTATGAACGGCTCATGCTCTTTCCCGTTTAGCTTGAAGCTGGCAATGCGGTTGCCATAGCCGCTGACAGAGATATTGAGTGTGGCATCACGGTAACGCAATCCGTCAAGCGACCGGCTGTCGGCAAGCGCTTTGGGCACGAATGGTGCGAAACGTATGCCGTCTGTCTCGTAGTGTATGCCGAACAGTACGTTCATCGTCATGGCAAGGTTGCCCGAGAGGCACCAGAGCATGTTTGATGAGTTTAGTTGTGTGCCTATGTCGCCGTTGTCAAGCACGAAGTTCTCTTTGTTTGTGGCGAACAGGGCTGCCGGGCGGAAAATTGATCCTATCCCTTGCAACACCCCCTCCTCGTTGCCGGTTTTGGCATTGGCAAGTGTCCAGTATGCTGCCACCCATGGCCAGAGGGCATTGTTGTGATATGGGGGCTGGTCGGCGATCTGTGGGTAGAAGATCGCAGTGCCGAAAGGTGTGGTAGGATTATTTTCTGTTATGGATTGTGCGCGCTCTTGCGGCGCTATGCCGTAGAGTATTGCCAGTGATTCGCCGAGGGTTTCGGCACGTGGATTGGTGATGAGGTGGTCGCGTCCGTAAAGGTACATGGCGTAATATCCTTTATCGTCCATCCACAGTTCCCGGTTGATCGCTTCGGCGAGTTTGTCGGCTCTCTCACTGTATGTCCGTGCTTCTTTTTTGTCTCCGAGAATGGAAGCTATCTCCGCAAGGGTACGCCAAGCCTGAGCATGCACCACGGAGGTGCCAAGCGCCTCGCTACGGTATATGTCTGCGGTCTGCATCCATGTGGGGTAACTTTGCTCGCGCCAGTCTATGAAGGAGGTCTCTCCACGCACAAGCCCTGTCTCCCTGTCATAGATGCTTGCATAGTCATCCTCCAGGGAGTTTTTTATCACCGGGTATATTTTTTTCAGCCACTCTTTGTCGCCGGTGGCCTTGTAGACCTCGAAAACGGCGATGCCCCATATCTGACGGTCGGAACTTACCGGCCAGGCGCCTCCCGATCCTGTGTCCTGCACGATGCGCCCTGCAGGTGAGATCTTATGTTCAAGCGATATGCGTGATACTTCAGGCTGCAATGCCGCCATGGCAAGTATTATGGAATAGCTGACGTCGCGCGTCCATACCCCCGGCCATTCCCGGCCGGTACGCAGTGTGCTGTCCGGTTCCACCGCGTTTACCATCTCGTCAAGCCCCATGTTGAAGATTGCCGTATGCAGGGTGTTTGAAGTGGTGAGACGGGGGTATGCGGAAATGTCGTTTTTAAGTTTCCATTCCTTTTCTATCGGCATGAAGTAGCCTGGCACTGCGGAATAATCCGATATGATGCGGTCTGGTCCCTCGGCATATGCCTTGAATGGTCCCTGGATGATGCTGTCGCCAACCCACCGGTATGCAGTGGTTGACATTACTGTCGCGTCATTGTGCCTGGGAACTGCCATACCCGTTCCCGCAAGAGCCGGCGAAAGTGCTATGGCGGTAAACGCATAGCGCCTGACAAGTGTAGATGACATAGGTTTAAAATGAATATTTAGAATCACAAATCTTGCTTTGGTGTAGGATTACCGTCTGGCAGGCATCCAAACTTTGTATGGGGAGCCTTTCGTGCGGTTTCCGAGCAGGTAGTACGGTATGGCGCGGAACGGCAGGCTTTCTCCCTTTGGGTTTACGGCTATGCCGCTTATTGCCGGGGCGTTGTCCAGTTCGGGCATGTTCACAGACAGGAGCAACGATGATGAGGTGTCAATGCTCAAGTCTTCAAGGCTGCTGTTGTCTACGCTTTCAAGGCAATACACCATCGGGCCATAGGCTATGGCGACCTGTCCTTCGAGATCTTTGACATTGGGGTCGGCAGTGACGAAACGCGGTTTCATCGGCAGCTCCAGTGTTACCACGTCACCCTTTTTCCATTTCCGTTCTATGACGGCGTATCCGTCGGCAAGGGTAGCGTTGACTTTTTTACCGTTCACGCTTACGCTGACAGGTGATGATACCGTGGAGGTGTATAGTCCGAAAGGATTCTCCTCTGAGCGTGCCCATCCCGGTATGCGGAGTTTGAGCGTGAATTTTGATTTCTTGGCAGGGTTTACCTCCAATTTCACATCCCCTTTGAACGGATATGAAGTGGTCTGTGCCAGTTCCACTTCGGTTGACCCGGCGGTCAGGGTGGCTTTGCTGCCGGTGTAGAGGTTTACGAATATTTCGTTGCCTTTGTGCGAGTAGATGTTTCCTGGCATGGCTCCCATGAATTTCAGGAACATCGGAGGACAGCAGGGGCATCCGTGCCATTCCCATCGGGCATGTGAGGTGGAATTGAGCGGGTTCTGGTAGGTATAGTTGTCGCCAGTGAGGGATATGCCCGTGAGAACGCCGTTGTACAGCACACGTTCGTATTCGTCCATATATTTCGCATCGCCTGTGATCTGATGCATGTTTCCGCTGAAAAACCCGGAGCCCACCGCTGCGCAGGTTTCAAGATATGCGTCGGAAGGGAGGAAATAATCGTCGCCGAATTTCTCGTCGAAAGATATGGCACCCACTCCACCAGTCACATACATGCGGCGTCCGACCATGTTGTCCCAAAGTCGTGCCGCCGATTCCGTATAATCTTTGCGGCCATCCTCTTTGGCTGCCGCAGCTACCCCGGTCAGGTACAGGGTGGCGCGCACGGCGTGCCCTTCGATCGTCTGCTGTTCGGCAAGGGGTATGGAATCTTGCGCATATGGCCCGAATGTCGGGCGCGAATGGTCGCCGTAAAGTGAAGTGTCGGCATATTTGTTGTCTTTTATCCAGCGTTCGGCATTGTCGTTGCCCCACCCGCCCCAGTTGGGCAATCCGCAGTGGTGGCCGCGTTGGTCAATCCAGAACTCGGCAAGTGACAGATAGTTGTCTGCGTTTACCGGTGCATCTATCTTTTTTGCAAGGGCAGGATCGGAAGAATAAACGCGGTAGAGTTTTACAAGCGCTTCTTCTGGTCCGGAATGTGCCGGGATAAGATTGCGTTTCGGAGCCGGTCCCATATAGTCATACATGAGGTTTGCCATCTTTGTGGCCACTTCAAGAAGTTTCGTTTCCCCTGTGGCATTGTAATAGTGCACTCCCGCTTCTATCAGCATTCCGGCGTTGTACACATCGTGCATCCATCTTAACAGGCCGCCATTCTCTCCCCAGCGGTGGTCGTTTTCTTCAAGTTGGGTATAAGTGTTTATGAAACCGCTTGGCTCGGTGGCTTGTGCGGCGGCAATGAGATCTACAATGTTGTCTACCCTTGCTTTCAGTGCATCGTCGGGGTATTGGGCAAGCAGGTCGGCTATCCCACGGATGCTTTCGTAGATGAGGCCGTCGAACCATGGCAGGTTCACATGGTTGTGGGTATTGCGGTCGCCTTTCGCCACGGATCTGAAGTTGTCAAGGGTGTTATGGCGTGCATCGGGATTGTTGTCCTTTATATGCAGTCCCTCAAACTTGTTCAGCACGTCGTTGGCAGTGGTTGTGCTCCACAGTTGCAGTTTGGGAGCCCAGAAAGCATCGTTTACCTCCACAGAAGCCAGAGGGGCAGCCTCTATTGAGGTGCGCTGCTGTTTGTCTGCGCTGTGTAGTTGCGGTGTTGCTGCCGCGCACATGGCTATGGCGAAGGCGGTAATACCTTTGTTGTTCATGGGTTGTTTCAGTTAGTTGAATTATGGTTAAAGAGTGAACTTGAATGCGCTTATCAGTGCTGCCACTTGTGGCGAATGCTCCACAAGGTGTGCGAGCACATCGCGGTCGTTCCATGCAGTGGGTGATATTGCGCTTTCGTCATAATTGAAACGCAGGTCCAGGTAGTCGTTTGATAATGCGTCGCGCAGAAATTTCAGCAACCGAGGCTTTACTTCGTTCAGAAGTTCCACCTGCCCGATGTTTACTACTGTCACCAGATAGGTTTCCGGTTCTTCACCGTTGATATGTACCGGTGAATGCGCGCGCATGGTGTTGACGAGTATATGTTCTTTGGGATGCGCGGTTATGAAAGCGCCCCATTGCTGCATCAGTTGTCCGTCTGTAAAAGTCTGCCGACGTTTGGGCATTGTGCTTGCAGCCGTTGACTCCTCCGGCTTTTTTTCGGCGAGGACGGAAGCAAGGCTCACATGGCCGCGGGTAGTTGCTGTGTGGCGGATGGTGCGGGGTGTTGCACCGGCAGGAGTTGGCGTCGCGGTGGCTGCGGTTCGCGGACCGGGTTGCACTGTTTGCGTTGCCTGGGGTTGCGCTGGTGCGGTTGCGGCGCCTGACTTTGCCGTAGTGGCGGGCGCCTGTGGTGTGGCTGGTGTCTGGCTTTGAGCCGGAACCACCTCTATTTTTTGAAGTTTCTGCCCCTCTCCGTCGCCACTAAAGATGGGGGAGGGGCCGTTTAGTTGGCATAGTTTTATGAGCAGAAGTTCTACAAGGAACGTCTTGTCTGAGGCTTGCCGGTATGCGAGGTCTGCCTCGTTGCATAAGCTCATGGAAGCGTAAAAGAACTCCGGTGTGAGCTCTGCCGCCTGTGCCGCCATCTGCTGTTTCACGGCATCATCGGCATCAAGCAGCGACAGGGTGCGCGGATCACGGGCTACCATGAGGTTACGCAGATATTGCGCAAGGCCGTTGATGAAGAAGTGGGAGTCGAATCCATGTTCCCGCACTTCTTTGTAAACCACCAGCGCATCGGCTACGTCGGCTTTGCGGAAAGCGTCATACAATCTGGAAAAATATCGCTCGTCAAGTACGTTTAGATTCTCTATTGTCGACTGGTATGTGATGTTGCCGCGCGAGGATGCTGCCACTTGGTCGAATATTGACAGGGCGTCGCGCATGGCACCGTCTGCTTTCTGGGCTATTACATTGAGCGCGGCGCGTTCGGTGGTGTAGCCTTCTTGTTTTGCGACGTATTCCAGATGGTCAGCTATGTCTCCTACGGTGATGCGGTGGAAGTCGTAGATCTGGCAACGTGACAGGATGGTGGGTATTATCTTGTGTTTTTCTGTCGTGGCCAGAATGAACACTACATACGACGGCGGTTCCTCAAGGGTTTTCAGGAAGGCGTTGAAAGCAGCCTGCGAAAGCATGTGCACCTCGTCAATGATGAACACACGGTAGCGTCCCTCGGTAGGGGGCACCATCACCTGGTCCACGAGGTCGCGGATATCGCTCACGCTGTTGCGCGATGCGGCGTCAAGCTCAAGTATGTTGAGTGAGCGGTTTTCGTTGAACTGCCGGCAGGAGTGGCACTCGTTGCACGGGTCGCCATCGGGAGTGGGATTCTCGCAGTTGATGCTTTTGGCAAAAATACGTGCCGTAGAGGTCTTTCCTACTCCGCGCGAACCGCAGAACAGGTATGCGTGGGCAAGCCTGTTTGTTGCCACTGCATTGCGCAGGGTGGAGCATAGGGCTTTCTGCCCGACTACCGATGAAAAGGTTGTCGGACGGTATTTTCGTGCCGATACGATATAGTTTTCTTCCATACTCTACAAAGTTAATGTTTTTCCACTGAATAGTACAAGTTATGGGGTGATTGCACACTGTTAAAATGCCTAAAGAATTGAATTTTTGAACGATATGCCATTTTTAACGCTTGTTTAGAAGTGCTGTGCGGATGATTAAATAATGTAGCTTGTTTGGCATATGCAAAATCTTTTGTTAAATTTCGGGTGTTTTTCAATAAGAGTTTCTAAAACGATAGGTATAAAAGGGATGTAGTCCGGCAAATACAGCCGGATCAGTCGTGTAAATGCAATAGGTTTATGGTAGAAAGATTTTTGGATCATACTGATTTCAACGGGTATGACGGTCTTGTTAAGAATTTCAAGGTGAAAGTTCCTGATAATTTCAACTTCGGATATGATGTGGTTGACGCATGGGCGGCTGAGGAGCCTGGCCGTGAGGCGCTGTTATGGACAGACGAGCACGGAGGTGAAAGGAGGTTTACTTTTGGCGAGCTGAAGGATTATACCGATCGCACAGCCGCTTTTTTCCAGTCGCTGGGGATCGGTAAGGGGGACAGGGTCATGCTGATGTTGAAACGCCGTTACCAGTTCTGGTTTTCAATAGTGGCGCTCCACAAACTCGGTGCCGTGGCAATCCCGGCAACCCACTTGCTTACGGAAGAGGATATCGAATACCGTTGTGGGAAAGCGCATATAAAGGCGATAATTGCCGCCGGCGACGAGATTATAATCAACCATGTAGAGAAAGCCAGGCCGCATTGTCCCACGCTTGAATGGCTTGTTTCCACCGGCCCGGATGTTCCGGTGGGATGGCTGGATTTCAATGCAGGGATAGAGTGTGCCCCCTCTTTTGTGCGTCCGGAACATCCCAATGACAACTCGGATGTGATGTTGCTTTATTTCACTTCAGGTACTTCCGGTGAGCCTAAGATGGTGGCGCATGATTTCACATATCCTCTCGGCCATATTGCCACTGCCTATTGTTGGCACAACCTCAGGAAGGGTGACCTTCACTTGACGCTTGCCGATACCGGATGGGGAAAGGCCGTATGGGGCAAACTGTATGGCCAGTGGATTGTGGGGGCTGATGTGTTTGTTTATGATTTCGATAAGTTCGTGCCTGCCGATCTGCTGCGTATGATGGAGAAATACCGGATCAACTCGTTTTGTGCCCCTCCCACTGTATTCCGTTTCATGATCCGCGAGGATATTTCTAAATATGACCTGAGTGCTTTGCGTTATTGTACTATTGCGGGTGAGGCGCTGAATCCGAGTGTGTTCGAGCGCTGGAAGGAGCTTACAGGCATATCTCTCATGGAGGGTTTCGGGCAAACCGAAACTACTCTCACTGTAGGCAATTTTCCAGGCATGATACCGAAGCCTGGTTCCATGGGCAAGCCTAATCCGCAGTATGACATATATATAGCCCGCAACGATGGTTCGCCGTCTCCGGTTGGGGAGCAGGGAGAGATTGTGATATCTGTGCCGGATGGCAAATGGAAGCCGCTTGGTCTTTTCAAGGAGTACCTTGATGATCCGGAACTTACAGGTTTTGCATGGCACGACGGTCTTTACCACACCGGAGATGTGGCGTGGTGTGACGAGGACGGCTATTTCTGGTTTGTCGGCAGGAAAGACGATGTGATCAAGTCGTCTGGTTACCGTATTGGCCCGTTTGAGGTGGAGAGCGCGTGCCTTACCCATCCCGCAGTAGTGGAATGTGCTATTACGGCTGTTCCCGACGAGGTGCGCGGGCAGGTGGTGAAGGCCACTATTGTGCTGGCACGTGATTATGTCAAGAAGGCTGGACCTGAACTGGTCAGGGAGATACAGAACCATGTGAAGCGTGTTACCGCTCCATACAAATATCCACGTGTCGTGGAATTTGTAAACGAGCTTCCCAAAACCATTTCCGGCAAGATACGCCGAGTGGCGATACGTGCCTCTGATGCGGTAAACCGGGCTGCCGGCTCCGTAAAGAAAGCCTCGGAAGCTAAGTCCCGCAATTCCCGCCGTCTTCGTCCCGGACATTGCTGAACCGATGTTTTTTCGTAATTTCGCCTTATGGGAATGATATGTTCACATAAAAGTGGAATTATAGGCGGTATGCTTCTGCCGGTGTTGTTATCCGGTTGCGTCACAGACAGTATTGAAGAACCATGGTCTATCGGTGTCGGTGATAGGTGCCCGTCATTTGAGGTGGCAATGGATGACGGCACACTGCTTTCAACCGGCATGCTTGAGGGGAAAAGGTCGCTTATAATGTTTTTTGATACCGGGTGTGCCGACTGCCGCAGGGAATTGCCTGTGGTGCAGGAGGTGTATGATATTGTAAAATCCGGTGAAGCGGCTGATGTGGAGTTCGTATGTATATCCCGTGGGGAGGGGGAGGCTGAAGTGGGCGCATACTGGCGCGACAACGGTCTTTCGCTCCCATATTCGGCGCAATCCGATGCCGCGGTCTACCATCTGTTTGCATCCTCGGTAGTGCCGCGCATATATATCGTGTCTGCCGATCTTGTCATCACGGCATCTTATTCTGATTATCCGCTTCCTGACAGGTTTGTGTTGCTGTCTGCATTGGGTGTGGGATATGTGTCAGACTGATGCGAGCAGCCTATACATGCGTGCGGCGATTTCGGCTGATGCGAACCTCCGCAATGCGGCCTCATGCTGTTGTTTTCGGGGAAACGGCGACGATATGGCGAGGGATACAAATGTGGCAAGTGTCTCTGGGTTGTCGTCATTGCTGATGTAGCCGTCGGTGCCGTGGTCTATTATGTCTGCCTGTCCGCCGTGTCCTGTGGTGACCGGAACCGCCCCGGCTGCCATACCCTCTATCAATGTGCCTGGAAGCGTCTCACGCACTGATGTTGATAGCACGACTGTGGCGTGTGCGAAGATCTGGGCCATCATTGACGGATCTACTGTCCCCATATGTACGTAAGGCAGCCTTAGTCCGTCAAGCGATGTGGTATCTTTTATTGTGCCGCAAAATACCGCTACCGGTGATCGGTCTGTCCCGTTGAAATGTGTGTCATGGAGCTTGTTAAGTGTGGCGATGGCCAATGGAAGATTCTTGATGGGATCGTCAATGCGTGCGGCGGCGAATATTATCAGGTCGCCTTTTTCCGGCAACCCTATTTCATGGCGTGAAACGATGGGGTTTGTAGCGAAACTTTCAATCGGCAGTGCGTTCGGTATCACTTCTATTTTTGCAGTCCGCATAAGTGAGCTTTTGCGGCATTGGGCAGCGAGCCAGTTGCTTACAGGTATGAATGTGATAGGCACTTCGGCATACAGCGACGCTTTCCGGCGTTGTATTTTGGTAGAGAGGTCTGTGCCGGATCGCTTTCCAAGCAACGGGCATAGTCCGCATTTCCCTTCAAAACGCATGCATGCTTCTGAATGGTGGCACACGCCTGTGCAACACCACATGTCGTGCATCGTCCAGAAAATGCGTTTTCCCATGGCATGTATCCTCCGTATGTCAGTTAGCGATACCAGCCCCTGGTTCACCCATGAGAGCACTACCACATCGGCTTCTTTGACCCATGGATGGCGGGATATGCCGCATCCGAACCGCGCCGTATCTGCTTTCCAGAGGTCTGCCCGTCTGAATCCCGAACGGAGAAATATGTCAAGCCTCTCGGCCAGGAACGACAGCCGGTAGCGCCACTTTCCCACGGTGCTTACCCTCCCGGATGTTGATTTCTTGTGTGCCACGACCATGCGGGCATCCACTCCCGATCCTGCAAGAGCCTCCATCAGCCGGTATGTGACTATGGCAGCTCCTCCAGTCCGGTCGTTGGTACATAGGAAAACGGCTTTCATCGTTTCTTTCTGATTTCGCACAGGTATGTCACGGCGGCAAATATACACAACAGTACGGCACGCACCGGAAAGTCAATCAGGTTATTGCCGGTGGCGACCAAACCGGATACACCCCATAGCGCCATAGCTCCCAGGAAATAGAGGGCAAGACGCTTGATGCCGTAATCTATGGGATACATCTTCTTGCCGACAATATAGCTCGCCACCATCATGAAGCCGTAACTGCAGAAAGCTGCCCATGCGCATGCTATATATCCGTAAACCGGAACGAAAGCGAAGTTCAAGATAAGTGTCACCGCAAGCCCTGCCAGGGAGAACCATGTGCCCCAGATGGTCTTGTCGGTAAGTTTGTACCATAGGGAAAGATTGAAGAATATGCCGAAGAAGAACTCCCCGAGCATTATAATCGGCACAACCCTCAGGCCTGAGAAATATTTGGGTGAGATAAAATATTTGATTACCGGAAGGAAATACATCACGCCTAGGAAGATAAACAGTCCGAATATCACAAACCATTTCATGGCCTCGCTGTATGCGCGGGTCTTATCCTCCCCCTTTTCCTTGTTCTGGGCGAAAATGAAAGGTTCATATGCGAAACGGAATGCCTGGATGAACATTACCATCACTACGGCTACCTTGTAGTTTGCGGCATACACACCAAGTCCATCCATGGCAAGAGCCTTGTCGGGAGCCAGCATGGGATAGAGTATCTTGTCAATAGTCTGGTTCATGACACCTGCTATCCCAAGTATGACCAAGGGATAGGAGTATCGCAGCATTTCACGCAGCAGTTTGCCGGAGAAGCTGTAGGTTTCGGCAAATATTTCCGGTATCACGAGCATGAGCACTACCAGTGAACTGATCATGTTTGCCAGGAATATGTAGCCTATGCCGAAATCAGGACGGTAGAACCAGGCTATCCATTCCGGTGATGTGCGCCATATCACCGGACACAGCAGTATGAAAAACAGGTTCAATCCTATGTTTACGGCGATGTTCAGCAGTTTCAGGGTGGCGAATCTTATGGGGCGTTTTTTGTAACGCAGGTAAGCGAACGGCAGTGAAGTATACGCGTCTACCCCAACGGCGACCACCATCGTCCATATGTATGCCGGATTGTCGGCGTATTCAAGCCACCGCGTTATTTCGGGTGAGAGCAAGCATCCGATGATTATGAAAATCATTGATGATACTCCGAGCGAGCTGAGGGCGGTGGTATAGACCTGTCCGGTTTTTGCCAACCGTTCATGGTTGGCAAAACGGAAAAAGCCGGTCTCCATGCCGTATGTAAGTATGATAAGCGCTATTGCCGCATAAGCATACAAGTCTGTTACCACACCGTATTGCGCTTCAGTAAAGCAGTATGTGTACATCGGCACAAGGCACCAGTTGAGGAACCTTCCTACGATGCTGCTCAGTCCGTAGATGGCGGTGTCTTTGAAGAGATACTTGATCCCCATGTTGAAGAATGTTAATTGTTGAAAAGTCCTGAAAGGCAGTCTCCCGGAGTGTTGAAACCAAGATGGCGCCATGCCAGGTCTGTTACTTCGCGTCCGCGCGGTGTCCGTTTGATGAATCCTTCTTTTATCAGGAACGGTTCATATACATCTTCTATAGTACCCGGATCTTCTCCCATTGCGGTGGCTATGGTGGAAAGTCCCACTGGCCCCCCCTTGAATTTTGTGATGACCGTAAAGAGGAGTTTGTTGTCTATCTCGTTCAGGCCGTAACGGTCAATGTTGAGTGCCTCCAGGCTGTACCGGGCTATTTCCAGATCAATGCGCCCTGAGCCTTTCACCTGTGCGAAATCGCGCACACGGCGCAACAGGGCGTTGGCAATACGGGGCGTACCGCGTGAACGCATGGATATTTCATGTGCTGCGGTGGGCATGCACTCCACTCCCAGAAGCCGGGCCGAGCGCAGGATGATGCGTTCAAGCACTTCATGGTCGTAGTACTCCAGATGGCAGTCTATGCCGAAACGTGCGCGCAGCGGCGGTGTGAGCAGTCCGCTGCGTGTCGTGGCGCCGACAAGTGTGAATGGGGAAAGGCTTAGTTGCACCGATCTTGCCCCCGGTCCCTTGTCTATCATGATGTCTATCCGGTAGTCTTCCATTGCGGAATAGAGATATTCCTCCACCGTATGGCTGAGGCGGTGTATCTCGTCAATGAAGAGCACGTCGTTTTCCTCCAGGGATGTAAGTATTCCGGCAAGGTCGCCGGGCTTGTCAAGTACAGGGCCTGAGGTTACCTTGAACCCCACCCCGAGTTCATTGGCTATGATTGCCGAGAGGGTGGTTTTTCCCAGTCCTGGAGGACCGTGCAGAAGCAGGTGGTCAAGCGGTTCGCCGCGCATGCGGGCTGCCTGAACGAACACACGCAGGTTCTCCACGATTTTCTCCTGCCCGGCAAACGCTTCGAAGCGTCCGGGTCGCAGGGCGCGTTCATACTCCCTGTCGCGTTCGGCTGCGCTGTTGTGTATGTCGAAATCCTGTTGATCCATAAGATAACACAAAGTTACGCATTTCACGGAAGATACCCAACCCATTAAAATCTTTCATGGAAAATATTTGGGAAGTTGGGGAAGAGTTTCTAACTTTGGGAAATAAGAAATGCAACTAACCGCATCTGACCATGATTTACGCCCTTTTGCCCGACATACCCTCCGGGAAGCCAAGAAGGCTACCGTTTTATCTGGCCATGGAAGAGTATCTCGCCCGATATTTCGAGGGTGAATATTTCTTTATGTGGCAGGTGGATCCCACGGTGATTTTCGGGCGCAACCAGCAGATGGAAGCTGAGGTAAACGTTGAGTTCTGCCGCCGTAACGGAATTGGTGTTTATCGTCGCAAAAGCGGTGGAGGATGTGTGTATGCCGACCGCAACAACATAATGTTCAGCCATGTGACCACATGCTCGTCTGTGGCATCGACATTTACGGAATTTACCGGCACCGTGGCAGGCATATTGCGGCGCATGGGTATCGGGAAGGCACATACTACCGGACGCAATGATATAATGATAGGGGACCGCAAGGTAAGCGGTTATGCTTTTTATCATATAAACCTTGTAAACACCCTTTCGCACCATACCGAAAGCCGGGCGATAGTACACGGCACAATGTTGTATGATGCTGATCTGGCCGCCATGGAACAGGCTATAACCCCCTCAAGTGTGAAACTGGAGGCCAAGGGTGTGAGTTCGGTCCGCAAGCATGTGACAACCATCCGGGAGCATTCTGCCATAGGTATGGAAGAATTCCAGGCTTTTGTGCGTGGGGAGCTATGCCACAGTACACTTGAATTGAACGCTGCCGATATCAAGGCTATTGAGGAATTGGCGGAACCGTATTATGCCACTGATTGGATCTCAGGTACCAGGCACCGGCATATAAAGTCTCCACGCCACAGGGTGGAAGGTGTCGGGGAATTTGTGGTGGACTTGCGGCCATCTTCCGATGAGGTGCCGCGCATTGAGGCGATTGACCTTTCGGGCGATTTCTTCCTTATGGGTGATATGGACCGTCACCTGTTGTCTCCGCTTTGTGGCTGTGAACTTACACGCCAAGCGCTTATGCGGCGTCTCGGTTCGTTGAAGCTGGACAAACTGATACCCAATCTCAGGCCTGAACAGCTTGCCGATATGCTCCTTGAAGCCTCTTCCTCCTGATTCCGGCTCTTTGTCGGGCGTCCGTTATGCATCGGATGCAAACCTTAAAACAAAAATATCTGTACCATAAAAACTTATAAGTGATGGACGAAATTTTGAAAACCTGCCTCCATGACCGCCATACGGCGCTCGGGGCGGTTATGAGCCCTTTCGCAGGGTTTGACATGCCCATTCAGTATTCTTCCATAGAGGAGGAGCACAATGCCGTGCGTAATGCCTGCGGGGTGTTTGATGTTTCCCACATGGGTGAGATAATAGTGACCGGGGAAGACGCCACCGAGTTTGTCAACCATATTTTCACAAATGATGTCAGTACGGCGCATGACGGCCAGTGCCTTTATGGGATGATGCTCAACGAACGTGGGGGAGTGGTGGACGACCTGTTGGTTTACCGTTTCAATGCCAACCGTTACCTGCTGGTAATAAACGCTTCCAATATAGAGAAGGACGAGCAATGGGTGGAACGGCAGATGAACGGCTCTCGTCCCGGCGGCGGATTCTTCAAAGTGGATCTGGAATTCATCAGCGATGTCACTTCGGAGCTGGCGATACAGGGCCCTGATGCCGAACGGGTGGTGGAGGAGGTTCTCGGCATACAATGTGCAGACCTTGCTTTCTATACTTTCAAGGAAACTTCATTCAGGGGCGCACCGGTATTGATAAGCCGTACGGGATATACCGGAGAGGATGGTTTTGAGATTTATGCGCGCGACGAGGAGATTGTGGAGATCTGGGATGCGCTTATGGCTTCCAGGCGTTGCGTACCCTGCGGTCTCGGATGCCGCGACACCTTGCGGTTTGAAGTAGGGCTTCCTCTGTATGGCGACGAACTTACCGATGACATAACTCCTGTGGAGGCGGGGCTGTCAATGTTTGTGAAACTTGACAAACCTGCGTTCGTCGGGCGCGAGCCGGTGGCGGCACAAAAGGCTGCCGGGGCTTCACGCAAGGTGGTAGGGCTTGAACTCCAGGATCGGGCGATACCACGCCACGGATATGAGGTGCTTGATCTTGACGACAATGTAATAGGCCACATTACTACCGGATACCATGCGTTGTCTGTGGATAAAAGCATAGCTATGGCGCTTATTGACGCACGTTTCGCGCCGCTTGGCACGCCGCTTAAGGTGAGGATACGCCGCAAGACTTTCCCGTGCGTTGTCGTTAAAAAGAAATTTTACAAAAAATCATATAAACAATAAGTAATTCGTGGAAATGATTTCATATAGTTGATGCGTGATAATTTTCACGACTTGCTTAACCGTAACTAAATTATAAATGCCATGATAAAATTTTCAGAGACTCATGAATATGTTCGCGTAGATGGCGAATATGGTTATATCGGTATCTCCGATTACGCCCAGAAACAACTCGGAAACGTAGTGTATGTGGATATGCCCGAAGAGGGTGACGAGCTTGAGGCGGGGGAGGATTTCGGTGCCATAGAAAGTGTGAAAGCGGCATCGGATCTCATCGCCCCTGTAAGCGGTGAGGTCGTGGAGGTCAATACGGCTCTCGAAAGCGATCCCCGTGCTGTTAACCGTGACCCGATGGCAAACTGGATTGTAAAAATCCGTCTTTCTGATCCCTCACAGCTTGACTCCTTGATGTCACAGGAGGAGTATGAGGGATATTGTAAAAAATAAGAGCATGAGAAGTAAGAGCATGAGAAATCAAGCAAGGATAGTTTTGGGAAATTAGGGAATGGAATTTTTCTGATCACTCGGTTATCTTTGATTCATCCGATATCTCTGGTACTCCAAAAAAATCTATTTTTTTTTGCTTAGCTTCTAATGTTCTGGCTTCCAACTTCTCAATTTTATTATATGCATAGATATTTTCCGCATACAGAGGCCGAGATACGCGAGATGCTGGCGGCATGTGGCCTTTCTGAGCTGCGCGAACTTTACGGTGACGTGCCGGCAGAACTGTTGCTGGCAAAGCCGTATGATCTGCCGGCACAGATGAGCGATGATGAGGTGCGTAAGGCTTTTGATGCCTTTGCAGAGCAGAATATTCCGGTAAAGGCTTGTTTCGCGGGGGGTGGTTTTTATGACCATTATGTGCCCGCCGCAGTGAAGTCGCTTATCGGGCGTTCGGAGTTTCTTACCGCCTATACACCTTACCAGCCTGAGATTTCTCAGGGAACCCTCCAATATATATTCGAATACCAGACAATGATGAGCCGTCTTACCGGATTGGAAATTTCCAATGCTTCGATGTATGACGGTTCCACTGCCACAGCCGAGGCGATGATGATGGCTGTGGCAGTGGGCCGCAAACGCCGCAGGGTGCTGGTTTCTGCCACTCTGGATCCTGCCGTGCGCAGGGTAGTTGATACATATGCACGTTACCATGGTGTTGAAGTGGAGACGGTAACGGAGGCGGGAGGTGTGACTGACCTTTTGCATCTTGACCGGCTTCTGGCTGCGTATGACGATATTGCAGGCGTGGTTTTGCCGCAGCCAAACCGTTACGGCATAGTAGAGGACTTAAGCGGGATTGCCGACAAGGTACATGCCCGTAAAGCGCTCCTCATACTCAATTGTATCGCAGCCGACCTTGCCACTCTGCGCACTCCGGGAGAATGGGGTGCCGACATCGCATGTGGCGATGCCCAGAGCCTCGGCATACCTCTCAGCTTCGGGGGACCTTATCTCGGCTACCTGTGCGCTGCCAAATCGCTTATGAGAAAGATGCCGGGACGTATCGTCGGTGCTACCGCCGATGCAGGGGGGCGCCGCTCGTTTGTGCTCACCTTGCAGGCACGTGAGCAGCATATACGCCGTGACAAGGCGACATCCAACATCTGTTCCAACCAGGGGCTTATGACACTGTATGTGTCTATATATATGAGCCTTCTGGGTTCGGAGGGATTGCGCGAGGTGGCATGGCGCGGACACCAGACTGCGCTGTATCTGCTGCAGGAAATGACGGGGTCAGGACGATGCCGCATGGCTTATCCTGACAAACCTTTCCTTAATGAGTTCCTCCTGGAGATGGACGCCGATGTGGATCTTGACTTGTTTGTAAGGCGTTGCATTGAGGATGAAAAGATTCTCCCCGGCATAAGGATTGACGGTAACAGGTTGCTTATGGCGTGCACCGAGATGCAGACCAAGGAGGATGTGGACCGTCTTGTAAATGTATTCCGTAACCTTTAACCCTTTGTAATATGAACAGAGAATTGTACGGCAAACTTGTGTTTGAACTGTCAAGGCCTGGACGGCGTGGCTATCGCCTTCCACAGAGCCATATCTCTTCATCCGATCTTGTCGGGAGCAAGGGGGAGAAAGCGCCGGAGATACCTTCCGTGTTGTTGCGCCGGCAGCAGCTGTCTCTTCCGGAATGTGACGAACTTACGGTAGTAAGACATTACAACAATATGTCTACCAATAACTTCGGTGTGGATACGGGGTTCTATCCCCTCGGGTCATGTACCATGAAGTATAATCCTAAAATAAATGAGGAGGTGGCGTCGCATGCCGGATTTGCTTCTGCCCATCCTGCAACTCCCGGTTATGCATCGCAAGGACGTCTGCGTCTGTATCGTACCCTGGAGCGTGCACTGTCTGAAATCGGCGGCATGGCAGAGTTTACCCTCAATCCGTTTGCGGGAGCGCATGGCGAGCTTACCGGCCTTATGGTGATACGCGCATACCATGATTCGCGTGGCGACAAGCGCCGCCGCAAGGTGATAGTGCCTGATTCCGCCCATGGCACCAATCCGGCCTCGGCTGCTGTGGCAGGCCTGGAGGTGGTGGAGGTAAAAAGTCTACCTGACGGCACGGTTGATGTAGAGGCGCTCCGGCCGCTGCTTGACGATACAGTGGCAGCGATGATGATGACCAATCCGAATACCCTGGGTATATTCGAGCACAGTATCCCTGAAATCGCACGTATGGTGCATGATGCTGGCGGCCTGATGTATTACGATGGTGCCAACCTTAATCCGATGCTCGGTATGGCACGTCCAGGCGACATGGGTTTCGATGTGATGCACATCAATCTTCACAAGACATTCTCCACCCCTCATGGCGGAGGAGGCCCCGGTTCCGGCCCGGTAGGTGTGCGTGCGGGGCTGGAGTGTTTCCTCCCCTCCCCGCGTGTGGTGGAGCATGCCGACGGCACTCTTGATCTGGAATATTCACATGAAGCTCTTGGAAGCATTTCGGCTACGCTTGGTAATTTTGCCGTGCAGGCGCGTGCTCTGGCATACATACTGTCTCTTGGCAGCGATGGGCTGATGGAGGCAGGGTCACTTGCGACCCTTAACGCCAACTATGTGAAAGAGGCTCTCAAAGGAGACTATCTGTTGCCGGTAGAGGGGCTTTGCAAACATGAGTTTGTATTCGACGGGCTGTCAGACAAGAGCACGGGGGTGACCACGCTCCATGTGGCAAAACGTCTACTGGACCATGGTTACCATGCTCCTACCATATATTTCCCCCTGCTCTTCCATGAATCGCTGATGATAGAGCCTACGGAGACCGAAAGCAAGGAGACCCTTGACGAGTTTGTGGCAGTGATGCGGGATATAGCCCGTGAGGCTCGTGAAACCCCTGATATAGTGCTTTCAGCTCCCCATAATACACCTGTGACACATCCTGATGATACGGAGGCGGCACTCAATCCACATGTCACTTTTGATATGTGTTGAGCACCGATTCCAGGAAAATTGCCGTTATGGAAAAATATGATCTGATAGTGATTGGAGCCGGCCCCGCCGGTTATGAGGCTGCTGCAATCGCCGTAAGGCACGGAATGCGCACTCTGCTTGTAGAAAAAGACCATTTGGGTGGCACATGCCTCAACAAGGGCTGCATCCCCACCAAAGCCTTTTGCCGTTCTGCCCAGGTGGCGGCCGATGTCGCCGGCGCTTCTGCGTTCGGTGTGATGCTTCCTGCCGGTGCTTCATTTTCCGTGGATATGGCCCGGGTGGTGGAGCGCAAGGATGCGGTCGTCGCGCAGTTGCGCGAAGCTGTGGCTGCCGTATGCGACGGTGCGGAGATACTCCATGCCGAGGCGCGGTTTGCCGGTGCGCATGAAATTGAAGCGGCTGGCCGCATGTTCACCGCTCCCAAGATAATCGTGGCGACTGGCTCACGCTCGGCATCGTTGCCGGTGGAGGGGGCGGAATTGTGCGTCACTTCCACAGAACTGCTTGAAATGACGGTTCTGCCGCGTTCCCTCGCCATAATCGGCGGGGGAGTGATCGGCATGGAGTTCGCGTCTGTATTCGCTGCTTTCGGCGTGCCTGTAACAGTGATTGAATATTGCAAGGAGGTACTTCCTGCCTTTGATAAGGATGTGGCAAAACAGCTCCGCACGGTTCTCAAACGGCGTGGAGTGGAATTCCATACTGAAGCCGAGGTATGTGCGGTACATGGAGCAGACGGGGCGCTCAAGTGCGTAGAGTACCGGAAAAAAGGGAAAACTGATGCGGTGGAGGCGGAATATGTTCTTATGGCAGTAGGCCGTCATCCGGTGGTGCCGGATGGGCTTACCGAGGCCGGTGCGGTTGTAGGCCGTCGTGGCATAGAGGTTGATTCCCGGTTCGAGACCGCCATCAAGGGGGTATATGCCGTGGGAGACTGCAACGGCATCTCGCTTCTGGCTCATGCTGCGGCTGCCCAGGCAAATCTGGTTATGGATGAGGAGGTGGATCTTTCGGTGATCCCCGCCGCAGTGTTCACTGTGCCTGAGTGTGCCATGGTAGGACTTACTGAGGAACAGTGCCGGAATGCCGGGATACAATGCAAGGTTTCAAAATGCACATTCCGTTCCAATGGAAAGGCTCTTGCAATGGGTGAGCCGGAAGGGGTGGTAAAGGTTGTTGCCGACCTTTCTACGGGTATTATGCTCGGATGCCAGATTGTAGGGCCGCATGCGGCGGATATCATTGCTGAAGCGGCGCTTGCGGTCTCTTCCCGTTTGCCGGTCTCCGCTGTCGCACGGACGATACATTCACACCCCACGCTTGGAGAAGCCCTTCAGATCGCATGTAGGTAGGGATCTGCAAGTTGATGGACAAACAGAGGGTGTCATAATGGTTCCTGTAATTCGGGACATTATGACACCCTGGTTGTTTAGCTGTATTGTTGCCTGTATGGAAGGCGGTTTTTATAGTTCCTCTTCAAGGGTGAAATCGTCGTCGTCGTCAAAGTCCGTGTCGAAGTCAAGCTCTCCAAGTTCTGGCTGTTCGGTCTTGGATTTAGGGCTTTTTGTTTTTGTGGAGGCTTTTGGTGCGGGTGCATCTTCGTCAGCGGCTGTCCCCTCTTCTGTGGCATTTGCCGGAGCGGCATTTGGATCATGGCCTTGCAATGCCGCCATTATCTTCTCTTCCAGTTCTTCAGCCAGTTCGGGATTGTCAAGAATCACAGCCTTGGCCGCGTCTCGTCCCTGGGCGAGTTTTGAGCCGTTGTAGCTGAACCACGAACCGCTCTTCGTGATGATGCCGTATTCCACTCCGAGGTCTATGATTTCACCGGATTTGGAGATACCCTCGCCGAACATTATGTCAAATTCGCAGCGTTTGAAAGGTGGAGCCACTTTGTTTTTGACAACTTTTATTTTAGCCCGTTTGCCCAAAACGTCGTCTCCATCCTTGATGGGGCTGCCGGGGCGTATGTCCACGCGCACCGAAGCATAGAATTTGAGGGCGTTGCCGCCGGTAGTGGTTTCCGATGGCCCGAACATCACACCGATCTTTTCCCTCAGCTGGTTGATGAAGATACATACCGTGTTGGTGCGTGCGATCGTTGCCGTGAGCTTACGCATGGCTTGCGACATAAGACGGGCCTGCAGACCTACATTGCGGTCTCCCATATCCCCTTCGATTTCGCTCTTGGGGGTGAGTGCCGCCACAGAGTCTACCACCAGTATGTCAATTGCTGCCGAACGTATTAGTTGCTCGGCGATCTCAAGTGCCTGTTCTCCGTTGTCGGGCTGTGCTATGAGGAGGTTTGTCACATCCACGCCGAGTTTCTCGGCATAGAAGCGGTCAAAGGCGTGCTCGGCGTCAATCATTGCGGCTATGCCTCCCTTTTTCTGGGCTTCCGCTATCGCATGTATGGCAAGTGTCGTTTTACCTGACGATTCCGGGCCATAGATCTCTATGATGCGTCCCTTGGGGTAGCCTCCTACACCGAGGGCGTAGTTCAGGCCGATGGAACCGCTTGGGATCACTTCCACTTTCTCTATGGCTTCGTCGCCGAGTTTCATTATGGCGCCTCGCCCGTAGTTTTTCTCTATGTTGCCAAGCGCCTGTGCCAGGGCGTTGGCTTTGGCCTCTTTGGGATCAATATTCTTATCAATCTTCTTTATGGGGGCTTTTTTGGGTTTCGGAGTTTTTTCCATCTGTTATGTAGTGCTTTTTGTTTTGTCTGTCCATGTGCCGGACCTCGTTGCCAGGGACCGACGGTACAAAGTTATGCGGGAGCTGGGCAAAAAAGATTCACAGAAGAATTAAAAATGCTTTTCAATCCGGTGGCTTCCATCATACAAAGATAACATAATAGCGGCACACGCGCAACTGCCGTATTTCAACTTTTTTGTAATAATTAAGTTATGGAAATTATTTTATATTGTCCGAGAGCATGCGTTCAGCCGTTTTTTGTCCTAAGATGAAGGAGTGTGGCGGGATACACGGTTGAAGATGAGGATAAAACCTGCGAAAGGAAGCCGCATAGAATATAAAGCCTGATGATAATTCTATGCGTAATAATTTCCTGGACTTATTTATATGTGATTTCTTTTTACTGTTTGTTCCCGGTGGTTTCTAAAAATAAAAATTGTAGTTGGGGAACCGGCAGGGATCTGTAGTAGTTTTCAAGGCGAAGACGGTGCCGGCTTTTTTCCCCTCATGCCCTTTGAACGAGACTGTGGCCTTTCCTCCGTCTCCGATAGCTTCTGCGGGTATTTCATAAACGGTTTCGTAGAATGTCAGTGGCATTTTGTCAAATAAGATCTCGGTGGCTACTTTCACTCCATTTACTGACACGTCGAATTCATGTCCTTCATTCTCGTTGCCCCAGTATGTGACCACTAGGTAATTGGTTTCTCTCTTGACGGTTTTCAGATCGTATGAAAACCAGTCGTCTGCCTCACGCCCGAGCCGTGTGTGCTCCCAGGAGTTGAATCCAAGAGCCGGAGAGTGGCCACCCTGGCTTACGAGCCGCGATGTGCCGCACTGCATGTTGTGTGCTTTTTCATCTTCGGCATACGATGGCCGCAGTTCGTCAATTACCACGCGTTTGCGGAGTGCCATTTCCTGTGGCGTGTAAACTTTCAGGTATAGAGAGTAGCGCGTGTGGTGGGTCATGTAATATGGCAGCAACGTCAGTTCCTTTTTCTTTCCGTGGAGATTTCCCGCTCCTTCCGTGGCATATTCCATGGGGTGTTTCCCGGTCGGTTTTATCCAGCTGTCAAGGTCATGTTTATCGGCTATGAATGTGGGTATGTCGTTTTCCGGCACAACGCGGTTATTGTTTCCGGCGCCGTTTACGCGGTCGGCAGGCATATGGTCGCTGCCTAGTATTCCGGCATAGACGATCGGCCCCCGGCATATGGCATTCATGTAGGGATCGTCATCGGCTGCCTCAAGGCGGAATGTCTGTGGCATCTCCACCTCTATGCGGTCGCCCTGTTTCCATGGGTGCGCTATGGCGATGTATTCTCCCCGTTTCGCTTTTACAGGAATCCGCACGCCGTTTATGCTTATCCTCACGCCTTTTTCTGCCCATTGCGGATAGCGCAGATAGATGGGGGCTGCATAATTGCCGCACTCTTCGATTGTCAGGGTAGTGCGGTCGGTCTGGGGGAAGTCTGTCTGTTGTTTCATTTTCAGCCCTTTCTCTTTCCAATCAAGGGTCGAAGGTATAAAGAGGTTCACGTACAGCACATTGCCGTTGTTGAAGTACACGGCTTCACCATATTTGGAATGGTTTTCCATGCCGGTGCCGACACAGCACCATACCCCTTGCAGGTTGAAGCGGTCGCTGTAGGTCTTGAATCCGCCCGGAATAGTACTGGTGTAATAGGTGACTCCGCCGGTCTCAGGGTCTTGTGAAGCGAGGATATGGTTGTATAGCGCCCGCTCGAAGTAGTCCATGTGTTGCAGGTCTCCTCCTGATTCAAATGCGTTGAGTGCCACTTTGAGCATATTGTATGTGTTGCAGGTCTCGCTGGAAGTGTATCCGAGCCGTTTTGTGGTTTCTCCCGGACGCCCGAACCGTTCATAGCAGCTGTTGCCGCCTATGCAATTTATATGGCCGCCGTATGCCATTTCAAGAAAGTTTTCTGTGGCAAGCCGGCTCACCTCGTCGCCTGTCAGCTGGTATTGGCGTGCCGTTCCTTCAAATGTGGGTGTCTGGAAATTGGCATGCCGGCCGTAGAGCACGTCGTGGCCGTCGGCAATGTTCAGTATCACTTTCTGGTGGTTGAAGCGGCGTGACACCTTCATATAGCGTTCATCGCCTGTCAGTGCATACAGGTCGGCATATACGGCGTTCATTCCTCCATGTTCTATGTCAAGGAACCCTTCAAACAGGTCGGGGTTGCATGCCATTACGAAATCTGCTATCTGGTCGGCATGCTCTATCCATAATTCGAGAGCCTGTTTATTGCCGCAGTACAGGTAGGCGTCGCGCAGTCCGGCATGGTATTTATGGATCTTGTAGAAGGCGTTTCCTGATGTTCCGCCCCAAGGTGCTCCCCAATCGTCCGGGCGGTTGAGCAGCAGTTCCCCTTTGAGTATTTTTTCGAAATCATAATGCACCCGTTCCCCCTTCCGGTGGTACTCGTCGCGCACCTTGCACATCTCGTCTATGATATGGTTTACCCGGTCAAGCAGGCGTGTGTCTCCGGTCTGTGCATACATCAGCGATGTGCCTGAGAGGTAGTGTGCCATGTCGCCTGGGCGTGTGCCTTCCGGCTGGTTGGATCCCGGATAGGGCGCTTTGGCAGGGAGATCCACCCGTTTACGCAGTCCGTTGAGCATCCTTTCCACATCCATGTCAAGCAGGTATCCCCGTGATACCTCCATCGCGTGGTGGAAGGGGCTTCCGGGCAAAAGCCGTACTTCCGACAGCGGGAATGTTTTCCAGACCTTTGGCTGGCGGTTTATAACTACCGTCCGGTCATCGATTTCTCCTGCATTTGTAGTCTGGTTATGGGGTAAAAACAATAATGTTGTAAAAATAATTTTCAGGAATGTTTTCATCTGGCTGATTTGAGGTTACGTATGCAAAGATACTCCAATCCGGTGGTGTTTTCAGGGAAAATCACAAAAAAATCATGGCCGTGATAAACCTTTTCCACTCTATGGTGTTCTAATAGTACATAGCAAAATTACTTTTTCCATTGCAAGAAATGTGATAATGATTGGTTTATTATTTAACGAGGAGTTACCGTGAGGCAATTTCTCGTTTTTTATATTCTTACTTTCACCGGATATTACGGATTCCGGTATCCGCGGATAATTGAAGTTCCAGTGGATTGCCGGGGAGGTAGGCATAACCCGTATGCTGGTACACCCTGTATGCCATTGGTGGACGAAAAAGGCGTGCCAGCCTCACAATTGTGAAACTGGCACGCCAGTTATTTGCTTATTTACTATGCGTTTGTTTGCTGATTAGCGGACTACGCGTACTTTGAAAGTCTTGCCGTTTTCTTTCTTGATGTAGATTCCATTTGTCGGGTTTTCTACACGCATGCCCTGGAGGTTGTAGTATTCTACAATGCCGTCATGGTCTGCTGCTACATTATCAACTCCATTTTCGGTGTTGGCAAGTGTAAGGGTAGAGGGGAAGATGATGGGATTTCCGGCGTCGTCTTTCCAGTTAAATGCCCCTGTTGGGTCTTGCTTGGTTGCGAAAACGCAGTTATGGAATGTGATGAGGCCGTTTTCATATGCTGATAACTTCTCAAGTTGGAGTTTGTCAATCAGATCCTGGAGTGTCCAGTTTTTATTGCCCATTAATTGGTCTCCGAAAATAAAACCCCATCCTTCAAGGTTGCAGTTCAGATATGCGCCGTATTCATCGGTGAGACCGGAGTAAACTGCTGGATAAGCCATTACAAATTCAGGTATCTGCAGAGAGAAGAGGATATATCCAGCGCCGCCGTTAGGATCTGTGTTATAGCTGTATAAAGGAGTCCCTGCACCATAAGGATTGACAATACGATATAATTCCACGCCATCGTAGTCTGCTGACACGTTCTTTTCCACTACTACATCGTATGGGAACTCTGCTGGATCAGCTCCGTAACCTGCAACCTGCCATCCGTCTGTAAATGTAGAAGTACAATGCCTAACCCAGCCTTCTGCAGGCATAAGCTGGTCTTCCCATTCTGATTCGGGAGCGAACTTGTTGTTGTATGATCCGATGAAGAATCCTACTTTTTCATTGCCGATAAGCAGGATATCATCACCATCAAATTCGATAATCACATTATCGTTATCATCAAAGGATGCGCTACCGATCATCGGGGTGTCAAGAGGACTGGTTGTATAGTCGTCTCCATCGGGAACCCAATGCCAGTGGTAAGTATATACCTGCATCTTGTTTGCCTGATTGTAACCGAGATCCTGGCCTGGAGCGATGCTCAGGTTACCTTTTGAATATGTCGCTTCGATTGTCCAATTGCCCAGAGTGAGGGAAAGTACCCCGGCATCTGCATCTTTTATTTCCAGAATGGCGGTGCCGACTGCGTCGCCACCTGGTTCAATAGCATTTGTATATGTCCATTCATATTCGCCTGCGATTTCATCTATGGATACGTTTGCTCCGATTTTTGAAGGTGCGTCTTTAGCAAAACTTTTAAGAGACAGTTTGGCTGTCATCTGCTTTGTAGGCTTTGCCATTTTGGAAGCAATCGGTTGCGGTGCAAGTGCGCTGGCGGAAGCGGAGAGCGCTACGACCGCACCAAGGAGTAAAGTGTAAAGTTTCTTCATGCTGATAGAAATTTTTACGTGATTAAAGAGATATTGTTGTTTGTAATTTTATCAAAGTGATGATCGCTTGCTGGTTTGCAATGGCGGGATTGGGAACCGCAGTTGACAGTTTTTAAGCGTTTTTAAGTTGGACGGCTAAAGATAGCAACTTTATTGCCCACTCTCCAAATATGAGCCTATGTTTTAGAGCATATTTATAGAGCACGTTGCAAACTTAGACATTTTTTTTCATTCTGCCAACATTTGCCTCCTGATTTTTGCATTTTTTTTGAGGAATCTCTATTGGAGTGTCATTTTGCCTGATTCGCAGGTTTCCTTCGCGCCGCAAAAAAACAGCAATATTTATAGCAGTCCGATAAACCTTGAAAACAATAATATATATATCGTATCATTACTGTCCGCTAAAAATTTTCAATCCACAAAAAGTCTGTTGATACGCAATATACCGGGAGGTGTTTTGGTGGCAGTGCGGGGGATAGGATCGTTTCCCTATATCCGCACCTTGAAGAGGCGGGCACAATTCCGCACAAAGATGATCCAGTTACAGGCGCCTGATTTATGGCATAATCTTCAACCGTATAAATGCCTTATGCTCAGGATTTGGCGGATCTCTTCAAGGCCCGGACGGGTTATTTATATCGGGTTACCCTATATCTAGTGGCTCATGACTTACTTATTTACGGAAACTGTGGCGTCCGGTACCGGACGCCACAGCTGTCTATGGGTGGAATGGCTGGAGTATCAGCCGCGGAATGTAGTGGATGCGGGCATCAGTCCCATGTGAGGTTCCAGATGGCCACGCGGTCAAGGTTCTTGTCCTGTCCGCTTGGGCAGTTGTTGACAATTTCGATAGTGAAGTCGCCGGTAGCGTTTACTTCGATAGAAGCGTCGTATGCTGTCTTGATTGTCATGTCAGGTGTGAGCGTCTCCTCTTTGACAACTGTACCGTTCTGGAGCACTTTTACAGTGAAGGAAAACTTAGATGCTGATGTGCTGTAGGCTGTGCCGTACTTGAATGTGAGGGTTTTGATGCCGTCTGTAAGCACCGGTGAAGTCAGTTTGCCAGGGGCGGATGTCTTACCGTTGAGGCATACCGCTAATGTCTTCGGTCCGCCGATGAAACTGAAACGTGGGTTGGCGTCGTCCACTCCTGAAGTCTGGCCTCCGAGGATGATGCTTCCTTCTGCCGTCCACCCGGTGGCGTTGGTGTATGTGCCATAGGGGCTGCTTTTGGGTTCGCCACCGTTGAAGGTGTCAAAATCGCCTTTGTAGTCGCCGGCAGGGGGTGTTACAGGGTCTTCACCGCCGGGTGTGTCCCCGCCTCCTGGGAATGTGGTGTCCGGGATGGCGGTAACGGTGCCGGTGCCGTTGATTGCGAAGTTCTTTATTTCCCAAGAGCCCGATACCCCTTCTGTGCTGGTGTAGTGGAATCCAACCTTGATCTTCTTTCCGGCATAGGCTGAGAGGTCTATGGTGCCGGCGTTTACAAATGTCCAGTCGGCATTGGTTGACCAGTTGGGTATGGCCACTGTCTGCCAGTCTCCCCCGTCAACGCTTATGGCGAGCGATACCTGCTGTTTGGCTGTGGCGATATCGGGGAATTTGTTGGTCACATGGTCGAAAGTCAGGGTGGGGTTCTGTGCGGACTTGAGGTCAAGCACAGGCGACATGAGCCAGGAGTTGGAGGCATGTGAGGCGCCTGCCACGAAAGCGGAGGCTTTCATATACCCGTATGAAGCGTCGTGGCTCCAGACATAGCTCAATGCGGCGTTGAGCTCCACGTTGTGGATTACAAAATCGCCCTGGCTCTCCTTGAATGTCTGTGAGAAGAGCGCTTGCCCCGGAGTTGGGGTGTCGCCACCGCTTTGTCCGTCAAGTTTGTATGACGAAGTGTTCTTGATGCCGGGCAGGGTATTGTATTTCATCACGTCGCCTTTGAGCTCTACCTGTTTGCCCAGGTTGTCTGGATTGTCTACAAGGTTGAGGGCGTTGCGGGCGTCAGATTGTGCAACAAGTTGCACGCATACGGTCTGTGCCTTGTCTGTGGGGTTGAGGACGTCTGAGATGAGGATGTTAGCACGCTGTGTGGTCGCCGCCTGGAAGTGCGCCTCGTATTCCTCATAGTAGCCCACGATGTAACCGCGAACCCAAATGCCACTCTCTACGGCCACAGTGGTTGACTGCGGGTTCATGGCTATGATTTGTGCGCAGTTGTAGGGGCTAGCTTCTGTTCCATCCCCCTTGCCGGAGAGGTCAAGCCCTTCGAGTTTGAACTCCCCTGCTGTACCGAGGTTGCCGGTTATGCCGAATGTGCCCATGTACATGTCTGGTGTGCCCTGTACGGCGATCTCTTTGCCGAGGTTGCCGGGGTTCTCCTTGAGTGCCACTTTGCTGCGCATGACTGAGTTCTGCGGCAGCGGCACGATGATGCATGACTTGTAGTCCTGGCATTCGGGGAAAGGTGCTATCACCACGGTGTTGGACAGGGTGGCTTCTGAACCCCATTCGATGTCGGCATCGGAGGTAACTTCTGTAACTTCCGGAGCCACTGTGCCCACGATGTAGCCTTTGGTCCACCCGTATGTGGTGATACCGGAGTTTATGTTTTCTATAGCCTGGTCAATGGTCCACGGGTTCTTTTCCGAACCTGCCGGTATTGTGGGGTCGCCGGCGTTCATCACATCAGAGTAGTTGATGATGAAAAGCTGCCAGTCGCCGTTGTAGTACGACAGGAGTGCCTGCAAGTCGAACGGCTCTGTTGGCATAAGTTCGTAGTAGAAATTGGAATAACCGCTTGTACGCAGCTTGTAGCCCGTACCGTCAATTTTCACGATCTGGTCGAAATTTTCGTGGTAGATGCCGAAAGTGTACACAGGTTTGAAGATCCCCTCATCGTTGAGGTTGCTTTCCTGTGGTTCGGCGATAACATTGTTGAAACGCACCAGTTCGCTCTGCCAGCGCATGTTGTCGGCTGCCGGCTGGCTGAGGTTCTCAAGGGTATATATGTTTACTTTGGATGGCTCAGGCAGTCCGTTGAGCTGTGCCAGCGAGTAGAAACGGGCGTCGCTCATGTATGAGGTCTGTTCCGTGCCTGACGAGTTTTGTCCCTTGGCTCCTACCTGTAGCAGGCCCATGTATTTGCCTACGTAGAGGCCGGTGAGGTCTATCACTATTTCCTGGCCGTAGCGGTATTTCTGATATAGGCTGTAGGCGTTGATGGAGAATTGGATGGCTGCTGTCTCGTCTTGTATGACAAGGCTCTTGTAGATGTTTCCGGAATAGTCGGATGTGATGACGCGTCCGGAGATTATATAGTGCGATCCGTCCTCTTTTGTGCCTACCTGTGTGGCATAGTTTTCCACGCCGTCCTGCCAGAAGGCCTTTTTGAGTTCAAGTATGGTGGTGTTAGGCTCTAGCTCGGCCTTGGGTACGGTCTCAAGCACATTGAGGTTGTCAAAGTCGTCCTGACAGGCAGTGAATCCTCCCAGGGCTGCTATGGCAGCGAGACCTATTGCGATTGATTTCAGAATTTTCATAACGTTAAGTTCTTCTTATGGGTAGGGTTCTGTTAATTGGAGCCGCCGGGGAAAGTGTCGCCAGGTGTGGCGGTCACGGTGCCCTTGCCGTTTACAGCGAAGTTCTTTATTTCCCATGAGCCGGAAGCCCCGTCCTCACTGGTATAGTGGAAGCCGATCATGATCTTCTTGCCTGCATAGGCTGAGAGGTCGTAGGTGCCGGCATTCACAAAGTTCCAGTCTGCGTTTGTGGACCATTCCTTGATGGCTATGGTCTGCCAGTCTCCGCCGTCTACGCTGATGGCCATGGATACATGGCGCTTGGCGGTCTCAAGGTCGGGGAATTTGTTGGTCACGTGGTCGAAAGTGAAGGATGGTTCCTCTGTCTTGGAGAGATCCAGTACCGGAGACAGGAGCCAGGAGCTGGATGCGTATGAAGCTCCTGATACGAAGCCTGACGCCACCATATAGCCTCGCGATGCGTCGTGTTTCCATACATAGGTCATGGGACCTGTCATTTCTATGTTATGTATGGTGAAACTGCCCTGGTTTGTGGCGAATGTCTCCTCATAGAGGGCGGGGGGAGCGGGGATCCATGGGGTGAATGTGTCACCGATACCTTCTGCGTCGTTAAGCGCGAGTTGCCAGTCGGTGTTGTAGACAGACAGCACACCTGTGATGTCTCCTGTGCCGTTGGGCGCGTAGATGTCCCACAGGGTAGAGTAGCCGGATGTGTTGATGGCAAGACGTCCCTGTCCGCCGGCAGCGGGTACCAGATATACGGAGTTATTGCTCTGGTTCTGTTTGCCGAGCTGTGTGCCCGGTGTCTGGAACTTCACATCTTTTACTTTCACAAGCAACCCTTGCCACTGGAGGCGTGTCTCAGGGTCAGAATAGATGGTGCGGAGGTCGTCAAGTGTCACTTCATGCACGTTTACCAGTGCCGGATCAGGCACACCGACAGCTGTCACATGGGCATTCCACATGTCTTCGGGCATGCGTGACGGAGCCACGGTGGTGGAATGTGCCTCCCCTTCAGAGCCTACCTGCACTCCGAAGCCGTAGTTGCCGTAATACATGCCTGTGCAGTCTACGATCACTTCCTGGCCGAAAGGCGATACTTCGTAAAGCCTGCTGTTGTTCACCGAGAAGATTATGCCTCCGGTCTCGTCTTCTACGCAGACTTTCTTGAATACGTTACCGGCACGGGTGTCCGATGTCACACGGCCGCGGATTATATAGTGTTCGCCGTTTTCCTTGGTGCCTATGGGGGTGTTGAAATAGTTCACATCCTGTGTGAAGGCTTTCTTAAGCTCCTCTATGGTGGTGTTGGCTTCAACTTTGATGTCGTCGCCGATCTCATAATATGGAGGGCGTTCGAAGTCGTTGTCGCAGGCGGTGAATCCTGCGGCGGCGAGGAGAGCCGCCATGTATATTATCGATTTTTTCATCGTTTCGTCTCTGTTTTAGTATGATATATCAGAAGCGTACCCCGGCGTTTACATATACCTTGATTCCCTGTGCGTACATGTACTTGGTGGGGAATGCGTTGGGGTTGTAGTATTTGGTGTCAATACGGAACTGCTCTGTAGCCTGTGTGATAAGGTTACGGTTGTTGATCACGTTGCTTACCGATACATTGAGGTTGAGGCTTACCTGGCGGTTGATGTATATCACCTTGCCCACTGATGCGTTCATTACCCAGTTGTTTGGCAGTTTTTCCTGTGCGGTGAACTCGCTTTCGAGGCGGTTAAGCTCGGCGGGGGAGCCGGCATAGGCTGCCAGTCCATCAATGATCTGGTGGCGCGGGTATGCCAGGCGCACGTAGTAGTCGGCAAGCCATGATGCGTCCACGTTGAAGAACCACATCTTGGGGGCGTTGTATGCCAGTGCGATGTTGAAAGCGGTCTGGGGTGTGGAGGTGCAATAGTAGTTGTTGAGGTAGAACTGTGTGGTCTGGTCTGGCTGGAGGCCGTTTTCGACCGAGCGCGTGCCCATGGGGTTGTTGGCATAACGGTAGCGGGAGAAGTTTCCGGCGAAGCTCACGCGGAGTGCGGAGGTGATCTGGTATGCCATGCCAAGCTCTATGCCCTTGTACTGGCGGTGTACGCCGTTGAGTGCGAAGTTACAGAAGGCGTTGAGGCTTTCGTCCCAGAAGCCGTAGCGCTCGATGGCGTTGCTCATGTCGGTGAAGTATGCCGAGATTGAGCCGCGGAAACGGCGGTAGTTCCATGTGTAGCGGAAATCGGCTGAGAAGACGCGGGTGCTCTGTATGTTGTCTACGGTGGTGTCTTTCACGCGGGGTGAGATGTACACGTCGTTGATTACAGGAGCCACGGTGCCGTATTCAGCCTGCAGGGTGAAATAGTTGCGTCCGTCAAGTTTGTATGTGGCGCCCGCCTTTATGGAAGCGTCGTCGAAGTGTATTGTCTTTGAGTTGCCGAAAGAGTTCAGGGGTGCGCGGCCGTTTCGCATGTTGCCGTGGCGGTAGAACTGCTCGTAGCTCATCTTGATGCCGTAGTTCACATCCCATTTGGGGAGGTTGATCTGGTTCTGGAGCCATCCCTGTACCTTGAGGGCGTGGATGTTGTAATCCCATCCTATGCGGTTGCCTTTTACTGCACGCCGGTTGGGGTGGTTGAGGTCATTCTGCATGATATCCTGTGATGCCTCGGGGTTGTATATCTCACGTTCAGAGAAGCCGTCCACGTCATACCAGAACTGGCCTCCGAGGAGGTCTTTCACGGTGGCATAGTCGCTTGTGCGTGTATAGTTGAGGTTTACACCGCCTTGAAGGCTCATGTAGTCGTTGAGGCGGTGGTTGAGGGTGGAGCCGAGTATGAAGTTGAACTGGTTGGAGTGCTCCATCTGCTGCATGTATGTGGAACCGAGCTGCTTGTCATAAGGCAGGTTCTCGTTCTGTATGTTGTTGAGCTCGTTGGTAAGGTAGAAGCCGTCCCAGTCAAGCTGGCGGAAGTCCTCGTTGTTTTTCCATTGTTCCTCGTAGAACGCCGCTTTTTCAGGGTTGTAATTGGTGGCGTCAAGCGGGTTGAGATAGTAGGACGGGAGGTTCTTGTAGTAGTCCGGACGGGTATCGGTTCCTTTGAAGTAGCTCAGGCGTGTGCGGGCGAAGTGCACCCAGCGGAAAGCTGCACCGGTGTTGAGGGTGGTTTTCTCTGTCTTGTAGAGCCAGTTGAGCATTACCGTGGGGTCAAAGTTCTCACGTATGTTGTCGGAGCGCTTTTTGCCGTTCTGCCATCCCCATGTAGGATTGTAGAGATGGTCTCCCGTGAGGTCGAAGATTTCGCCTACCACAGACTTTCCGTTTGCATATTGGCGTGGGTTGCACCATGCGGTGAGGGTGATGGAGTGGTTGCGGTTTAGCATTTTCTCGGCAGAGAGGAATAGTCCTCCTGCGTTGTAGAATGTGCCAGGCACCACACCTTCGTCGGCAAATCTACCTATGGCGCTGATGGTGAAGGCAAGGCCGTTTTCCATCATGCCGGTGGAGTATGTGGCCATTGCGCGGAACTTGTAGTTTGAGTTGGTGTAGCTCAACGCGCCGTTGAAGCCCGGTGCATAGGTGTCTGTGATGGTGTTGAAGTTCTGGCTGCCGCCGATGGCGCCGAATCCATAGGCCGATGCCCCAAGGCCTACGGTGGCGGTGCTGTTGCGGAAAGCGCGTGAGGTCATTCCTGCGAGTTGCTGGAATGAGAAGCCGCCGCGGATGAGGTCGTTCATGGGGAGGGAGTTGATGTATGTCTCCTGCCATGTGCTCTGGTAGCCGCGGTAGTTGGAGTAGAGAGGCGAGTACCCGTAACGGGTGAATTTATAATAAATGTCGTCGTTGGAGCCGGTGAGCGCGCCTACAGCCTGTGAGGCGTCGTTCTCGTCGTCCATGATGCTCTCGTCTATAAGCGCTTCCGTCTGGTTGTCAATCACAAATTCGTTGTCTGCAAAGTCGGTAAAGAGGCGGAGTGCGCCAGCGTCCACGCTCTGACCGTTGAACAGGCGTGTCTGTGCGGCAGAGCTGTCATATCCCGGTGCCTGGATGAGAAGCACAGCTTCACCGGGGCGGGCGTTGCTGATGCGGAAATCTCCGGCGGGTCCGGCAGTGACTGAAAGTCCTTGATCCTGGATTGTGATTACGGCTCCTGGTATAGGGCTGCCGGTATCGGCGTCAATCACGCTTCCGGTCACCACGGCAGTTTGTGCCATGGCGGGTAGCATAGCCGATGTCATCAGAGATAGAAAAAGTTTTAATCTCATAGAATCGAATGTAAAAATATGATGTATTAGTTGTTGCTTATGATCGCCTTGTAGACGGGCTGTAGCCGGTGTTGAAAAGATGTTAACCGGGTTATTGGGCTGGTATACAAAGTAGTAAGCCGAATCGTGCGCAAAACGGAACGATTTAGCTTTCAAAGATACGGAGAATTCGCGAGACTATGGCAATAAATGGGGAATAAAGTAATGTGTTGAGAGTT
>CANRWW010000012.1 GCA_947643665.1 uncultured Porphyromonadaceae bacterium | reverse complement strand
ACGACCTTTTCGTTACGAATGAAATGCTCTACCGACTGAGCTATTGCGGCTTATGGCACGCTTTGGTGTGAAAGTGCCTGTATTTGCGGTGCAAAGTTAATTATTTATTTTGAAATATTAGCCATGTCGGGGTCACTTTTTTGTGGGCTAATGGAATATGATTTTGGCCTAGTTCACATTCTGTTTTGAGAATGTGAAGTTTACAGCAGCTTTGTCAAGATTGAGTTTAACCATCACGGGATTTCCTATATAGGGGTTTATGGCACTTAGATAGCTTGCGCCGGTTCCGTAATAGTCGTTAGTGTTGGATTCCATGATTACAGACACAGGGGTGAGTGTGAAAGTGTAATCTTCAGCGGCCAGGGTGCCGTTGTTATATTTCTCCAGCATTTTCAGCATATATGTGCGCAAACCAGAGAAGCGGTATCGTTTGTTCTCTTCATCGTATGTCGCATAAAACGAAGTTTCATCATCTGTGAGTTCTGAGAGATTGAAAAACTTTTCTTTGTCTTTTGTCAGAACCATCAGTATGTTGGTGGGCGGATTGATGTCGTAATCGTTTTCAATCGCAATAGCAGGCAGGTCAAGGCTAAGGTTGTTTATTACCGATAGCTTGCCGGCATTTTCCTGATATTTGTTGATTACTTCGTCTATAGGAAATTTTATTTCTATATCATATCCTACCGGTGCCACCATGATGTTTTCTCCAGCGTCAATGCGTGCCTGCAATTTTTCATCGGGAGTGTATTTGATCATATTATTCAATATCACTTCCGGTGTAACTGCGAAATATACCCCTTCGTGGTGGAGCGTTATCTGCTTGCCTTCTTCGTCGGTGCCGAATGTATGGTAGTACATGGTCATCAGTGTCGTTGATATGCCGACAACACGTCCGCTTCCGAATGAGGTACGCACATATATCCCAGGGAATTTCTGTGCGAAAAGAGAGGGCATCTGGAATACTTCCGGATTGGTGAGATATAAACTGAACAATTCCCGTGCAAGTTTACCGTTATCGTCAATCTTGACGTCAATAGGTCGGTATGACAGTTTCTTTATGGAGTCTGGCTCTCCCAAGGCATTGCATACATATGCTTTTTTCGCGAGCAGTTTTAGCCCTTCAGGATTGACAGGTGTGTTGCTGTTGATGGGAGGTGTAAGTTTGCTTCCAAGCTGATATACTTCCATGCCCATTGGAGCGATGGTATCTCCGACAGTTGACCCAATTGGTACATAGAAACGTATTTTGAGTGAATCTACAAATGTGTCTACCTGATCAAGTGTGATACCGTGAGTGTCAAATTTGGATGCCGGCAAAAATTCTGTGACAAAATCGGAGGAGAATGTACCGTATCCGTCTGCCGTAATGGTACCGAGCACCTGAGTGGTATTGCGCGTTTGTACCGAAGGGTTGTCTACGATATTTCCTGTAATGGTAAAATCATCAAATACCATTACTTGCGATGAGTTTTCTACCAGCGATGAGCCCACATTGGGGGTGTCTTCACATGAAGTGAAGGCTGCTGCTGCCAGAGCTATTGCGGCGGTTATTGATGCCGCTGATTTGCTTGCTTTAAGCATGCGTTTATGCAGTTTATGGGATGTGGTGAAATTATGTGTCAGAGACTTTCGTAAAAGTCTACGACCGCTTGGGCATCAGGTGTTTCTCCCATATAAGGAAGGAACGGTTTGCCAAGGCTGTTTGCAAAGTCTATAAGTTCCTGAGGAATATTCTCGGAGGCCTGTATCACTCCGTCGGAATGGGCGATGGCGAGTTTATTGAGGGTTATGCAGTCAACCGGTTTGTCTCCAAGTATGGAGATGTCTTCCGGTGATATGTTGTCTTCAATGAGTTTTTCTACAAACCGTGGGTTCAGTGTCCCGTCAAACTGGTCGTCAAATAGCGAATATACGATTTTCGCCTTTCCGACAGTAGGGTCGTCGGCGTATTGTTTCCTGATATAAAGGGGAGCGAGTGAGGTTATCCAACCGGAGCAATGTATGGTCTCTGGTTCCCACCTTAATTTGCGGACTGTTTCCATGACTCCGCGTACGAAGAATATGAGCCTTTCGTCGTTTTCTTCCGGGGTCTCACGTATTTCCAGATCGCTGACTGCGTGGTGCTGGAAGTAATCTTCGTTGTCAATGAAGTATACCTGCATCCGTGATGATTGCAAGGTCGCCACTTTTATAATAAGTGGATGGTCAGTGTCATCTATGGCGATATTTATGCCGCTGAGGCGTATGACCTCATGGAGCTGATTGCGCCGCTCGTTTATGCAACCGTATTTAGGCATGAAAGTGCGGACTTCAAATCCTTTTTCCTGCACTTTACCGGGTAGGATCTGACACATTTGTCCTAAAGCGGAGGCTTTGAGGTAGGGGGTTATTTCTTGCGAAATGTAGAGGATTCTTCTGTTGTTACTCATCGGCTTATAAGCATAATCTGCACTCTGTTGAATGTTGTGGCCAATTCAGTCACTGTATTTTACGGAGATGCTTTGGATTGACGCGCAAAGTTACAAAAAATATTGCAATTTTTATGCATTAAGGCTACGGTAATTCAGCAAGATCTCGCGCTATTGATGTTAATTAATCCTTTTGGGTGTGAAATATGTGTATATATGGTGGAGTGTGCTGTTGCAGAGATTGTAAATAGCCGGAAATTTCATAACTTTGTAAAAAATTTGCGTTAACTATTGCATAGAGATTATCATGTTCAATATATTCAAAAAATCCTCTACCAAACCTGTAAATTTGTTTTTCAAAACAGACATACATTGCCATCTGATACCAGGCATTGATGATGGGGCTGCTGAGGCGGCGGAGGGTGCCTTGCTTGTGGAACGTGAAAAAGGGTGGGGGATTGAACGTATCATCTGCACACCTCATATAACGGAAGATACTTTTGAGAACACGCCTGAAATTATTTCAGGAGCATTCACGAAATTGAAGGAGGCTGTATGCACTCAGGGGACAGACATACTTCTGGATTATTCTGCGGAGCATCGGCTTTCACCTTTTTTCTTCTCAGAGCTTGAAAAAGGCCATATAAGGCCGTTTCCGAACAATTATCTGCTTGTAGAAAATTCTTTTCTGCAGGAGACATGGAATATGGACCAGGTGATATATGACCTTGCGATCAAAGGTTATAAACCAGTATTGGCTCACCCGGAACGCTATCAGTATTATATGACGAATCGTGACAGGTATTTGCAACTTCATCGTTCGGGTTTGCTTTTCCAGATAAACCTTTTGAGTCTTGCCGGATATTATGGCAAGATGCAAAAGCAGGTTGCGGAATGGCTGATGGATAAGGAAATGGTTGATTTTATAGGCTCAGACATGCATAATGTACGTCATGCAGAGGCGATTGAGCGTTATTTGCAAAGCAAAGATTATAAAAAACACGCAGCCATTCTTGAAGGACGCATACTTAATGACAGGGCTTTCTCATGAAAATTGTACGGATTTTTGCTTAAAGTCCGTTGGTTTCCGATGTTTTGGGGTTGGTTTTGTGTAACGCGAGTTGCCTTCTGACGGATTCTTCATGCAACGTGGCCAGAAGCGATGATATGAAATCGCGGTTAATACCGAGGCTTTCCGCTTCTGCGACACGCGTTTCCATAAGTGCTTCGTATCGTTGAGGTTGCAGCACGGCTATACCGTTGTCCATTTTAAGTTTCCCGATTTCATCTGTCAGTTGCATCCGTTGTGCAATTATTTCGAGCAATTGGCTGTCAAGACAGTCAATACGGCTGCGAAGTTCTGCCATTCTTGTGGTTGGTTCACCGGATGGTTTAAAAACCAGGGAGTCAAGAAGGTATTCCAGTTCGGCTGGTGTGATTTGTTGTGCGGAGTCGCTGAGGGCGTGTTGTGGATTACAATGGCTTTCTATTATAAGGCCGTTGAATCCAAGCTCATATGACTCTCTTGCAAGAGAACCGACAAGTTCTCTTTTGCCGCCAGTGTGGCTGGGGTCGAATATAAGTTGTATTTCCGGTATTCTTCGGTGCAGTTCTATCGGGATGTGCCATTGTGGAGGGTTGCGATATGGGCTTGGCCCATATACGCTAAATCCACGATGTATGGCAGATAAATGTCTGGCACCGGAATTATATATTCGTTGGATTGCGCCAATCCATAGGTCAAGATCAGGATTGGCCGGATTTTTTATAAGTATCCCAAAACGATCCGGCATTTCAGAGAGAGCATCGGCAATTTCCTGCACGGCAAACGGATTGGTTGTGGTGCGTGCCCCAAGCCATATCACATCTATGCCGGCATCTGCAGCTTCCTTGACATGTGTGGCAGATGCGACTTCTGTGGCAGTTTTAAGTCCTGTTGTAGTTTTTACTTCTTGTAGCCATTTGAGACCTTCATTTCCACATCCTTCAAATCCTCCAGGCCTTGTGCGGGGTTTCCATAAACCTGCACGGAAAAGGTCAACCTTGCCTGTGGCTTTCAACGCACAGGCTGTTTCAAGAACTTGTTCACGGCTTTCTGCGCTGCAAGGGCCGGCGATTATTACTTTGCCGTTATCGTGCTTAGGCGTAATGGCGGGTACTATGCCTGGTAGCATTGGATGACGCATTTCTCTGCTTTGAAGCGGTGTGATATTTGATTGTGGCATGATGTTCTGTTGATTCAGGTACAAAGGTAATGAATTTCCGTGTAACTGTGTTTGGTGTCGTGTTTTTATGGGAAGAGCGTCCGGGGTCGCTTTTTTGCAAGCCCGGACGCTCTGATATTTATGTTTCTGTAGCTTATTGCCTTCTGTTTTGTATGTCAGGCATTAAGTATCGGAGTTCTGCTTTTAGAGATTAGTTGGCAGGTACGAATATTACGATACGGTTCCAGTTGTTTACGTCGTAAGGTTGTTGTGTGCTGCCTTCGCCTTCAATTGCCAGGCGGCTCTTGTCAATACCGTATGTCTTGGTGAGTGCATTATAAACGGCCTGTGCGCGTTTTACAGAAAGTTCCTTGTTATAAGCGCTTGTACCAGTGTCCTTGTCGGCATAACCCTTGATGAGTACGTTTACGGATGGGTTTGCTTTGAGGTATTCGGCTGTATTATAAACATTGACCATCTCTTCATTGGAGATTTTTGCGGAATTGATGGTGAAACGTACGGTTGACATCATTGGCGCGGCATTTACAACTTCAGGACAGTCAGGCTGTTCGACAGTAGGGCAGGGGAGCTGGGCTTCAGCTGCTGCAAGAGCTGTCGCGGTGGCGGCAAGGTCGCCACGAAGTGCGTTTACCTGATTGTTGAGTGAGTTGATGTAAGCCATGTCTTTGCATGCGTTGTATGCTTGATAGTTTACACCACCGAGGTTGAATGAGAAACCACCTGTTGTCTGGATATTGATGTCAATAGGTTTGTCAAATGCATAATTGTTGAAATTATCTCCGTAGAATGTTGCACGGCATTCTGCAAAGAAGTCAACATAGCGGCAGAGACGGAAGCGGAGTTGTAAACCTGCTGATACCGGGAGGGTCCACGATGTTTTGCGGAGGTCGCCGTTTTTCCGGTAAATGTTGGATTCAAGTCCGGTATAATCCCATGTGTAAGTTCCGCCAATGCCGACGAACGGTATTACGCTTACAGGACGAGATGCGTTAACGCCACCTAACGAGTTGCACATATCCCACATGAAGTCGAAGTTCAGGTTGGCATATTTCGCCTTGCAGTAAACATCGTTGTCCCAATGCATGGCTCCATAATATGCGCTAAAACGAAAACCCAGGTATGGTGAGAACCAACGACCGGCGCCTAAATTGTAAGTTGCCGTAATATGGCGTTTGGCTTTACCGTCAATAAGACGGTTTTCAAGCATGGGCACATCTATACCGGCGCCGAGCTGGATAAACCAGTTGTCGTTCCTGTTTACAGAATACTGCGTCTTGCAGTTTACAGCTTCACCGACTGTGACAGACTCTTCCTCTACCACCACGGCTTCTTGTGCTTTGGCTGACTGTAGGGATCCGATACCCATACAGCACGCTGCCATGACTAATACCAAATTTTTTTTCATCTCACAATAGAATTTAGTTTACAAAATAGTATTTAAGTCTCTCATAAAGTGTCCGCGAAGGGAAAATGAAGCGTATTTGTAATATCCCTCGGAGCACTGACTTTGTCTACATAACGCACTTAGTGATTTTTTGGTTCAATTTTGCTTTGTTATGGATTGGGTTTTATGATTTATAATATATATGTAGAGTTGTCATATTATGAGCAATATAGTGTAGGTTGATGTATTTTCTGTGGTGCGGATTGCTTATAAAAAACAGGAGAGCCGCTTCGTCCTGAAGTGACTCTCCTGTTTTTTTAACTCCATTTGAAAGGAGTAACAAACCTAACATAAAACACGATTAATTTCTTAAAATCGTAATTGCAATGTCGCGATTCAATCTTTACCAATTTTTTCACCTGCATGCATTGGATTCGCATGCGGTATACTAACCTTAAAACAGATTCCTTAAAATCAAACAAATCCTTTTGTCTTTAATCCTACGGCGGTAATTATCCCCCGTTGTCAATGCAAAATTAGTATATGTGGTTTCTATTGTCAAGTATGTGCAATGACAATATGACTGATATATAAATCCATATAGACTGTATTAAAACATAAAACGCTATATACTAGTATGATACAATCCTATATTTAAGGCCAAAATATAGATAGATATATAGCGAATATATAGGTTTTTAATGACTGAGGCAATGCTTATCTATCCTTTCCGGCAAGGGTTTTCATAAGTAATCTACGATCTGTAACTCTTATTTCGGTGCTGGTATAATCAATCATTCCCAAAGTTTTGAGATTGTCAAGAGCTGAAATCAGGGATTGACGTTGTACGCCGAAAACGGTATACATGTCTTTGTGGCGGCATTCCAATGTTATGTTTTTACCATTGTTTTGCGTAAGTGCTAATATCCAATAACAAATGCGCTTTTCGAGAGAGCCGCTGGTCAGTGCAAGCACTCCTTTAATGGATAGTTGCGCATTCATTGATAGTAAATTGAGATAATTGAATAGAAAAATAGGATCGGAAGTGATTATATTCATATAGTCACTTTTATCAATCTGGACAATGCCGACTTCGGTAAGTGCGGTAGCTGTTGCAGGGTAATGGGTGGTTTTTCCAAAAAAGAAATCAGGTGATATAACATCAGGTGCCTCCAGTGTCTGATTGACACGGAAGCGTCTGGTATTATTGCTTATGGTCAATCCTACCAATCCTCCTATGATACATTTGAGGTGGGTACATGCATCTCCCTCAGATACAATTTTATCTCCAGGAGCATATTTTAGGAAATGAAATTTATATTTTCCGATTATTTCGGATAATTTCTGATGAGAAGTGCCTGCAAACAACGGTAGTCTCATTAGTGTCTCATACATGCTGTCCATACCTTAATTACGTTATATATTTGTTACATTGTCAATTTTGGTCGGCCGGCCGCCTATATTAGGTATTTGACCTGTACCTTATTAATATATAACGCATTAAGTTACTAAAAGTTAATCGGAATGGAATTCGTATTGTTTAATGGAAGGATGATTCGGGTGTAATTCAGGGGGTTATGTTTTTTGCGATATGTTCTAAAATCCATGTAGCCAGATTACCTGTTTCGGTATTGTCGGGATGGATTATGCAATTTTACGATATTTCTCATGGCGATAAATTTGCCATGAGTTAATTGTATTGTGCCATGCTACATATGCGGCGGGGGCAATTGAAACAACAGGGTTAAGATATGACAATGCAAGCCATATGGCTAGTACTGTATTTTTTTGTCCCAGGCTTTGGGCTCCGGATATTTTATCTCCATATCGTCCTCCTATTGCCCTTCCAGCTGCAAATTGTGCGATACATGCCAAAAGAGATGCCAAAGCTAAAAGGATTATCACAGGAATCATTGATGCCGGTTCTTTAAGTATGAAACTTACAGAGTTTCCTACAACGATGATCAATGCAAGTGCCCAGATGTAGAAAGATAGTCCCTGATGCGTTGAAAGTGACTTGTGTGCTTTTGGAGCATATTTCTTCATAATAAATGCAACCACTAACGGACCTAGAATCAATGGTAACACCGTGATTGATATTTTATATAATGAGTCTGCGAAGCCGATATTTGTATTGGTTCCTCCTTCAGTGCCAAGCCATGAAAGCAGCGGGGGAGCAAGTAATGCAATTGCGATATTGCTGAAAAGAGAATATGTAGCGACTTTTGATATGGATCCTCCTAACATTCCGGTAATGACAGGAGCGGCTGTGGCTGTAGGGCATATAATGCAGATAAATACACCTTGAGCTATAAGTTCGTTTAAAGGTTTAATGATAAAATAAGCTCCAACTGCTCCGAATATCTGTGCCGCAAGAAGCCACCATATGTAGCCGCCGATTTGAAAATCTTTGATTTTGAGTCGTGTATATGTAATAAGCAGCATCGCAAAAATTATATATTTTGACAAAAAGGCTACATAACCGATATAGTTGTGTAATATAATGCCCAGCAACATTGCAATTGGCAGCATCCAAGGCTTTATCCGGGTACGTATGGATGAGAACTTCATGTTTATAATTGAGAGGAGGTGCTACTATAACTGGCGCACGAAGGCGTGCCGTTAGACAATATTGTCGTGACACGCCTTCGTGGTATTAATATGGTTGAAAATATTGAGCCGTTGACTGCTTATAAGCCGTTCATGCAAATTTGGAAAAGTCCACATTGCGCATGTCGCCGGACTTTGCGAATTCCGTGTGGAATTCATAGGCCGCGTGTAGTGTGGCCGGAGTCTGGCCACCTTTGGCGAGCTTGAGGTAGTCACGTAGAATGGGGCGATAATCGGGATGTGCGCAGTTGTCAATGATTTCTTTGGCTCGCTGCAACGGATCTTTGGCGCGTAGGTCTGCAATACCTTGATCTGTAATAAGTATATCAACAGAATGTTCGCTGTGGTCGGCATGTGACACCATTGGCACGATGTTGCTGATAAGGCCTTCCTTGGTTACTGAAGGACATGAGAAGATGGATATATATGCATTGCGTGTAAAGTCTCCTGATCCTCCTATGCCGTTCATCATGCGTGTGCCCAATACATGTGTCGAGTTCACCCCGCCGAAAATATCCGCTTCAAGAGCGGTATTCATGGCAATGACACCAAGCCTCCTGATAATTTCAGGGTTGTTGGATATTTCTGCCGGACGCATGAGGATTTTGTCATGGAAGAAATCAAGATCTGCAAATAACTGACGTTCCACTTCGTCGGAGAATGTCATTGAGCATGTGCTGGCAAATGTGCATTTTCCTGCACGTAGGAGCTCAAGTACAGAGTCCTGCACGACTTCGGTATACATCATGAAGTTTGGCAACTCTTTGTCCATGCAAAGGTAATGAAGCACTGCATTGGCAACGTTGCCCACACCGCTTTGCAATGGGAGGAATTCTTTAGGAATGCGTCCTTTTCTATATTCGCTGATGAGAAATTGGACAACGTTGGCTCCGATTTTCTCCGATATGGCATCTGGCTTGGTGAAAGGCTTTACTCCGTCAAGCATGTTGGTGCGCACTATACCACGCACTTTCGAGGGGTCTATTTTCAGGGTTGGGCGTCCTGCGCGGTCGCTTGGGCTGTAAATAGGTATCTCGCGGCGGTAAGGGGGATCTGCAGGAAGATATATGTCATGCATTCCGAGAAGCGACTGGGGAAGTGCCTCATTAAGCTCAATGAATATATGTTTGGCCTTTGGGGCATAAGTCGGTATGTTTCCAAGGCCGCATCCGAGGAGTACTTCTCCATCTTCCGAGATAGCAGCAGCTTCAATTACGGCTACATCAATATCGCCGTAGAACCCATATCTGGTTTCTTGGGCCATCTCTGAAAGATGCCTGTCAAAATAATGCGCGTCATGGGCATTTATGCGTTTGCGCAGATCTGGAGTGTTCTGGTACGGTGCCCGCATGTTTATGGCGTTATTACGGGCCAGTATGCCGTCTACGTGGTCGCTCGTTGATGCTCCGGTGAATATGTTTACTTTGAATTCACGTCCCTGCTCATGCTCAGCGGCAGCTTTGTGTGCCACCTCTTCTAGAATAGATTTTGGTACACCGGGTGCGGTAAAGCCAGACAGGCCGATGGTGTCACCGTTGTTAATCATCTCAGCCGCTTCTTTTGCGGTGATAAAATTATAAGCCATAGCAAACTTTAAGGTGATAATATTTTAGTGTGTCATGATTTCCACATATCCGTGATATTGAAATTTTGTGTCTGTGGATGTTGTGGAAAAGGCACAGTTTTACTATTTTTGCACAAAATTAGGCTTTTTACTGTCATTTGGCAAATTTTGTACACATGTTTTTCAGCACATAACCGGTAGGGTGATGATTTTGGCTGGACAGTTCTTGTGACGGGATTTTAAGGATGACGAATCGTAATTTATGGATAAGAATAACAGTTGCTATACAAAGACATCTTGGGGATCCGATAATTCGGACGGGGAAAAGAAACTGTATATAGAAACATATGGCTGTCAGATGAATGTGGCTGACAGCGAGGTGGTGGCCTCTATAATGGGTATGGCAGGCTACATCAATGCCGATAATGTGGAAGAAGCAGATGCAGTGCTTCTGAACACCTGTTCCATACGCGATAATGCAGAACAAAAAATATTTTCAAGATTACAATATTTTGCGTCATTGCGTCGCCGCAAAAGCGCCCGCCGTTTTATTGTGGGTGTAATCGGTTGCATGGCAGAGCGTGTGAAAGAGTTGCTTATCAATGAACATGGCGTTGACCTTGTCGCCGGTCCTGACGCGTATATGGATCTGCCAAATTTATTCGCCTCGGTTGAAAACGGCGAGAAGGCTATAAATGTGGAGCTAAGTACAACCGAGACATATCGTGATGTGATTCCAAGCCGTATCGGCGGAAACCGTGTGAGCGGTTTTGTAAGCATAATGCGGGGATGCAATAATTTCTGTTCATATTGCATTGTGCCTTACACACGCGGAAGGGAGCGCAGCCGTGAGGTTGACAGTATTCTAGGAGAGGTGGCAGACTTGCGTCTCAAAGGGTTCAAGGAGGTGACGCTTCTCGGTCAGAATGTCAACAGTTATAGCTTCATGGATCCGAAAAGGGGTGAGGTGACTTTCCCTGTATTGCTTGCCATAGTGGCAGAAGCAGTTCCTGAGATGCGTGTACGTTTTACCACATCCCATCCTAAAGATATGAGCGATGAGACTATTGATGTCATAGCCAAATATCCAAATATTTGCAAACATATACATTTGCCGGTTCAGTCAGGAAGCAACTCAGTGCTTAAGGCGATGAACCGTAAATACACGAGGGAGTGGTATTTGGATCGTATAAAGGCGATCCGGTCAAGGATACCGGATTGCGGTATTTCTACCGATTTGTTTACCGGTTTCCATAATGAATCGGAAGAGGATTTCCAGGATACATTATCGCTTATGAGGGAGGCCGCCTTTGACTCTGCGTTTATGTTTAAATACTCGGAAAGGCCGGGCACTCTGGCTTCCCGAACTATGCCCGACAATGTACCTGAGGATATTAAGATAGATCGTTTGAACAGGATGATATCCCTTCAGAACACGCTTTCGGCAGAGTCCAATGCCGCTGATGTCGGCAAGGTGTTTGAGGTGCTTGTGGAAGGTGTTTCAAAACGCAGTGTTTCACAATGGATGGGGCGAACTTCGCAGAATAAAGCTGCCGTGTTCCCGGCAGGTGATTTCCACGTAGGTGATCTGGTGAAGGTGAGGGTTGTAGGAAGTTCTTCGGCGACGTTGCTTTGTGAACTCGCATAGGTCTTCAAAAGAAGTGTAAGAGATTTAAAAGCAAAAAAGTTGTTAAAATGCTTGACATGGGCGGTCTCATGTTGTAATTTTGCAATGGTTTGGAAGATTATGCCCGTGTCCGGGGTGTCTTGCAAGTCTTTACGCCAAAGGTTAGTACATCTAAGGTATTATGAATAGCAAAAATCGTAACCGCCTGACTGGATGGGGAGACTATGTGACTTCTACAATAAGTGTCATGTTAGTGCTTTTCATCATAGGTCTTGTCGGGTCTATAAATATAACGTTTCACGGTATAAATCGTCAGATAAAAGAGAAAATGGGATTTACTGTGGTTCTGGTAGACAGTGTTGGCCAGGCTGCGGTTGATTCGCTGACTGCTATTTGCACAGAAGCTGGTTATATTTCAGATTTCAAATATCTTTCCGCCGAGGAGGTTATGGCGGAAGAGACCAAAGATGGCGGCGAGGAACTTGTGGAGCTTCTTGGGGTGAATCCTTATTCCCCAATGCTTGAAATCCGTATGAAGGAAGCATATGCGAATGTTGACAGTATTACTGCAATAGTGGCAATGTGGAATGCGATGCCGCAAGTAGAGGAAGCGACAGCCAATACGGAAATGATAGGCAATCTCAATCGTAATGCCCAATATCTCAACCTTATATTGGCAGTTATAGCGGTAGCATTGTTGCTGATATCATTTGTGCTTATAAACAATACTGTCCGTTTGACTGTATATTCCCGTCGGTTTCTTATACACACAATGAAGCTGGTCGGTGCTACAGGCGGATTCATACGCCGTCCGTTTATTATGATAAATTGTTGGCAAGGCATTATAGCCGGCGTTTTGGCATCAGGGTTGCTTTGTGCAATCGTGGTATGGGTGGATAGTTGGGAAAAAAATCTCTTGACGACATTTTTACCATGGGATGCCATAGGAATCATCTGTGGCGCGATGGTGATACTTGGTGTTTTGATCTGTACGATTGCAGCTTTTTTTGCAACGAACAGGTATTTGCGAAAAAATTACGATGAGATGTTTGATTGACAGACATTTCTACTGTTAGAAAAGTATTATAATACAAAAATATTATGGCCATATTTCCAAAAACTGTACAGGATCGATCTTCTTCTGACAAGGCAAAGGAGCTGCTAAAAGAGACAGACTCGGAGTTTCCATTGTGCAGGAAAAATTTTATCTGGATGGCGATTTCCGGTGCCCTTATTGTAATTGGTTTTTTGCTGATGCTGGGAGGTGCTTCTACTGAGGAATTTAATCCAGACATATTCAGTGTACGTCGTATTGTGATAGGACCTACAATGACTTTTATAGGATTTGTAGCGATGGGTATCTCAATTATTGTCCGTCCGACATTGAAAAATAATCATTAACCGTATCAGTTTAATAATTAATCTGATTGGATTAAACATTTCCAAACAAATTTTAAAAGATAGATGGATTGGTTTGAAGCCCTTGTTTTAGGCATTGTCCAGGGATTGGCTGAGTATCTCCCAATAAGTTCGAGTGGTCATCTTGAAATTTTCAGCCAGATACTTGGACTTAAATTATCCGGAGCAGATTCGTTACAATTTGATCTGGTGCTTCATGTGGCTACGGTATTGTCTACAGTTGTTGTGCTTTGGCATCGTTTTGTGCCTCTTTGCACCTCGTTTTTCACATTGCGCCGTGATGAAAATACCAGATATGTATGGAAAATATTATTGTCCTGTATCCCGGTCGGTATAGTAGGACTATGCTTTAAAGAAGAGATTTCTTCGTTTTTCGGAGTTTCAGAAAATGGCGGCAATAATTTGCTTACAGTGGGGATATGTCTTTGTGTGACTGCTTTGTTGCTGGCTTTTGCGCATTTTTTCCGTAACCGTGAATTCAGTGCAAATGCGCGTTCGGGGCGTAATATATCATGGGTGGATGCTTTTGTCATAGGTATCGGCCAGGCTATTGCGGTATTGCCTGGTCTGAGCCGGTCAGGTACGACGATTGCGACTGGTATCATTCTTGGCGACAAACGTGAGCAAGTCGCTCAATTTTCTTTCTTCATGGTAATCATACCTATTCTTGGTGAAGCATTGTTGAGTCTTGTGAAAATATTGAGAGCGGCGCCAGGTGAAATTGATTCTCCTGTGGGATTAGTTCCTATGGCAGTAGGCTTCTTTGCATCTTTTATTGTCGGATGCCTTGCCTGCAAATGGATGATAAGCCTAGTCTCAAGGGGTAAACTTGTATGGTTCTCAATATATTGTCTGGCTGTAGGCCTGTTATGCATTTGCTGGTAAATAATATACAGATTTATAAACTCACTGAGAATGATGCTCAGACCCATTGAAGGTGAAATATTTGTAATTGACAAACCCTATGGGTGGTCATCGTTTCATGTTGTAAAGAAGGTACGAAGCCAATTGTCGTCCCGGCTCCGGAAGGTTGGGGTGCGTAAGCTCAAGGTCGGTCATGCCGGCACATTGGATCCTTTAGCGACCGGGGTGATGGTCATATGTACGGGCAAATCCACAAAACGTATTGACGAACTCCAGGCTGGGGTCAAGACTTATACAGCAGGAATAGTTCTTGGTGCGACTACACCTTCATTTGATATGGAGACGCCTGTGGATGCCACATATCCAGTCTCTCATATTACTCGTGAAATGGTGGAGGAGGTACTTGCCAAATTCAAAGGTATAATCCATCAGGTACCTCCGGTATATTCTGCTGTAAAAGTAGATGGACATAGGGCGTATAAAATGGCTCGTAATGGCGAAGATGTGGAGCTCAGAGCCAAGACATTGGTAATTGAGGCCATTGATTTGCTGTCTTTTTCCCAGAATGAAATCACTGTCAGAGTGGTTTGTTCGAAAGGTACGTATATTCGTGCATTGGCACGCGATATAGGAGTTGCTCTTAAGTCGGGGGCATATCTTTCATCTTTGCGCCGTGATGCGGTAGGGAGTGCGACCTTAGGGAATGCACTTACTATTGATGAGGTGGTAAAATTGTTATCGGAATCGCCTATGTTGATTGCCAATGAGGACAATGATGAGATCACTGTACCTCCAATTTTATATGAGGGGGCTGCAACCCGTAATGAGGGTGCGGATATAAAACCTTGGTCAGAGCGAGTTTCGGCTAAGTCCGTCGTATCAGATTGAAATAAAAAACATCCCAAAAATAACCAACTAAGAAAATGAAGCTATCACAATTCAAATTCAAGTTGCCGGAAGAGCTTATTGCTCAGAATCCTCCACAAAGCCGTGACGAATGTAAGTTGATGGTGGTTCACCGCAAGACCGGTGTCATAGAGCACAAAGTCTTCAAAGATATAATAAATTATTTTGATGAGGGAGACATAATGGTGTTTAATGATACTCAGGTTTTCCCGGCGCGCCTGTATGGTAATAAAGAGAAGACTGGTGCAAAAATAGAAGTGTTTCTTCTCCGTGAATTAAATTCGGAGCATAAGTTGTGGGATGTCCTTGTTGAGCCTGCCAGAAAAATTCGTATAGGAAACAAGCTATATTTCGGCGATGACGAATCTATGGTGGCTGAGGTTATAGATAACACGACTTCGCGTGGGCGCACTTTGCGTTTTCTTTATGACGGAAGTCATGAAGAATTTAAGGCGAATCTGTTTAAACTCGGATCCACACCACTTCCTGAATACATAAAGCGTGAGCCTACAGAAAAGGATGCAGAGATGTACCAGACCATTTTCGCACGCAATGAGGGAGCAGTAGTAGCCCCGGCGGCAGGTCTTCATTTCTCCCGTGAGGTAATGAAACGCCTTGAGATACGTGGGGTGGAGCAGGGATATCTTACCGTGCATAGCGGACTTGGCGCTTTCCGCGATATTGATGTTGAGGATCTCACCAAACATCGTATGGACTCTGAGGACATGAGTGTTGACCAGGCATTGGTAGACATGGTAAACCATGCCAAGGATAATGGCAAACAGGTATGTGCCGTGGGAACGTCTACTTTGCGTGGTATTGCGAGTGCTGTCAGCATGGGAGGACATATGAAGACCTATACCGGATGGACAAATAAATTCATATTCCCTCCATATGATTTTACAGTGACAACAGCTCTTGTCACAGGATTCCATATGCCGTATTCCACCATGCTTATGATGGTGACTGCATTCGGAGGCTACCAGCTTGTAATGCGGGCATATGAAGAAGCGATAGAACAGGGTTATCAGTTTGGCGCGTATGGCGATGCCATGCTTGTAATTGATTAAGCGGATGATAATAAATGAACGTGCCGACCGGCATTCCAGGGTGATTGAAGCTGGTCGGCGTATGCTTACCGCCGCCCGTACTGCTCCCAAAGCCAAAGGTGCAGACTTGATTGAGTGCGCGCTTGTAGAGGGGGATGACCTGAAGAAGATCTCCGATGAGATGATCCGGCTTCATGATGAGACAGGGCGTCCGGTTTATTTGCGTGATTCTGCCAATATTCTGGCTGCAGATGCGATTTTGGTAATAGCCACACGTATTTGCAAGATGGGGCTTAATTGCGGCCATTGTGGCTTTCCCACATGTGACGAGAAGCCAGAAAGCGCTCCGTGTGCTGTGAATTGTGTGGATGTAGGTATCGCAATCGGATCTGCGGTTGCCACTGCAGCTGATTGCCGTATAGATTGCCGTGTGATGTTTTCTGCGGGAATGGCAGTCCAGAGGCTTGACCTGCTTGAAGGATGTTCGCAATATTATTGCATACCTCTTAGTGCGTCATCAAAGAATCCGTTTTTTGACAGGTGACAGCCTCATGGTTTTTCAATGAATGTCACACCGGATATGTCCTTTAGCCGGTTGTACAATGTATCTCCCAGATCAACCCGGATGGCCAATGTGATACGGCATGAATTGTCAAACTGTTGCTCAACAATGCGTATCTCGGGATTTTTAATCACGCGCATTACGTCGTTCATAGCAAGATAAGGAAATGTGAAAGTCAGCTCGCGCTGCTCATGACATTCGATTATTTCGGCTGTCGCAAGAGCTTCGCGGGCTGCTTCGCGATATGCCACAATAAGTCCGGAAGTGCCTAGCTTGATTCCTCCGAAATAGCGCACGACTATAACCACCACGTTTGTAAGATTAAAAGAATTTATCTGCCCTAGAATCGGTTTCCCGGCAGTACCAGAAGGCTCGCCATTGTCGTTGCTTTGGTATTCATCGCGTTTCGGCCCGATCATATATGCCCAACATACATGCCGTGCATCACAATATTTGTTGGCGTATTCTTTGATTATAACTTTTGCTTCGGCGGATGATCCAACAGGGTGTGCGAAGGCGAGAAATCGGCTCATTTTTTCACGGTATGTTCCTTCGCTATTGGATTTTATGGTATAATATGTATCTGGCATAAGTTTTGGTTTGTCTTAATGAGAAGAAAGCAGGGGGCGTCTTTCAAAAGCGTCAATAAATGATTCTGGAGTGGAGTTGAATATCTTAATTCCCCTCAAACTGGCATATCGCTGTATTGTATGGTAGGATTTGAACGCCACGGAAAAACTTTCAAGAATATCGTGCATTCTTATGTTGTTGTAAGTGGAGGTTATTCTTGATTTTTCATGTTCGTTTTCCTTATAAAAATGTGGTTGAACACTTACTACATGGTTGGTTTCATCCACGGACAAGGTGCGCGTCCATGTATGGTCTGCCCCTATAAGGTATATTTCCTTGTATCCCATCCATATGCCGATCATTATTGACGGTATGAGTACGTTCCTTGGCCTTGGCATTCCCCATTTCATGTCAAATGCAATGTTTTCAAAGCATTCAAATCCCTCAATTCCGTTGAAATTAAAAAACTCCACAGATATGTATGGATGCTTTTCCAATGATGGCCAAATGGTACAATTCTTTGGGATAAATAGTGTCATATGCCATGTGGATGCAATGATGTTTCTTATGAGAAGCTGTACGTTGGGATCGTTTTCAGATTTGAAAAAATGCGGATCGGCCAGTACATAATATTTTGGCTTTATCTCATTGAAATCAGGAGCATTTGCAGCAAAATTAACAGCCACAGTGTCGCAGTGACGGAGCAATCCGAGGTTCTCGTCAAGATTTTTCCGAAGCGAAGGCCCGTTACCCATGATAATCAGGCGTCCCGCCGGATGGCGGTTTTTCACTTTTGATCTTCCGCCTGCGAGGGCGGTTTTGACCAATGATTTTGTGGTAGCTCCAAGTTTTGAGAGAAAAAGGGATGTTTTGTCGGCTAAACTATCGCTCATATTACAGGTTTAGGAAGAATGACATTGCAAAGTTACTTATTTGGTTTAAAATAATCGTATGGCAGCTTTGCAAATCTGTGGCATCCTAAATCTATAAACTTTAGAGGGGCATTATGGATGTTAAGTAAGCCATGGAAATTATTACGTATAAATAAAATATATCATCAGGCGTTATATTCCCTGTGGCATCCTTTCGCCGTTTTTTCACCCTCATCTTCAGTCGTATAGCCTGATACACACCTTCTTCTTCGAATAAAAAACGGCTGAAAGTATGCTCTCAGATAATATAAAATAATTTCCAGGACTTACTTATGCCAATTAAAATGTTTAATTTTGCAAAATCGATTGGCGCTTACAGATTGTCAATGTGCCTGTGACCGGCTTCGACTATGTGATTTATTAACCGGAAGATTGATATGTCAAACGCGAATGTGGTAAAAATCAATGTGGGGCAGGTGATAATTGATCGCCTGCCTGTGTTGAGCCGATTCATACCGAAACATATTGTAAGATGGATAGAAAATGTCATAAGGCAGAAAGAACTTAATGGGCTTCTTGCTGCCAATGCCGGAAAGACTGGTGCGGATTTTTGCCGTGGTATCCTTAAATCTTTGGATATAACAATGAAAATCCGTTTTCCGGAACGTATGCCTTCTCATGAGAACCGGAGGATGCTGTTTGTCTGCAATCATCCGCTTGGTGGCCTGGACGGCATGGCGTTGATAGATATGATACATCGTTATTATGGCGGTCAAGTCTGGTTTGTGGTCAATGATCTGTTGATGGCGGTAAAACCGCTTGAAAATGTATTTTTACCGATAAATAAATTCGGGTCACAACAGCGTGAAAGCGCCCGGCTTATAGAGGATGCCTTTGAGGGTAATGATCCTATTATAATGTTTCCGGCAGGTTTGGTTTCGCGTTACCGTAAAGTCCTTTTAAATGGGAAACGACAAAAGACGGTGATTGATCTGGAGTGGCGTAAAACATTTGTAAACAAGTGCATAAAATATAAGCGTGATATTGTACCATTGTTTTTCAGCGGAACCAATTCGATGGATTTCTATCGTAAAGCGAACCTGCGGAAGAAACTTGGTCTGAAATTTAATCTTGAAATGATGCTTCTGCCCCGGGAAATGCTTGATGCTGCAGGAAAGACATTCATAGTCACTGTGGGAGACACCCATTCCTGGTCAGGGCTGAAAGGAGGAAAAAATGCACAAGACAGTGCAAATTCACTCAAATGTGAGACATACCTGTTGAGCAATGAGACTGCGCCACTCCATGATCTTCCGACAGTCCGCAACGGTAGATAAAAAAGGCGTAAATTATCCACACGAATCCAAAGAATTATATGCAACAACAAATAATAGACACCATACCTGTTTCACTTATAGAAGCAGAACTCTCTTCTGAAGCGTTTCTCAGGAAAACCAACAAAGGCAACAATGATATATATATAGTGGATGGCCGCACCGCTCCTAATGTCATGCGTGAGATAGGGCGTTTGCGTGAGATAGCTTTCCGCACAGCAGGAGGTGGAACTGGCAAGGATTGCGACATTGACAGTTATGACCTTATGGATCCTCCATGTAAGCAGCTGATAGTATGGGATCCCGAGGAGAAACTCATAATGGGAGGGTACAGATATATACTTGGAAAGGATATCCGGTTGCATGCAGACGGGTCGCCACGTATTGCAACATCGCACATGTTCAGTTTCTCCCGTAAATTCATGGATTCCTATCTGCCTTCCACAATAGAATTGGGCCGGTCGTTTGTGAGACTTGAATATCAGTCGTCCAGAGCCGGTGCCAAGGCTATTTTTGCATTAGACAATCTCTGGGATGGTTTGGGAGCTTTGACTGTGATACATCCTGAAATCAAATATTTGTTTGGGAAATTTACCATGTATCCGAGTTATGACCGTGAGTGCCGTGATATGCTGTTGTATTTTTTAAATAAGCATTTTCCTGACAATGACTGCCTTGCGCGGCCTTTTCATCCATTGACTACAGAAGCAGACAACCAGAAATTAGATAAAATGTTTCCCGGTGACAATTTCAAGGATGATTATCGTGTGCTGAACTCTTTCGTCCGTGAGCATGGTATAAATATTCCTCCATTGGTGAATGCTTATATGAGTTTGTCGCCGACAATGAAAATCTTCGGTACCGCCATAAATGATGAGTTCGGGAATGTTGAGGAAACAGGTATCTTCCTTACAATTGCTGAAATTTTTGAAGAAAAGATACAACGTCATGTAGCCACATATCATGCGGAAAATGATCCGTCGTTGGCAGGCAGGATGTAATGGCCTTATATTTGTGTAATCAATTATTTATCATGTGCAGTATGGTAATGAAAATGAATTTATTATCTTTCCGCCTGTTGGCTATGGCGGCTTGTGTTTGTTTTGCTGTGACCTCACATGGTGAATATAGAATAGATTATTCCGCTGAAGTTATTGCCAATTTAGGGAACGGTGAATTTGCTCCTTATTATGTGATGTCCAATCGTCACGGAATTCTCACAAGCAGTAAAAGTACATTGGTCAGAGGCAAATTATGGCGCCCTGTTGATACCGGCCGCAGATTCAGTTATGGCTTTGGTGCGGATCTGATCGGAGGATGGGGCAGTTCAAGGGATTATCTGAAATTTTCTGAAGATAAAGGCACCCAATATATTTCCCGCCATCCTTCTTACGCATGGATACAGCAACTTTATGGAGAGGTGAAGTATCGTGGTGTGTTTCTGACGGCAGGACTTAGAGAACGGTCATCGGCGATGCTTAACCAAAATCTGTCAAGTGGCGATCTGGTGGAAAGTGGAAACGCACGTCCGATTCCTGAGGTGCGTATAGGATTTATGGATTTCCAGAATATACCTTTTACAAAAGGATGGCTGCAGATACAGGGCGAAATATCGTATGGAAAGTATACGGATAATAAATGGATGCGTGAGCATTACAACTATATGGATTACCATATAAATCAAGGCGCTCTCAATACTTATAAGAGGTGTTATTTCCGCACGATGCTGTCGCAGCCATTTTCTGTGACATTTGGTATGCAGGTAGGTGCGTCGTTTGGCGGTGAGACGAAATGGTATCACAAGGGGAAACTTGATAAAGAACAAAAATTTTCAAAGGGGATAAGGCAGTTCTTCAAGATGCTTGTTCCTATGGACGGGGGAATGGATTACTATTCTGGCAGTTCGTTGGGCTCGTGGGATGTGATGTTTCGTTACCGTATGCGCAACGGATGTACGGTGAAGGCATACTTCCAGAAACCTTATGAGGATGGTTCGGGAATAGGTTTTCTAAACGGATGGGATGGAGTCTGGGGCATTGAGTTCGCTACAAATTGTGCCGCACCAGTTAGCGGGGCTGTTGTAGAGTATCTTGATTTTACCAACCAGTCGGGGCCGATCCATTGGGATCCTGATGATTATCCGGGGACCGGTATAACGGGGCGTGCGGAAGGTGCGGATGATTATTATAACAACCATGAGTATAATCCTTATGCGAATTATGGTATGGCGATAGGATCTCCATTTATGGTGTCCCCGATTTATAATACCGATGGTATGATGATGTTTCTTTATAATAGAGTGCGTGGATTTCATATCGGTATAGAAGGAAATATCATTGACGGTGTTTCATATAGGGCTCTTGGCGGATACCGCCGTAGTTGGGGTAACGGTTATTATCCTTTAATGGAACCTAAATCCGACACTTCTTTTATGGCAGAAGTCAAATGGGATATAGCAAAAGTAAAAGGATTGGTTTTGAAGGGGCAATTTGCCTTTGATCACGGTAGCCTATTCGGTAATAATACCGGAGGATGTGTCTCTGTAAGCTATTCCGGAAACTTTCAATTGTAAAATCATACCGTAATATTTGTTGATATGATTAAAGCAAGAATACATATAGTGCGGGCTTTGTGTCTGGTTGTCGCGGGGTTTGCGATGCTTTTTTCAGGATGCACTCGCAACAATGGTGACATAGGTCTGTGGTTCGGCACGTGGCATATGCTGTCTGTAACTGCTGATGGAGAAACAGAGACGGGGTATGATAAGGATATATTCTGGTCTTTCCAGAACGATATATTGCTTCTTACCCGTATACAAACTGGAAATGACGGCATACACCGTGTTGAACGCAGATATGGCACTTGGCGTGAGGATGGTGATATGCTTTTTATTAATTTCAGTTATTCAGACGATAACGACAATCCAGATTATACATATCGGCCATTCGAAGAGCTACATATGCCGCATGATTCGGAGGTACCTCTGACAATTGAGAAAAAATCAGGAACTAATATCATACTTAGATATAATTCTCCGGATGGGGTGAAGTATACTTATACATTGAAAAAACAGAGTTGAATGTCACGACAGATAAAAAAAGCACTTGTTACAGGTGCAGACGGATTTATAGGTTCCCATCTTGTGGATCTTCTTCTTTCCCAAGGAATAGAAGTGCGTGCGCTGAGCCAATACAATTCTTTCAACAACTGGGGATGGCTTGAAGGAAATGTGCATCCGCAACTTGAAGTGGTTTGTGGAGATGTGCGTGACGCGGCCTTTTGCAGGCATATATCAAAGGGGGTAGACACGGTTTTTCATCTTGCTGCTTTGATTGCCATTCCTTATAGCTACGTGGCTCCTGAAAGTTATGTGGATACCAATGTGACCGGGACATTGAATATGTGTCAGGCGGCTCGTGATATGGGTGTTGAGCGTATTATTGTGACTTCTACTTCTGAGGTATATGGCACTGCGCAATATGTTCCTATTGATGAATTACATCCCCGTCAGCCTCAATCTCCATATTCGGCAACCAAGATAGGCGCCGATGCTATTGCTAAGAGTTTTTACAATGCCTTCGGGCTTCCCGTTGTGATAGCGCGTCCTTTCAATACTTACGGTCCTCGCCAGAGTGCGCGTGCAATTATCCCTACTATAATATCGCAAATAGCCAATGGGGAGAAAGAAATCAAGGTAGGTGATCTTAGTCCTACTAGGGATTTCAATTATGTATCTGATACATGCCGGGGATTTCTGGCACTTGCAAGAGCCGAATCTGTGGAAGGTGAAGAAATAAACATTGCTACGGGCACTGAAGTGACAATGGCTGATACCTTGAAACTTATCGCGGAAATTATGGGTGAGGATGTAAGATATATAGTTGACCCGCAACGAATACGTCCCGGAAAAAGCGAAGTGTTCAGGCTGTGTGGCGATAACAGTAAAATCTGTTCACTTACCGATTGGAGACCTGAAGTGACGCTTAGGGATGGATTGTCGAAAACTGTTGAATGGTTCTGTGATCCGTTGAACCTTATTCGTTATAAATCGAACATCTATAATCAATAAGGCGTTTTTGTTAAAAAGGCGATAGAGTCGTGCTGATTTTAGTAATGCGTATGTCGCCGTATAATATAAAGGGAGGAGTTACATATGCGACAAGTAGTAAATATATTGTTTTTAGGGGGGGCCAAACGTGTGGCGATGGGACGTCTTTTCATAGAAGCCGGACGCAAACTTGGCATGGAAGTGTCTCTGTTTTCTTATGAACTCTCTACCGAAGTGCCTGTATCGGAAGTGTCACATGTGATTGTAGGACGCAGGTGGAATGATCCTGGTCTTATGGAAGATCTACATTCGGCGGTAACTGAAAATAGGATTGATATAATAATACCTTTTGTTGATCCTGCCGTAGAGATTGCTGCGCGTTATTGCATGTCAAATCCATCGGTATGGACTCCTTTTAAAGACGGCGTGCTTGCCGGGCAGATGTTTGACAAACGGAAAGCTGATGAATTGTTCCGTATGATAGGAATGCCTGCTCCACGTAATGCTGAGTTTGAAAAAGTTGCAGGGGAAATAATTGCAAAACCGCGTTATGGTTCTGCATCCAAGGGAATCAAGATCCTGGAGGAAGATGAATTTGAGGCAATACGAAGCCGCGGAGAAACTGAAGATTATATATTTCAGGAATATATTTCAGATAGGGATGAGTTTACTGTAGACTGCTATGTAGCATCCAACGGGAAGGTCGTATGCACAGTACCTCGCAGACGTCTTGAAGTTGCCGGTGGGGAGGTTGTCTCAACTGTAACCGTTGCCGATGGTGATATAGAGTCACTAAGCCGCAAGGTACTGTCTGAGGTCAAGTTGCGCGGGCCTGTGACAATTCAGTTCCTTCGTGACCGCACTGACGGCCGTCTTATGATTATGGAAGTGAATCCGCGGCTTGGCGGAGGAGCAGTCTGCGCCGTATATGCAGGTGCGGATATTCCCGCTTTTATCCTTTCAGACTGGAAGAGTGGTGAGGTGAAATCATGTGACGACTGGCAAACAGGGGTTAAGACTTGCCGTTATTTCGAGGATGTCGTTTTTAAACCCCATGAATAAAAGGTTCGTATTGATATTATAATAATAGTGAATAATAAAGTTATAATAATAGCTGAGGCTGGTGTAAATCATAATGGCGATTACGATCGTGCCGTGGATATGATTTATGCAGCCAAGGCTGCTGGGGCGGATTATGTGAAGTTCCAGACGGCTGTGCCTGAATTGGTGATTTCGTCTATTGCTCCAAAAGCAGAATATCAGAAAGAGACTACCGGAGAAAATGAAAGCCAATTGGAGATGTGCCGTAAAATACATCTTAAATTGGATGATTATGCCCGGTTAAGAGATATTTGCCGGGAAGTGGGTATTGGTTTCATGTCAACGCCGTTTGATCTCGTATCAATTGATTGTCTGGCCGGGCTTGGCATGGATTATTGGAAAATACCATCTGGGGAGATCACCAATCTTCCGTATCTTCGGAAGATTGGAGTGAGGGGTGAAAAGATAATATTGAGTACCGGGATGTCGGAATTATCTGAGATAGAAGGTGCGTTGGAGGTACTTGAGGATGTGGGAACACCACGCAGCAATGTCATACTTCTTCATTGTAACACCCAATATCCCACCCCATACAAGGATGTGAATCTAAGAGCCATGTCTTCGCTTTCTTCCTTGGGTGTGTCAGCAGTCGGATACAGCGACCATACGGTTGGCATTGAGGTGCCGGTTGCGGCAGTGGCTCTTGGCGCGAAGGTAATAGAGAAGCATTTTACATTGGATAAATTTCTTCCAGGTCCGGATCACAAGGCGTCTCTTGACCCGTCTGAGCTTGCTGCTATGGTTTCAGCCATAAGGCATATAGAAGAGGCTCTCGGAAGTGCTTCAAAACAAGTAAGTGAATCTGAACGTCCCAATATCGAAATTGCCAGGAAAAGCATCGTGGCGGCAAGGGATATAAAGAAGGGCGAACTGCTTTCGGAAGAAAATCTTGCAGTGAAGCGCCCTGGCAATGGCATTTCGCCGATGCTTTGGGACAGCGTGGCAGGAACGATTGCATGCCGTGATTTTCCGGCAGACACATTGATAACATTTGAATAGGCTGTAATGGAATATCTGACAATATCACAAGACAATCTGCCAGTATATTTGGTGATGAAAAAGATTGTGGATATCCTCGCGCCACGCTATGGCGAGGGTGAGGGGAAGGCCATGGCCCGAATTATATTTGAGAATATAAAAGGGTGGAGTCCTGTTGATATTGCAGTCAAATCAAATGAGTCCGTTTCATCGTTTACCCTATCCAAGGTAAACGATGCGCTAAGGCGTATTATGGATAATGAGCCGATTCAATATGTATTTGGCAATGCATGGTTCTATGGCATGAAACTTAAAGTAACCAGAGATACCTTGATTCCCCGTCCTGAGACAGCCGAACTTGTTGATATAATAGTAAGGGAAAACAGAACCAAGGATCTTAGGGTTTTGGATCTTTGCACCGGAAGCGGGTGTATTGCGATAGCACTTGCCCGTAACCTGGCTTTTGCCCATGTCTCTGCCGTGGATATAAGTGAAGGTGCCCTTGAAGTGGCAAAGGAAAACGCCATGACATTGCACGCTTCTGTTGATTTCATCGAATCTGACATTCTGGCTGGAGGGCGGCAATTGTTTGGAAGCAAGTCTTATGATATAATAGTCAGCAATCCGCCTTATATTGCAGAAAGTGAGAGGAAGGGGATGGAAAGAAATGTTGTTGATTATGAACCGGGATTGGCACTTTTTGTTCCAGACGATGACCCATTGAGATTTTATGATGCGATTTTTTCAATAGGGGAAGTTTCTCTTGCTGATGGTGGCGTGATATATTGCGAGATAAATCCGCTGTATTCTGATGCTGTGGTGAAACTTGGTCATAATAGAGGATTCGAGGATATGCAGGCTGTTCGTGACAGTTATGGGAAGAATCGATTCATAATATGTAGAAGATAACATATTTGTATACATCGAAATTTAGTAATGGATGGCCTTTACCCGTAAACAGATTTCCAAGGATAACGCCCGCATGAGGCTGGAGAACATGTGTGCCCGATCCGAGCATTGCGAATGGGAGCTGAAAGAGAAGTTGAAAAGATGGATGATAAGTTCTGCAGATGCTGAAGAAATCCTCATGGTGTTGCGTAAAGGCCGGTTTTATGATGACAGGCGTTTTGCATCGGCATATGTTCGCGATAAGATGCTGTATAACAGGTGGGGGCGCCGTAAGATTGTATATGGCCTGATGGCAAAACGGATACCCAGGGAACTGATAGGGGAGGCTCTTGATGAAATAGATGAAGAGATGTATAGGAATGTTCTTTTGGAATTTCTTCGTGCCAAAGCACGTATCATAAAGGAGGGAAACAGTTTTGAAGGTCGTACGAAATTGTTTCGTGCCGCAGTTTCACGAGGATATGAGACAGATCTGGTTGCCGGATATATCCGGTCTGGTGTGATATGGCATGCAGAAGGTGAGTGATGGGAAATTTCAGATTGGGACATGGGCTTTTAAGATTTTTGGAGGAGTGGGGAGGCGCATTATCAGATGTGATTTTCCCGCGTGTTTGCCAGGTTTGTGGATGTGCGCTTGTGAAGGGGGAGGAAGTATTGTGTCTTGATTGTTTGCTTGCGATGCCACGTACGAATTTTCATAAGACACATTTTGCCACTCCGGTAGTACGTATGGTGGCAACTGCTAAAATTGACAGGATGGCTTGTATGTTTTTCTATAGCAGGAAATCTGGATATGCGGCGATGCTCAAAAGATCAAAATATAATGGTCATCCGGAGATTGATTTACATCTAGGAAAACGGTTTGCAACTGAACTGTTATCAGACAATTTTTTTGAGGGTATAGATGTTATTGCTCCTGTACCGATGTATCGTTGGAAAAAATTCTGGCGTGGTTTCAACCAGGCTGAGGAGATAGCACGTGGGGTAAGTATGGCAACCGGATTACCTGTGGTGCATAACCTTGAGGCTGTAAAGCCACATTCCACACAGACACGCAAGTCTGCGACTGAGCGCCGTTCTTTGTCTGTATCATATTTTGGCGTTTATGCTCCGGAAGAACTGGAAGGTAAGCATCTGTTGCTGGTTGATGATATAGTGACTACCGGAGGGACTGTTGCCGCATGTGCGCAGGCACTGCGTGATGCCGTGCCATCAATAAGAGTTTCATTGCTTTCTATTGCCCACACTACCTATACATAAGGTGTTGTTTTTCTGAAATTACAGTTCTACAGTGGTTGCTTCAATGTCGTGGTTCAGAAAAAGAGATGCCATAGTGGAAAATTTAGATGCATTTTCTGTCGTGAGATAGGTCGTGTGCGCATTATGGCTTAATCTTGCTTCCATTGCCGTATGTCGTTTAAGGTAATCGGCAAGGCTTGATGCTACAATCTCTCCCTGTTTCAATAAGGAGATGTGCTCTGGAATATATTTCCGTATTTTAGTGTATAGCAACGGATAATGTGTGCATCCTAGGATTATGGTATCAATATTGTCGTCCTTGTCTATTATTCGGTCAGCTTCCTGTTTTACGAAATAATCTGCTCCAAGACTTGATGCCTCACCGTTTTCTATGAGTGGCACCCACATGGGGCATGCATGCCCCACAGTCTTGAAACCAGGATACAGTTTGGCGATTTCCATATCATAGCTTTCGCTTTGTATGGTTCCGGGGGTGCCGAATACGCCTATGTGTCCGGTTTTTGTATGTCTGCCAAGTTGTTCAACTGTAGGACGTATCACTCCTAACACCCGACGTGTAGGGTCAATAGCAGGTAAATCATGTTGCTGTATGGTGCGCAATGCTTTCGCGGAAGCTGTGTTGCATGCAAGGATTACCAAAGGACATCCTCTGTCAAACAGGTACCGCACAGCCTCAAGTGTGAAACGGTACACAATGTCAAACGATCTTGTGCCGTATGGTGCCCGTGCGTTGTCACCCAGATATATGTAGTCATGTTGCGGGAGGGATTTGCGTATCTCATCAAGTATGGTAAGTCCTCCGTATCCTGAATCGAAAATTCCTATTGGGCCTTGTTTATTGTTCATATATGATTTCATTAATCACATCACTTCTCGCACCCGGACATATTTATCCTGATGCGAGAAGCCTATGTGACATTAATGGTCGTATTTGAGTAACAGAATTACATTATTCCGCGTTCACGGAGTTTGCATTGCCAAGCCCAAGCCGACCGCATTGTATCTGCTATCGGTGTCTCGGCCTTCCAGCCTAGTACTTCGTTGGCATGCATTGGATTTGCCCATACTTTTTCAATATCGCCAGCACGACGTCCTACTATTTTATGTGGAACTTTTACACCGGTGGCTGTCTCGAATGTGTTGATGAGCTCAAGTACGGATAGACCGTTGCCAGTGCCGAGATTGAATATTTCTATCTTTTCAGGGCTTTTATCATCAAGCATGCGTTCAACCGCTATTACATGTGCTTTGGCAAGATCCACGACATCAATGTAATCGCGGATGCATGAACCGTCTGGTGTGTTGTAATCGTTTCCGAATACGCTCAGTTCCTTGCGTATGCCGATAGCAGTCTGGGTAAGGAAGGGTATGAGGTTCTGGGGCACTCCGTTTGGCAATTCTCCGATCTCAGCGCTTGGGTGTGCTCCTACAGGGTTGAAGTAACGTAGGATCACACTCTTGAATGGTGCGCCGGCATTTATTACGTCGGTGATTATTTCTTCTGAAATCTGCTTTGTATTGCCGTATGGTGAAGTTGCTTTCTTGATGGGTGACTGTTCGGTTACAGGATTCACATCGGGTTCGCCGTAGACGGTGCATGAGGATGAGAAGACAATACCTTTGACTTCGCGTTCTGCCATAATATCAAGCAGATTCATCAATGTATTGAGGTTGTTACGGTAATAAAGCACCGGTTTTTGCATGGATTCACCCACGGCTTTGCTTGCAGCGAAATTGATAATCCCTTTTATTCCAGGATATTTATCAAAAAGAGATTTTAGGGCTGATATGTCAGTGCAATCAGCTTCTACAAAATCAGGGCGGATTCCTGTGATGCGTTCAATTCCGTCAAGAACTTCTACGTTGGAGTTAGAGAGGTTGTCGATAATTACTACGGGATAACCTGCATTCTGAAGCTCAACTACAGTGTGTGAGCCTATGTAGCCGGTACCTCCGGTTACCAATATTCTTGGTTTCATATGGTTTGTCTGAATAATTAGAACAGTTTGGCAGGGTATGTGCCGTTTTCGTGAAGTTCGGCGAATTTAGCAACCACTCCAGGACGGTCTGCTGCATATGTCACGCCGAACCACTTGGAGTCTGTGTCAAGCACTTTGACGGTTGCTTCACCTGAATTGATGAGTGCGTCAATGCAAAGGGGGATAAAGAATTCCGCTTTGGGTGTGTTGAGGTCCTTGTCAAGGAATTTGCGGAATTCGCGCTCGCTGTAATCAAAGTAGTCGGGTGTGAAGCCCCAAAGGTTCATTGATACAGGGGTGTTGGGAGCAAGTGTCTGTTCCACGCCGTTTTCGTCGGTGAATACTATACGACCGTCTTTGTCATACGATATGGCTGTGCGTTCAACTACGGATGTAAGTTTCCCGTCTGTAGTCTCGCATACACCGCGGGCAACAGATCCGTTTTCGGTCATTGTATTGCCTACACGGAACCCTACCATGCAATAGTCGCCTTTATGGTCACGTTCGCGTGACAGTTCTTTTGCGATAACCTCAAATGCGTTGCGTCCATAAAAGTCATCTGCATTTATAACAGCGAACGGTTCCTTGATTGCATCTTTGCCCATAAGTACGGCGTGGTTGGTGCCCCAAGGTTTTGTGCGGTCTTCAGGACAACTGTAACCTTCAGGAAGTTTATCTGTGCTCTGGAACACAACTTCTACAGGCAGATGACCTTCATATTTCGATAGGATTTTTTCACGGAAATCCTGTTCGAAATCTTTGCGGATGACGAAAACCACTTTACCGAATCCGGCCTGGAGAGCATCATAAATAGAGTAATCCATTATAGTTTCACCGTTGGGTCCAAGTGGATCAAGTTGCTTAAGACCTCCGTAACGGCTGCCCATACCGGCAGCAAGTACAAAAAGTGTGGGTTTCATTTCAGATAACAATTGGATTTATATAGTTTGATAATTGTTTCGGTAGTAAATACATAGCACCCTGCGGTATATGTAAAACATACCGCAGGGGCCAGGTATATAATATTTTATTAGCTGATTTTGCGTGCGCCGTCGGAAATGATTACCGGATAAACCACGGGTTCGTGACCGTATTTTTCATTGAATTTGGCTTTTGCCGTGGCAATGAAGTTTTCATAGCGGTCATTTTTTACGAGGTTGATGGTGCATCCGCCGAAACCGCCTCCCATGATACGCGATCCTGTAACGCCACATTCTTTGGCTATATCGTTGAGGTAGTCAAGCTCTTCACAAGACACTTCATAGTCTTTTGAAAGACCGGCGTGTGTTTCATACATTTTTTTGCCGACAGTCTCGCAATCACCGGCCTGAAGGGCATCGCACACGTCAAGTACACGCTGTTTTTCTTCAATTACATATTTTGCGCGGAAGAAGTCTTCGGCACTGATGTCGCTCTTTGCTGCTTCAAGCATTTCCATAGTGGCGTCGCGGAGTGTCTCAACTCCGAGTTTGGCAGCGACACGTTCGCAAGACTGGCGACGTTTGTTGTATGGAGAGTCTACAAGAGCATGCTTTACTTTCGAGTCAAGCAGCACCAATGTGTATCCTTCGATGTTGAATGGATAATATTCAAATTCCATAGAACGGCAGTCAAGACGCATAAGGTGGTCTTTTTTGCCGAATACTGATGCAAACTGGTCCATTATACCGCAGTTCACGCCACAATAATTATGTTCTGTGGACTGTCCGATTTTTGCCAGTTCGAATTTGTCAATGGTATTGCCATTGAATAGATCGTTCAACGCGAAAGCGAAGCAACTTTCCAGGGCTGCCGATGAGCTCAAGCCTGCACCAAGAGGCACATTGCCGGCAAAAACAGAATCAAATCCTTTCACGCTTCCGCCACGTTTGATTATTTCACGGCATATGCCGAAAATATAGCGGGCCCATTGTTGTTTGGGGGCATCTTCTTCCTTTAGACCGAATTCAGCATATTCGTTGATGTCAACAGAGAACACGCGCACTTTGTCAGTGCCGTTAGGCTTGATTTCTGCCATTATTACTTTGTCGATCGCGCCGGGGAATACGAAACCACCATTATAATCGGTATGCTCGCCTATTAGGTTGATACGACCGGCAGAGGCGTACATTGTTCCGGGTTCTCCAAACTTTTCGGCGAAAATGCCTTTGATCTTTTCTTCCATATTTATATTATAGTTTTAGATTTGAGGATCGCTGTTTATTATGTGTGTGGCAAATTTAACAGGTGTTATAGTCATATATAAACCTATAATTGGCCTTGCACATTTATTGAAGGCAAATTTACAAAATTATACTTAATAATCGTATGAAGTATGCATTTAAAAATGCCCCGAATTTTGCAAAATGCATTATTCGTGACATTTTTACTATAAATTAACGGTCTTATACCAAAATGGTGTGGAAGCGATGAGGTACTGAATATATGTCAGTGGACGTCAATTGTGATTTTTGCAGGTTTTACGCCGGGGGCTGCTACTGTCAGTGTGGCTGTGCCTGGAGTTGACGCCGCGCGCAGGATGACGGTCGCAGCACCGGAAAACAGTTTCATCCGTGGTTCATAGAACGACATGAGGCATGTGGGGTCACCGTTGGCTGTGGCAAGGAATTCAGCTGCTCCACTGACTTTGAAATCAACCATACTGTCGTTGTCAGGCAATATATTCCCCTGCTTGTCTGCTATTTGAACAGTAACGTATACAAGATCATTGCCGTCGGCATTGATGATGGTACGGTTGGATGTGAGTACAACATGGTGGGCTTTTCCAGCTGTTACGACTTTTGCCTCGTCAACCGGCATACCAGACTTGTCGTAAGCAATGACTTTGACTTCTCCTGGTTCATATACGGCATCTTCCCATACAAGACGATAACGGCCCATGGCCTGTTTGTCATTTTTAGACGCTTCATCTGCAACACGGTCTCGTTCCCAATATGGCGTGTTGGCGGTTGCTGTGTAGTCAAGCGGTGACGGATCCGCCTTTTCTTTTATTCCTTTTGATTTCCCGTTTATGAACAGTTCTGCCTTGGGATATGATGTGTAGACCATTACTGGTGTCACTTTCCCTTCGCGCCCTTTCCAGTTCCAATGGGGAAGTATGTGAAGGGTAGGGGATTGTTTGTTCCATTGTGACCTGTACAGGTAATAACGGTCTTTGGGAAGCGATGCAAGATCTATGATCCCGAATACGCTTGAATGGTTGGGCCAAGCGTCGGTGTCGTATGGCGATGGTTCTCCGAGGTAGTCGAAACCTGTCCATACGAACTGTCCTATCATCCAAGGATAGTCATCATCTGATGCGAAATCAATGTCGGGAATATTGCTCCAATAGCAATATTCGGTATCGTATGACGATGACTGGTGGTTGGGGTATGTGGCATTGGGCTTCAATTCCATCGGGAACATATAGCATCCGCGCGATGACACAGTGCTTGCGGTCTCACTGCCTAAGATCAATCGTTGTGGCAGTGTATTGTAGGCTTTCACGTAATATTGTGGCTTGTAATTGAATCCCGGAATGTCAAGTGCGGCAGCAAAACCGTTGTCAAGTACAGACCCGATCTGATCCATGCCACATGTAACCGGACGTGTCGGATCTTCGCGGTGTGCTATGTCAATCAGCATCTGTAGCTCCTGCACTCCGTCCGGCCCCCATTGGCTGGGCACTTCGTTTCCTATGCTCCACATTACTACAGAAGCGTTGTTACGGTAATGATGTATCATGTTGACCATATCCTTTTCAGCCCATGTATTGAATATGGAACCATAGCCGTTGGGACTTTTCGGACGGAATCCCCAGTCGTCAAAAGGTTCAACCATAAGCATCATTCCCATTTCATCGCAAAGTTCCACCAGTTCCGGTGCTGGCATGTTATGTGATGTGCGTATCGCGTTGGCTCCCATGTCTTTGAGCAGTTCGATCTGATGACGGAGCGCGGCACAGTTTACTGCAGCGCCTAGCGGTCCAAGATCGTGGTGGTTGCATACCCCTTTGAATTTGGTATATTTACCGTTTAGAAAGAACCCTTTCTCGGGGATATATTCCAGTGATCTGATACCGAACCGTGTGGAGTAAGTATCCACCTCTTTGTTATCAACGCTTAGAGTTGTGCGGGCGATATAAAGGTTCGGCTCGTCTATTGACCATAATTGTGGGGTGTTGACAAGAAAATTCTGTGTGAATGGTTGTCCATGTGAGTAATATATGGAACGATTTGTGGCTACGATTTTACCATCCGGGGATATGATTTCCGTGTTTACCTTGACTGCTTCTCCTTTTTTTGCTCCGGTTATGTTTGTGGTCAGTTTTATGGATGCCTCCTTGTCGCTTACGTAGGGTGTGGTGATATATGTGCCCCATATCGGTACATGTATATGTGAGGTGGCGAGCAGATGCACATTTCTGTAAAGTCCTGCACCAGGATACCAACGTGATGACTGAGGTTTGTTTTCCAGTTCAACTGTGAGCGTATTGGCGCCAGGGTGTATGGTCCCATATGGGAGATCTAGGTAAAACGAATTGTATCCATATGCCCAATGGCCCACATGTTTTCCGTTGACACTTACCTTGGGGTTGCTCATCGCCCCATCAAAAACCAATGTAAATGACTGGTCTGTTGTGTCTGCTACTTCAAATTCGGTAGTGTATATGCCTTTACCCATGTATGGCAGTCCACCGGTGCGTCCGGTCTTCTCACTTTTTTCTGTTTCTCCGTTCTGTTCTACGGCAACTATCTGGAGGTCGTTGTCTCTGGAGAATGGCTCATGTATCGCCCAGTCGTGAGGCACGCGCACATCTTGCCATGGCGAGCGATTGCCGGTAGAATCAACTTTGGCGAATCTCCATCCATGCTGAAGGGTGGTTTCTGTCCGTGCCCATCCGGTTGTAGTGGCGCATAGTACTGCCGCGAAAGACAGAGCCAGAAGTTTTTCGGAATTGTTCATTATTATGATGGTATGATTTAGGTGATTTAAAATTAATTTCTGAAAGACCTTATGGCTTCATTGGGACGTCCGTTTTCAAAAGCCCCTTTATTATAGCCGTTGAAACCTTCTGGTGCTTCGGGTTCCCAGTAAAAAACTCCTTCAAGTTTATTGCAAGACTGGTCTTTCATCAATTTTTCAATTACCTTTTTGCCTTCAAGGCCATTGGAATGGTGAAATCCTATCTCGGATATCATGACCGGTTTGCCATAAAGTGTTTTTATCAGACTGATGTTTTCAATACATGAGTTTACCATGGAGTTGCTGACGGATACCTGCCATGAAGATTCGCTGCCGCTCTCCGTTTCCGGATATAGTGACATCCCTATCAGGTCGTATTTCGCACCTTTTGTCTTCATCAAGTCAAAAAACCATTTGAACAGTTCCTTGTCATGCCCGTTATTAAGATGCAATATGACTTTTGCGTCCGGCAATACTTTTTTTACAGCATCGGCTCCTGCATTGAAGTAGCGCACGAACTCTCCCGCATTGCTGCCCCTTACACGGCCGCTTTCCCAGAGCATTCCGCCAGAAACCTCATTTCCAACTTGAACCCATTCCGGTTTTATGCCTTCATTTTTCAGAGATGTCAGAACCTCTGTAATATGCGTTGATATGGCACCTGCAAGTTCTTCTCCTGCTTTCAGGTTTTCCCAATCGCGCGGCACTTTCTGCTTTGATGGATCTGCCCATGTGTCTGATAAATGGAAATCAATCATTAGCTGCATGCCAAGCGCATGTGCCCTGCGTGCTTTTACCATCAGGTCGTTTATGCCGTTCCATCCATTTTCTGGATTGACCCATACACGCAGGCGGATCGAATTTATGCCGCATTCGTTTTGCAAAACAGTCATGGCATCATCCTGTTCCCCATTCTCGTTATAAAATTTATATCCCCGTTGTTCAATTTCGGTAAGCCAGCTTACATCGGCGCCTTTTGCAAAAATCACAGGAACTGACGGTTTGTTGTCATCAGGAGTGTCTTCCTTATCGGGTTGCTGTGTTGTGCCGGGGTTTTGTGGCGGTTCGTTGTCTTCACCTCCGCAAGCAGCCATTCCTGCAGCGAAAGTTATTGACAAGACTGAAAGGAATAAAGTTTTCCTAAAGTTTTTGACCATGAAATTTGTGGTTTTATGTTAGATGAATGCATTAAGTAAGTGTTCAAAATTGTCACATATATAACGGCAGCATTATATGGATTATTCTATCCATGCACCTATAATCTTGACCTTTGCGTCGCTGCCGGAGAATGCGAGGCGTACTACTTCTGCTTCCGGCAGATGTAATTGCCTGTTGTAGCCGTAAGGTGTAAATTCACGTTTCAAGAAGGTCGGGTATGGTGCAGGGCATAACAAGGTAGGCATTATTGACATATCTGCAATTTTAATTTCAGATATTGTGTCGGGTTTTAGTGCAATTGTTTTACCGAATGTGATGCCATCCGAATTCACAAGTGATACTGTCATCCGGTCTGTACCAGATACAGATCCAGTACGTATTTTTAATGTCCTTGGTGATGTGTCTCCGGTTTTGCCGAATGTATTGGACATGACATCCTTTATGTATGCAGAGAGTATGGTGGTAATGGTGTCAGATCCGGCTCCTGTTACGATTTCCAACGCATCAGGTGCTAATGGCATTTGTTTTGAATATTGTGCATATGAACGTCCCCACTCATCCGGTATGGTGGAAATTTCAACACCGTCAGATCCCTCAAGCAATATTACAGGATCGTTCTGCGAACATAATCGTGTGATGTAATATTCCCCTTCCGGGCTGTCCCAGTCAAGCGGGGTGCCCGGCACCGAGTTCGGGAATGTACGTTTTTGATCTGTTGTGGCAGCCGTTATGCGGTATTTCCATTCTGTTTTGCCGGAAAGATCCGAAGCCGGAATTGTAGCAGCATAAGTGTACGGACCTTTTTTGTGCATAGTATACAATTTGTTGTCTTTTCGCCAGAATGATGCATCTTCGGGGTATATCACTAATGAATCCGGTGCTTGCGGACCAAAAGATTCGGCCGTGATTAACAGATCCATGTTGTTGTAATGCACGGGGACAGGGGAGTGGTTCACATGCAAGGGGATGTCTTTGGAAACATGGGGCGCCACATATTCGTTAATAAGTATGTTTCCGAGAGGTGCAGTAAGGCTTGTATGTGACAGTGCCGTACTGTCTGATGAAAGGAGATATACCCCGGGGGTGGCATGTAAGGTCAATTTATCTGCCCTCCGGGCATGATGCTCTTCGTTTTTTACGGAAATGTAGTAAAAATTTTCATTAAGCCCGGGTAAGTCAAGTGCCATGGGGTGTGACGTGTCTATTGCAACCGCGACTTCACGGTCAAGCGATGGTTTCATGAATGGATCGGCAAGATATAAAATATCAGGCAGTATTTCCAAGCGCCATACCTCGGGAGATACGCGATCAATAAAATATGCTCCGCGGCCCTGATAACTTACTATAGGTGAACTGCCATATCCGGCTATATGTATAAGTGAATCAGGCTGTATCGGTTGATCTGCAGTATTGTTGGTATGAAAATATTCCTGTGGAGTGTTCCACATAGCCAAATTTCGTTTGTAGCTTACTGTCGCGGCTCCGAAAACCGTATCTGAAGGGTATTTATCTGTGTCTGTCCCTTGTGGTTCGGTCTGCATCACACGAGCTGCGATTTTCATTCCGAGAGCTTTTTGCGGTGTATACGCAAGATTTAGATAATGGGTCTGATATTCGGTATTGTATGAGGCCATATCAATGGGATCATATGCGAATTGTGTTGCCCATTGAAATCCCTTGCGGGCAAATGTGCGTGCGACTGCCGGATACAGGTAACTGTCCAATATGTCTGCCGGATCAAATTCATATATAATCTTTGCTTTGTTCTTATACCCCTTTAGAGATGTATAGGGAATAAAGTAGTCATCTACATAAGGCAAAAAGTTCCCGGTACGCGTGTGACCCGAAACAAGACCTATGGGGTACCATTGGAAGGTGGTACCATCAATATCTGATTTATAATATCCATCTGCCAGATGCATATTGTGGCTCACATTGTAAAATACCGGTTTGTCCCAGCCGTTTTTGCGGAGTGTGTTTGCCATGAGGTTGATGTAGGACGCCACTTGTTTCTCAGTAGTATCGTGGCATGGTTCGTTGTTTATTTCCAGTGCTATTATATTTTTGTCATCCGCATAATTTCTGCCAGTATATCTGTTTGTATGATTGACAAGAGCTGCCAGATATTTTTGTTGTGCCTTGATTGCATCCGGATCGGAATGTATATCGCACTTGTTGTAAAAATATGAGAATCCTCCAGTCGGTTCATCATGTTCAGGATAACCGTTTCCGAAATTGGTCTGTGCGGTAAGTATGATGTCAATGCCTCGGTTTTCAAGTTTTTTGATCAGGTAATCAAGTAGGTCAAGATGTTCATTATCCAGTAAGTTACCTATACTGTCGGTGAGTTCCACATCCCATAGATGCAAGCGAAATGCATTTGCACCCATTCGGCTGATGTGGTAAATGTCACGGTCTATGGCCTGTTTGTGGTCAACACCAAGCTGATTCATCGCCCTGTATGCGTGTGCAAACGGCAATGTATAATTCACGCCGTAATACCGCACTTCTTTTCCTGTGGTTTTGTCGCGCATGCGGCCATTTTTGTCCACATAAATTTTTCCATCTGCATTTGCAGGAGTCAATCCGCAAAGTATAAGATACATCAGGATGCATACCAAATTAAAGAGATTTTTCATGGGTCATAGTTGGAATTATGATGGTATTAATAAGCCTTTCAATATATTAGATAAACTTTTGCTTATATGTGACGATGCTATGCAATTCTAAATTTTTGCAAATATAAGTAAAAAAGTCGTATGAGGTATTATCTAATTCAATGGTTTTTTGTTAGCTTTGTATGAATAATATACGTTTCATTTGGAGGGGGATGAATATACGCCTCCATAAATATAGTTTGCCAATGTCTCATAAAAATATAGCGTTGTTACCTATCGGTGTTTTCCTCCTAAGTTCAGTTTCGTCTTGCGCATTGCTTGACAAATCTCAAAAACTTATAATGCGGGGTTCATCGGGAAATTCAACAGAAGAGACATTGCAGTCAGATGCTTCCGATTCAAAAGTTTCCGGTCCGGTGCTTTCCCCTCCTAAAAATAAACAACAGAAAAATGCATCTGCTTCGTCTACTTCGGGTAAGGCTGTAAAAAACAAGCATAATAAAAAGGGGGGTGGTGTATCAAAAAAAGAACTTGCTGCAGCTAGACGCGACGCAGAAGTGAATGGCGCTCTTGAAAAAGACAATGAAACAAACTCGGCAAACGGGAAAATAGAAGATCCTGCCAGCGGTAAGTCTGCCGGATCATCTGCAGGAGATTTTTCTATCGGTGGAGAATGGACTATTTATAAAGTCCGTAATAATATGGTCCAGGGGGAGGAACGTCCATATGTGACTTTTGATATTTCCGCAAAACGCATTTATGGTTCCAATGGCTGCAATTATATAAACGGTGATATAAAATTGCAGCCTGACGGAAAAATATCTGTTGAAAATCTTATATCTACCCAACGCCTTTGTAATGATGCCCCTCTTGAACATCTTATAAATCTGGCGCTTAGTGATGTGGCGTCTTATTTGCCCAGACAGGAAGGATCGGTTACCTATCTTGATTTGATGCCTGCGAATGGAACAGTCCCATTGATCATACTGCGTAGGCAAAATATGATTTTTTTGAATGGCGCGTGGAAAGTGAAGAGTCTTAACGGCACTCCTTTTGAAGGAGATGTTTCTTTATCAATAGATGTGGAGGGACGGAAAATTCATGGTAATACAGGATGCAATGTGTTTAACGGGACTCTGTTTATTGATCCGGACAAGACAGATTCAATGCAGTTTCTTGACCTTGTCACCACCCGCACGGCATGTCCTTTGGAAATGCGTGAGACAGAATTATTGCTAGCCTTGGAAGAGGCGGAAAGTGCACGTGCCTCTTCCCCAGGCATTACTGACATATACAGTGCTGATGGCGACCTGTTACTTACTTTGGAGCGTATGGCCGTTGATCATCGTGATGAAACATCCAGGCACTGATATGATGGGGTTTTAAATCACATTCATACCACTTTGATATAAAGAGGGGGATTGAGAATATTAAAACTTAATGACAAGTTCTGCTATAAGTTTGTCTCCGTTGCCCCGTGTAGCTTCAATACCGTTGTTGTATAAATATTTTTCATAATTGATACTGAATTCGGCTTTGACATGCCGGTGTATACGTCCTATCGTTGAACCTATAGTGATACGTCGTCTAGACGGATGATCTGCAGATAAATGGCCGTCATCGTCGCTGACCCCGGTTGAATGGTCTGTCATCCCGTCAAAACGTCCTTCAAATGAAACAAAATTCAATATGCGGCTTGTGACAGGAAGTGTGTAGACACCATATACATTCCAGGCATTGACATGCCTGAAATCGCTCCCGGCATATCGTTTGTACTGGTATTCTCCTTCAACGAGCCATCTGTCATATTTCCATGTGACACATCCGTCAAATACATTTACTCTGAAAATGTCCGGCTTGTAACTGACGAAACTACCTGAAACTGCTACATTTTTTATGTAGCCTGTGGCTTTGGTTGAATATGTATAGCTTTTTTGCCAGATATCGTGATCCCCTGTTGATGCAGTATTGAAAATGCCAAACTCCACGTCTACAGGTATTTCCCCAGATTTGCCATAGTATCCGGCTTTTATACCGACCTGACGCATGTTGACCATATATTTGCCTATAAATGATCTGTTTGCAAAATAATATCCTCCTGGACCTTTAAAGCAGTCTACCCCGAATGGTACGCGGAATTGTCCAGCCTGTACTTTCCATTTGGGTAGGAATTCCCAATTGCCCCAAGCATCAAGAAATTTCATTTTACCTTGGTCACAAGCGTCAATCTGTATGTAATAACTGATTGTTGGAAATACTTTGCCTCCCACATTTATACGGGCATTTTTCACCTCAAACCTACTGCCGAATCCCTCTTCGGCGCCGGCCCATTCCCCTTCCCAACGAGCTCTTACCACGCCATGTATCTCCGGCACGTAACTAAATCCTTTATCATTTTTATCTGAATCCAGACCGGTGGAATATCCGGTAATACATGTGGCACCGATTATGGCAGATAATATTTTACGTTTTATTTCCATTCTCATAAATAATATTCAAGGTGCAAAATTAGTCATTTCCGGTTTAAATATAAAACCCGGCGAGGATACATGTCCTCGCCGGGCATAAACCGGTCTTCTGTTTTATAGGCCTCAGGCCTCAGTGGAATCGGGAGACAAATTGTTTTTTGTTTCTGGTTTGAGCCAGCGGTCAAGCCAACGGAAAAATACCCGTTGCCAAAGGATGGCATTCTGTGGTTTCAATATCCAGTGGTTCTCGTCGGGGAATATTACCATTTCAGCAGGAACTCCGCGCAGGCGGGCTGCATTGAAAGCCATTTCTCCTTGAGATGAAAGTATGCGGTAATCAAATTCGCCATGTGTCACAAGGATAGGTGTGTTCCAGCGATCCACGAATTTGTGAGGGGAGTTTGCAAATGTGCGTTGTGCCACTGCATTGTCTCTTTCCCAGAATGCACCGCCCATGTCCCAGTTTGCGAACCACATTTCTTCTGTTTCAAGATACTGTGCTTCAATGTTGAATATGCCTGCATGTGCGATAAGCGCGGCAAAACGGTTTTCGTGTATTCCTGCAAGCATATATACCGAGAATCCTCCATAGCTTGCACCGACAGCACCTATATGCTCGCCGTCAATAAATGGTTTTTCTTTCATGTAATCAACTGCAGACAGATAATCCTGCATATTCTGGCCGGGATAGTCGCCTGAGATCTGTGCGTTCCATTCTGTGCCGAATCCGGGAAGGCCACGCCTGTTAGGCGCAATAACCACATATCCCTTAGATGCCATAAGCATGAGGTTCCACCGGTAGCTCCAAAACTGGCTTACTGCCTGCTGGGGACCTCCCTGGCAATAGAGAATTGCGGGATATTTCTTATTAGGATCGAAGTCTGGTGGAAGCACGACCCAAGTGGTCATTAGTTTTCCGTCTGTTGTCGGGATAAGCTCCTTCATCACCATGGGAGCTTTTATCTGGGTAAGAATGTCTTTGTTTACACTTGTAAGCGGAGTGGCTTTTTGATTCTCTACCATGAAAATTTCGTTAGGGTAGAGCATGGAGTGGCGCATGGTTACGAGACGGTCTGTTCCTACAGGAGCCAATGCGGCATAGTCTGCAATATCTGCTCCTGATGTGACCATTGTGATTTTTTTGCTCGCCACTTCTACATTGAATATAGGGGTTACACCCTGATATGGAGCAATAAAATAGATGTTTTTGCCATCCGGATTCCATGCGATCGCATCTGCGGTATAATCCCAGTTTGTTGTAAGGTCTGTTTTTTCTCCGGTTGCCATATTCATGACGAATATACGGTTTTTGTCAGATTCGTATCCGTCATGTTCCATGGAGAGCCATGCGAGGGTTTTACCATCGGGGGAGAATGCCGGTGCGGTGTCATATCCCATCATTCCTTCAGTAAGGTTGCGCGTTGTGGCTGCTGCTATGTCGTAGAGATATAAGTCGGAATTTGTAGAGATGGCATATTCCATTCCTGTTTTTTTCCGGCTTACATATACGATTTGCCTGGAATCGGGTGACCATGCGAATGATTCGATTCCGCCGAATGGTTTCATCGGTGCTTCGTAAGGTTCGTCTTGCATTATGTCGCGTACATTCTTTATTCCGAAGCCTGTGAAATCAGCGAGGAAAGGATGTGGTATCTCGGTTACCCATTCGTCCCAATGCTTGTACATCATATCGTCAATGATGCGGGCGTTTGCTTTAGGAAGATCCGGATATACGTCCTGTGATGTGCGGCCATATTTGACAGTGGAAATAATCAATACTTTTGTGCCGTCAGGCGATAAGAGGAAACCTCCCACTCCATTTGGCATACGGGTTACAACCTGACGGTTGCTTCCGTCTGCATTCATTACCCACATCTGTGGTTTGCCATCGTGCGGTGCTACAAACGCCACCCGTTTTCCGCCGTCAATCCATACGGCATCCCCTTCTGATGCCGGCGTGTTGGTCAGCCGTTTTACGTTGGAGCCGTCTGTGTCCATCACATATAGCTCGTTATTTGATTTGTTCTGTTCTACGCTTTCATAGCTTACTCCATATAGGATCTTTGATCCGTCAGGGGAAACCTGTGGATTGCTCACTCTTCCCAGAGCTTCCAGGGCTTCAATATTGAAGATGCCGTCGGTGGAATGGAACTCGGGCTTGTCGATGAGCTCCTGTTTGTCGCAGCAGCTTGAGGCGGTACCCAGAATGGTTGCTGACATAGCTAACGGGATAAATAATTTGTTCATCGGTTTAGTTGTATGATAGTTGAAATATATTCTGTGTCGTATTCAATACGAACAAAATTACGAAAAATATCGTGGTGCGCCAAATGAGGCTCAAATTTTCATGAGTGATTGCCTGAAGAGAGATTCATGCATTTGGTTATAAGAGATTTCACATCTTGGATTGTGGAGGCAAACGGGCCTGTTTTGCTTAATTTGATGGAACACATGGCAGCTGCAAAGGAGCCTGCTTCTTCATATGTGGCGCCTTTGCTTCTCATGTATAGATAACCTGCCATATATGTGTCTCCGCATCCGGTGGCATCAATAAGTTTATCCGGAGGGAAAGCCGGAATATCGTAGAATTTTCCGTGGGCATATATTATTGATCCCTTACTGCCGAGTGTAAGGATTATTTCAGGGCATCCCCAGTCGTACAGCATGTATGCGGCCTTTTTCGGATCAGTGGTTCCTGTAAGTGTCTCCATCTCCATCTCATTGGCTTTCAGGATGGAAATATATGGCAGTGCCTCTATTTTTTTGTGATAATCCACCGGCACGACACGCTCTCCGTCTACTTTGCGCAGAAACCCCTGAACATCAACGGATACAATGCCATTGCCAGATAGTTTCTTTATGACTTCCAGGTCGAAATCATCCGCCAGCAATGTCCCTAGATGATATATGCGAGAGTTTATTTCCGGTATTTTTGCCGCCATGAACGGGTCTGCTTTTGCCAGAACGCGTTGGGCGCGTTCGTTCATGTCATCACCATATTTATTTTCAAAACATACTGATTTTCTGCTTGGAATTACTGTAACGTCTATGCCGTCAGACTGCAATTCCCTGATTACATCCATTTCTGTTTCTCCTATGGATGTAATTAGGTGGAAACCGGAATGGTCGAAATTCTTGAGGGCTTTTGCAAAATAATAAGCTGTACCTCCGGGCATTTGGGCGGTAAAATGTGGAGTTATTATTTTGTCAAGTGTTATATGGCCGATGCAGCAGATGTCGTAATTTCTTATATTTGACTTGTGTTGTGTCATTTGTGTGATTGTTTTAATATATAAAAGGCATAAACAAATACGAAAGCATATCCGAATGTTGGAATTATGAAAGCTGTGGATATAGATGTGTTGTCGGCTACCCACCCCATCAGGAATGTGCCTATGGCGCCACCGATAGGTGTCATCATAAGGAGAGATGAGGCGATTTTTATATAATCCCCGATTCCGGAAATGGTTATGGCAAAGATTGTAGGGAACATTATGGCTTCGAACGCATAACATGCAAAAAGACCGCATTTTGACAGTATGCCGATATTGAGCGAAACAACAAGAGCTCCTATTATAGTAACCATAGAACATACCAGCAGTACTTTTTCCGCTGCTATTTTACTCATGATCCAGCTTCCTGCCACTCTTGCTATCATGAAAAGACTTAATGCTCCGAAAGACAGTACTATTGATGCTGTGGACTTTTCCATCCATCCGTCGCTGGTCGCATAATTTATGAAGAGGCTGTTTATGGAAATTTCTGCGATTTCATAACATAAAAGTGCCGTTATCCCGATCCTGAATCGTTTTATACCCCATAGATGTTTTATTGTGTTTGTTATACTCTGTGTATCGTTGCTTGAAGATTTCGGGTGTCTTTCGGTGGTATCGTTTATTTCAGGAAGTTTTATTTTGGAGAATATTGCAGCTAATACAAGAACCGAAATTCCCATTATGGTATATGGGAGGGATATATCAGCGTTTGCATTGGAAAAAAGAAAATTGCCTACAATAACGGGGGCAAGTATGCATCCGAGGCCGTTGAATGATTGTGCGAGGTTGAGTCGGCTTGCTGCTGTGGCAGGAGTGCCAAGTTCGGCGGCATATGGATTTGCTGCGGTTTCCAATGTTACCAGTCCACACCCTATTATGAAGAGTGCGGCAAGGAATATCCCGAATGACATAATTTGTTCTCCGGCAATAAATATCAGGCTTCCCGTTCCAAACAGCAGTAGGCCGAGAACAATACCTCGCCTGTATCCCCATCGTGTAAGTATAATGCCTGCCGGAAGCGCCATCATAAAATATCCGAGATATGTCGTAGCCTGAATCATCGTGGATTGTGTAATGGATATGGATAGGGTTTCCTGAAAATGTTTGTTAAGGACATCCAAAATGGCTCTGGCAAATCCCCACATGAAAAACAGGGATGTGATTAATATGAAAGGGAATAAATATTTTTTATTTACTAAACGGCTCATAATGTACTGTCTTTTTTATTGTAATCCAGTTGAACGGATTGTGACATTTTTGAATGTCAGATGATTTCCCGAAGCAAAGTTACGTAATGCGAGGTTTTTTTCGTAATTTTGCGCGGAAAAATTAAATGAAACGAAATATATAATATATATCTATCATGCTGGCAACTAAATACAATCCTGCGGAGGTTGAGGACAAATGGTATGCATACTGGATGGAACACAATCTGTTTCATTCAGAACCTGACGGCAGAGAGCCTTACACTATAGTGATTCCTCCTCCAAATGTAACCGGGGTGCTTCATATGGGGCATATGCTCAATGAAACCATACAGGATATATTGGTGCGCAGGGCACGTATGGAGGGAAAGAATGCCCTATGGGTTCCCGGAACAGACCATGCCTCTATCGCTACGGAAGCAAAAGTTGTGGCGAAACTTGCCAAGGAGGGAATAAAGAAGACAGATCTTACCCGCGAAGAGTTCCTTAAGCATGCATGGGAATGGACAGAGCACCATGGCGGAATAATATTGTCACAGCTCCGTAAACTCGGTGCCTCCTGCGACTGGAGCCGTACAGCTTTCACAATGGATGACATAAGGTCGCGCAGTGTGATAAAGGTGTTTTGTGACCTATATGACAAAGGGCTTATTTATCGTGGAGTGCGTATGGTCAATTGGGATCCGTCAGCATTGACCGCACTTTCTGATGAGGAGGTGATCTACCATGATGAACATTCGAAACTTTACCATCTCCGTTATTATGTGGAGGGTGAGCCTGGCAAGTATATTGTTGTAGCGACGACACGACCGGAAACGATACTCGGTGATACGGCAGTATGTGTCAATCCCAACGACGAGCGTTATACATGGCTGAAGGGGAAGAAAGTTATCGTGCCCCTTGTCGGAAGGGTTGTTCCAATAATAATGGACGAATATGTGGAGATGGAGTTTGGTACAGGATGCCTTAAAGTAACCCCTGCGCATGATGTCAACGACTACATGCTTGGTGAAAAATATAATCTTCCGGTAATAGATATTTTCAATGACAATGGTACCATTTCGGAAGCCGGAGGTTTGTATGTAGGGCATGACCGTTTTGATGTACGTCGTAAAATAATCAATGATCTCCAGGCAAATAATCTTGTTGAGAAGATTGAAGATTACGATAATAAAGTAGGATATTCGGAACGCACCAATGTGGTGATAGAGCCGAAACTTTCCATGCAGTGGTTCCTTAAAATGGATGAGCTTACCAAACCTGCGCTTGCCGCAGTGATGGATGGCGATATACAATTCCATCCCTCCAAATTCAAAAACACCTATCGTCATTGGATGACAGACACCAAAGACTGGTGTATCAGCCGACAGCTATGGTGGGGGCACAGGATCCCTGCGTATTTCCTTCCTGAAGGGGGATATGTGGTTGCGGAAACCCCGGAAGAAGCTCTTGAAGCAGCACGTGTAAAGACAGGAAATACGGCTTTACAGCTTTCAGACCTACGTCCGGATGAAGATTGCCTGGATACATGGTTCAGTTCATGGTTATGGCCGATTTCTCTGTTCAACGGAATACTGGAACCTGGGAATCCAGAAATAAAATATTATTATCCTACAGCCGATCTGGTAACAGGTCCTGATATCATATTCTTCTGGGTTGCCCGTATGATTATCGCCGGATATGAATATATGGGTAAAGAACCGTTCAAGAATGTGTATTTTACGGGCATCGTGCGTGACAAGCTGGGCAGGAAAATGAGTAAACAGCTTGGTAATTCCCCAGATCCGCTTGATCTGATTGACACATATGGTGCAGACGGGGTGCGCATGGGGCTTATGCTGTCGGCACCAGCTGGAAACGATATATTGTTTGATGACAAACTATGCGAGACAGGAAGAAATTTCTGTAATAAGGTCTGGAATGCTTTCCGTCTTGTGAAAGGGTGGGAAGTCAGCGACAATGCCGGAATGCCGTCAGAGAGCGAGGCTGCCGTCAAATGGTTCTCAGCCAGTTTGGCCGCAACCATAAAGGAGGTTGACGAACTTATGTCAAAGTTCCGTATCTCTGAGGCTTTGATGGCGATATACCGTTTGTTCTGGGATGATTTCTCTTCATGGTACCTTGAGATGATCAAGCCTGCATATGGTGAACCCATTGCTGCTTCTACGCTTGAAGCTACTCTTCGTTTCTTTTCGGCGCTTTTGAAACTGATGCATCCGTTTATGCCATTCATTACTGAAGAATTGTGGCAAAATATAGCAGAACGCCGCCCGGGTGAATCAATCATGTATTCCACTTTGTCAGCTGATGAATTTGACATAGAGGATGCGGAGGATGCAATCGTTTCTATGGAGAATGTTAAAGAGATTATAACTGCCGTTCGTGCCGTTCGTGCCCAAAAAGGTATTTCTCCACGTGAAACTCTCGCGCTGTGTGTGGTTGGCGGTGAAGCGCCATCTCCTGAAGGATTGTGTGCTTTGGTTTCAAAGATGGCGAATCTTTCGGAAATCCGTGCCAACTGCGACAAAGACGCTTCTGCGGCATCTTTCCTGATAGGTACCCGTGAATATAATGTACCTTTGGAGGGAGCTGTGGATGTAGAGGCAGAATCGGCACGTCTGACACGCGACATAGAGTATTATGAAGGTTTCCTTTCTTCAGTGATGAAAAAACTTTCCAATGAGCGTTTTACATCTAAAGCTCCGGCTGCGGTTGTTGATGCGGAACGTCGTAAGCAGGCTGATGCGGAACAAAAACTGGCATCATTGCGTGCATCTCTTGAATCCCTGAAAAAATAGAAAGACGTAACGAATAATATTAGAAAATTTCAGAACGCCGGATAGTCTTGATGCTGTCCGGCGATTATGTTGATATATCCGTTGGCAGCGAATCGTTCGGTGTCTCGTCGCACATACTGTTTGATCATACTGAATATTATCTCTTGCACAGGTGAGAGGGTTGGCGTCGGGTCTGTGCCAAGAATGATTTCTCCTGCAAGTGCTGCGGTTATTGCAATCCGCTCGTCAATGGGCAGGGAGTTGATTGTATTGATTACGTGGGGAGTGATGATAAAAGTCGTTTCCATGTATTATTGTATGCTATTTGGTTTTGTGTCCAAAATTATAGATGGCATGAGCAAAATAATGGCATTTCTGTGTTAAAAAACAGTAATGCCATTATTAGGTTTATATGAGAAATATTTATTTCGTAAAGCCGCTTTGTTTAAGGAAACTGGATAGAATTTCAGAAAAATGTTCATTGTTCGCGCGTGGATATCTGATGTCGGTGAAAACCTGAGCCAGGGTTTGCTTCCCGTTTTCCGTTACAAAGCGCTGTGAGTCCTCTCGTGCTTCTTTTTCAGAATATATATCAGTAATCCGTTGCGCTGTCCAGGGCTCATATTTCTCTGTGTGTATTATTGCTTCTACGGGCAGACGACCGACCTCTATGCCGTTATCTGCTGGGTAACCGACTGTAAGTGTAATTATCGGCACTACAAGTTCCGGAAGATTTAGGAGTTCGGCAATCTGTGGTGCATTATATGTAGTTGTCCCGAGCCAACATACACCTAGACCGGCCATTTCTGCAAGGGTATTGAATTGCTGTGCGAATGCTACAGTATCAATAGCTGCTGCCATAAATGATTGAAGATTGTCGTAACAGGGATCGGCATCATTGTTTTCGCACCATATGGAAAACCTGTTGAAATCAGCGCAGAATGTAAGCACAACAGGGGCATTTAGAACTTGTGGCTGATTGAAATGCAGAGGGGAGAGAGCTTTGCGCATTTCAAGGCTTCTACTGGATATTACGCTGTAAAGTTGCATGTTGCCTGTCGTAGGTGCATGGGCAGCCTGGGAAATTAGTGATTCCACAAGTGTCTGCGGTACATCACGGTCTGTGTAACGCCTTATAGTTCTGCGATTTTTGAAATAATCTTTAATTGTAGCCGGATTTTGCATAAAATTTTGCTTAATTAAGGTTAAAAACAGAGGGCTGTTTGGTAGTTTCGCATAGGTGATGCGCGCATATTGCGCAAAGTTAGCCAATTTTTTAATGAAATAGTGTGAAAACTTATATATAAGAGCAATTGTTTTTAGTGTAGCAAATAATTTATTCAAACTATTTCAACTGATATTTTATGTGGCATGATCATGTTGTTACGTTTTTTGTTAACAACCCGTCTATGGCAGTGTTTTTGACACTGTGTCTTGGATATCTTGTAGGGAAATTGAAATACAAGATGTTCACTTTAGGTACGGTTACCAGTGTATTGCTGGTCGGTGTGGGATTAGGATTGCTTTTTCCTGAGGTGCAGATACAGCCTCCATTGAAAAATGTGTTCTTCCTTTTGTTCTTGTTTGCCATCGGGTATAGCGTAGGTCCGCAGTTTTTCCGCAGTTTTAAAAAGACCGGCCTTCCGCAGGTTCTGTTTTCTGTTGTCCTGTGTGTGATCTGTCTGGTTGTATGTTGGGCTTGTGCAAGGCTGGCGGGCTATAATGCCGGGGAGGCAGTAGGAATGTTTTCAGGTTCGCAGACGATATCTGCCGTTATCGGAGTGGGGCAGGAAACTATCAATGGACTTGATATTTCAGCTGCGGACAAATACAGCATGAGCAATATAATTCCTGTAATGTATGCTGTGACATATGTTTTTGGTACAGCTGGTTCTGCATGGATTATAGCGTTTGTAGGCCCGCGTATGATGGGTGGCTTTGCAAAATGCCGTAAAGATTGTGAGCAAGAGGAGGCTGAAATGGGGAATACTCTGATGGATCAACCCGGATATGCATCATCCCTCAGGGAGATAGCTTTCCGTACATATAAGATAGAAAACGATTGGTTTGGGGATGGGAAAAAAGTTTCAGATCTTGAGTCATATGTCATGTCGCAAGGGCGTAGGTTGTTTGTGGATCGCATAAGGCATAACGGCCAGATTATAGATACTCCCTCCAGTGGCCAGATGATTTATAAAAATGATGAAGTCGTGCTTAGCGGTCGTCGCGAATTTATTATCGGTGAGGAAACTTGGATTGGTGCTGAAGTGCAAGATCCGGAACTTCTCAATTTCGCTATACGTATTACTCCTGTAATGGTTTCTTCCAAATCCGTAGACGGTATAACTGTGAAGGAATTGCTTTCACGGCCATTCATGCATGGTGTCAGCTTGCGTGATATCAAACGCCAGCAAAGTATTTCGATACCTGTGCGTGAAAATACGATAATTGACGGAGGCGATATGCTTACATTGGTCGGGCTTCCTTACGATGTTGAAGCCGCGTCTAAAAATATCGGTCGTGCAGCTAAACAGACAACTGCAACGGATATTATATTCGTCACTCTGGGGATATTGATAGGCGGCATCATTGGTGTCCTAAGTTTCAAGGCCGGAACAGTTCCGGTCTCGTTGACCACATCCGGAGGAGCTCTTGTGATGGGTCTTATCTGGGGATGGTGGCATAGCAAGCGGCCTAATTATGGCCAGATTCCCTCATCGGCAGTCTGGATTTTCCGTGAGTTGGGATTGAATATGTTCATTGCATGTGTAGGTTTGGAATGTGGACCACATTTCGTATCCGGTTTCCAGGATGTAGGATGGATGTTGTTTGTATGGGGTGCTATCGCTACAACGGTGCCCTTGCTTATCGGAATACTTCTGGCACGCTATGTGTTCAAATTCCGTCCCAGCACTGCGCTCGGATGTGTGGCCGGAGCGCGTACAACGACAGCTGCCCTTGGCGCGGTTGAAGAATCGCTCCGCAGTAATGTGCCTGCCATGGGTTATGCTATAACTTATGCCATAGGCAATACGCTTCTGATACTTTTCGGAGTGGTGATGGTAATGTTTTTCTCATAGATCCCAATTGCTGTTTCTCCGCTAAGTTTTTGATACAAATAATATTTAAATTAATAAAATTACCAGTTTATGGACAATCTGATCAATTCTCCGCTTGACAAAGAACTTTCAAGGCTTTCCCCGTTTGAGCTCAAGGGCCGTATCATCGCCATGGCCGATGAAAAAGTAAAGCGTGATGCCAATACAATGCTTAATGCCGGTCGTGGTAATCCTAACTGGGTGGCAACGGAAGCGCGTGATGCATTTTTTGCATTGGGTATATTTGCGATGACCGAGTGCCGTCTGAACTTCAATATGCCGGAAGGCATTGCAGGGGTGCCTCAAAAGGAGGGTATATCTGTCCGTTTTGAGACCTGGTCGCGTGAGAATGCTTCCATCCCAGGCGTGCAGTTCCTTCGTAAAGCGTATGAATATTGCCTTATGGAAATGTCTGCAGATGCGGATTCCCTTATTGCCGAATGGGCTGGTGGTATTGTAGGGCACCATTATCCTACACCTCCAAGGATTCTGGATTATACGGAAAAGATAATCCGCAGGTATCTTGACTGGGCAATATGTGCAGAAAATCCTCCAAAGGACAATGTATTCGACCTTTTTGCCGTAGAAGGTTCTACTGCGGGAATGTGCTATTTCTTTGACGTGCTCAAACAGAATTTCCTGCTGGATAAAGGGGATTCCATTGCTATCATGGTGCCTGTTTTCACTCCTTACATTGAGATACCTCAATTGAGTGAGTTCAACTATGATGTGCTCAATGTAAGTGCGGATGTCATGACTCCTGACGGGCTACATACCTGGCAATATGACCCCAAGGACATAGAACGTCTTCGTGATCCGAAATACAAGATGCTCTTTGTGACCAACCCGTCAAATCCTCCAAGTTATGCCATATCACCTGATACGGTAAGAGCGCTGCAGGATGTTGTGAAAGACAATCCCAATCTGATGATACTGTCTGATGATGTTTACGGAACTTTTGTCCGTAACTACAGGAGCCTGATTGCCGACCTTCCTTACAATACTGCGTCATGTTACAGTTACTCTAAATATTTCGGCGCTACCGGCTGGCGTATCGCCGTAACTGCAGTCAGTGAAAAGAATATCTTTGACGATCTTATCGCAAGATTGCCTGAAGACAAAAAGGCGGCTCTCAATACCCGCTATGGATCGCTTACCCTTGATGTGCCGGGATTGAAATTCATAGACCGTATGGTCGCTGAAAGCCGTTTGATCGCGTTGAATCATACAGCCGGTCTTTCCACTCCTCAACAGATTCAGATGTCACTTTTGTCACTTGGCAGTCTGATGGATAAAAAAGGAGTGTATCATGATAGGATGATCAAACTTATTCATGACCGTTATGATGCATTGTGGAAAAACTTCGGATTTTCCATGCCGGAAGATGCATTGCGTGCCGAATATTATTCGGAAATAGATATGATGGTCTGGGCAGAGAAACTGCATGGTAAAGATTTTGCAGACTTTATCAACAATACTTATTCTCCTCTGGCTTTTGTGTTCCGTCTGGCATCCGAGACCGGTTGCGTGGTATTGAACGGTGATGGCTTTGACGGACCGAGATGGAGTATAAGGGTTTCGTTGGCGAATCTGAATGGGGCAGATTATGTGCGTCTCGGAAAGAATATACGTATGGTTCTTGATGAGTTTGCAAAAGACTGGGAGGTGTCCAAGGCTAACAAATAATTGAGTAAGGTGTCTTTTGACATATGTTATTTGCGTCCGGATGCTTTTTAAAAGGCTTCGGACGCAAATTTTATTGTTGTGCATAATTGTTGATTTGGTAAACCGGGATGTTGATAAGATTGCCCTACAGGGCTTGTAGAGGGGATTGCTGGAAAACTTATCAACAATCTTGCCAAATTGGACATTTCTATTTGGTCATAAGCGGGAAAATTCCGAAGTTTGCAATGTATTTCAAATGGCAATCTTTTCCCAAATGCCAAACAATCGTGCTTGCCCGCAAATGTGGCGGGCAAGTTCGATTGTTCACTAAAACCCCGATTAATACCTATTAAACAATAAAATTTTTTTGCTGTGGATAAACGGATTTACAGTTACGACGAATCATACGCCGAAAGTCTGAAATATTTTGACGGTGATGAACTTGCTGCCCGTGTGTGGGTTAGCAAATATGCTCTGAAAGATTCGTTCGGCAATATCTATGAGTTGACTCCTGATGATATGCACCACCGCATTGCGGCGGAAATAGCACGCATTGAGGCAAAATACCCTAATCCCATGAGCCATGACGAGATATTCGGCTACATGAAGGATTTTCGCTATATAGTTCCACAGGGCAGTCCTATGTCGGGAATAGGTAATAATTATCAGGTAGGTTCGCTTTCTAATTGTTTTGTAATAGGTCTTGACGGGAATCCTGATTCATATGGAGGTGTTATCCGTATTGATGAAGAGCAGGTGCAGCTGATGAAGCGCCGTGGGGGAGTTGGGCATGATCTTAGCCATATTCGCCCGAAAGGTACGCCGGTGAAAAACTCGGCTCTTACTTCAACCGGGCTTGTACCATTTATGGAGCGTTATTCCAATTCCACACGTGAAGTGGCTCAGGATGGCAGGCGTGGGGCGTTGATGCTTACCGTATCAGTCAAGCATCCGGACAGCGAGGCTTTTGTTGATGCTAAAATGACAGAAGGGAAAGTGACTGGCGCCAATGTAAGCGTACGTATAGATGATGAGTTTATGGAATCAGTCATGTCCGGTGAGCCTTATCGTCAGATTTTTCCTGTTGACTCGAATAATCCGGAAACAGTAAAAGAAATTGATGCAAAGGCATTCTGGGGGAAGATTATCCATAATGCCTGGAAATCGGCAGAGCCAGGTGTGCTTTTCTGGGATACAATAACTAGGGAGTCTCTGCCAGATTGCTATGCAGATTTGGGCTTCCGCACAATTTCCACAAATCCGTGTGGTGAGATTCCTCTGTGCCCTTATGATTCCTGCCGTTTGCTTGCTGTCAATCTTTACAGTTATGTGAAAAATCCATTTACTCCCCAGGCAGAATTCGATTATCAGTTATTCGAGGAGCATATCGGGAAAGCCCAGCGTATAATGGATGACATAATTGATCTGGAGATGGAGAAAATAGACACGATTCTTGCCAAGATAGATGGTGATCCTGAAACTATTGAGGTCAAAGGGCCGGAACGGCATCTTTGGGAAAAGATTCGTGCAAAAACATTGAAGGGGCGTCGTACTGGTGTCGGCACTACAGCTGAGGGCGATATGATTGCTGCAATGGGACTTCGGTACGGTACTCCTGAAGCCACAGATTTTTCTGTAAATGTACATCGGCGGCTTGCGTTGGCAGCATACCGCTCATCTGTCAATATGGCCAAGGAGCGCGGGGCATTTGAAATATTTGATGCCGAACGTGAGAAGGATAATCCGTTCATGCTTCGTCTGAAAGAACAGGATCTGCAGATGTATGAAGACATGGTGCGTTATGGACGTAGAAATATCGCATGTCTGACTATTGCGCCGACAGGAACTACAAGTCTTATGACACGTACGACCTCCGGTATAGAACCCGTTTTCTTGCCGGTTTATAAAAGACGCCGCAAAGTGAATCCTAATGATACCGAAGTTCGGGTAGATTATGTAGATGAGACAGGAGACGCTTTTGAAGAATATGTAGTATATCATCCGAAATTTCTTGATTGGATGAAAGTCAATGGAATAGAGCGCCGCGACAACATGTCTCAGGAAGAATTGGACGCTCTTGTGGCACGATCGCCATATGCTGGTGCCACATCCAATGATGTGGATTGGCTTGAAAAGGTGAAGATGCAGGGGCGTATACAGAAGTGGGTGGATCACTCAATATCAGTTACCATCAATCTTCCTAATGATGTCAGTGAGGAGTTGGTAAACAGGTTGTATGTAGAGGCATGGCGTTCAGGGTGCAAAGGATGTACTGTGTATCGTGACGGATCTCGCTCAGGAGTGCTTGTGGCGCTGGAGAACAAGAAGAAAAAGAATACGCAGGAGAATGATTCGCAGTCTGCCGGGTTGCATCCCCATGTGATAAAACGTCCTAACGAGCTGGAAGCGGATGTAGTCCGTTTCCAGAATAATAAGGAAAAATGGATTGCTTTTGTAGGCCTTCGAGACGGACGCCCGTATGAGATTTTCACAGGTCTTGCCGATGATGAAGATGGTATCTTCTGTCCTAAATCAGTAAGCCACGGCAAGATAATAAAAGCTGTTGATTCCGACGGAAACAAACGTTATGATTTCCAGTTCGTGAACAAACGGGGATATAAAACGACTATTGAGGGGTTAAGCGATAAGTTCAATCCTGAATATTGGAACTATGCAAAACTAATTTCTGGAGTTTTGCGTTATGGCATGCCGATAGATCAGGTGCTGAAACTGGTAAATACTCTAGAACTTGATTCGCAAAGTATAAATACATGGAAGATGGGTGTGGAACGTGCATTGAAAAAGTATCTTCCGAACGGCACCCAGGCAAATGGCCAGCGTTGCCCGAATTGTGGCCAGGAAACATTGGTATATCAGGAAGGTTGTCTTATATGCACTTCCTGTGGTACGTCAAAGTGCGGATAAGATTCTGCATGATATAAAAGATGGGGTGTCAAAATTCGCGAATTTTGACACCCCATCTTTTATTGTGGGTCTACATCATAATAAACAATGACTCCTTTCATTTGAGGAAGTGCGTGCATTTCTATATATGTATGTCTTAGCAGTTCTTTGATTTTGGTCATTGATGCGCTGATTTCGATTTTAAGCATTATTTTTCTTATGTATAATCCTTGTACTCTTCCTATTGCAGGTTCTTCCGGGCCGAATACACGTTGCCCCAAAAGCGTGCGTAATTTTTCAGCATAGGCGTCAGCTATCAGTCTAAGGCGTGAAGGGTCGCGGTGTTTCATATATACATATATAATGCGTGTGAATGGCGGGTAAAAAAATTTATGTCGTTCATCTATTTCATGGTTATAATATGCATCATAATCATGAGCGCGCACATATGAAATAATATGATGCGCCGGTTGGTATGTCTGTATTACGACTGAGCCATGTATGCCGGTGCGTCGGCCGGCACGTCCGGCAACTTGTTCAAGCATGTTGAAGGCCCGTTCGTTGGATCTGAAATCCGGAAAGTTTATCAGTGCGTCGGCATTGAGAACTGCAACCATTTGGACATCTTTGAAATCAAGTCCTTTTGTGACCATCTGTGTCCCAACCAGAATCTGGGCTTTTTTTGTTGAAAAATCGGATATTATCTGTTCATATGAATTTTTATTGCGTGTGGTGTCAAGGTCCATTCGCATCATTTTGTATGATGGGAAGAGCTGTTCTACTTCTTCCTCAATCCGTTCTGTCCCGTATCCCAGAATTTCAATTGCTGGCTCTTTGCATTGCGGACAAATTGTCGGCAGCGGGTATACGGCTCCACAGTAATGGCATTGCAATTGTCGCAGGTGGGAATGGTATGTAAGCGCGACGTCGCAATGTTCGCATCTCGGCACCCACGCGCATTGTTTGCAACGTGCAAGAGGTGCATATCCCCGTCGGTTTTGAAACAGAATGACCTGGCCGTTGTTGGACAATGCAGTTTTTGCCATATTTACTGTATCAAAAGCAAAAGCGCCATGCATGGATTTGGTCTTGTGTGCTTGTTTCATGTCTACTATCCGTATTTCGGGCAGTGCTACATCTCCATAACGTTCTTTTAATTGTACAAGGCCGAATTTTCCGTTTTTAGCTTTGAAATATGTGTCTATGGCCGGGGTGGCCGAACCTAATAAAGTTTTGGCTCCATGCATTGATGCAAGTACAATTGCCGTGTCGCGGCCATTATAGCGAGGTGCCGGATCGAATTGTTTGTAGCTTTGGTCATGTTCTTCATCAACAATTACCAATCCTAATTTCGAAAAAGGAAGAAATACTGCAGATCTTGCACCTATAATTACAGCGGGTGCAGGGTCTTTAAGTAGTTTTTTCCATATGTCTACACGTTCATTGTCTGTGAATCGGGAGTGATATATTACAACTTTTTCACCAAACACATCCTGAAGCCTGTGAGTGAGCTGTGTTGTCAGTGCGATTTCAGGAACCAGCATTAATATCTGATCACCCTTCTTAAGCACATAATCAATCAGATGTATATAAATTTCTGTTTTACCGCTTGATGTGACGCCATGAAGCAAACATACAGATTTTTCAATCCATGATTTGTGTATCTCATCCAATGCCCTGGATTGTGCCCCGCTTAATTGGGGTAATTTATAAGAGGCCTTTCCTGTGAATTTAAAACGGTTGATTTCTTTTTTATAAGTATTGACCAAGCCTTTTTTTGATACGGCGGATAGGATTGATGCCGAAACTCCGGCTCGTTTCAGAAGTTCGTTGCGTCCAACTTCTTTGGATAGCCCTCTGCTGAAACCTGTGAGTTCCAACATGGCAAGAAGTAATTGTTCTTGCTTTTTTGCTGCTTTTGTTATTTCAAATGCATATGGAATCTGCTCTTTGGTGATATTGAATTCAACGAAAGTTTCTTGTTTGACGCGGTATCGTTCCTGAAGTTTCTCGGAGATTATCAGGCAACCTTTTTCGATCATCTTATTTACCGTAGATGCGATTCCGTGCCTTTTTTCAAACTTATTGGTTATTCCATGAATTGTAAGAGATCCTTCATGGTCAAGCAGTTGGTATATCTCTGTTTCCAGTTGATTAAGGTGTTGGATGTCGGCAATGTCGTAATCCGGATTGATCTCAACAAAAGTTTCGCTTTCAAGTTTTAATCCGGTCGGTAAAGCTGCCTTATAGACTTCTCCTGGTGTACATAAATAATAATCGGAAACCCAATCCCATAACTTCATTTGGGGATGACGAACAACGGGATCCGTATCAAGAATCAATGCGATGTCTTTCGTTTCGAAATTATCTTGTTTGTTATTTAGTATGCCAGTTACTATTCCGGTATAAAATTTCTTTTTCCCGAATGGCACAATAACTCTGAATCCGATCCCGACGGTTGTGTTAATGTCGGTAGGTATGTGATATGTAAATGTGGTATTTAACGGCAATGGCAGCAATACTTCCAGATAGTTGCTTGTCGGTGTCTGATAGTTCTCGCTGCTATATTTGTTTGTCATATGTCGTGATTTTTCTTTAAAATCATTAGGGTATTTAATTCACTGCCCGAACTTTTTACAAGTATCTGATTATTTCTAAATTTCTCCGGGAAATTTTTAATGATTTCGACCAGTTGCACAATACAAATTTAATGGTTTTTCATATAAGGATGATGCAATGATGCTGAAAAAATTGTAACTTTGCCAATGATCATGATACAAGGATGCTGGAAATTACCGTCAATTTGTTATTGATATGGATCATACAACAATTCTATTTCCTTGTGTTTTTGTCCTTAAGTCAAACCAAAAACTAAATTCAAAAAGACAATGAATATCAAAAAACAAGTTTTTCCTTCGCAAAAAGGGGAAATAACCTGGTTTACGTTGACAAATGGAAAAGGTGCAGAAGTTGTGCTTTCATCGCTTGGAGCTGGTGTGGTATCTGTAAGACTTCCTGAGGCCGATGGAGGATTCAAAGATGTGGTGATCGGTTATGATAATCCGGAGGCTTATTTTGCAGACGGGCCATGCTCTGGAAAAACCCCCGGCCGTTATGCAAATCGTATTGCCAAGGGCCGTTTTTCTCTGGATGGTAAGGAATATGAGTTGCCGATCAATAATGGTCCGAACCATCTGCATGGTGGGCCTGATGGATTCCAGAATCGTATATGGGATTGTCGGGCAATTGGCGAAAATAAGGTGGAATTTAAATTGCATAGTCCGGATGGCGATTCCGGTTATCCTGGTGCACTTGATGCAACTGTGATTTACACGTGGGGTGACGACAACGCGTTGGATATTGATTATTCTGCAGAGAGTGATGCCCCTACATATGTGAATCTGACCAATCATACATACTTCAATCTCAATGGCCATAATTCCGGTACGGTATTGGGTCATACTCTGAAGATGAATTGCTCGGAATATCTTCCAACTGATCCCACACAAATTCCTCTAGGCAAACCTGCATCTGTAAACGGTACTCCAATGGACTTTACTTCAGGGAGCAAGATTGGCGCTTCTATCAATGCCGATTTTGAGGCATTGAAAATAGGCAAGGGATATGATCATTGCTATATGGTGGATGGATATGATGGTACTTTGCGTGAGGTTGCAGTTCTTTCATCAGATGAATGTGACCATAAGGTGACTGTGCTTTCAAACCAGCCGTGCGCCCAGATATATACAGGAAACTGGCTTGAGGGCTGTCCTGAAGGAAAGGGCGGATATGAATATAAGGACTACGATGCTGTAGCTATTGAGTGCCAAGGCGCTCCAGATGCGCCTAATAATATGAATATGCCGTCTCAGCGTCTTGATCCAGGCGAACGTTATGAGCGTACTATTCGGTTTGTATTCGAGTAAATGGCTTGTAGAATTTAATAATCGCGATATTATATAGGAAAGATGCCTTTGCATCAAAATATTTCTGTTTTACAAAACAGAAATATTGAAAAAGACTTCGCCCGACAGTTCACAGCTTATAATAGCTTTGAAAGGCCGGGCGAGTTTTTTTATTGACGTATGGTACAGTGTGTCGTACTACATTACGCAAAAAGTTTTTTGAGTTCTTCTTCTGTTGGATCTGCAATTGTCAGCTTCCCTTCAGGGTTGATGACAAATGTTCGCAAACCTTCATTCATCCTGAATGTCTTTCTGATAGATTTGATTTCAGAAGGGTTTTCAATGTGAAATTGCATGTCGCTATCAAGATGGTCAATGCTGATAATTTCTTCCATCAACTGTTTTGATCTGTCAAAATTGACAGATATTATTTCTATCGGTTGGTGCGCAGCCGTGTGCTTGTAGGCTTGTGACAAGGTTGACACCTGGTTCTGGTACATTCGTGATTCTGCGTCACCAGCTGACCAGAATGATAGGATTACCCATTTTCCTTTAAGGGATTCAAGTGACAGGGTTGTAGAATCATTTTCGATTACTAACCTTGGGGCCTCATCCCCTAAAGCGGCTTGCAGATGTTTGTCAGCAAACGCTGAAGCCGACATGAGTAAGATAGCGAAACCTGCAATAATAATTTTGAGTTTCTTCATTACATTGTTTTGAGGTTCATAACAAAGGAAACCTACCGATTAGGTCGGAGATAGTAAGCCAACTGTTTAGGAGTAGTGAATAGCATGTAATAATATCAGGTTATCATTATAATGACTGCTATGGATCGGGTTAAAGTAATTGTCTCTATATGCCTTGGCTGATATAAAACCACTGCTGTGATCTATTATGTCAGTATGCATTAAAGTTGTCTGACCGGTTTCCTTGCCGATTCTCGGCTACGGAGATGCCTCTGCATCTTCCAATTATTTGCTCTTTCAACCGCAAAGTTACGCAACAAACGAACCAAAACCAAATTTGGTTCGTTAACGAGCTTGAATATGCGACAAAAACATGTTAAAAAACATGCTTGTGCGGCACGTGGGGCTATGTGTTAATATGGGTTAAAAAACTGTGACTGCACATAATTGATGTAATATGAACATAAACTGATTGTTTTCTGGTGTTGATAAGTTTGCCGGGAAAAAGTTGAAATAGGGTCGAAATTGAGTTTGCGGGTACAGTATTATATTTTTCAAGTTTCAGAATGATGTTAAATGGTTTGTCGTATATTTTGATTGGTTGCCAGATGCATATTTTTACCGGTTTTGATTATTTGGAATTATTCCGAATAGCAGGTTTGCGAACTGGGATTGGATTAAATGCAAATAAGAAAATAAACATGTAGATACTACATAGTTAACTTTCGGATAAAATGGTCGTGAAATAGATCCTGATGAAATAAGTGCATTGGTTTTCAGTGTTTTATGCTGCTTGTTACGTGCCTGGAATTGGACGGTTTTTAATGTGTTGAGAACCAGTGGTGTTATGGCTGTCAGGAAAAATCCAAAAAAAATACGATTTGTTTTTCAACAAAAAATGGAAGAAATTTGCATCGGAAAAGATTGAAAATACCGGATACACGGTTTGTGTCTCTCTCATTTTTTAACGCCTCTTTCTGTTTAGATCGAAGGCTTGTTGGGAACGCCTCTCGCTATGTCCGGACACTAGTTTGAAATTACTATTCTTATGAACAAAACTCATCAAGAGCTTTGGCAAGATTGTTTGCGTATAATAAGCGACAATATTACCAAAGAACAATACAAGGCATGGTTTGAACCGATTGTTCCATTGAGTTTCAAAGATGGAGAAGTCACTTTATCTGTCCCATCGGCTTTCTTCAAGGAACACATTGAAACCACATATTTGCCTTTGTTAGGAGCCGCGTTGCGTCGTGTCTACGGCGACGGGGTTAAATTACAATATGAATATGTTCAGATTAGTAACTTCCCGGAAACAACAATACATGAAGCCGGATTAACGTCTTCTCCAGTATTAAAAGGAAGGACAGGTGGTTTGTTTCAGACTGCGGAAGTCGCATCTTTTGATTCCCAGTTGAACCCACGTTATACTTTTGAGAATTATTGTGGTTCCAACTCCAATAAAATCGCACGTGCCATAGGTGAGGCCATTGCTAACGACCCCAAATGTAAAACTTTCAATCCTCTTTTTGTGTTTGGTCCTACCGGTGTCGGAAAAACACACCTCATTCAGGCTATCGGCATAAAAATAAGGGAACATAATCCTTTGGCACGCATCCTGTATGTAAGTGCTCGATTATTTGAGAGCCAATATACTGTAGCCTCACACAATGGCAAAATCAATGAATTTATAAATTTCTATCAGAGTATAGATACATTGATAATTGACGATATACAGGATCTCATTGACAAACCACGTACTCAAGGTACCTTCTTCCATATATTCAATCACCTGCATCAGAACCAGAGGCAGATAATATTGTCGTCGGATTGTGCGCCGACGCAATTGAAAGGGATGCCGGACAGGTTGCTTTCCAGATTCAAATGGGGCATGACGGTAGAGTTGGAGCGTCCGGATCTTCAGCTGCGTCAGGATGTGTTGCGATTGCGTGCGCGTCAGGATGGCTTGTCTATTCCAGCGGAAGTAATGAATTTCATTGCAGAGAATGTGACCGACAGTGTTCGTGAATTGGAGGGTATCGTAGTTTCGCTTCTGGCCCATGCGACTGTAACGAACAGGGAGATCACAGTGGAATTGGCCCGTATGGTTATGGCCCGTGTAGTGCGTATGCATCGCCGTACCATTAACTTTGAGATAATAGCTCAGGGGGTGGCCAACCATTATGGACTTGACCCGGACTCAATTTTCAGCAAATCAAGGAAAAGGGAAATTTCAGATGCAAGGCAGATGGTAATGTATATGGCAAAAAAACACGCTCATATGCCCCTTACGGCGATTGGTATGCGCCTTGCAAGAAATCATTCCACTGTCATATATGCATGTAAAAACATTGAAGAACGGCTTCCGTTCGAGAAACAATTGCAGGAGGATGTAACGGCCATTGAAAAGGCTTTTATTGAAGATTGAATATATTGAAAGTTGACTGTCAGTGTATTGTACCATATTGATAAGAATCAGCAGCCTTTAAATATACGATTATGATAGTTGGCAGTTTTGTCGTTTAATATGGCTGTAATGGTTTATATCGTGTGGTTATAGCATGGCGAGTGATAAAAATAGGTTGTATTTGAAAGCCTTTTTTACTAACTTTGTGGTAAAGTTTGTATAAAATGAGCTCTCAGAGAGTGCAACATATATTCCGTATTTTTGCCCTATTGTTTGTCTTTTTGCAGGCGCCTTTGTATAATGTGGCGTTTGCACGGCAATTTGTGATCACGCTTGATGCAGGTCATGGAGGGAAAGATTATGGAGCATTGGGGAATAAGACCAATGAAAAGAGCATTACTCTTTCAGTAGTAAAACAGTTAGGCCGGCTTATTGAAAAGAACTTGCCGGATGTAAAAGTCGTATATACGCGTGACCGTGATGTGTTTGTGGAGTTAAGCGAACGGGCGGCAATTGCCAATAAGGCAGGCAGCAATCTGTTTGTTTCTGTTCATATCAATTCGGTGGACAGGCGTAACAAAAACCGTAAAAAAATAACAGGTTGCCAAGTTTATACTCTTGGATTGCATAAGACAGCTGAGAATCTTGCCGTTGCCAAGCGGGAGAATTCGGTTATGGAGCTGGAAAAGGATCATACTGAAAAATATGCCGGTTTTGATCCGAATTCTCTAGAAAGTGACATTGTTTTTGAATTGTTTCAAAACAAAAGGCTTGATCAGAGTATTGAATTTGCTGACGCAATCCATGCCCAGCTGGTGGATGTCGCCGGTCGTGAGCCTAAAGGTGTGCGCCAGGCTGGTTTCTGGGTGTTGTGGGCAACTTCTATGCCTTCTGTGCTTGTAGAACTTGATTTTATATGTAACCCGCAGGCCGAAAAATTCCTGTCGTCTGAAAACGGGCAAGAGGAGATGGTAATAGCACTTTATAACGCGATATGCGCTTATGTAAACACTTACGGCTCTCAAATTGTCGGACATAACTTGCCGGTTGCACAAGCTCTGAAGCCTTCCAATAAGAAAAATACAAAATCCAATGGGGCAGATGTCCCTCGTTTGAATACATCAGCTAAACCATCTGATGTTGATAAGAAACCTGATTATAAAACTGAAAAACAGGGTAGCGGGAATCGCATTTTGGAGATCTGTTCAACAGATGATTTGCCACGATATTACATCCAGATACTGGTTAGCTCGGATCCCATTAAATATGGCTCATCTGAACTCAAAGGTTTTAAAGATGTTGAATATTACAGGGATGGCGGTTTATATAAATATGCAATAGGAGTTGCTGATACTTTGGAGGATGCCCAGGTGCTTTTACGGAAGGTCCGCAAATCCTTTCCCGAATCGTTTATTATAAAAATGAGAAGTGGGAAGAGAGTTGATTTTATTAAACCGTAGATCTGTTTGTGAGAGTTTTAATTGGAATTTAAATTTACTACTATAGCATAAGATGAAATTGTTAAAAAAAGAACTTATTATAGGACTGTGTGTTGTCATCGCATTGCTGGTACTCTTTTTCGGAATAGATTTTTTGAAGGGAGTTAATGTTTTCAAGGCAGCTAATTATTATTATGCGAATTACACAAATGTAGCTGGTTTGCAGAAATCCGCGCCTGTAACCCTTAATGGTTTTAAAGTGGGGCTGGTACGTTCCATTGATTACGATTATGCGAATCCGGGGCATGTGAAGGTAGAACTGAGTGTGAACCGTGAGTTGCGTTTGCCCAAAGGATCGGAAGCTGTAATAGAACAGGATATCCTGGGAACATCAACTGTGGTTTTACATCTGTCAGACTCTAAAGAATATGAAACCGTAGGTAGTACATTGGAGAGTCATACTGCTGCTGGGATGTTGGACAATGTTTCTAAGAATCTGATGCCGTCTGTAAGTGCTGTTTTCCAGAAAGTAGACTCTTTGCTTACTAATTTAAATAAGTTGGTGTCAGATCCGGCTTTGTCTCAGTCGGTCGGTCGCATGGATGCAATAACTTTGAATATAGAACAGACATTAAAGCAATTGAAAGCTACAACAGGCGCCCTTCCGCCAGTGATGAACAATGTAAATGGCATTACAGGCAATCTTAATGACATGAGTGCGAATCTCGTAAAGGTATCTTCTGAGCTTGCCGAGGCGCCTGTTGATTCTATAATGGATAATCTGAATACATTGTCTTCAAATCTTAAGGTGCTATCTGCTTCGTTGAATAATCCAGATTCATCTTTAGGATTGATAACCGGTGACCGTGCTTTATATGATAACCTCAATAATTGTGCGGCTTCCCTTGATTCGCTTCTTATAGACGTCAAAAAGAATCCGAAACGATATATAAGCATAAAACTGTTGTAAACAGCGGTATTCGTTTATTTATTAGACATGTGCAACTGGCACATGTCGTCGGTATAGGTTCATAGTCCCTTGTCGGAGCAATTACTTACATTCAATATATAAACAGCTTTATTTTTAATACCTTATGAACATTAAGTTCAATATTGACTACCGTACACATTGGGGGGAGTCTGTATATATTGGAGGTGACATACCCCAACTGGGAAACGGCAAACCGGAAGATGCCATAAAGATGGTTCTTCATGGTGAGCAAAGTTGGGAATACAACCTTCAATTGCCAGATGACATAGGAGAATTTGACTATTTCTATATAGTTAAGGATGAGACAGGAAAAGAACGCCGGGAGTGGGGCAAATGTCATGTTTTCCGACCGGGGGCTAACGCACGCGAATATGGTATATATGATCGTTGGCAAGACCAGCCGTGGGACAAACCGTATTATTCGGTAGTTTTTTTCGATTGTATATGCAAACGCCAGAATAAAGCCATGCCGGTGACTCCATCTCCAGGAATGTTGCTCATAAGCGTGGATGCTCCTATGATTGCTTCTGATCACGTGCTTGCGCTGAGCGGATCGTGTGATGCATTGGGAAATTGGAATGTGAATGACGCAATTATCCTTAGCGATGCCGATTATCCGACATGGAAGTGCTCTGTCCCTCTTTCTGATCTTCCATCATCTTTTGAATATAAGTTCCTGATTTTAAAAAAGGGGACAAAAGAGGTTGTTGGTTGGGAATTGCTTGATAACCGCATATTTGATCTTTCTCCTGCCACGAAAGGTGAGTGCTTGCTTCTGAATGGTTTGAGATTCTCAAATCCACAGAACAATTGGCGTGGTGCTGGAGTTGCGATTCCGGTATTTTCACTCCGTTCCGAAGAAGATTTCGGTGTGGGTGAATTTTTGGATTTGTATAAGATGGTTGATTGGGCTGCGGCAACAGGCCAGAAATTCATCCAGGTACTTCCTGTGAATGATACGACCATGACACATACATGGACAGATTCTTATCCGTATAATGCGAATTCTTGTTATGCTCTCCATCCGATGTATCTCCATCTTCCATCTGTTGGTACCCTTCCTGATGCCGAAAGGATGAAGTATTATGAAGATTTGCGCAAAGAGCTTAACAGCCTTGATGAAATTGACTATGAACGGGTAAACGATGCTAAAACAGCATATACACGTGAACTTTTTGCTTCAAAACATGACGCTGCAGTAGCTGATGCTGAGTTTAAGAAATTTGTGTCAGATAATGCGTCGTGGCTTATGCCATATGCCGCCTATTGTATACTTCGTGACAGGTTCAATTCACCGGAATTTAAAAATTGGGGTGAATATAAGGTGTATGACAAAGAGAAAATTGATAAGTTCCTTGAAGAGAATGCATATGAAGCCGAATATGTCTGCTGGATTCAGATGCATCTTGCCAATCAGATGAAGCAAGTGCGTGAATATGCCCACACTCGTCAGGTGGCATTGAAAGGGGACATACCAATAGGTATATCGCGTGATAGTGTGGATGCCTGGACTTCTCCAGACCTGTTCAATCTAGATACCCAGGCTGGTGCTCCACCGGATGATTTCTCTGTTCTTGGCCAGAATTGGGGATTGCCAACGTATAATTGGGACGAAATGAGCCTTGACGGATTTGCGTGGTGGAAAGCTCGTTTCACCAAAATGGCAGAGTATTTTGATGTGTATCGCATTGATCATGTGCTTGGATTTTTCCGTATATGGCAGATTCCCATGACACAACTTCATGGTCTCCTTGGTACATTCAATCCTGCATTGCCATTTACTGTAGAGGAGCTTAGAAACGTATATGATTTCTGGATGAATGCAGATTTGTATACGACTCCATATATAATGGACTGGTTTTTGGCTGATTTCTTTGGAGAATATACAGACGAGGCACGTTTGCGATTCCTGAAACCGGTAAGTGACGGACGTTACTGTCTGTCATCAGGGTTTTCCACTCAAAGACAGATAGCTGATTATTTTGCTGGTCTGGAAAATAATGAGAAGAATACACGCTTGTGCAATGCCCTTCTTGGCCTTGTTGACCAGGTATTATTCATTGAGGACCCTTCGGAAAAAGGCAAATACCATCCTCGCATTTCGGCTCAATATACATATACATATCGTTCTTTGAATGATTATGAACGGTGGTGTTTTGACCGTTTGTATAATGATTTCTTTTATCATCGTCATAATGACTTCTGGTATGGTAAAGCCATGTGGAAATTACCTCCGGTAATAGATGCCACCTCTATGCTGACTTGTGCTGAAGATTTAGGTATGATACCGGATTGTGTGCCGGCAGTAATGAGTGCTCTTGAGATACTGACTTTGGATATACAGCGTATGCCTAAGAATCCTTCTGAGGAATTTGGCAATCCCGCCAGATACCCATATTATTCCGTATGCACTACATCTACCCATGATATGGGTGGTATACGTCAATGGTGGGAAGAGAGTCGTGAAACCACGCAACGTTTCTATAATAACATACTGCACGAACAAGGTGCCGCTCCAGCTTTTGCAGAGCCATGGATTTGTGAGAAAATCATTGACATGAATCTTCGTGCGCCCTCTATGTTGTGCATACTTCCATTGCAGGACTGGTTGTCGATTGACGGTAAACTGCGTCGTGACAACCCATATAAGGAACAGATAAATGAACCGTCGGAATCAAGGCATTACTGGCGTTATCGTATGCATCTCACTTTGGAAGACCTTCTTAGTGAGAATGTATATGCCAACCATGTAAAGGCATTGATTGAGGAGAGCGGACGATAGCAAAGTTTACATTATATTAACGGAGCCGGAAATCAGCTGATTTCCGGCTCCGTTTTATATGTTCAAAAGTGAATTAGCGGGGGAGTATGTTTACTTTCAAAGCGTTGTATGCTCTTTCTGCTTTCGCACGGGCAGCAGCTACGGTTTCATCCGTAGCAAGTATAACAGCCATTCGCCTGTGTCCTTTTACCTCCGGTTTTCCGAAAATGCGAATTTGTACACCTTTTTCACGAAGCACTGATTCTAGGTTGTCAAATTCAATTTTGTCTGTATCGCCTTCCACCACTATGGCGCGGGATGCAGAACATCCCAAAAATCGTATTTCGGGTACAGGCAAACCGAGCAAGGCACGTGCATGGAGAGCAAATTCGCTCAGATCCTGCGATATCATGGTTACCATTCCTGTGTCGTGCGGGCGTGGAGATACTTCGCTGAAAATTACTTTGTCATCCTTTATGAAAAGTTCAACGCCAAAAATGCCATATCCTCCAAGTGCGTTGGTTATTGCCGATGCTATTTCCTGAGCCTGTTTTAACGCCTTTTTACTCATCGGTTGAGGTTGCCACGACTGCCGGTAATCTCCATTGACCTGAATATGTCCGATTGGTTCGCAGTATGTCGTTCCAGAGGAAGATCTTACCGTAAGGAGTGTAATTTCATAATCAAAATCCACGAATCCCTCTACAATAACACGACCTGCTCCTGCTCGTCCTCCTTCTTGTGCTTCTTTCCATGCGGGTTCAATATCATTTTCAGATTTGATAGTGCTTTGACCATGCCCGGATGAACTCATTACAGGCTTTACTACGCATGGGATACCAATCTCTTTTACTGCAGCAATGAAATCATCGTGGTTGTCGGCGAAACGATACGGTGAGGTTGGTAAACCAAGTTCTTCAGCAGCAAGGCGTCTGATTCCTTCTCGATTCATAGTAAGCCATGCCGCACGGGCAGTTGGGGTAACATGGAAACCTTCTTCTTCGAGTTTCAAAAGTTCCGGTGTGGCAATCGCTTCTACTTCTGGTATAATATGATCTGGTTTTTCGAGTTTGATGACTTCCCTAAGCCGTTGGGCATCAAGCATACTGAGCACATGATGTCTATGGGCGACTTGCATGGCGGGTGCATTTTCATAGCGGTCACAAGCCACCACTTCAACGCCATAACGTTGGAGTTCTATCGCAACTTCTTTACCAAGTTCTCCGCTGCCGAGAAGAAGGGCTTTGCGGCCGACGGGAGTCATAATTGAACCTATTTTTACCATAAGTGTGAAATGGAATAATTGTTTTTGCAAAGTTAACAAATCATCTGCATTCCCGCAACTATCAGCTGTGGCTCAGAAAATGTTTCCTAAATGTGGCTGAATGGTTGTGAAAATGAGGGAAGTTAGTTAACTTTGCGTAAAATATATTTAATATAACGGATTTTGTGGGTAGTGGATTTTTGATACGCTCCCTATTTGACATTTTTTGTTTTGTTAAACATAAACAACTAACAGCGAACTAAGTATAATGTTGAAAAGAATTCTTTCAATTTCAGGTAAGCCCGGTTTATTCAAACTTATGAATCAGGGCAAGAATATGCTCATAGTAGAAAATATAGCAACAGGTAAGCGTACACCTGCATATGCCCGTGATAAGGTCGTTTCATTGGGAGATATCTCAATATATACCAATGACGGTGATGTGCCTTTGGCTGACGTTCTCGAAAAAGTAAAGGAGATTGCCGGAGTGGACCCTATTGATGTAAAATCAATGGGCGATGAAAAATTGCGCGATTATTTCAAGACAATCCTTCCTGAATATGATGAGGACAGGGTATATACAACAGATATAAAGAAACTATTTAGCTGGTATAATCAGCTTGTCGCAGCCGGAATCACCGAATTCAAGGATGATGAGATTGCTCAGGATGAAGCGGCCGAGGAGGCAGAAGTTTCAAATAATGAGCAAGTGAAATAATATTTCAGGAAAAATTATTACACGGGAGGAGGCTATCTGGATTGACAGATGCCGCCTCCCGTAAATTTAATGTAATTGAGCATGCATTCTTTTGATTCAATTTCCCTGTTATATAAAATGCATTTCGGTGTAACGCCGGTTGCAATAGAATCTTTGTCAGCAGCAGGTTCAAATAGGAAATATTACCTTATAACAGCGCAAGAGGGTAGGACCCCTCTTCATGCGGTGGCAACATATGGATGTGATACTGAAGAGAATAAGGCATTTATTTCCCTTTCAAGGCATTTTAAGGGTAAGGGCTTGCCTGTCCCGGCAGTATTTTGTGAAAGTGATGATAGCCAGTATTATCTACAGGAATATCTCGGTAATACCTCCTTGTTTGATTTCATTGCCGGTGGGCGCTTAAATGGGCAATTTTCAAGTGAGGAGCTTGATAAGGTAGAGGAATGCGTGCGAATGTTGCCGCATTTTCAGATAGAGGGGGCTGACGGGCTTGATTTCGATAAATCATGTATTGTGTCTGCGATGAATGCAAATATGATAGCCAATGATTTGAATTATTTTAAATATTGTTTCCTGAAGTCAAGCGGACTGGAATATTCGGAGAAAAGACTTGATTTTGAACTTGGGCATCTTGCTTCTATTATAGAAGCCGTCGTAGATAAAGCCGACACTTTTATGGTGCGTGATTTCCAAAGCCGAAATATAATGCTGTGCAATGGGAAGCCATATCTTATAGATTTCCAAGGTGGCAGAAAGGGGCCTTTGGAATATGACCTTGCATCGTTTTTATGGCAGGCTAAAGCAAAATTTACTGATGATATCAAACGGGATATGATCGCGGCTTATGTTGACGAGGCAAAAGTTGTTGATGCAAATTTTTCTGTAGATAAATTTTGTGAATCATTGCCCTATTTTGTTCTGTTCCGCATTCTCCAGACGCTTGGTGCATATGGTTTCAGAGGGTGGAGTGAACATAAGCCTCATTTTTTGCAGAGTCTTCCTGCAGGAGTAAAGGGATTAGTGGATTTCTTCGATTGTACGATATTGCCTTCATTTAAAGATGTTTCCGTCCGGTTCCCGTATCTTAAGGAATTGGCTAATAGATTACATTCTTCTTCAAGGATTGTGGATATTGAAACAGTTGCAGGACTACAATGTTTTTCTGGGCTGACTCTTATGGTAAGCTCATTTTCATATAAGAGGGGAGTGCCTTATGATCTGTCGGGCAATGGTGGCGGATTTGTTTTTGATTGTCGTGGAATCCAAAATCCAGGTAAATATGACGAATATAAACCCTTGACAGGTTTGGATCTGCCGGTAATACGCTTTATAGAAGATAATGGTGAGATATATCAGTTTTTGCTGTGCTGTGAAGCGCTGGTAGAGGCTTCTGTAAAGAGATACCTTGAACGTGGGTTCACTTCGTTGAGTGTGGCTTTCGGATGCACCGGCGGATGTCATCGTTCGGTATATAGCGCGCAGGCCCTTGGAAAATATTTTGCTGAGAAATATCCGGAGGTAAGAGTTGTTGTCAATCATCGTGAGCAGCGTAAACTTTTTGTGTTCAATGATTTTAAGCAATCAGAAACCAGAAATGCCACGGATGTAGCGGATATATAAATAGATTGCAATAATATGTGTTTATCCTAAATGTTTTCGTATATTTGTAATAGTCAGAAGTATTTTATTTGACTATCAGTGTATTATATAAAACTCGCATGAGAATGGGCAA
>CANRWW010000011.1 GCA_947643665.1 uncultured Porphyromonadaceae bacterium | reverse complement strand
ATTATCAGCGATTTGCAATTTTATGATATTTTCTGAAAGCGTAGGTTCTGGAGCCAGGAACTCCACCGGAGCCGTTGCCAGCAAATCAAGATACCACCTGCGCATCTCCATCACACAATAGGCATCAATATCTATGCCATCGCTGCGGCTGATAAGGCAATCCGTACGCAACGGCTCCAGATACCTCCTCATCTTCCATTGGGCAAGCATATCGGCCTGCGTAAGTCGCAACATCATAAATCCAGACTGTTTTTATTGTGCGACAACACGCATATGGCTGCGTGGATAACGGAGCACCAGACAACTGGCCTCTGTTATCACAATTGCATCAACATTGCGCACACCACTCTGACGAAGGTTCAGCTTCTCCGTGCGGAAAGGCACATGGCAATATTTTGTGATATATTCAGGATCGACCACCATACCGGCACCAGGCATACCACACTGGTCAAAGACTTCAGACAAAAGGACATACAGGGTACCGAATTTTGAATGTATTTCGGTAAAGTCCAGTCCCCATCTGGTCACAACGGCGTCATTGACAAGCACACGCTTGGAGCCGCACAAATGCAATTTCTCTATAAGATCGCTCCCCGCGAGAAGCACTTTCTTTGAAGAACCTGCATTGTGGGTAAATGCCTGGCGGCAGAGTTTTACCAGCCATTCCTCATCAACTTTTGCCGAAGCCTGGTATACGAACTCATTGTCGGTCTGGCTCCATATACCTCCGGTAAGAAAAACCTCCTCCCCTTTTATACTGTCTTTCAGACGGCACTTCTGCCCGAACAGGAAAGTTTTCTCCATACCGAGCCGCATGTCTATTATAGCGGCCTCTTCCTGGTCAGAGAAGCTCCATCCTACCTCCTTGTTGCTGATTTTCATGAATGTGCTCTGCTCGACCTGGGCCTTGAAAATTTGGCATAGATTGCTGTTTTTCTGAGGCATAGCTTCAAATTGAGATGTCATTACATCCAATTCCGCCGCAGCCCTGCCCATACGCACCAGAAGTGTACCGACCGGAAGAGAGGGGATTGAATCATTGCCGTTCGCCGCAACAACCTTCACAGAGCCACTGTCGCAAGCCTCCACATAGAGCACCAGGGCACCACCGTCAGCCCCCTTTACCGAAGGCACCAGTATTGTAGTGGTTGGCTGGAATATCTCATTGCAGTCAGTGCGAAACCTCACCTCTGCCTGGGCCGCCTCCTCATCACCGCGGCCATCTTCTTCAGGAGTATAGCTCTGGATGAGTTTTGCAAAACCTGGTTTGGTGTCTACCGAATAATATTCCACTTTCATAGAACCGCACAGGCGTGACCCTCCATAACGTGAAATCTGGTCAAGCGGTGTCGACATAGGACGTATCTTGACTATACGGTCATCTATCTCATTGCGCAACAAACCCGGTGACACCGTATCGCTCAGGCCGGTAGTAAGCGGCTCACCCACCACATGCCGGTCAACACCTCCCACTGCTAGAACCGCCGCTACCGAAGCTCCATGCAGACCGTAGGCAGCATTTTCAAAAACCATGGTCACACCACCGCCGGCATGTCCCATGAGCCATCCACAGACCCATGCCACCAGCATCAACACACCCGCCACAATCACCATAGCAGCCTGTGGCCCAGAAAGACATTCTATCACATTACTTTTAAGATTTCTGATCGCTTCTTTCATTGTTTCAAATTAATTTAAAGGTTTAATAATTCTTTCTCGGACATTCCATGTGTCCGTAATGCGTCATGCATTATTTTTGTTTCTCTTCCTGCCTCCAAGCAAAAGATCCAGAACCGCCTGCAACCAGCGGAGTATTTTTCTGATTTTCTCATTCATTTTTTCTACACCTCCTTTCCCCGTTGTTTTTAACCACATAAGACAAGTAGTCAAATCCATGTGCCAACAGTATAAAGCATCAGATTTTCACATAAGTAATAATTTTGAACACTTGCTTATATCATTGAAATCATAACATCTGCTAAAGATCCCAAATTGAGACTTTCTCCCTCCGTAAGATCGGCACATTTTCAGCATACCCGCTGTCTATGCCCATGCTGTCGCTACGTTCAAGCATTCCCGGCTCCTGCATCAGTGCGCTGATCTTTTCATTCCGGCCACGAAGATAACCCCGCTGTTCTGCCTCGGCGACAAGCGCTTCAATACGGGCATCAGACTCCTTTTGGACATCCTCTGCCAGAGGCGCATTATCACCGTCATCCGAGGGTGCTTTTACCGTCAAGGATTCTTCATCAGGATTATCCGGCTTGCCGTTCTCATCGGCAATTTCATTTTTTCCGGCAGAAAGCTGGCTTTCAAAACCTGTCTCACTTACTGAAATAATTTCGGTTTCTTCCATTCCAATTAAAATAAAGGTTATTTATATATAATCACGATTGTATTGCCTATCGCACTTTGCAAAGTTACATTCATGTTTCCAACAATAAATGCCTTAAAAATCAACAAAGTTACTCCACACCAAAAATACTTCTGATTATCAACCAATTAAATTTGTAGTCAAATTCGCAGCATGTTTTGTGATAATTTTCAGCAACAATTCAACTTCAAATTTTGCAAAACAATTTTTTGCGTTGTATCTTTGCAAACAGAGGAAATTGAGAAATTTCAGCTAAATCGCTTGGTATTAATATTGATTGACGCCTTGCGACCTGAGGGTCATCACCTCCGGCAGCGAAAGAGTTCGTGCCAACATTATTGATGAGGAATTAAATTTTGTAGCTGTACTCGAATTTTTCATTCTGAAATCCGCCATTTTTTATCAGTCCAAGGAAAGTCGAGCATTTTTGATCACTCAGGAAACCTTTAGGGTGTGAACGAGTTGCAATTATGCCGGTTATTGGACTTGGCGCTTGGCGGTGCCTCAGAACTGACCGGTTGCAATCTTTAAGTTCACACCCTTTCTCATATTCTCCCCTTTACCCCGGTACATAGCAGGGAGACGAAAAACCGCCTCGTTGCAAGAAGGGTTAAAATTAAGGGATTAATTGAATTTGCATATCCATTGCTTATTTACACATATTTGATTAGCAGTAATAAGGCTATTACTGAATTGATTGACTGGTAATATTACTATGTATCCGGGTAAGGGAGGTCGTGAGATTTTCCTTACTTTTTTATTATACCGATATTTGCCAGTCTCAGCGGATTATGCTATTTTTGCGGAAATGAACAATAAACAGATACTTCTTAACAGCTTGCATATGAAAACTCACAGGGTCGTCAAGGCGGCACTGTGGGTTCTTGTTTTCATTACAGCAATATTGAATCAGGCTTGCGGAAGCGATACTGAGTTCAGGATCAACGGGATCATAGATAATTTCGGGACGGGGAATCTCCGGCTTGTATATTATTCAAGAGATGCAGTCCAGTCAGTTACCGCCACTGCCATTGACGGAAAGTTCATGGCACTCGCACGAACAGGGAAACCTACTGTAATAAGAGTGTATACATCTGCCGGAAAACTGCTCGGACGCATAATCATAGATAACGGACAGACAGTGGATATACGGCTGAACGCAACAGATCCAACGGATATGACAGCAGAGGGCAACAACGATTCTAAACGCCTAGCTGAATTCCTTAAAAACAATGCCGTTGCCATTAAGAACCACGACACAAAAACACTCAATCTGGCAATAGGGCAGATTGTACAAAAAAATCCAAAATGGGTACTGTCATCGCTGCTGATGAGCGACTTCTATCAATATGCAGACAATCCCCATGAAGCGCTGAAACTGATAGCCTCGCTTGACCCCGATATTGCACGCAACACCGGAGTGATGCCTGTGCGTGATATGCTGCTGCCAATGAGCCATCCAATGGACTCACTGCACATTGACACCCTTAGAATTTTTACATCAGACAACAAACTGTCAACCATCCGCACAAACAGGTACGGCAACACACTGCTGATGTTCACAGACAAAGACATACGGAAAAGCGACTCCATCAAATCTGCCTTATCCATACTTTATAGGAAAAACAAACTCGGCATAGTGGACATATCCGCCGACATGGATACCGCCGTATGGCACAACTCTATTAGGGAACTACCAGAAAAAGACCCTGAAAACCTTACACGCGCATGGTCGATATCACCGTATACCTTACCCGAACTTACAGATATACCGGTGCCATCGCTACCCTGGTTTATACTCACAGACTCCACAGGAACACTCATTTACCGCGGTAAATCCATTTCACGTGTGCGATCCATACTGATGGACTAACTGAAAACGGCAAGGGTTCTCAACCAACAATATAATTACCATTTTTGTGCTTGTAAAACTTATAGGAGCTGCCCTCCAAGGCATTGATGCCATACCGGTCACAGTAGAAGTACTATGCGAGGCCGGTTTCCAGCTTGTCATGGTCGGGCTGCCCGACGCAGTGGTAAAAGAAAGCGCCGAACGTGTATGCTCGGCCATACAGCAGACCGGTCTTGAATATCCCAGAAAGAAAATCGTAGTAAACATGGCGCCGGCAGACGTCAGGAAAGAGGGATCCGCATACGACCTCCCCATTGCCCTAGGGATACTTGCCGCATCAGGCCAACTGGAACCGGCACGTTTCGCCGACTTTCTTATCATGGGGGAACTATCACTTGACGGTTCACTGCTACCCGTAAAAGGAGTTTTGCCTATGGCCATTATGGCTCGCACACAACGTCTGAAAGGGATTATAGTACCCTCGTCAAATGCAACAGAAGCAGCCGTAGTCAACAATATCGAAGTCTACGGCATGGACAACCTTAAGGAGGTCATAGAATTCCTGGCTGGGCAGTCAAATCCCGCACCAGTAATAGTAAATACACGCGAGGAATTCGGCAAAGCATTGTGCCACTTCAATTTGGATTTTGCTGACGTCAAAGGACAGGAAAGTGTGAAACGGGCATTCGAGGTCGCCTGTGCGGGAGGACATAACATACTGCTTGTGGGGCCTCCGGGATCCGGCAAATCAATGATGGCAAAACGCCTTCCCACAATATTGCCCCCGCTCACACTGTCAGAGGCACTTGAAACCACCAAGATCCATTCGGTGGCAGGAAAGCTCAAAGGAGGGTCAAAGCTCATGACCACACGTCCATTCCGTGCACCGCACCACACAATTTCACCGGTAGCACTCGTCGGAGGAGGATCAAACCCCATGCCGGGAGAAATATCGCTCGCGCATAACGGCATCCTGTTCCTTGACGAATTTCCTGAATTTTCACGCAACGTGCTCGAAGTACTGAGACAGCCGCTTGAAGACCGCCATATCTGCATTTCACGAGCCAGATATACCATTGATTATCCCGCCGGTTTCATGCTTGTGGCATCAATGAACCCATGCCCGTGCGGATATTACAACCATCCGACCAAAGAGTGCACATGCACGCAGATACAGGTACAGCGATACCTTAGCCGCATTTCAGGACCGCTTCTTGACCGCATTGACATACAAGTGGAGATAATGCCAGTCCCGTTCCAGGAGCTGCAAAGCATGCAACAGGGCGAATCATCATATAAAATACGGGAACGTGTCAACAGGGCGCGCAACATCCAGGCCGCACGCTTCTCATCCGATCCCTCCATACACTGCAATGCACAGATGACCCCACGGCATATAGCGGCACACGCCCGTCCCACAGAAGATGCGTTAGCGATACTTGAAACAGCCATGACCCGTTTCGACATGTCCGCCCGTGCCTACGACCGAATCCTGAAAGTGGCACGCACCATCGCCGACCTTGACGCCTCTCCGGACATTGAACCACGCCATATGCACGAAGCTGTATCCTACCGCAATCTTGACAGATCAACATGGGGGCTAAAATAGCTTGGCCGACATTCGGATCTGCATCACTGGTAAAACTGCCCCAAATTATCCGGACAGTTAACATTCATCTGTGCCTGGCATTCCTTTTAAGCCCCTCAAGCCTAACCCGTTTCACTGCCGATCCGGCAAAAATCCCGGCAAATTCCGGGCGTGTCATCTCCAGGATCCGTTTCCGCGTAAGTCCCGCAATTGAATCACGAGGCATAAACTCCATAATTCCCGTCACTTCCGCCTTGCGGTTATGCGGGCAACATTGCTGGCACTGGTCACACCCATAAACGCACCCCCCCAATTGCAGATCATCTGGCAGCGAGCCACCTCTGTACTCTATGGTAAGGTAGGATAAGCATCGGCGTGCATCAAAACTACCGTCTGCTCCTATCGCGCCTCCAGGGCATCTTTCCACACATCTGCCACACTCGCCGCATCCCAGACTGCAAGGCTCATCCGGTTCAAAAACAGCATCTGTCACTATTGTCGCCAGGAAAACATAGGATCCCACACCCGGGACTATCAACTGGGAGTTGACACCTATAAACCCCACACCCGCCTGCACAGCCCAATAACGTTCACGCAAAGGAGCCGAGTCTATGCATACCCTTACGGCATGCCCATGCTCTTCAAGAAAACCTGTTACCGGAGCCAGCCTTTCCCTGAGAACAATATGATAATCACTGCCACGGGCATATGTGGCAAACCTTGCGTCGGTAGAAACTTCGGGATCCGGGGTAAAATATGGGAAAGCACATACGATCAGCGACTTCGCATCAGCGGTTTCAAGCAGCTTTCGCGGATCACGACGTATCTCGGCATGGTTTGCCAGATAGCCCATAGCACCATGTTTCCCATCTGATATAAACCGCATATACAGCTCGTGGGCACCGGCCGAAACCTCTTCAGCAATAGTGAACCCAACAGAACACGCGCCACAACGCATGGCAAGCTCTTTTACCGCATTTTTCATGTCCATTGATTACATCGGCAACCGTTCAAACGAATATCCGCGCGCCTGCAACCATTCTATAGCCTTGGGAAGCACTGCTTTCATATTACGTTCAGCCTTCAAAGAATCGTGAAACACTATTATCGAACCGTTACGGGCATAGCGGCGAACATTGGCGAACACCTGCTCCGGATTCAGTTTCTTGCTGTAATCGCGCGTCACAAGATCATACATGACTATGTTGTACCGGTCCTTGATGGCACGCGCCTGTCTCCAGCGCAGCAAACCATGCGGCGGTCGAAACAGCGAACTGCGTATCAGGTCATTCGCCTCGGTAATATCATGCATGTAACGGTATGAACTCACCTTCATCCCCTGGAGATGATGCATCGTATGATTGCCATAGCTGTGCCCGCGCCGCTTTATCTCCTCATAAAGCTCCGGATGTCTCGCTACATTCTCACCCACCATAAAAAAAGTTGCTTTTATACCATACCTGTCAAGTGTGTCAAGCACCCACGGCGTCACCTCCGGAATCGGGCCGTCGTCAAAAGTGAGAAACACCGTCTTGGTATCAAGTTTCTTTATACGCCATATCGCCTCCGGAAACAGGAGGCGATATGGCAATGGGGGCTGTTCGATCAGCAAGACTGTAATGCTTTATTTGGTTGCTATAAAATTTTCAAGCAGGCGGAGGTCTATTCCTTCCTTTTCTAGTTTTTCGGCAAGTTTGGTAGTCTGGCCGCCGGCATCGGCATAAGTCTGAAGAAGCACATACAGATAATTCGGTATATACCGGTCAGCAATCGAAAGACCAGAAAATCCGCTTCCGGGAAGAGTGCGGCGCAACTCCATGAAATAAGGAAGATATGCGCCATAACGCTCTATTTCAGATGATATTATATCCAGACCTTTATTTGTCAGGTTCTCATTTCCGGTCTCTTCTCCCAGACGGAGGTATGCATCCGCTATTTGATAACCGATCTGGATGCTGTAGGGAGAGACCTTCTGAGGCAATTTTTCCTCTATCATGTCAAGGATCTTCACAGCCTTTGCATAGCGGTCGGCGGCATATACGGCATCCGGCTCGGGAGCTATCCCGGTCACACTGTCTGTCATAGGATGAGCCGCATTATAACCCTCCACAAACAAGGCATATGCCAGATCCGCCATGGCACTGCGATGTGTGGTAACCATGCGGCGCACTGTTTCGTCAAGGTATACATCGTCGTTGTCGCCAAGTTTGTCAAGACCTCCCCAGCGGAATTTTTCCGTCACATTACGATACATTTTATCTGTTGCAGTCCATGGTGCGGCATCGCCGTCGGGATTGTATATCGGCGCCACCTGGTATGCCAGACCTGTATTGCGCATATAAGGTGAAAGCGACACGTAATACTCGTCGGGAACAGTCATGGCGAAATAAAGCGGGCGCTTCCATCCGTCACGGGCTGAAGTCGCAAGCATATCAACCGTAAGTGCCTGGCTCAAAGTGGCACCGGAAGAAGGGGCTTTCGGATCCTGATAGAGGTTGAGCAATATGGCTTCTTCCGCAGCGGCAGCTTCTTCAGGCGCAATGACACCGCTTGCCACCGCTCCCTCGACATTTGACGGTACGAACATTGAAGGATATTTCCATATGCGCGCACCTTTCCAGCTTGACTTGGGATTATGGTAAAGATCTTCCAGCGCCGTAAATGCATTTACCCTCTCGCTACTCATGTTTTCAGGATCGAAATAGTTGTATTGCATCCGGTCAAAAGCAAAATCCTCCGGCTTTGCCTGCATGTCTATCGCCGCAGCACCATCTGTCGCCACACGCATCTGGTTGGCATACCAGTCGGTGGTAAGATAGCTCAGATTCACTACACGCACATCCGTGCGGTAACCCTCTACCTCCTGTGCATACCACAGCGGAAAAGTGTCGTTGTCTCCATTTGTGAATATTATGCCGTTCTCATCCACACTTGACAAGTAGTTCATACCGAAATCGCGGGTGGTATACCGTCCAGACCGGTCATGGTCATCCCATGTCTGGCTTACGACCTGCAAAGGCACAGCAAACCCGATCACCAGGCTCAAACCTGCCACAGCCAGACCCTTGGACGGAGACTTCTCACCTTCCTGGTTTTTCATAAGGCTATTCACCAATGCCCATATGCCTGCCACACCCATACCTACCCAAATGGCAAAAGCATAGAAAGACCCGGCAAAGGCATAGTCTCGTTCGCGCGGCTGCAAAGGAGGCTGGTTCAGGTAAAGCACGATAGCGATACCTGTCATGAAGAAGAAGAAAAATACTACCCAGAACTGTTCTATGCCACGTTTGGAGTGGAAAGCCTGCCATGTAAGGCCTATTATACCCATAAGCAGAGGAAGCATGAAGAACACGTTATGCCCCTTGTTGTTTTTCCCTATGTCATCAGGCAGGAGGCTTTGGTCACCCAGGCGCGGATTGTCTATGAAAGAGATTCCGGAAATCCAGTTGCCCCGGTTGGCCTCACCGTTTCCGGCCAGGTCATTCTGGCGACCGGCAAAATTCCAGAGGAAATATCGCCAATACATATGATTGAGCTGATAATTGAAGAAATACCGCATGTTCTGTGCAAACGACGGGCGCTGCAAACTTGCACTCTGTATCGTATTTCCATCCTTATCCACCACCACAGGGGCATCTTCCGTTGTCAGGTCCGCTTCCGTAAGGTTGGCCCATTCCATATATGACTGCGGATGGCTTCCTGCAGTGCTGTACATTCGCGGGAACAGCATATTAGGCGTCATCTCATAGCGCGTGTCGCTGGCATAAGAAGCATATTTGTCTGGATCGTCAGCCGATTTTTTCACAATCTTTTTATATACTGTCTTGGCCGGCTTGCGTTTCACGTTGTAGTTGCCGTTGTTGTCATATTCATAAAGAACCGTCGACTTGAACGACGGGCCATAGAACAACGGTGTATCGCCATACTGTTCGCGATTAAGATATGAGCTTAAGGCGAACACATTGTCGGGGGCGTTCTGGTTCATCGGAGGATTGGCATGTGAGCGTATCAGCAACAATGCATAGCTAGAATAACCGATGAAAATCACAAGCACACTCAAGGCAGTCAAAGTAAGATAGCGGACAGGCAACTGCTTTGAAGCGAACAGATATACAGCCAATGATGCGGTTATCACAACCGGAATCCATATGGAACTCCCTATAAACGGTATGCCTGACATCACTATCGAGGCCAGGAACAGGAGTTTTATCTTAAGCGCGTTTTTTTGCTCATACAATGCTTTGATACACCATATCATGACGGCGATAAACATCACCGCATAGATAAGCACGCCCATGTTGTAGCCAAGTCCCACACTGTTCACGAAAAACAGTTCGAAATATTGGGCAATCTCAATGAATCCGGGAACCAGGCCATAGAGAATAAGACCAACTATCACTGCGGAAATACCCAGCGCGATCAGCGACCCTGTGGCTGTCGTATTTTTGAATTTACGGTAATAAACCACCAGTACGATAGCTGGTATACACAGCAGGTTGAGCAAGTGGACAGCAATGGAAACACCTATTATATAAGCAATAAGCACCAGATAACGGTCTGAATGGGGCTGATCGGCACGGTTCTCCCATTTCAGAATCAGCCAAAACACCAAGGCTGTACAAAACGATGAAAAAGCATATACTTCACCTTCGACTGCGGAGAACCAGAAAGTATCGCTCCAGGCATACATCAAAGCGCCGCACAAACCGGAACCGAAAATCACAAGCATCTGCATCACCGATACTTCATCGGCATCATCCTTTACTATCAACCGCTTTACCAGGTGCGTTATCGTCCAGAAAAGAAGCAATATCGTGCCTGCTGACAGAAGTGCTGACATAGAGTTGACCATCAACGCGGCCTTAGACATGTCCCCACACGCGAAATTCACGAAAAAGCGTGCCGCAAGCATAAAAATTGGGTTGCCGGGCGGATGACCCACTTCAAGTTTCGTACCCTGTGCTATAAACTCCGGACAGTCCCAGAAACTCGCCGTGGGCTCAACCGTCAGAAGATACGTTACCGCTGCGATGAGGAAGCACAACCACCCAAGCGCATTGTTGATAATACTGTATTTTTTCATCAGCCTTAAATGTCTGCAAAATACATGCACCATGCGTCTACACCACGCACTACGCACAATATACAAAAAACATGATATCACGCAATACGCGCAATATCATGCAAAATTAGCTCAACAGCCACTCCCTACCAAATTTTTTAGTTTTTTTAGACATTATCACTCCCTTTCCCTACTTCGGTTTTGAAACTATGCTTTTCTATAATGTCACATTTTCAAATGTGTGGCGCTCTTATGAGCGCCACCAACTGATCTGTCCCTCAGTTCCTGACTGCCATTCCGGCCGCTTCCCCTGCCACATGCAGCTCCAAAAACCTTCGTCTAGGAACTGCCATCCTCATACTGGACGGCATATTCAACTCCCCGTCTACCCTATAAGAACACAATAATTCAGGAAGAGCAGTGCCATTGTCCCCATATATCCCAACACTGCCGTGATATCGTGCCGCAAATACATCCGCAAGCAGATTTACATACGGCTTGCCACCAATTCCTCCCATGTCATACCGGAGCGCAAGAGCCACATCCACAACTGAATCATTCTCATTTTCAACATCACACACATGACCCGTATCAGAAACTATCAACTGCCTGCCACACCACTGACGGAAACAAGGAGACATACCCACCGTGGCACCACAGACTTCAATAACCTCCATAGGGCGTCGTGGATCAATTCGCCTTGGTGCTTTACCTCCTCCAGACAGCCACAACTCATTCCAACGCCCGCACCATCCGACACGTTTGGCAAAGCAGTGAGACAATAATGTAGCGACACCACTGCGCGACACCTCTATAAGATCACCGCCTGCCACAACAAAATGCGTAAGCCCCTTGGAGCCTGATGCGCGGCAGACGGCACTGGCATCTCTCACAGGACGGCTATCCATGGGCGCCACCGAGTGGAAACGTCCATCTTTGTCAATAGTAGCGACACTAGTCCCATTACCGCCGAAAAGAAGAAGCCGCACACGCGAGAAATCCCATGAACCCCCATTTCTCGGTGCCGGGCTGGCCGCCGCTACCGCACCGGTCTCAATCAATATGCTGTCAAGTTCACGCCCCATAGCCGGACCATCAAATATACCCACATAACCTGCACGTTCTTCAACGCCTGGGATATCGCCGCCATAGGATGGTAAAGAAGCAAGTTCGCCACGTGGTGACACCCCCTTGAATCCTTCACTCAGAAAACAGGCACAACCCGCATCAGGCAAAGACTGCATATGGTATGTCTCACTTATGGTTTTGCCACCGCTTTCAAGGCTCAAAGTCAATTTACGTGCATTAGGATCCGGAAACATGATCATCGGGGAAAATTCAAGAGGGACATTATTGTCACCGGAGCATACACTCACATAGTGCTGCACACTCCCATCTGCACGCACCACGTCCACTTCTGCAAGCGCCCGCCAAATCCCCGATCCGTAAACTGTTGAAAAGCATACAGGAGGATAACCGCCAAACTGCTCCTGGCGTTCCCCGCACGCTACCGCCCATCCCCCGGCATCAGCCACATAATTAAAAGACACGGCATCACGTACAGGATGCCGGCGCAATCCAAACGGTTCTGTCAAACGCTTCGCTGAAGGGAATACCGGGACGGCAACCTCTGCCGCACATCCGTAGCCAAACGGATTTTCTACAATCAAATGTTCTCCGAATTTTTCTGGATCAGCAAGCAAACCGAGCACATTCCTTCTGCGGCTTTCCTCACTGCCAACAGGAAGAGTCACACTCACGGTCACCTCCCGGCCGTCATTGCTGACACGCGACATGCATTCTCCATCTTCATCCACAATATCTGTCTCCGGGCTTAACTCCACGACAAGACGCTTTACTACACGGTTCCACGGAGCCATAATCTCCTCTAGCCCGGCGATATGCAAACTGAAAGCGGCTCCATGCAGGTTTCCGGCGGAAACAGTGGCAAGGCTGTCGGTCGAAGCCAGCGTAAACTCTCCCGTACACTGCACTCCTCCTGATGCGCCCACCATCACTGGCGGAGACACAACAACCGTACTTCCTGTACCATCCAGAAGTCTATAACGCGCTATGACCGGTTGCAGAAACATACCTGTCCCATTTGCATACGCCTTCAGTTTTTTATAAGCGCCTTTGACTGCCCTGCTTACAATCGCCACGTCATCTTCAGAAAGAGCATTCCCACGAGGATCGCTTTTTCCTGAAAGGGCAACCGTACCGATACCAACAGACAGATTCATCTCCTTGGCACGCAAAAAGTGCAACCATGGCAACTGGGGCATCTCACCGCAAAAAGTCATTATACCCTGGAGATCATATGTGGCATATACGGCACGGCCCCCTTTTACCATAATCCGCACAACACCATCATTCAGATCAGACACATGTACCAGCCCGCCTTTTAGTATTCCGAGGGTCGTCACCTTGCATGCTATGTCAGGAACATTGACCGTGCCAGTCACGGCATACCCCAACACATTGCCCCTTGAAAACCATACCGCCATCTTTCCGGGAGCTGCCGCAAGCGTCGTTATACCCGCCGGCACCCATCCGTCATCTCTCACAACCTCCGGGAGTGCCGCACTCTTCCATACATCAGGCTCAAAAACATCCCTTCTCACATTCTTACCGGTCACAAATCTGCCCCCTTCCAATCTTTCTCCACACAACATATCGGAAATACCGCCAAATCTTCCACCACATCCGTTTTTCCCGGAAAGCCTCTTCTTTACCATGCCTTTTTTCATGCAAAATTACCAACCATGCATATGCTTGGCTCACCTTAAAAAACAGAAAAAGAGATACATGAATGCACCTCTTTTTCTGTTTTAACAAAGCCCTGGAAAGGCAACCTTATAAATTACCTCACAGCTACTTTGGCAGTCGTACCACCGGCAGTCACCAGATAGACTCCTGAATGCAATTCTATACGACCGGTCGTATATCCGCTATAAAAAACCGTACCGTCGGCAGATGTCACGGTTATTAAAGTATGGGCAGGGGCATTAACATAGATATAACCCTCATGTCCCTTTACATTGACCGGATTGCCCTCCCCTATCACATCAAGGATGCCGGAAGAAAGACGCGCCGTGTTGGACATAAACGATTCACCGGTATTATAAACCGTTGTCACATTGTAATAAGAACTATTGTTTCCGTCAGTATCCGTAAACCCGGTTGAAGAAGCAGGCACATCACCTATCTTATTTCCGTTACGGTAAACATTGAATCCCTCTATCCGCATCTCACCACGCTCTGTGGCACGGGTATAAGTAAGGTCATCAAAAAGCAATGCGAAACGGTTGCGGCTCACATACCTGATTGCAAAGTGCCGCGTACCGGCTGGAAGGTCATACCTGCATTCATTCCAAATACCGTTAGCCACGGTTTCGCTCTTTAAAAGGGTGAAATCATCCGGGTCATCGCCGGTCGTGGAATAAAGCACCTCAAAACTCTCGGCACCATATGTCCCCACAGGACGACGCACGTAGAAACTCAGTTCCTGAGGTGCGTCGCTCACATAAAGGAGAGGAGATATCAGCCAGTCGTCATTGAACGGCTCCACATAGCTGGAAAGTGCAGTCCAAGCCACAAGGCACTTGTTTCCGCTGCGAGGCTGCCATATCTCTGCATCCACATCAACACCCGCAGCTCTCGGCTCCCATATCTGGAAGGCCATAGGAGTACCCATGTTGGGAAATTCAACACCCGCAATGCCACAAGGTATCAGCCCGTCGTTGTCCACAGTCTTGTAGTCGCCGAAATTATCATATGCAAACGATTCATATTCAGTAAAACTGTCGGTCACCGGTTCAGGCACAAGGCTCGGTGCGCTCCAGGAGAGCTTCACACCATTGTCAGAATCCATGGCGGCAAGATCTGTGACCACCGGCTTGTCCGGTTGTATCGCAGTTAGGCTGAACCTACTGATATTATTCGACGGTATCTCATCCTGCCATTCACGTGGAAGCACCTCTATTTCAACATCCAGTTGATTGTTGATATGCTCTGGAAGTACAGACAATGGCAGAACAAGTGTCGTGCTTTTTCCGGCAGAAAGTTTCTGGTCATAAGCGGCCACGCTCTCACGCACACCGTTAACACGCATCTCCACATCAAAATCAACAGCTTCCTTGCCATTGTTCCTGACCTCTACCGAATAATTGTGCGTCATACCTGCTTCAGGAGAAATCCTGCCGGTGACACGGTTGATGTACAGATCGTAAACCGAGCGGTTTGCCACCTCTATGTCATCAACGATTACATATGCCGCACCATTTACAAGCTCACCGTCAAACACAATTGCAACCCATGGGGCATCCTTATATTCCGCCAGATTTACGGAATACTCCTTCCAGCCGCTTACAATCGAATTTACATTGGCGCTGAACACCTCTTCGTATTCAAGCTCATCCGTTGTAACCGAAACTTTAAGCGAAGCCCCATTTACAGGATAATGATACATGTGGAAAGTAAGTGTAGGAGCATTAAGCCCGTCAAACACAAGTTTTGGAAGCTGCATGCGGGCAATACCGGGGCGGCGCTCCGGCAAAGCTGCCGAACATACGAACATGCCGCCGTCCTCAGCCATGACATCTATCGAATTGATAAAGTCTGCGACACCCCAGTTCACTTCACCTTCAAGAGGGCCGGATATCCATGGAAGGGCAGTAACTATCTTGTTTGAAGCGGTCTCTATCATGGGCAATTCATAAGGAGGACCCACTACAAGACCTGTGCTCACAGCCTGGCTTTCGCCTGCATCGGAAACAGCTGTCACATAGAAGGTATAGAAATCCTGCACGTTTCCACCCTGAGGCATCACTGTTATCTCGTTGCCCTCGGTAGTATTTATCAGATACAATGAATTGTCTTGCAACTGATATACGTTATACTTAAGTGCGTGAGGATCCACATATCCCCCATGCAGTCCCTTTACCGGGGCATCCCAGGACAGTTCCGCCCTGAGATTGTCACTTGTAGGAAGGGCGTCAAGATATGGTATATGCATCGGTACGTCCACCCCGATCCATCCTGAAGCCTCAGCACGTCCACCTTCACCGTCGCCATTGGTAGCAGTTACCGTATATGTATTGATCCCATGGGACGCCTCTTCATCTGTCAGCATCGCCTTGCTGCCTGGAGCAAGATCCTCGGCAACTGCCGCCAACGTGCCGTCTGCCCGGTAAAGACGCGCGCCAAGTGTACCGCTCAGATTATCACCCTCAAGTGATCTTAGCGGTAACGTGAAACTTACATCAGCCGTAAGGGCGCCACGATCTCCACCTCTCACTTCCATGCCGGTTACCGCTGCAGGCGCACTCATCAGAGAGCCACGGTCAAGGCCTATGTTGCGAACCAGCACCATCATCTGGTTCGGTTGGCTCACAGCATGGAAACCTATATAGTACCTACCAGCGGAAGACACAGGAAAACTTATGCGCCTGGAGGCATAAGCAGTATTATTGAATTCAAACCTGTCCACAACCTTATGTGTGGATGCATCTGCCGATGTGCCAAATGTCACTTCAAGTTCCTCCGTACAGGATGCAAGACCTGCACGATAGTCAAACGTGACTTCTACAAGATTGGCATCGGTCAACTCTATCGCAGGAGTAAATATATATGTATCTTTCTGCACACTGCCATAGGTTGTCACCTTGAGGGCATTCTCTCCACTGTCATGATACCAGGTGCCATCCCTCTCACCGCCAGGAATGCTGAACAAGCTGTATTCCTCAGATGTAGGATCCACATGGAACGGCATACGGTATATGCCTACGAAAACTTTGCTCTCCACACGGTTTATGCCGCTTCCACCTGCTACCGCACCGACGGAATATGTATTGAATCCGAAATCGGCCTCGTCATCAGTGTACTCCAGATTGGCTCCAGGTGCCGGATTCAGGATAGTATGTATGAGTTTACCGTTCCTGTATATTTCCACACCGTCAAGAGATTTTAACTCTGTGCCTCCAAGCGTGGTTTCAGGAGCGGTAAAACTGATAGACACACTCAGTGCGCCATCTGCATCGGGAACAATCTCAAGATTCGTCACAGGTGCCGGATCCGACAATTTGCCGCAATCCGATATTGCTATGTCATCTACAAACAGGCGCGACATATCTTTCTCGCTCACGCAATGGAATCCGAAATATAAAGGACCGTCACAGGATGGGGCGAACTCCACATACAGGTTTTCCCCCTCGTTTTTGATTACACGCCCATCCATAAGTATATTTCCGAGACCCGACGATGTAGGCTCGCTGCCACATACGACTTCAAGTTTGTCTGGATATGACTGTGAAGCCGAACGGGTAAAGAATTCCATACGGTAAACATGACCACTTTCACCCTTTATCATCGGCATGACCAGAATATCGTCACCACCCATAGTACGGGAGAAGTTATAGCTTGCAGTATTGTACTCCGTATCCAGGAACCAGGTATTTCCATCCTCGTTAATGTCAAGCACTTCCAACAGATCAAAATCCCCCTCATTCTCAAAGTCATTATAATAAGGAAGTGCCAGGTGGTCGCCGGTATTCACACGCACCTGGTTTGAACCGCCGCATACAGAACTGTCGTAACATACCTGCAAGGCATATGTATTTGTTGCGAAAGTGTCTCCCACCACATCTGTATAAACCGTAGACACCACCCCCTCTGCTATAATATTATCGTTACGCAACACATTGTAAGCGAGAAGCGACTGGTCAAACCATCCCCCATGGCCACCTGCCGGCGGGGCACTCCATTCAAGCCTTACTGTATTATGATCCACAGCAGACGCCGTAAGATCTGCCACATCAGCCGGGAAATCTACCCCTGCGAAAGTTGTCGTAATAGCCCGTATACCGTTACCTGCATCATTTGAACACATAACTTCTATCCTGTGCGCCCCCTCGCCCAGAACCGTTTCCTGTCTTATCTTATCACCCGGTTTGACTGTCTTTACAGAAAGCTCTTCGCTGTCTACATAAATATGCAATGTAAGGTCGCCTGTAAGTCTTTCACCCTCCACGGTAACTGTAGGTGCCTCGCAATTTATAATCGCAGACAGCTCTCCGGCAACCAGATAGCTTACATACAGATCCACAGGGGCGGAAGGAGCCAACGGGCTCTCTACCGGATCCGAGCAACTTAGCCCCACAAATTCTTCATCGTTAGGAAAATAAGTGGCAGTTTCCACATTTCCCGTAACAGGGTCTATCGTAACAAGAGCTGCCACAATATCATTGCAGGCAGCCCAATATATCAGATTGTCTTTAGGACTCCATGTACACGACTGGGAATAACGGGGTTCTATGTTAGTCTGTGCCACTTCCTTAACCACTGCTGCTGTCCCTGGATCAAGTTCCACGACAGTGCCAAGATCATTTATCGCATAAATATGGCCATGCGAATCCGAACAAATGGCATAATAGTGTTCAGCAAGCTCACCGACAGGCGTATAGCTGTTACCAACAGGATCAAACACCGTCAGTGCATAATAATCCGTTGATCCATCATAGTTTATAGAATATATCTTTTGCAACGATGCATCGTATGTCATGTTGGTTGACACATCATCATATGTTGGGTTGTCATATATGTAGCTGTCCACTTTCCCGGTTGCAAGATCCATACGGTAATTTACCAAAGTATTTATGTTTCCATAAAAATCCTCACAATAACTCCCGTAAAAATAACCGTCGGCACAGGTACCGGCTATAGTACCGCCACCGCTTACCTCCGGCATTGCATGGATAAGACTTGCGGAACCGTCAGAAGCATCTATCGCATATACGCCTGTACTGTTTCCGAAACCCCAAGCCGAGCTATATATCATCAACCCTTTAAGCGCGGGGAGATCATTATTATGAGCCTTGGTTTCCGGCATGCTTCCCGCTGCAGTCACCTTATGAAGTGTGTTCATGGATCTTATGCCTCCATCCGGTGACATGCTATTTCCACCCTTGGACACATCGGCACGTCCTATGGCCATACCAGCCACTGATTTACCGGGCGAACGAAACATAAAACGCCCTGTGTCTGAAGCCAGCGCAGTTGCATAAAAAAAGCACAACCCTAACGCAACAGATCCTAACAGCTGCGTCAGCCTCTTGATTTTTATCATAATATTCAAATTTATTGATTAGGCTAAAGAATGGCAAATATTACATGTGGCCGCCTCAAAGATAATCATAATTTGTTTAAATCCAAAACAACACAGAAATATATTCCGCGCTAATTTCTTCATTTGGCAAAAAACAATTAACTTTGCCTTTAGTAATGAATTTTTGTGATTGTCAAATCTAGATAATAGATCTATATACCAGATATTTATCAGAATTTGAACTTACAAATCAATATCCATTTTAACAATTTCATAAAGGGTTTCCAGATATGGCAGACATCAAATGCATCGGTATTCTGACTTCCGGAGGAGATGCCCCCGGCATGAACGCCGCAATACGTGCCGTAACCCGCTCGGCCATATTCAGCGGATTTAAAGTAAAAGGCATATATCGCGGATACCGCGGACTTGTCACTGATGAAATAGTGGAATTTTCCACTGCCAATGTATCAAACATCATACAACGAGGGGGCACCATACTTAAGACTGCTCGATGCAAGGAATTCATGACACCGGAAGGGCGTCAGCTTGCATACGATAATCTAAAGAGGCACGGAATAGACGCACTTGTGGTAATAGGCGGTGACGGATCACTCACCGGGGCACGTATTTTCGCAAACGAATTCAATCTTCCGATAATAGGTCTGCCAGGCACGATTGACAACGACCTGTACGGTACCGACACCACGATCGGTTACGACACTGCCCTCAACACTATCATGGAATGTGTTGACAAAATCAGAGATACGGCAACATCACATGAACGTCTTTTCTTCATCGAAGTAATGGGACGCGACGCCGGATTCCTCGCACTCAATGGTGCTATTGCATCAGGAGCCGAAGCGGCAATAATACCTGAAATCTCCACAGAAGTAGACCAGCTGGCAGATCTTATCCAGAACGGATTCAGAAAAAGCAAGAACTCATCCATAGTACTGGTAGCCGAAAGCCCTGTAACAGGAGGAGCAATGGGTATAGCCGAACGTGTGGAAAAAGAATACCCGCAATACGACGTGCGCGTCTCAATCCTCGGACACCTGCAGCGTGGAGGATCACCGACTGCACACGACCGCATACTTGCTTCCCGCATGGGTGCCGCAGCCATTGACGCTCTTCTTGATGACCAACGTAACGTGATGATAGGCATAAAGAACGATGAAATCGTATATGTGCCATTCAACAAAGCCATAAAGAACGACAAGCCCATCAACCGGGAACTTCTCAATACCCTCCGTCGCCTATCCATCTGATGCTGTCATTGGCATCTATGAAAAAACAAGACGGTGTGTCAAAATTCGCGAATTTTGACACACCGTCTTGTTTTTTCCCATATGGCGAGGGTTCTGTCAGAATGACCCATCTGGATAGGAGCCATTCTGACAGAACCCTCTTTTGATTATAATAAAATCAGCGTTTTACAAAACGTATAGTACTGTCTGTACCGTCAGCATGTACCAGATATATGCCAGCGGGAAGAGTGTCGAAACTGAGAGCGGCATGACCGTCAGTAGCAACTGCGGAAAGAACTTTGACTCCATGCAGGTTATAAGCGGAAAGACCGGTAAGACCTGCACACTCTGCTGCCACAGAAGATACACCTATATTCCATTTTGCGTCAGAACCGTCATTTACAATTGATTCTACCCCTGCAGCATCCACATATTTACCATATACAGTGCGCACGTTGTAGAAAAACTCCTCTGTTTCATAATCATACTCCATGGAGATAACCTCTGTTATGTTGCCGTCCGCATCATATGTATATTCATTCTTCATGCCGGCTACGACCTCGGTAACACCCTCAAATGTCTCAGATATGATATCGCTCACAGGATTACCATGCTCGTCCATCATTATTTCCTCCACAACTACGTAGGTGGGGTCATCGGTAGGCTCTCCATCCTCATCGAAATATTCTGATTCGGTGATACGTAAACTGCCGTTGGCATCAATAGTCTCGCGACGTGTGGTACGTCCTATCTCGGTAGGATCAGAATAGGTTTCTTTGGTGAAATAATCATCGGGATTTTGCTGGGAGTACTCCACGAAGAAGTAACCGTCAACCCATGTTTCTTCAGCATCAGAACAATATACTGTCGCGGATTTCACTTTGTTATTGCCGGAAACCAGATCGAAAATATTTGATTCCGTCATCTGGCCATCTGTGGTCTCCCACTCTATATTGCGGTAACTGATATTGTCATACAGCTCCCATTCGGTACCTTCGGTGCTGTAATTCGTGTAATACTCGTATTCCGAAGCCTTGCCTGTATTTTCGTCATATTTCCATACCGAGCGGTAGGCGGCTCTCATGTCGTCCATCCAGGGGAGAGACTTCACAATCTCGGTGATATATCCTGCATTGTTGCGAATCACGTCATTGTATTCGGTAGCATAGGTTGACACCCAGTTTTCTCCATCCCAGTCAAACGCGAAACGGCGTGTATAGAAATTGTGAACCACAGGGTCGTACACAAATTCACGCTTTGAGCTGTTCTCCCAACCATCACCTTCGTCTATTGTCTCCAGTCTTGTGACTACATTGTTATATTCGTCATATGTGTTTACAGTCTTATATTTGCCGCCATCTTCGTCTTCAGCAAATTCTTCTATGAGATTGCCTCTGGAATCATATTTGCAGGTAGCCTGACCGAGTTTCAGCCATTCGTCGTCCATAAACATAAAATCGGTCACTACAGACGGGCGCCATAATGGAGCGGCAGCCTCTGTCTTGAATTTTTTTGAACGTTGTTGCGGTTTTGCCGACTTGAAACGGCTTGCAGCTGACGCACCACCAGCACATAACAAGATGCCTAAAGATAAGATGTAGAATTTCTTCATTAATCAATGATTTATTTGTTACTTATACTGCACTTGTTGCAAAAGTAACAAATAGTTTTTACAATCATTACTTTTCATGAATTGCCAAACATTTTTTTTAATGTTTTTTAAAAGAAAAGTATAAATGATATATTGTATATCATTTATCTTGACCCAATGCATACACCGGGCTGGGTCCCGTAATTTTTTTGCGCAAGGATTGTCCGAGAACATATGCGCTTACCCTGACAATACGGCTGTCGGGATGCGACTGCATATACCTGTAAAACAGATACGGTATATAAATGCCTGCTGTAAGCGACATCAGCGTATGGATCCACCAGGGAAGAGAAACAAAGGCAGCCAGCACCTGCTGGGTAGCAACATTGAAATACCACGAAAGAAGAAATATCATGTAATTGGCGCCGATAAGATGATCGAATACCCCTATTCTTCTGCTTTCAAGGATTTTGGCCAGCGACATGCACATACAGATCCCTGTTATTGAACACAGTATCATCCACGCACTACCTTCAAAAAACATAAAACTTACGCTCCATACAGCTACGAATGCAAGCATAACCCATGGAGAATCCCACTTTATAAACCTGTCTACCTGTGCGGAATAATGGCTGTAAGCACTTCCGAGGATAAAATATACACTAAGCCTTACCACTGAATTTATTGAAAGGAAATCACTGAACGAGGAAGCCGGCAGCACCAAGGCTATTGCAAGCAACACGCTATAGGTTTTCCAGTGTGTCACTTTCCTTTTTTCAGCAAAATATATCACACAATAATTTACAGTGAGTAAAACAAAACTTGCCTGTAAAAACCAGAAATAGGGAATTACCATATGGCCGGAATACAACAGGCTTTTCCACAAGGAATCAAAAGACATACTTACCTCATCATCAGCCATACCCGTCATCATGGCACGTGGAACGAAGGTGACAAGCGACAATACAAAAAAAGGCAGTAACAACCTTTTTACCTTTGACGTGAGAAAATCTTTTATAGCCGGTGGGTCAATACGCCGTATATGGGTAGTGTACACCATCAGAAAACCGGAGACAAACATGAATGTCGGCATCCTGAAACTATACATCATCCTGTAAAGCATCGTGGACATCCCATGGTCACCATCGGGATATTCATGAAACGAATGCCCCAATACCACCAGGATTATGCCTATAATCTGCATATAGGCAATAAACTTTATCAGAGAGCCATTATATTGCTGTCGCGCTTTAGCCGGCATTATGCTTGGTCAAAATGCTTTTTACCAACGTCTCATCGGACGCATACATGCATAAAGGGCTTCACTATCAAGGATACGTTCACGACGTAGCATGTCTGCGATACCGCGTACTGTACGATTCACCGTATCATTTGAGAATACCTCGTGATAATAACTGAAATTCTTGTTGTAGAGTTCCTTTATTTCATCCTCATCAAGCGAACAAAGATCATGCCCTTCATCAATAAGCATATTCATCAGGAGTTGGTACAGCTCACGTGTTATATTCTCATTATGCCTCACCAGGGCACGCGACATGAGATTGGACAATAACAGGCTGTTCAACAGATTGAAACGCGACAATGAATCGTTCCATACTGCCTTTGGGGAAAGATTGGGATTTGGCTGGTGAAAAAAATCAGCTGTAAACTGCATACCCATATCCGGCTCGGCATCCAAAGAAATAGAATCTATATATCTTTCATTATCAAGAAGATACATACTCACAACCATACCACTGAGCCCATAGGCGCGATCTTCTTCATCTTTATATTTTAGCGTAATCACCTTTTTTGAGTTTAAGCAAGTTACAATTACCGGCTTGAAAGCCTAATATCATTTATAACATAACCGTGGAACCACTTGTTTTGCAAACAAGCAATCATACCGTCCACAACCTTGGACGACATCAATTTACAACCATTATCTTAGTCACACATGCTTCCGTGCTTCCAGTCGCATTCTGTGAAGCCATTACATAGTATACACCAGTCTTCACACGCTCACCATCAGCATTACAGCCATCCCATACATACATGCCGCCATTGCTACGGCCTTGATGGAATACGTTGCCTGAAGCATCTGTTATCTTTACAAGACTGTCATCCATAAGCCCCTTGATTGTGATCCAGCCATAATAATCCGGACGGACAGGATTGGGATAAGCCACTACATCATTATAGTTATCATATCCCGGTGAAGAGGTGGAATTATATTCCACTACACCCAGATTGGTACCGAAAAACACACTGCTGGAATTGGCATCGCATGCCACGGAATATACGCTGTTTGACGGAAGAATGGAGTTATCTGTTGTGAAATGCTCAAGAATCTCGTCCCCATTCTCGCTGACTAAATATACACCGGACATTGTCGCGATCCACTTACGATTCTGGCCATCTAATGCAATACAGTTTACCATCTGCCCATCAAGCAGATAATCTGCCAGATTTGTACCGTCATTACGTGGAACCTTCAGATGGTTTACCGTAATAGTGGAAGAATTGACCTTTTTTATATCGGTTATCTCAAACACACCTTTATCAGTACCTATCCATATGCGTCCTTTCATATCCTCTATGCCGCATATGCCGTGAGAAAAAGATAATTGCTTGCTGTCCTGGTCAATGTATTTCTTTATAAGCAAAAGTGTATCGTCTGCCGGCGACTCTGTTCCTTTCCCATTCAGCACTATGATCACATCATTCCATCTTCCGGGAAGCATTATCACATGGTCAGATTGTTTGCAAGCGAATCCATACATGTCGCGATATGTCTTCTTATCCTGGTCCTTAAGGCTGTGCGAAGTCCAGTCTGAAACTTTTACGTCATCAGACATGCGCTTTGATGACGGCAGATAATGTATTCTTTTTGAACCGTCTATATCTTCTCTGAACTGGTATAGCCACAGATTGCCATTCCTGTCCACTATAGGTAATCCCACGGGATAAGCCCATGTGCCGGCAAAACCTATAAGCGGGGAATTATCGGTAAAATATTTATGCGTCTGCTTGCCATCCTTTATACGATAACAACCCTCAAACATAGTACCTACATAATAAGCGTCAGGATCTGTAGGATCCTCGCATATGCGGAATCCATATGCCACATGATGGGGAGCCGTAGGAGTGAATGAATTGCTGCTTCTGTTGTCGGTCTTGACATCCACACCGCTTACATCAATAAAGTTTCCTTTCGAGATCACATTTACAAATGTCTGCGAACGTTCTGTTACCGGAAGTTTCCATAAATCATGTTCACCAAGATTATACACATAGATTTTTCCGGAATTACCCACATGCATGGCTGAAGATATGCCTACAGTAAGATTTGATGGTTTTGAAGTATCGACGATTATATGGCCGGAAGCCACATCTACGAAATGGACGCCGTCGGCATCAGCTTTCCACGCACGTTTGTTGTCGTCAAAATAGCTCATTTTCTCATCAGATTTCCTGATGATGTTTTCCACATAACTTTCTTCACCATTGTGGTTAATGATATATGCCCCCTTGTCATTGCATGCATATATGCCATTTTTGCAAACCGACAATTCATCGGTAAAGCCATTGCTGTTGTTGTTCGTACCAGGTGCCTTTACTTCAGCGGAAACGAAAGTATTGTTTTCAAAATCTATGATAGCCTTATGAAGGTGATATGTATTGTTATAAAAATTTATCAGATAAATCCACTTGTCGCCTGCACCTTTCATATTGTTCCATGCGCCACCATTATCGCCATCCAGGGATTTCATAACATTGACAGAGGTGAGATTGTGGTCATTCTTGGCAAAAAGCAATTTTTCACCCATATAAAGACCTACATATTCACCTGATGCAACCACATTTTTTACAGATGAAGGGGTATATATGGTGCGCTGGACCTCATTTTTTTTATCATCCATTACAACCATACCGAAATCTGTGGCTACTAAAAACATGCCGTTTCCGAAATCAACATGGTTTATATTACGGGATGTGGTCATTACGGCATCCTTGATATCCGATATGTTCACTATCTTGCCTGAATCATATATCCTGTCCATATTGCCGGATGCATATGTAACAAGCATGCTTTTACCGTCACGGTCCGCATAAAGGCCGTTTACATTACCGTCATTAAGAAGTGTGGATATATTGAGTGACTGCACTTCGGTTGTAGCCTTGTCAATGCGGAAAAGGGCTCCCTGCGACATATAATACACATAAACCGTGGTTTCTGCCATGCGATCCACATTTCTGTACGGCGTATGGAGAGTCCACCCCCCTACCGCAAGTTGTGCAGACATGGCCACCGGAATCAGCACCAATATTAACGATATAAGTTTTTTCAGCATTGTCATCAGATCACTGTGTAGTTTATTGTTGTGTGTATTCAAAAGCTATTTGTCTCATTTTACGGGAAAACCTTCATTCCAGTTCCGCAAGCATGGCATCAAGTGCCCTGCGGCGGTGGCTCATGGAATTTTTTTGCCCTGCGCTCATTTCCGCGAAAGTCAGTGTCTGGCCTTCGGGTCTGAATACGGGATCATATCCGAACCCGTCGTTGCCTGCCGGAAATTCCAGTATCTCACCTTTTACCTTACCTTCGAAAGTAAACTCTTTTCCGTCAGAAATGAGGGCTATAACAGTACGGAACTGTGCAGACCTTTCAGTAATACCTTTAAGATTGTCAAGCAGCACACGCATGTTGGCCTGGGAGTCATGGTCTGAACTTTCACCGCAGCATGCAGCATAGCGCGCTGATTTTACTCCGGGAGCGCCATCCAAAGCAGCCACTTCAAGACCGGTATCATCTGCGAAACAATCATATCCGTAACGCTCCTTCACCCATCTTGCCTTCAACAGGGCATTTCCCTCAAGCGTAGGGGCGGTTTCGGGTATATCGTCATTACAATTTATTTCAGACAGGGAGAGCACATTACACCGATCCTTAAGTATGTCTCTTGCCTCCTGAAGTTTATGGGAGTTATTTGTTGCAAATACTATAGTCTGTGGCAGCTTCATGGCTGTAAAATAGTTATATATCTATACAGAGCAGGCGCCGTGTTACGGCGCTTGCCCTTTTACTCATAATTATTTAACGCTATTCCATGCAATTTATTGTCACAAATTGCCTTAAGTGGCTCCAGCCCTTTGCAGACTTACTTTATGACAATATTCACTATCTTGCCGGGAACAACTATTATCTTCACGATAGTCTTGCCATCAAGCCATTTGGAGGCAGCCTCATCTGAAAGAGCTGTTTTTTCAACCTCCTCTTTGGGCATATCGGCAGGGACGCTTATATTGAAGCGTGCTTTGCCATTAAAGCTCACGGCATAGTTGACACTTGATTCTTTAAGATATTGCTCATTCCATTCCGGCCAGCGGGCATCACATACAGTTGTATTTTGTCCGAGGGCGCTATGCCATAGTTCTTCACTCACATGTGGTGCGAAAGGAGCCAGAAGCACTATCAGGTCGGCCAGCACTTCACGGCTGTGGCATTTGAGTGCGGTAAGTTCATTCACACATATCATGAAAGCGCTTACGGAAGTATTGTATGAGAAGTTCTCTATATCTCCTGTTACCTTCTTTATCAGCTTATGGATTGACTTTAGAGCTTCAGCCGACGGTTTGTCATCGTTCACCAGGAGTGTGTCTCCTTTGTAGAAAAGATTCCACAGTTTCTTTATGAAGCGGTTTACACCGTCTATGCCATTCGTATCCCATGGTTTGCTCTGTTCCACAGGACCTAGGAACATTTCATAAAGACGCAACGTATCGGCTCCGTAACGCTCCACTATATCATCCGGATTTACCACGTTGAACATGGATTTTGACATCTTTTCGACAGCATGGCCGCATACATATTTGCCATCTTCAAGCACAAACTCGGCATCGGCATACTCCGGACGCCACGCACGGAAAGCGTCAAGGTCAAGAATATCATTGGAAACAATGTTCACGTCCACATGTATGGGCGTCACATCATAATCTTTCTTCAGGCCATGCGACACAAATGTGTTGGTATCTTTTATACGGTACACAAAATTACTGCGTCCCTGGATCATTCCCTGGTTTATAAGTTTCGCAAACGGTTCCTTTTCGCAGACTTTTCCTAGATCGAAAAGGAACTTGTTCCAGAAACGCGAATATATCAGGTGGCCGGTTGCATGCTCGGTACCACCTACGTAAAGATCCACGTTTCGCCAGTAATTGTTGGCTTCCTTGCTTACAAGTTCTTCACTGTTGCCGGGATCCATATAACGGAGATAATATGCCGACGATCCTGCAAATCCAGGCATGGTATTCAGTTCAAGCGGGTACCCTTCCGGGGTCTGCCAGTTTATGGCGCGTCCCAGCGGTGGCTCGCCTGTTTCGGTCGGAAGATATTTGTCTATCTCGGGCAGCTGCAAAGGAAGTTCTGAAATCGGCAACATACATGGTATCCCATCCTTGTAATACACAGGGAAAGGCTCGCCCCAATAGCGCTGACGGCTGAATATGGCGTCACGCAAACGATAATTCACTTTTACTTTGCCGATACCCTTTTCTTCAATAAAGCGCTTGGTTGCGGCTATGGCTTCTTTTACTTCCATGCCGTCAAGGTCAAGTCCCGGACCCTTGGAATTTATCATTTTTCCTTCCTTGGCATCGAAACTCCCCTCACTCACGTCGGCACCTTCTATAAGCGGTATTACGGGAAGATTGAAATGACGCGCGAAAGCATAGTCGCGGCTGTCATGCGCAGGCACTGCCATAATGGCTCCTGTGCCATATCCGGCAAGCACATAGTCGCTCACATATACCGGAATCTCCTTACCGGAAAGGGGGTTGATCGCATAGGCGCCGGTAAACACACCGCTCACCTTTTTGTCAATCAGACGCTCGCGTTCAGTCTTATGCTTTATCTCGTCGCGGTATGCCTTCACGGCATCAACCTGTTCAGGAATGGTTACCATATCCACATACTTGCTTTCTGGAGCCAGCACCATGAATGTCACACCGAACACCGTGTCTGCACGGGTAGTGAAGATTGTCATCTCCACATCGCTGTCCTTTATCCTGAACTGCATCTCGGCACCTTCCGAGCGGCCTATCCAGTTGCGTTGTGTTTCCTTTATGGAATCGCTCCATGCTACCTCGTTCAAATCGTCAATCAGACGCGGCGCATAAGCGCTCACACGCAGGCACCACTGGTACATCAGCTTTTGCTCCACAGGATAACCGCCACGGATAGAAACACCCTCGCTAACCTCGTCATTGGCAAGGACGGTTCCGAGCTTCGGACACCAGTTCACCATCGTGTTGCCAAGATAGGCAATACGGTAATTCATAAGAGTGTCGCTCTTCTGGCGTGCATCCATCGCATTCCATTCGGTCGCAGTAAAGTGCAGTACCTTCGTGCATGCGGCATGTATGCCCTCTGTACCGTTTTCCTCGAAATGCTTTACAAGATTCGCCACAGGCATCGCCTTGCCACATCCTGTATCATAATAATGATTGAACATCTCTATGAAAGCCCACTGTGTCCATTTGTAGTAATCAGGTGAACACGTGCGTATCTCGCGGTCCCAGTCGTAACAAAAACCTATGCGGTCAAGCTGCTGGCGGTAACGGGCTATGTTTTCACGTGTGGTCACTTCAGGATGCTGGCCGGTCTGGATCGCATACTGCTCTGCCGGGAGACCATATGCGTCATACCCCATGGGATGGAGCACATTGAACCCACGAAGACGTTTGTAGCGGGAAAAAATATCGGATGCTATATAACCGAGCGGATGGCCTACATGCAGACCTGCTCCCGAAGGATAGGGAAACATGTCAAGCACATAATATTTGGGCTTGCTGCCATCTATTTCGGTCTTATAAGTTTTGTTCTCTTTCCAGTGCTGCTGCCAGCGTTGTTCTATTTCTCTATGATTATACTCCATCTGGGGTTATGTTGTTTCTGTTGGGTATTGTGTTGGAATCTATGTTGAAAACCTTGTCAGGTATGATGATTCACGACATTGAAAGCATTCGTTCTATCGGTTTTCGTGCGGCTTCAGCTACAGAAGGGTCCACATGTATCTCCGGCTGCTCATATTTCAAAGCGTTGTAAAGTTTCTCAAGGGTGTTTAGCTTCATGAAAGAGCAATCGTTGCACGCGCATGTGCTGTCGGCAGGAGGAGCCGGGATAAAAGTCTTTCCAGGACAACTCTTCCGCATTTCATGCAGGATACCGCTTTCAGTGGCCACAATGAATTCTTTTTCATCGCTATCCTGCGCATACTTCAGAAGAGCGGCCGTAGAACCGATCTGGTCGGCAAGTATCAGGACAGCTTTCTTGCACTCCGGATGGGCAAGAACCTTGGCACCCGGATGCTCTCTTTTCAATTCCACAAGTTTTTCTACCGAGAACTGTTCATGCACATGGCATGCGCCATCCCATACCACCATATCGCGGCCGGTAACGGAATTTATATAGTTTCCCAGATTACGATCCGGCCCGAAGATTATCTTTGCATCCTTTGGAAGAGCCTCCACAATTTTGCGGGCATTGGATGAAGTGACCACAACATCGGTAAGGGCTTTCACGGCAGCTGATGTATTCACATAACTTACTACAGTGTGGCCGGGATGCGCGGATATGAACTCGGCAAACTTGTCGGCAGGACATGAGTCGGCAAGCGAACATCCGGCGTTGGTGTCCGGCACCACCACCTTCTTGTCAGGACAGAGGATTTTTGCTGTCTCCCCCATGAAGTGGACACCGCAAAGCACAATCATCCGGTTTTCCAACTTCTGGGCTATCTGTGCAAGGGCAAGCGAGTCACCGATGAAGTCAGCCAGATCCTGGATCTCCCCTTTCTGGTAGTAATGTGCCAGGATCACTGCATCCTTCTCTTTCTTGAGTCTTTTTATTTCCTCTTTGAGATCGGTTCCGACCGGAATCGTCTCGTTCACGAACCCGTTTTCAACATTCATTTTATTATATATTTAAATGATTGAAAATTTTTTCAAAAAAACAGTTTCAATCCCAATAATAATAAAGGGTGTTGAAACCTTCCATAACTTTCATCACAAATATTTGCATTTCAGGGTTATTGAATTAGTTGACCATGTTATTGTCATGTTATCCACACAACCCTATGCTGAATCTTAGCAAGTTATGGATGTTATGAACATACTGTTTATAACGTGCAAAGTTAATAACTTTCGTTCTAAACTCCTACTAAAAACTGTGGAAAACCCCATTCATAACCGGTCTATATCTACTGTATCATATCTTTGCATACTATCAGCAACAGTATATAAGTTTATTGTTCCGGCCATTCCAAATTTACCGTCACCTATTTTCGACACTGTTGCCAACATGTTTTTCAACAGTTATGCATATGTTTTTCAACATACTTTTTTCGTAAAAAACAGTATCGCGCACGGCTTCTGAAAGCTGTGCGCGATACTGTTGCCGCAAGCAATATGTCCTTTTACGGGGTTATCAGAAGATTTTACCGGAAAGGGTGAACTTTAGTACAGGCCATACTGTAAGTTTGTCCATTATCTTCTGATAGGTGTCGTCATCTGTCACTTCGCTTAAATTTACAATCTCGCCGTTGGCATACAGTTTGGGTTTGCCATGGAATTGTACACCAATTTCCCAGCTGAAATTTATACGGCGTTTAGGCACGAAATGGCCTGTACCGATACCGATATACGGGCGGAATTTGTTTACTCGGAGTGCGCCGTTCACATCACCGTTTTCATCAAAATCTATCTGGTAGTCGCCGATCTGCACATAAGGATTGTTCATGAGATCTATCGTCTCTGGATCGGCGTGTCCTTTGATTTTTATGATATCCCTACCGCCGAAATATCCTCCGGCTGCAACAAAGAAGCCTGATTTTTTCCCGAAAGGATAGATGTTGAAGATCACTGATCCTTGGACACGTTTGAAAGAAGCGTCAAGGGTGATTTCGTTGTTGTATTCTGTACTGGGATCCGTATATTCTGGATAATATCCGCTGTAGTCATATCCTATTTCTGTGTCGGTATGGAAACCGAATCCTGGCATGATACTTACACCGGCACGCAATTCTACCCAATTGGTTATCGTGGTTCCGACTTCAAAGCCGAATCCCGTAGTTGCTGCATGTGCACCCACTGCGAGATGGTTGAAAATATTGAGGTTATGAAGTGCGGGTACGCATTGGGCAGATGCTCCCAATGATGCAGTTAACGCTGTAAGCGCTATAAATAATTTTTTCATAGAAAATGTGATATGATTATATAGATTAGTGTATTTCGGCAGGTTCAGTGTGTTGTCAAGATAATGTTTGATAACAATATTGTCTGTGCAAAGATACGTAAAAATAAATTAAAATATATTTTAATTTATGGTTTTTATTTTACAGGTTTTTCAGCCTTCCTATATAATGTCATTTGTTTATGTATAAACGTAATATACATTTGGTATATAAAAAAATAAGGAGCATTCATGCTCCTTATTTTTTTTATTGTTGTGTTTTAATATATTATTCGGCAGGGATCTCTGCAGGGGCTGAAGTTTCTTCTACAGGGGCAGTTTCAGCAGCAGGAGTGACGGCGGGAGCCGGAGTATTGTATTCGGTGCCTGTAATGGTCTGTATTTCATTTACCGGTTTTACACGCGATCCGCTCTGTACCAGGTCGCGCGGCATCACAAATACACTCAAAATAGACAGTACACCGATTATACAGGCGAGTGTCCATGTGGCTTTTTCAATGAAATCGTTAGTACGGCGCACGCCCATGATCTGGTTTGAGCCGGCAAAAGATGATGAGAGGCCTCCACCTTTTGATTTCTGAACGAGCACGACAACGATTAGAAGTAATGATACTAATACGGTTAAAATGATAATGAGCGTGTACATTTTTTCTTTGGAACTATAGTTCGATTTCTTTTTTTATTTTTCTTGGTCTGTTTTATTCTCAATTCGTTTTTTGCTATAACTCTCGGCGAGCATCAGTTTACGCAAAAAACGTAATTGGTCTGCAAAGTAAGCATTTTTTTCCGGAAATGCCAAACTTAATCGGTTAAGAATTTCATATGCACGTTCATAGCGTTTTGTTTTGATATAGATTTTAGCAAGGCTTTCGCTTAACAGAGAGTTATCGGCAGGCTGTTCAGGTGCCTTGGCTAGAGGTTCCGAAACGTTTTTTTTGGGTGTTTTGGGGGCTTTTGAGGTGGTTGTTTTCTGCTCTGTTTCCGGTATTTCTATTGGTACGTTTTCCACTTCTGTGGAAATATGGTTGTTGCCGTTTACAGACAGTATAAAGCGGTTTATGCGATCCTCTTGCGAATTACCGGTAAGTGATGGGTTTTCCGGAAGGTCTTTGGCTTCGCGCGCCAGTTGCTGTGAATAATCTGCTACGGGATTGAAAATTAGTTTTTCAAGTGTGGAAATTTCAGTATCTTCAATATTTCCATATGTGTTTAAGAACTTTTCTATGGTATTTTCAGTGGATGGCTTTGATATTTTTTTCTCTTCCGGATAAGTAACATCCTCGTTTCCGCATATCATGCCGGCAGCCTGTATCCCTCCCCCACCTAAGGCAAGCGCTATGTGGCTTATGGCTTTGTTGCGTTCATGAGCCGACATGCTGTTGTTGTTGTCGCGCAGATTTATTGCTTCCGGAACAGGAAAAAACGGATATTGTTCTTTCATTTTCCGTAACCATTGGTCTGTAGCACCGCTTAAATCTCCTTTCATAAGGGCTGTGAGTATGTCGGCATCCTGCGCGGTCATTTTATCTGTATTTGACGATTTGAAATATGTTGTTACCAGTTTCCGAGTGTGGCGTTGAATATCAGCTCCACAAGTTCCTTGCAGATCTCTTCGCATAGTTGGTCCTGCACATCGGTAAGCATCTGCGACGCATCGAAATCACGGTATGCTGAAAAAGTCTGGTTTATGTCGTTACCTTCTTTTTTCGTATCGGTATATTTTACTCTCACTGTGATGGTCAGACGTGTCTTCGATGCATATGCATTTTCTGTCACAGCCTGGGGAGTGAGATTGTATCCTGTTATTTCACCCTCTATTTCAAGGTCTGAGGCGGAATCGGTTGTGGTAAGGCGGGTATTGCGGGTTATATAGTCAAGCAGTGTGTTTTCAAACATTTGCTGCAACGGGGCATATACCAGTGCTGCCCTTATGGGAAACTCACCGACGTTTATCGTATGGTACACTGTGTAGTCAATGGCGGCTCCGTTTAGTTTGTAGCTGATGCGGCAGCTCTGGGGCACCAGGGCCATCATCATGACAATTAATATGCTTATGAAGTGCTTCAATTTTAATTGATTAAATAATTACTGGTTATTCAAGTCCGAATTCTTTGATTTTTCTGTAAAGCGTTCGCTCCGAGATATTCAATTCTGCGGCTGTGGCTTTTCTGCGTCCTTCGTTGCGTTCCAGGGCAAGCCTTATGGTTTCACGTTCGGTTTCCTCAAGGGTGCGTCCTTCCCATCGTTCTACAGTATGGAAAGGTACATCCACAGGTTCCGTGTCCTCTACCTCATGTGATTCATGGTCTGCCGGGGAGAGAGGATTGTAATGTGAATTGACAGGATTGACACACAGGGGATAACGGTTTCCGGTATCCTTATGTGTTGTCACCGCAACCGATGTGTGCGGCGTTTCCGGCCTGCTGGCAATCTGCTCTTTCAGGTCTGAAATCTCATTCTGCATGCGCATGATAAGGCTGAACAGCATCTCACGTTCATGCTCATATGAGTGTGATGCAGGTGCTTCCTGGTGTTTGACAGGAGTATAGGTTGCGGCTGCTTGTGGCAGATAGTGCAGAAGGGTCTCGCGATCCACTACGTTGCCCCCTTCAAACAGTGATATCTGCTCTATTACATTTTTAAGTTGCCGCACATTGCCTGGCCAACGGTAATGCATTAATGCGTCGCGTGCGTCATCACCGAAAGTTACGGATGGCACACGGTAACGTTCAGCGAAGTCATTGGAGAATTTTCGTGCCAGAAGCATTATGTCTGATCCGCGGTCGCGCAGTGGAGGCACTGTTATCTGCACTGTGGAAAGCCTGTAGAAAAGATCCTCACGGAAACGTCCTTCCTTTACGGCTTTCTCCATATCCACGTTTGTGGCTGCTACCACACGCAGGTTGGTTTTCTGGACTACGGAAGAACCGACTTTTATGAATTCCCCGCTCTCAAGTACACGAAGCAGTCTAGCTTGTGTGGTCAGCGGCAGTTCTGCCACTTCATCAAGAAATATGGTTCCCCCGTCGGCTTCTTCAAAGTAACCTTTGCGGGAGGATATGGCGCCTGTGAAAGCTCCTTTTTCGTGGCCGAAAAGCTCGGAATCAATGGTCCCTTCAGGTATGGCGCCGCAGTTCACTGCTATATAGCGCGAATGCTTTCTCGGGGACCATGCATGTATGAGTTGTGGGAAAAATTCCTTTCCGCTACCGCTTTCGCCTGTGACTAGCACCGATATGTCTATGGGCGCAACGCGTATGGCGCGCCCTATCGCCTTCAAAAGCGAAGGAGCGGTGCCTACTATGCCCAGACGGGCTTTGGCTTGCTGTATCTGGTCTGCGTTTGCCACAATTATTTAATTTAGAATGGTTTTGTCACAATGATGCCTTGGGCGTATTTTTTGTCGCGTAGTTTGTAGGTTTCGTTACGCAGGAAATCGCCGAATTCCTTTTCAGACCCCATATGGCGCAATTGTTCCTCCACGCTTATGGGATCTCCTACGGTGATATGGAATGTGCTTCCCTTCTTGCGGAAAACTTCGGCTGGATGGCGGAAGGTACGCAGTTGCCAGCAGGTAACGCCGAGGAAGTTGAACCACCATGATTGTGAGCCATGGAAAAAGATGGGTACGACAGGCACTTTTAGTTTTTCTATCAGCTGGATAACCGTAGGTTGCCATTCGCGGTCCTTAAGCCGTCCGTGCCAGTTTACTTTGCCCACGGCGCCGGCCGGGAAGAATCCCACTGGCTTTCCGGCACGCACATTTTTTATGACCTCCCTGATACCGGCCATTGACACGGCTTTTTTCTTGGGATCGTCAGATGCCATTGCATCAACGGCAATGAAATTAGGACGCATCGCCCATATGTAATTCAAGAACATATTGACCATCACTTTGTATTCAGGCCTGCGGCTGGCTATAAGGTTGATCAGTATTATGCCGTCAAGGGCGCCGAAATGATGGTTGCTCACAGTGACAAAAGCCCCTTGTGGCAAATTGTCAAGCACTTGGGCGTTGTCAATCTTGAGTTTTATATCAAGGTCGTTCAGCAGCCCGTGCACAAACTGTGGTCCGGGAGTGGATGCGTTGTGTACATGTATATCGTTAACTTTGTCAAGTTCCAGAAAACGGATGAACCATTCTACAAGTTTGCGGTGCCCTTTCAGTTTTGGCACCATATCCATTATGTCGTCGGCATCAAGCACCGTCATTTTTTTCGGTTTATCCTCAATCTGGCTGTTTTTTACATTCTCTTCCATATTACCGCAAAGTTACACAAAGTTGAGCAATTGGTAAATATAAAAAAAGTAAATGGCTGAATATTACCTATATAATATGGGGGATGGCAAGTTCTACTGCCATCCCCGTAATTGTTATGAACCCATAACAAGTAAGCCATGGAAATTATTTTATATTATCTGAGAGCATATAAAGCCTGATTATATGGCTGATGCGCAATAATTTTCATGACTTACTTATGATTATTTTACAGTCACTTTCGAAACAGTGGCACCTGCGTTTACAATATATATGCCGGGAAATGATGATATTGCTATGGTACCTCCAGTAGATTTGACTGCTGTGGTGAGTACTCCGGGCACAGTATATACTTCTATTGGAGTTCCGGCAGGAGCGGTGACATTAATCGTGCCTTGTGATGCGGTTACAGACACTGCATTTGTATTGTCAATGCCAATTGTGCCAATGCCTGTCTGTACCGGGATACAGTCGTTGGAAAATAGCGATTCTCCTGCTGCGTAAAGCGTTGTCACGTTGTAGGTGTGTGTGCCGGTTCCATGATCTTCGTCTATGAATTCATTTTCTTCAAGAGGAATTTCGTTTAGCTTGATGCCGTCTCTATATATATTATAACCGTTTATGGTGAATTCCGCAGGTTTTCCGGCTGGAATGAAAGTTACGTCATCTACCATAAGCACATATTTTCCTGAAGAGATGTTACGTATGGCGAAACGCTTGGCTCCGTCGGGTAGTTCTATTTGATATGGTGTCCATTCCGATGTTATGTCCCTGAATATTTCAATGGATATGAAATCTGAGGGATCTGTTGAACCTGTTGAATAAAGTACCTCGAATGTTTCAGCCTCGTTGGGAACCATTGAATAGCTGCGCGCATTTACGATAATAGTCTGTGCGCCGCCGAAAAGTTCTGGAGAAATAGCCCAGTCGTCATTCTGTACAATTTTGCCTTCCTCCTTTATGCCTGAGATCATGGAGGCAAGGAAGTGGTGTCCTGAAAGGGTAGAGAATGAGCCATTGTTGAAGTCTTCATGTTTATTGTCGAATATCCACCAGGATTGCTGTGAATAATCTGGTATACCTGGCATGGAGCCTTCACTGAAACCTGCTATCTGTGCTTTGTCAAGATCCACGAAAATCCAGTCCCCCACATTTGATGTTGACCACGAATCGTATTGTTCGAAATCCTCGGTTGTCTCGAACGGTTGTGCCTTGGATGTATCGGGTTCGCTCCATGATAATGTGGCTATGCCGTCTGAAACATTGCCGGACAGGTCGTTTACTATGGGATAATTGGGTTTGCGTACTTTTACGGTCGTTGTTTCAGAAATATTGTCATTAGGATTGCGGTCACCGTCAAGAACTACTTTTGCCGAATAGCTTATGGACGGTTCAGACAATATGTCTAGTGTCTGTTCAAACGGGATCTTGAGATATTCACCTACTGCTAGTGAGGAAAACATACGCGTGTCTGCCAGTACCCCGTCTTTGTATAATTCTACTGTTAAATCGCCTACAGGTTCAGATCCGGCATTCAGGATCTCAGCCACAATTTCAAAAGGTTCGGATGTGCGTGCTTCTGCCGGCGTTTTGAGTGATGTTAACCGCAGATCTAACGGATATATTGTTGAGATGGAAATATTGTCTATGAATAATTCTGTATTGTTATTGCGGGAACCTGTAAAATCAATGCTTATGGTTTTGCCGGCAAAACGGTCTAAACGCACAATCGTTTTGTTCCATCCGTTGGCGGGAACATATGGCTCAATTGACATTTCTTCTGATCCGTCTGTGGAGTGTATCAAGACAGAGAGTGTGTGATCGGCAGGGTCACATCCTTCAAGATTGTAGGTATAATAGCTTAGTGCAGGGGAGTCGCTTCCTGAAAGGTCTATAATGCCGGATTTTAGTTTGGCGCTTCCTCCGATCTGGCCGTTGAGATAGATCATCCCGTTGTCTCCGTCAACACTCTGGATATCTTCGAAATCTGTAGTCACCGACCAGTAATTGTTGCCGCTGACTATTGAGGATGAAATGAGACTTGTTGTTTTGCCATTTGTAAAAGATTCATTGAATGGAACTGAATATGGGATTCCCATCGGCACAGGGGCGGAAGTGACAGGAGCGGAACTGCCGGATATGGTTTTGGCGGTTACACGATATATATAGAACTTTTGTTCGGTCTGTGCAAGTTCTTCAGGTAGAATGTCGGTATAAGAAAGTTTTTCGCATCCTGTTTTTACTGCAACCCATTCGGAGGTATATAGCGGGCATCGTTCGATATCGTATGTTATAAGCCCGGAATATATGGGAAATCCGTCTTTGTCTGAAACCGGGGCATCCCAGCTTAATGTTACCGATGTGGTGGAGGCATTTGCCTCTCTTAAATCTGTTACAGGAGCGGGAGTATTGATACCGATAAATGTGGTGGATTCAACAGCATCTCCACCGCCGCCTTCTGTAAATGCCTTGACTGAATAAGTATATAGCCCGTTGGTTACTATCTCCTCATCGGTGTAACTCAGTTCCGCACCGGGAGCCACGCCGTCTGCTTCGGTAAGGGTGGCAATCAGGACCTGATTGCGTCTTATTTCGATTTTTGACAGGTTTTCCAGATCGCTTTCATCTTTGGCTTTTAGAGGAGCCTTGAAACTTATTATAGCTTTTTTATCCCCTTTCGGATCAGGAGTCACAATAAGGTCGGAAGGTGCTTGCGGTGTGATAAGGGCCACACCTTTTTCAAGTTTAAGTTCTACTATGCCGAGCGTGCCCTGTTTGTCTCCGGTTGCATGTATTCCTATATAGTAGTCTCCGTCGGCAGGTACGCTGATTGTTGTTTCTACAGTCCACAGAGTATTGCCTCCGGCTTCTGGAAGTCCGCGTTTCTCTACGATTGTTTCGGTCATTCCGTCGCCTGTCGGATTGGTGCCGAGTTTTATTTCAAACATATCGGTCGACGCGGCGAATTGGTATTTCGACATTACAAAAAACGTCTTGTAGGTTTTTCCGGTTTGCAGGCGTAAGGAGGGAGTTATAAGCCAGTCATCCATTGATGAGTTGTCTACTTTTGCAGGATAAAGATAGCGGGCGTCTATTGCTTCGTTATCAAGTTTTCTGAAAGTTTCAGAAGAAGTTTTGCCATACCAGGTCTTTCCGTCTCCATTGGCGTCAATGATGGTGAATCCCTTGCTTTTCAATGTCTGGGAATTTGAGATGTTGAAGTCTGCACTGTACAGCACATTTGTATCAGACTGCGCATAGGCTCCGTGAGATAACCATGTTGCAGCCACCGTCATAGCGGTAATGATTGTTCTGGTACATGTTTTCATAAAGCAAATCGGTTTGTTGGATTTTATGATATGATTGAATTATCTGATTACGGCTTTTAGCTTTTCTGATCTGTGTGTGATGATGTATATTCCGGCATCAGGGAAGGTAAATGATTTAACTGATGATGCTGTTATACGGCCCGATATATCGTATATATCCACAGGTATTTCAGATTTAAGTTCACGACCGGTGATTTGCACGTTGTTTTCAGGTGATATTACTGTTGTATTGATTCCAACCTGTTCAGTAAGAGTGATGATATCTATTTCGTTTGAGCGCAGTGATGTGAAGATGCCATCGGTTGCCTTTAGTGAATATCTGTAGGCGGAACCTGGCTGTAGTCCGGTTATTTCGATTGAGGTATCCATTACGGGAAGCCCGGTATAGTTGGGCATCTGCGTGGGTTTCATAAGACGGTTCCATATAAGGGATACATCATCAAGTGCCACAGATCCTTTACCCGAGGGCTTGGAAAATTTTATTGATATGGCTCTGGTATGTATCGGGATATCATCTATTACAGTTATAGCTCCCCCCTTTTCGGTTTTTATGTCAACTGTGAGAAGCTCTGCCCATTTACCGTCTGTAAGTCCGTTGACGACCAGTTTTTCTGAGGGAGTCGTGGAATTGCCGCGATGCCAAAAAGACAGACTCTCTATATCGGCGTTGTAAACCGGTGAAATCAATTCTTCACAATCGGCAGACATTCTCAGTGCCGGAATTTCCTTGCCACTGTAGCTTGCCATACCGTAACTGCCTGAAGATGTCGTTGTCCATCCTTCTGGAAGGGATGCCGGACCTTCCGCGAAGTCTACAATGTCTGTTGTGGCATCTCCGGGAGCAATCATATACACGTCTATGTAATATTCGGTAGCGTTTTCCATCTCTTCCCAATTTGCGGTAAAAGAGCGCTGTCCTATTTCAGTGGCTTCCAATGCCACGGGAGAAAAGTAGTCGAATGTAGGATCTAAGGTGGTTGCATTTATTGAAGCCGATGGTACTGAACCGTATAGGCCATCATCCGCTATGACATTAACATTATATTCTGTGGATGGGACCAATCCAGAAATATCGGCATATGTCGTCAATTCGTCTGCGTAGACACACAAATTGAAACTGTCATCTTCTGGAGCTGTTATGTTTACAGAATATCCCTTTGCTCCATATACCGGTTCCCATTTTATGGTGAATCCCCCTGCTTTTATATTCTCAACGGTGAGACCCTGCGGCGGTGTGATATCCGGCAAGCCCCCGTTTATACGTAAAAGCAGCCGGTCATATGACTCTTTTATGTCTGATATGTGTATTCCTGTGGGATTGCCGTTTCTGGATTGTAGATCCAGCGAGGTTATGAGTGCGGTTCCAGGGAAGCAGTCGCCAGAGCGTGTGGCTTCTGTAAGAATGCCGTCGGCTTCTATCAGATCCACACGATTGTGCGACGGGTCGTTATTGACAGCATTTCTTTTCCATATATCTGCGTCATAGTCTATATGCCATGCCAAAAGTCCATGTCCGGGAGTAAATTTATCCCACCCCGTTCCGTCGCGATGCTCAAGCAGGAAGTATTCATTTGTTGATTCAGGAACTGGTACCAGAAAGGCGTCCCCTTCAGCTATTGGTTTTAAGATATTGTTGGCCGGTTCTGCGGTGAGTTCGCGTGGTGAAATATATCCGAGGACGGAACGTTCGAAAGCTGAATATTGTGGTGGTGTGCAACCGTCGTTGTTATAAGGTCCATAGTCAAGTACTGACCATGATCCTGGAGTGAAAGAATCTTTTACATATTCGGTCGAATATAAATCCGGCAGCCCCATAACATGGGAAAATTCATGAATGAATGTACCTATCCCTACCGGACGAAAGCCTTTGCCCTGGTCGGAAAGCTCCCATTCATTTGAGCAGGCATATCGGTTTAGACGCACACCGTTGAATGTATATTGGGAACCAGGTTCGGCAGAAGAAAGGTTCCATGCATGTGGCCATACACAGTCAGGACTTCCTCCCGATGCTTCTCCGCGACCAGCGTATACCACGAATACATTGTCTATATAGCCGTCTCCGTCGCGGTCATATTGAAGGAAATCTACCTCAGGATTCAGTTGCCTGCACGCCTCTATAACCATTTTTTGTGGAGCGTTATCCTGCCCCCAGGCGTTGTTTCCTCCATAATATTCACGATTTTTTTGCAGTGTAATTGGACCGTACACATCAAATTCCGGACGAAATAAGCCACCTGATGAATTTATAAAATACTCGCGTGCGCTTCCTGTTGCCCAATAATCAGAAAATCCATCTTCATTCAGCATCCTGGTGAAGTAATCTTTTGGGTCGTCAAGATTAAAATCAACGTCTTGATAGCGCACAAGCACAACTATTATTTTTTGGTCACCTGTGGAGGGAAACGTTGTGCCGTCTACAATTCCAGGTAATTTTCTTGAAGGGGATTTACTGGCTTTGGCCCGCATGGCTTTTGGGGATAATCCGGTAGTACGAAATCCTTGCGGAGTCTCTTCGAGCACTGTACCGTCTGCCGTGGTATAAAAATGAAAATTTTCATCGCCATGTAAATAGGCGGTAAGCTGTGTGCCGTCTGCTAAGTCAACTGTCATTGTTGAGTGGCGGCGTGCCGGTATCGCTACTGTTTCTGGACTTGCGGCAAAGAGCGCTATGGTGGCCAGAACTGATTTTTTCGCGAGAAATTTTACTTTACTATAAAAATCTGTTGATGACATAATGATAGCAGAAGTTTGGTAAGTGCGACCTTGTGTCTGGTGTTATTGGTGTCTATGGTCGCAAAAATACAATAAAATTCCATAAAAGCTATCATTAGTCCGGATTTATTTTTTTGATTGTTGTTGCCCGCTAAAACCGGGAAACAACAATATCTCCTTTTTCGTATCAGTATGATGGTTCTCCCCGCGAGCCGCCGGAGGTGGCGTGTCAAATGTCAACCCCACATCAAGCGGGAAATGGGGCTTTCAGGCCGAAATTTCCCGCTTAATGTGGGGTAACCTTGAAAATTTTTAGCGGACAGCAATAATTAATAGACCAGACTGAAATTGTCCACCCACAGTGTAAGCCCCGGAGTTCCTACATAAGCCTCTCCGCTCCCGGCGGATGCCATAATCAGAAGATGGGTAGGTGTTGCGTCGTTTGTATCCCATCCAACCTCTGTCACAGGCATCATTTTACCTTTTGAATTGCGTGCATAATAACTTTTTCCCTTAGGTATGAGGCCCATGTAGCTTTTGAAGTTTGGATCTTTGGAAATATCGCCGTATTTTACAGGGATGCGGTGACCGTTTACCCATCCATCGGTAGATTTGCCGTACTGCTCCCGGCCCGTGCCAACACGCTTGGCGTATATATTGCCATTCTCGTCTTCCCAACGGCGCTGGAGTATGATGTATACCTCCGAGTTGTCATGTCCGGGTATCGTTTTTTGCGAACCGACACCAGGGGCGTATATTCGGTCTGACTTTGCTGGCATTTCCACCCTGTAGTCGAACTGGAGTGCCTTGGGACGCTTTGTGAACGGTATTCCCATCTCCATTTTGGAGTATGGGTTTTTTGTAGACTTTACAGGTTCAAGCATGCTTCCCAGAAATATTGATCCGGGCACTATTACCTCTATGTTTATCATTCCGAGTGCCTTGCACTGCTCCATGACTGTTGAGAGTTTGCAGCAACGCCCGCCGGTGTCGCGATTGTCTGGAAACACAGCGTTGCTTCCTTTTACTATGCCGGCGACTTTTGCCATTACATTGGAGGTTGCCCATGGAGATCCTCCACGGTTGGTATATGGTACCGAACCGTCTATTGTAGAGGTCGGACCTATGGCATAAAGCGTTTTTGATTTTCCTCCTATTACTTTTGATTCCTGGAGATGCCGTACGACCCATTGTTCCATGTCGCCATATTTTATAGGCTCTACTGTTTCTCCTCTGGCTTGAAAGCCTGATGCAGCTACTAATCCGATTACTGCTGCTATTAAATAATTTGTGATGTAAGTTTTCATTATAATCCCTTTTGAAACGTAATACATTCGGGTCTCATAATCGCCCGTAGTCATGTAAGCAAAGAAGACAGGTTTTTATACGATATGATAACCTGTGGTAGGATTATAACAAGTTATTTGGAACAATATCCCAAATATCAGACTTTTTTTATCACATTTTAAGAAAAAGGGAATAAGAAACGGCTATTTGCAGATTTTACGTGAAAGGCTCGCTGTGGCGATCGCGGCTATACCTTCTCCCCTGCCGGTAAAGCCGAGATGTTCGGTTGTGGTGGCTTTTACGGATACGGCATCAAGCGGCAGGCAGAGATCTGATGCCACATTGGCACGCATCTGCTCTATATATGGCAGCATTTTGGGAGCCTGGGCTATTATGGTCACATCTACGTTTACGATGCTGAAGTGCCTCTCCTCTATTATCCTGGCTGTCTCGCGAAGAAGCACACGGGAGTCTGCGTCATGGTAGCGATTGTCGCTGTCAGGAAAATGGTAGCCGATATCGCGCATGGCTGCTGCTCCTAATAATGCGTCGCAAAGCGCATGTAGTGCCACGTCGGCATCACTGTGGCCAAGCAGACCGAGTTCGTAGGGTATTTCGACACCGCATATTACAAGGCGCCGCCCCTGGGTGAGGCGGTGCACATCGAAACCGTTGCCGGTACGGAATTCCATATGAGATATAAACTTAGGTAAGAGATTGATGTATTATTTGCGGCCAAGTAAATTTTTCAGGCCATCCATGTCAAATGAAAGGGTAAAGCGCAGTGTTTGGTCAAGTGGCGAGGTCTGGGCTGTGGCAAGCATGTATGAAGCGTCTAGCCGTACTACGTTGAGTGAGAAACCGGCACCGAAACCGAAATACTGGCGGTTGCCTTTGTATTCGCTCTCGTGGTAGTATCCTGCACGGAGGAAAAACTGCTGGTTGTAGCTGTATTCCGCTCCTATGGAGTAGTTTATCTCGCGTATTTCTTCTTTCATGCCGCCCGGGGCATCATTGAACGACTTGAATATGCCTGTTATCGGTGACATGTCTTTCCAGTCGTCTAAGGCTTTTTGGAATGCTTCCTGATCTTCCTGGCCGTCAGCATCTATGTAATCTTGCTGGCGGGGACGGGTTGGAACCAGTAGTTTGTTCAGGTCAAGGCTGAAAGCCAATGTATGGTAGTCGGCAAGTGGAAACATGAATGTGGTTCCAAGACGCAGGTTGGTAGGTAGAAATGCCGGATTGTTGCCATTGTCATATGCAACTTTGGAGCCGATATTGGAGACATTGAATCCCCATGACCACTGGCATTCGTTCTGGCCGATGATAGGGTAGGTGGTAAAGTAGCCTGCAAGGTCGGCCCCGAAAGCTGATGCGCCGGTGGAATTGTCACCTACGTCGGATGTGTTGTAGGCGAGGTCTGAATATATATACCGGAATACTACACCCATTGAGAATTTTTCGGATAGCTTTCGTGAGTATCCCACATCTATCGCCATTTCGTAAGGGTTGATGCTGTTTGTGACTCCGGCCACGTCGGTAGTGCTGACTTCACCGAGAGAGAAGTAGCGCAGAGAGGCACTCAAAGCCTGGTTGTCCTGGGAGCCAAGTTTCCAGTATCCTGCCAGGTCTGCCAGAAATATGTCATTTACAAGTTTGCGGAGCCATGGTGTATAACTCAGGCCTATGGAGCCTTGAGAGTATGCGAAGGCATATTTTGACGGGTTCCAGAATTGTGAGTTCACATCCGGGTCTGTTGCCGCACCAAGATCTCCCAAAGATGCGCCGCGTGCGTCAGGAGCTATGCTGAGGGAGGTGACGCCGGTCTGCACAGGATTGAACTCGTTTTTGATATTGTCTTCAGCATGCAATGTCGGAACTCCCGATGATATCGTCATCACGCAGATAAGGGCAAAGGCACCAAACTGTGATATATTTTTGTTCTTTTTCATTGTGTCGGTAGAGGGGATCTACAATGGGATGGTTTTAAAGATATAACTTTTTTTTCCTCATTTTATTGTATGTGATATCCTAAGCAAGAGGTTGGGCTATTAGAACTTTAGCTATAATACTGTGGTTAAATGGCGGGAAATGCACCATAAGGACAGTGCTGCTGGTGCTTATGGTTGATTTACCTTTATTTCAACCCTCAGCATTCCTTTCCACGCTCTGGCTTATAATTTATATTTCTCGGATGGTGCAGCAGTATTTCCTCGCGTAAACGTGTGGTATCTAGATGTATGTATATTTCTGTTGTGGAGATGTTCTCATGTCCGAGCATCTGCTGTATTGCACGCAGGTTGGCTCCCCCTTCGAGCAGATGTGTCGCGAAGCTGTGACGGAGCGTGTGGGGGGATATCGTGCGGTTTATACCTGCTGCTTCTGCCAGACGGCGTATGACGGTAAATATCATCTGCCGTGTGAGCCTGTGGCCGCGACGGTTAAGAAACACAATGTTCTCTTCTCCACGCTTTATTTTAAGGCAAGTGCGTGAATTATGAAGGTAATCTGATATGCATTTTACGGATACGGGCGACATAGGTACCATTCTCTCTTTGTTACCTTTTCCGTGTACTACGAGATAAAGTTCATCGAAATTTATACGCGATATTTCAAGATTCACAAGTTCGCTTACACGCAGGCCGCAGCCATACATAGTCTCAATTATGGCATGATTGCGTTCCGCCTCTGGCATTTCGGGATCTATGGCATCTATGAGCGCATTTATTTCATCAACACTGAGCACTTCCGGAAGGTGCCGTCCGAGCCGTGGTGTTTCCAGCAGTATCGCAGGATCTGTTTCAATATATCCTTCGAGCTTGAGGAAATGGAAAAACGATTTTGTACCTGATAATACTCGTTTGCGTGACGTGTCTGCAATGCCGAGATCATATAGGGCTGCCGCGAAGTTCTCAAGTCTGTTGTAGTCCACATCACGTAGCGGTATCCCGTCTTCCATGAGATAATCGATAAGTTTTCCCACATCGAATATATACGCTTCGACTGTGTTGGAAGAAAGGCCGCGTTGTAATGAAAGATAACCCTTGAATTCGCGTAGGAGTGATTGGATGTCGGGTATCTGCCTCACATCAATAAATTGAATGTCTGGTGGGGAAGCCCTTTTCTGGCGACGAATATACCGGTATATCCATCGGTAAATCCCATTCCGAAATCAGTTGCGGAAGTAATGAATTTCCATAGATGGGCCATTTTAGGCAAGGTGTCCAGGTTGCGCACGAAATAAACGGAATTGCCTCCGGCAAGAAGTTGGCTGATATATTTCTCAAGAATATTTTCGTATGATGTATGGAACTGGTTTATAAGTACAAACGGTTCGGTCTTTCCGAGAAGGGTCGGATCGGGATGCCGGTCTGTATGCCAGATATGTATTTTTGCTTTTGGTATTGACCGGTTGAGCACGATGTTTGTCACCTCATGGCCGTTGCCCACCTCAAGCAAATTTTCCGGATTAAAGTAACATAAGACACGGAACAGGAGCCATGCTTCCGGGACGGACATGTCTTGACCGGCGAATATCTCGTTGAAACCGGCCTTGCGGGCTCTCGGACAGAAAGCCGCAATTTCCGCATACGCATAATATTCAGCTTCCTTTTCGCCTATTACTTTGGTTATGAAATTGAAAGCGAAAGGGGAGTGCACACCGTATCCGCGGCTTGTACGCCATTTCAACGGATAATCAAACAGTTTTTTCAGCGCTTTCATAATCGGTTCTTTTATACGACTTTGCCTGTTGGAGCATTTTTTTCGGGTTGCTCTCAGATGCAGTCTTTATCAATGGACTTTCCTTCCGTTTTTCCGCCTTTTCGGCTTAAGTTGAAAATAAGTGCCAGGAAAAGAAGAATATATATGGCTGTTACAGCGACTTTTGCTGCGACGACAGTGTGGCTTACTGAAGTTGGTTTGAATTTAAACTCTATGCTATGGTGTCCGGCGGGAATGGCCAGCGCACGCAATATGTAGTTCACCCGGCCTATTTCTGCCGGTTTTCCGTCAATGGTCGCCTCCCACCCCCACGGGAAATAAACTTCGGAGAATACGGCTATTCCACCACGGGCACTGCTGGCACTGTAGGTAAGTTTACCTGGTGCATATGAGGTTTCAAAAATAGTGTCTCCTATGCTTTTGGGAGCAAAATTTTTTCCTAACGCATTTGCGAATTTTTTGTCGGCAACCGCTTCCATTTCGGGGGAGAGGGCTGACAGCGCTTTCATTTCGGCATCAGGGTTGTCCACATATGTCACCTTGTCCACGAACCAGGCATTCCCCAAGGCATCGTGGTTTACGGCTAGGTTTCCGTCGGGACCTATGATGTATTTTGCATTCAGCATGCTTAACACTCTGAAATCAGCCTCGGAAGGCACGCCGCGGGTGAAGTTGCCCAGGTGCCGGTCTATCAGATCCTGATAGCGGCTTAACTTTGCGGCATGGTATCCGCCGATGGTTTTATGGCGGTATGATGGTGCTGCCTGGTAGAATTCCGGAATATTCATCACCCTGTAGTTCATTGCCGTGTCTGCCAGGATTGTACGGTCATTGGCCGTGAGGGGGAACATTTCTGTGGCACTTGCTTCCGGCGAGCAGAAACTCTCATGGTCAAGATAGCGTTTGTTTACACTGTAAAGGTCCACGCATACGAGCAAACCGACAATAGCGGCGCTCATCCATGGTTTTGCTTTTTCTGTCATGCATAGCATGATGGCGCCGAATCCAAGCAGGATGAACAGCAGTGACCGGAGGGAGTCGGAACTTACCATAGAACGCCTCAGCTCTGTCACTGCGGCGGCTATCGAGGGATTGTTTATGGAGAACATGCTTATGGCCTCTTCCGGATATCCCTGCTGTGAGAGCTGGTAACCGATCATTTGGGAAATCTGTTGGTCGCCTTCGGTTATCGCAGGGCCGTATATGCCTGGGAAAAGCCATCCCAGGAGGCAAAACAAAGTTGCCGTACCGAAAGAAATATAAATCGCATTCGTATACCGGCGTCGCGCTTCCTTCGATGGTGTGGTGAGGAGTTTTTGCAGTCCGAGTATGGCCAGCAAAGGTATGGCGAATTCCGCTATTACGAGAATACTCTCAACTGTGCGGAATTTTGAATACATAGGCACATAATCTATGAACAGGTCTGTGAACCACTGCATGTTGCGTCCGAGGGCAAGCATTATTGACAGGATGGTGACGCATAATAGTGCCCATTTTACCGGGCCGCGTACTATCAGGCATCCTAAAAGGAACAGGGTAAAGATAAGCGCTCCCACATATACCGGGCCGTTTGTTCCTTCCGGTTCACCGAAATACCGGCTCACATAGTTGTTTATGTATCCTGTCTCGGCTTCGTTGAGGCGTGAGTTTGCCAATATCTCATCAGCTTTGTCAATATCAAGCAGCGAAGTCGGGCGCATTGCTCCCGCTACAGGTTTGGCAGAGGCTCCCCCCTTTATATCGGGTATCAGCAGTGTGAATGTCTCGGCACGACCGTAGCTGTATTGCGTGATATAGTCCCGGTCAAGTCCCGAAGTCTTTTCAGCGCTTGCGTCGTCTGTGGTGGCTGAAAGTTCGGAATGGCCTCCACGCATGGTCTCTTTGGAGTATTCGTAGGTGTTGTAGAGGCTGGGCAGATTGGCGGTGACCGCGAGTATTGCTGCGACAGCCAGTGCGCCTGTGGCTTTCAGCCAACGCATGGATTCCCCTTTGCGTAAGGCTTGGTACAGGTATGACGCAGACAAGGCGATGATTACAAACATGAAATAATAACTCATCTGCACATGGTTGCTCTGTATCTGCATCATTGCGAAAAGGGCTGCTAGGGCGCTTCCTGTGAACCATCGTCCGCGATATGCCAGTATTATTCCCGCAATAGTGGGGGGTACATAGGCTAGGGTCACGAATTTCCATATGTGGCCGGCACCAATGATGATTATGAAGTATGTGGAGAATCCCCATGCCACGGCACCTATAAGGCCATAATACCAACGTACTTTCATGGCAGCCATCAAAATGATGAAGCCAGCCATCATCATGAACAACAGATTGGAAGGGGAGGGGAGACCAAGACCGTAGACTTGTGTTATCCAGGAGAAAAGCCCGTCGCTGGGATATGTAGGCGATATCTGGAAAGTTGGCATGCCGGAAAAAAGCGAGTTGGTCCATCGGGGTGCTTCATCTCCGGTGGCTTCTACATATGCTTTTACCTCTTGTCCTATTGCTGCACCTTGCTGCATGTCATGCTGCCGCAGTTCGTTGCCCATAGTGGCGTCGGGATAAAAATATGCGAGTGCCAGGATAGCTGACGCAAAGAGACTTATGAAAAAGCCGTAAAATTGGGGCTGGCGGCACATTTGCATGAGATTTGCCGGTATGTCTTTGATTATCTGTATTATATTGCTGTTGGTTGAGACGCTGTCCATTTTGCAAATGATTGTTGTTTGTGAACAGCAAAGTTAGTGAATTTTAGGCAATTTATGAGCCGCCTGAAATAATTAATTCATTAGCGCAAACATTACGACAGAGAGGGTGTGCCATAGTGGCCCATCTGGATAGGAGCCATTCTGACTGCACCCTCGCCAACTGGGCAAAAACATGATGGTGTGCCAAATGTTAGCCCCGTATCTGGTGATTAATAAAATTGATTTTATCTATGGTAGCCATATTCTGACGTCCGGATATGGAATACGGCTATGTGTCGGATTTTTTGACCACATAGCCGTATTTGGGTTCTGGTAAATTATGTCAGGTTTTATTTCTTGCCATCCTGCTTTTTAAGCGGGGTTTTGCTAAATATGGCGTGGATGAGTTTTGTGTCGAATTTCGGGGTGCGGTCGTAATAATATATGCCGTTCTGTTCCTGTTCTACATCGGTAAGCTGCGTATAGCAGTAGCCCCACACATTGCCGTTTACATCTATTATGGCATCAATCTGTCCTTCCAGTCGGTTGAGGAATTCAGCCTCTGATTTTGGAGGCTCGCCATAGCCCCATGACTGTGTGTCTGAGTTGGCTTTGTCCTGGCCTTTTACCCATTTTATGCCTCCTACCTCGTCAATAAGGAAAGGCATTTTCTTGTCGTAACGGGGGAAATTATAGCTGTTGTTATGACGCAGGCCGTTGAAGCCGATGTTTTTCTGTGGCATGCCGAAATCCGGATAGTCTACAGGGCCAGGATTTGTGCTAGCGTCTACAAGTATCTGTTTCAGGCGTGCGGGATCCTGCTCATAGTTATGTATTGTCCATATGTCGGTCTTGATATGGCAACCGCCGCTGGCATCGTTCACAGGGCGTGTCGGGTCAAGTGCCTTTGTAATGTCGTAGAGGTCTGATGTGAAACGGGGATATTGCACGCGGTCAGGCCACCATTCTTCATTCATCGGGGTCCAGATGATAAGGGACGGGTGGTTGCGGTCACGTGTCACCAGTTCAGACCATTCGGTGAGGAAGTTGCGTGCCACCTCTATGTCGTTGGCATCCATGCCCCAGCTTGGAGCCTCTCCCCATGTGAGATAACCGAGTTTGTCGGCCCAGTAATAGAAACGTTCCTCAAAAGCCTTCTGGTGCAGGCGTGCGCCGTTGAAACCTGCCGCCATGGAAAGTTCGATGTCGTTTTTGAGAGCCTCGTCAGAAGGTGCTGTCCATATGCCGTCCGGGTAGAAACCCTGGTCAAGCACAAGGCGTTGGTAGCAAGGTTCGTTGTTGAGATAGATTTTGTTGCCGTCAATATGTATCTTGCGCATGCCTACATAAGAGTTTACCTCGTCAACGACATTGCCGGCGGCATCGGTCACTGTGTACTGCAGGTCATAGAGGAAGGGGGATTCCGGAGACCAGAGTTTCGGTTTTTTTACAGGAAGCACTATTACTGAGCTGTTTGTGGCAGGTACGGAGGCTGTAGCCACTGTTTTGTTGCCCTCTTTCAGCATTGCAGTGAGTTTACCCCCACCGTTGCCGTAGAATTTCGGCATGATCACAATCTGGTTCTGGTCGATGTCTGTGAGAACCTGTGCCGACTGGAGGCCGGAGGGTGATACCGCTTCCATCCATACTGTCTGCCAGATACCCGTGGTACGTGTATAGTTGCAGCCGTAGGATGCATATTGCAGGTTCTGCTTGCCGGCACCCTGTTTGCCTGAACGCAGGTCGCTGGAGGCGTGTACCACCAGATGATGTTTGCTTCCCGGCTTCACATAGGGAGTGATGTCTTTGCTGAAAGACGAACTGCCCCCGAAGTGGCGACCGACAAGATTGCCGTCAATGAAAATTTCTGCATTGTAATATACCGCACCGAAATTAAGGAGTATGTCTTTGCCGTCCCACTCTTGCGGGATGTCAATTTCGCGATGGTACCATATGTTGTTGATGAAATCCTTGTGCTCTACACCAGAGAGTTTGCTTTCCGGACAGAAAGGCACTGTTATTTTACCCTCGAAAGATGTGGCTTTAGGGTATCCTTGTTCCAGTCCGGAACCGGCGAAATCAAAGGTGTAATCCCATTGGCCGTTCAGATTCTGCCATTGCTGGCGTTCGAATTGCGGACGTGGATACTCTGCTCGTGGGATCTCGTAGGCTGTTGCCATCAGGCTTACCAACGTTATGAGAACCGTTAAGATGTACTTCATTTTTCTCTAAAATTTGATGTATGTGATGAATTTAAGGTTGTATTCTGCATTGCCGGCACAAAGGTAGTGATTTTTTAACAGTTATCTAATACTATCTTGTATCATGGATTGTCTGTTATCCCTGATATGGCTATTGGAAGTATCGTGGTAAAGCATACTGTGCATGCTTGTGCCTGCATGTCCTGATAAGATTTGCCGGAGTTAGGATATTATTGTAAAAATGACAAAATGTAGAGGGATGCGATTGCCGTTTCAGGCGGTTTGGCGTCGCAGCACAGACCGCACACGGGCCATAAGTTCACGTATTGAGAAAGGTTTTAAGAGATAGTCGTCTGCACCCGCATTCAGCGCATTGATAATGGTCGTGGGCGACATGTTCACCGAACAGGTGATTACTCCGAGTGCTGATGTGTCGCGTCGCTGTTTTACCTGTTCCACAATATCAAGGCCTGAATTTTCATCAATGTTCAGGTCTATGATCATTAGTGAGTAGTCGGAAAGATCTATATTGTAAAGTTCATTTACAGACGTACACACATCTACCGTATAACCTTCCGGGCTGAAATGGGCGTGGATAAGTTCACCTATGTGCGTGTCGCTGTCAATTACGATAATACGACCGCGTACTGTTGTGTTAAGATTGTTTATTGAATTAACTGGCATCTTGGTAATACTCGGACAATGAAGGCCACAATGCGATTTAATGGTTACTACAAAGCTGACGGGGGAGTACCTTCATTCCCTGGCAGTTGTTTTTTTATGCTTTCAAAAGTAAGCAAAGAGGTTACCGCATCCAAGCCGGTAACCTCTTTGTATAAACTTTGGGTCAGTAATTTCTTACATTGCTCCGCGATGTTACAGATGTAACTGTTAAGTTGTATAATTGCATAATTTGCATGTAGCGGTGTTGCCAAAACGGCATTTGAAGCCTTGTAGGCGTAATTACATCATTTTATTAGGTGCATATTTGGGTCTTACATACACCCTATATTCACCCGGTTTCAGCGATGACGGGTATTTCTCATGTTTTCCGCTGAAATAGTTGATCATGTCGTTGGCGACGGGCGCCTCGCCTAAATATTTTATTTTACTGGTTTTTAAGCCTAAATTGGTCATTACCAATACTTCCGAACCGTCAAGCTGCCGAGAGAAGATATACAGGTCCGGATTTTTAGTGGGATATCTTACCACATGGCCGCCATAAACTCCCGGCTTGCCGGCGTGAAGTGCCTTCTGGCTATGTTTTAATGTGTTGAGTTTCTGGTAGAAATCGAAAAAACTGTTACGGGGTTCAAACGTTGGAGGCTCATCTTTCTGGAAAAAATCAAAAGCCCTGTTCAGTCCGGTTTCTTGTCCGGTATAAATCAATGGCATACCGGGAAGGGTATATGTGAGAACCGCCATTGCGTCTGTAAGGTTTCCGAACCGTTGGAATTCTGTTCCTTCCCATGAGTTGAAATCATGGTTGGTTACCATGTTCATCAGATAACTGTCTTCCGGATATTCTGCCTGTTGTGATGCGAGAAGTGAATCAATGTCTGTTGCCTGTTTTTTTCCTGGGTCATCAGGCATTGTATATTGGCCGGCATTATTGGCGATGGCCTTGAATAGCGATGCGAGCGGCCAGTTGTAGCCCATGTCGAATCCCTCGGATTGCAGTTCGGGAGAGGATGCTTCTGCAAGCATGAAAATACCTGGTTTTACTGCTTCAAGCCTTGGACGCGCTTCATTCCAGAAATCCACAGGCACCATGGATGCCACGTCGCACCTGAAACCGTCTATGTCGGTATCGCGCAGCCAATGTGACATAGCATCGATCATATATTCCCTCAAACGGGGATTGGAATAGTCCAACTGGCTTACATCAGCCCATTCATGAGGGTGGACAGGAGAGCCGGGCGCATCGTATTTGTAAAAATCAGGATGGTATTCCAGCCACCAGTTGTCGTTGCCGGTATGGTTGGGCACCCAGTCTATTATCACCTTCATGCCGTTGTCATGGGCTGTCTTTACAAAATGGCGGAAATCGTCTATTGTGCCCATTTCCGGATTCAAGGCTTTGTAATCCGCTGAAGCGTAATAGCTTCCCAGCTCCCCCTTTCGTCCTTCTTTAGAAATGGGATTCACAGGCATGATCCATAATATATCCACTCCAAGGTCTTTCAGGCGTGGTATCTGTTTTTCTACGGCGGCTATTGTTCCTTCCGGTGTCATCTGCCGCCAGTTGATTTCATATATTACTGCATCCCTGCTCCAGTCTGGGTGTATTACTTTGGTCGGGGCGGCTTTTACAACCGGTTTTTCTTCCAGTGGTATAGCGAGTGCGTGAGGTGCGGCGACTGCCGGCGATGATATTGCGGATATTGCCATAAGGCTTTTCAAAATCAGTTGTCTCATAATGTTAAGGTTTGTATGGAGATCTCGGACAATATGGAATAGCTCCTGTTATTTTCTGAGCACTGGCCATATGTATGCCTGTAGTTTGCGGCGCAATTCCGTTTCGCGTCCATTGAGATAGTGGTTCAGGAGTTTATGGAATCGTTCGCTATGGTTCATCTCAGACAGATGTGCCAGTTCATGGTATATGACGTAATCGGAGAGTTCAGCCGGAAGAAAAACCAATACATAACTCAATGATATGATCCCCTCTCCCGAGCATTGCCCTAAAGTGCGGTGCCCGGAAGAGATTATCCATCCTACTGGATGCTGTCCTGTTTTGTCTGCTATATCCCTGGCACGTGGCAGAAGTACTTCAGGAGCCACTTTGCGGGCTATTTTGCAGAGCATGTCACTGATGGCACGCGAAGTGGATTCCAGCTCCATGTCCCAGTCGCTTCCTACCTCAACGGATGAGACTGGCACGGATGCGGTGCCAAGTATTTTAGACGGTGCGAAATTCTGACGGCGTATCACAAAATCCACATACGGGAACAGTAGTTCCTGTCCGTCATGGTATGTCACTTGTGGGCGTGAGGCCATAAGACGTGGGGTAAGGTCGTCAAGAATCCGCTTAAGTTCAGGCAATCTTATTCCTTGGGGCACATTAAGGTTTACCAGACCGCTTTTCCAGCGGGCCGACACATGGCGTGAGTTCTGGCGCACAGTTACCATGACCTTGCCAAGTAGTTCGTGTTGCAATTCTCCGGTTGCCATTGGTTTCAAATAAAATAGAGAAAGCGGTAATCTTACACTAAAGTGTTTCCCAGACCGAGTTTATTGCGTAAGGTGTCGGTGAAAGTGTGGTGCGGCTGTTGCACCAGTTTGATTACATAAGGGGCACGCGTCACTTTGAGTGCGGCGCCAATGGGCAGTGTGACAGGTTTGCCGTCAGCTGCCAGGCTGAATCCTTCACCACGTGCTTCCAGACGCAGAATGATGCAGGAACTGTCCTTTATCACAAGGGGGCGCATGGACAGGCTATGTGCGGCTATAGGGGAGAGCACCCACCCCTGAAGCTGTGGATCCAGCACCGGGCCTCCTACTGAAAGATTGTAGGCGGTGCTTCCTGTAGGGGTGGAGATTATAAGTCCGTCACCCATATAGTTAAGGGAAGAAAGTCCGTCAATTTCTGCTGAGATGCGAAGCATTGATGCGATGTCGCCTCTCGTCACTGCAAGTTCGTTCAAAGCGGTAAGATATTCCGGCAGATGTTTCCCCTTATGGCTTTTTTTATGTTCCGGATACGTTATCCCCACACGGAGAAGAGACCTTTCCTCAATGCGGTATTCGCCATTTAACAGCATCTGGTAAATTTCTTTCGGCTGGTCGAATGTAAACGCCGAAAGATAGCCCAGATGCCCGGTATTTATGCCTGCTACAGGTATTTCTGCATTGCCGACCCATCGTGCTGTCTTAAGGAAAGCCCCGTCTCCACCTATGCTTATGGCGAGATCCGCTTCCGGTTGTCGTGTCAGTGGCAGATAATCTATTCCCGCACTGAAACGAGCTCCCAGATGAGATGCAAGATAATCAAGGAACTGTTCTGCCATGACAACATGATGGCCATGGCTTACCAAAGTGTCGGTAAGCCGTTCTATGGCTTGAAAGTGTCCCTCCTGATGACGGTTGCCGTTTATGGCTATTATCATAATTAAGCAGACTTAAAATAACTTGGTATCAAAGACCTTACATTTCTAGATAGTGAAGGAGTTCACCCAGGCGCTCCATGTTCCGTTCATGCTCGGGGCCGGGTCTGGCACTTCTTGTATGTATTACTTCATACCCATACCTTTCCAGAGAGCGTGCCGCCCCATCTGCAGTTGCGGTGCCCACGGTAAGAGCCACCACCGGCCTGCCCGATGAATCGCGCATGCCTGTGACAGAAAGGCCTATTAGCTGTGCATCGCAGTCTTCCACAGCTTTGGCCATGGCTGAGGCGCTGTAATCTTCGGGATTACAAGCTACAAGGAGAAAACTGGCGTCTGGCTGTTCCGGCAATAGGGCCTCTAGTTGTCCGGAACGGTCAAGTTCTCCTGACATGAACCGTTTAAGTATTTCGTGCTGCTGATAGATCACTTTTCCTGCGTATGGTATGGTTGAAAGATTGTTTGGAAATGATGCCGGTTTTCTCGCGTTTTTATTGTCAAATTCTGTTAACAATAGAAATAATGGGGTCTTTTTACGTGCACTCTTGAAATTTCTGATTAAATTTGTGGTCAGAATTCAGTCACAAAGATACGGAATTATCTTATTCCTTTATAACAAAGGAATTGTTATTAAAGATTTTTCGCTTTTGTAAAAAGACATGACTACAAATCTGAGCGTCAATATAAACAAAGTCGCCACTTTGCGGAATGCCCGCGGGGAGAATGTGCCCGATGTGAGCCGTGTGGCCGTAGACTGCGAAAGTTTCGGAGCAGATGGCATAACGGTACATCCGCGTCCTGACGAACGGCACATACGTCGCGACGATGTGTTTTGCCTTCGTCCGCTGGTGAAGACAGAATTTAATATAGAGGGCTATCCCTCGCCGGAGTTCATGGATCTTGTGCTTAAGGTCAAGCCCGAACAGGTGACACTTGTGCCGGATGCCCCGGATGATCTGACCTCTTCGGCCGGGTGGGATGTGGAACCGCACATGGAGTTTCTCACCGGCATTATTGATACACTTCGTGAAGCGGGCATACGCAGTTCCATTTTTGTGGGCACGGACTGTGACAATATAAGGATGGCTGCCAAAACCGGAGCAGACCGTGTGGAGCTTTATACCAAGCCTTATGCCGATGGCTATGCCCGCAATCCGGAAGCTGCTGTTGCTCCCTATGTGGAGGCTTCGCGCGCTGCAAGGAAAGCCGGTCTGGGAATAAATGCCGGGCACGACCTCAATCTTGAGAATCTCAGGTACTTCAAGGAAAATGTGCCTTTCCTTAACGAGGTTTCCATAGGGCATGCCCTTATCGCCGACGCGTTGTATCTCGGTCTGCCAGAGACAATACGCCGGTACAAAGCGGCACTGAAGTAACGGAAAGCCTCAGTGCCTTGATCTCTTTTTCTTGACTTCTTATTTCTCAATTTCTTATTTCTCTAAACATTATGCTTCTACTCGATGCTGCTATCAATGGCGTTCCCGTTGCCGCACAGGCCACGCAGGTGGAACTTTCCCTTTGGGATCTTTGCCTTAAAGGTGGTCCCCTTATGATTGTGATAGGGATTCTTTCGCTTGTGTGCATATATATCTTCATTGAAAGAGCCATTGTCGTGAACCGTGCGGCACGTGAGGACGACACATTCATGCAGCGCATCCGCGATTATATACATGAAGGGGAGATTGAAAGCGCTTTCAATCTCTGCAAAAAAAACAATTCTCCATATTCGCGCCTTATAGCAAAAGGCATAAGCCGTATCGGCCGCCCGGTAAACGATATTCTTGCAGCAGTGGAAAATACAGGCAACATTGAGATAGCAAGCCTGTCAAAAGGACTGCCTTGGCTGGCTACCACGGCTTCCGGTGCCCCGATGCTTGGTTTCCTCGGCACTGTGATCGGTATGGTGGAAGCATTTTACGCTATTGCGGCAGAGGGAAATTCGGCAAATATCGCCACATTCTCTTCAGGTATATATACAGCATTGGTAACCACTGTCGCTGGTCTTGTGGTTGGTGTAATCGCGCTTTTCGGATACAATTATCTCGTGGCCCGCATCAACTCGGTGATGAATCTTCTTGAATCCAAATCAATGGAATTCATGGATCTTCTTAACGAGCCTGCCGCATGACGTTAGCGCTGCGGCAATCCCCCCGTGTTATAAACCTATTGTTTACAATATAGCAGACAAACAACCGTGCTCAAACGTCAACATCAAATGATGGCGGCTTTCTCGATGGCATCAATGACTGATGTTATCTTCCTGCTGCTGATATTCTTTATGGTGACTTCTACGTTCGTTTTCCCGACAGGGCTTGAGCTTTCATTACCGCAAAGCACAGAACAAAGCGCCATAAAGCCTACTACACGAGTGTACATAGATGAAGAAGAAAACCTGTTTGCCTCTACCGGCGAAGAACAGCCTCAGCCCCTTCAGCTTGACGCACTTGTGACGTTCCTGAACCTTGCCCACCAGCAGGATTCCGCGGGATTCATTGCCTTGTACGCTGATGAGAAGGTGCCGTATGGCAAAATAGTGGAAGTGCTTTCATTGGGTGCGTCCAACAACCTCAAAATGGTTCTTGCCACCAAGCCGGTGGCCTCTCCGGGAGTAAAGCAAGAGGTTGAGAAATAAGAAACTTAGAAGCTGGGAAATAGATAAATTTGGATTATTCTGATATCTCTGGTTCCTCTGATGTCTCATTATAATTAAAGAATTGGTCAGGTCTGATAAAATATATGCCATAGCGGGGACAGTGCTGTTTCATCTGATAGTGCTGTTGACATTCCTCTTCTCATACCTCACCTATCCCCCTGCCGGGATGGATGAATGGCCTCCTGTGCCCGAACAAGAAATAATTATGGATGAGATAGAGGATCTGTATGCTACCGGTGAGTTTGTAAGGACCGGCGACATACCAGAGCCTGCTGCTCCGGTTGATAAACCTGCTCCGTCGGATGTGACCGTTCCGGAGCCTACGCAGGATGCTCCGGACCTGCAGAATGCCGGAGAGGCTGCACAACAGCCTAAGGTGGTTACTTCCGAACGACCGTCGCCGGCAAAAGTAAAAAAGGAGAAAAAAGGACCTACAAAAGAGGAGATACAGAAAGAAAAAGAGCGTCAGGAGGCTAAAAGGCAACAGCAGGCAAAGAAAAATGTGGAGGCTGCAACTTCGCGCGCTTTCGGAGGCGACAAGGGAAAGGGTACGCCAGGTGCTACGGAAGGTACGTCCGCTACAGGTGCCGTGACGGGAACTCCCGGCAACGGCCTACGGGGACGTACTCTGGAATCATGGACGACTGTGCATGGCAAAAAACTCGGTACGATTGCCATACGGGTGAAAGTGGATTCCCAAGGTCGTGTCACATCAGCTTCATACAGCGCTTCAGGAAGCTCCGGAACTGTCGCTGCGGATCAGGCTATGCGAAACCAGTGTATAGCCAGATCAAAAGAATGCCGCTTTTCAGTGCTTGAAGATTCACCTGTTCAAACCGGAACCATCACTTGGGTGTTTAAGTAGCAGAGGGATAAGCGGACCGCCCTATGGTATGTCGGTCCGGTATTTTAGAATTATTCGCTATGCTTTGCTATATTGCCCGTAAATTTCCACAAACAGAATCTGCCTCTTTCAAGGCGCGAACCGATATGGACGCTATCATGGCGTCGCAAGGCTTCCGTAATGTAGGGGTCAGAAACAACCTCCGTTCCAACAAATATTCTACCTGGTTTGCCACTTTCGCAGGTGTGCTTAAAGCCGGTTTACTGTTGCACAGGGGAGACAAATTGGTTGTTCAGTATCCTGATCCTCATTTTAAGCTCATATGCCGGATGGCAAAACTGCGTCGGGCGCATGTCGTGACGCTGATCCATGATCTGGTGAGTTTCGGATGTGCGGATATCAGGCCTGAGGAGGAGATTGCGCTCCTTTCCAAGAGCGATTATATAATAGCCTTGAACCAATCTATGGAGGGATGGCTGAGGACACACGGATGTACGGTTCCTTCCACATCGCTCGGAATATGGGACTATCTGTCATCCGCAGCGCATGAAGCGCGTCAGACGGCATCTTTGGAGCCTCAGCGGCGTTCTATGCCGGAGCCGTCTGTGTCTTCAGATGAAAAATATACGGTTATGTTCGCCGGAGGCGTTAGCCGTCGCCGGAACCAGTTTTTATACGATTGGGGAACGGTGATTGACGGTTACAAGGTGGTTGTTTTCGGAAACAACTTTGATCTGACACAGGCTGCAGGTGCATCACGGTTCAAATTGCGCGGTTTCGTGCCCTCAAGCATGATGATACGCCATCCTGATGGTGATTTCGGTCTTGTTTGGGATGGAAATGCCATAAACGGGTGCAACGGTCCGTGGGGAGAATACCTGCGATATAACAATCCTCACAAGGCATCGCTGTATATCCGCTGCGGGGTGCCCGTGATAATATGGAAGCATGCCGGCCTTGCCTCTTTTGTAGAGGAGCAGGGGATAGGATTTACCATAAGTTCGCTTGCCGATATAGCTCCCAGGCTCAGGGCTTTGTCAGACGAGGAATACAATCGTATGAAAGAGAATGTGGCCCGTGTCAGCTTGAATGTCTCTTCCGGCTATTATTTCTGCGAGGCGATGAACCGTGCGCTAGAGTCGTTGGGTGTACATGAAAAGCAATTTATGAAACAGTTTGCGGTAAGCAATCCTTGATTATTAACCAGTTTAATTCCAATCTATTCCATGAGTGCGACGTTGAAAATATACTGTAAGAACATAGGTGAGTATATACCTATAAAAGGGGGTGAGACCCTCGGTGAGCTTGCTGCGATGCTTGCTCCCAGGCTTGGAGGTATGAGGCCTGTATGCGCGCATGTAAATAACAAGACAGAGCCGATGCAATACCAGGTATTCGGTCCGAAACAGGTGGAATTCCTGTCTGTTGGGTCGCGTTCCGGCCAGAGGGTGTATGTGCGCTCGCTGTGTATGATGTTATATTGCGCTGTGGCTCACGAATATCCAGGTTTACGCCTGCGCATTGAGCATTCTATTTCTGGAGGCTATTACTGCCGTCTGTTTGAGGGGAGGGTTAATCTCCCTGCCGATAGGATGCCGGAGGTTGTAATGCGTTTGAAAGAAGCGATGCGCTCTCTGGTATCCAGAAACGTGCCGTTTGAGAGGAAAGAGAGACTGACTGTTGATATTATCGGACGTTTTCGGGAAGAGGGGCTTAATGACAAAGTGGAGCTTCTTGAAACAATACGTGAACTTTATACGACATATTACCGTCTTGACGGTGTGGTGGACAGTTTTTATGGTGCCCTTGCCCCGTATACGGGGAGCATTGATGTGTTTGATCTCGTCCCATACAAAGAGGGATTCCTCCTTTTGGCTTTTGACAAAGCAAATCCGTCTGTGCCGTCTGTACCTGTACCTCAGGAGAAAATGTATGATGCCTACATAGATTATCTGCATTTCAATGACGTGTTGGGGATCCGCAATGTCGGCCAGCTTAACAAGGCTGTGGAACAGAACCGTTCGGCGGATCTCATCAATGTAGCCGAGGCTCTGCATGACAAGAAGATTGCCGCTATAGCCGATGAAATCACATCACGGTACCATAAAGGGGGAGCCAGGATTGTGCTTATTGCAGGGCCGTCATCCTCAGGAAAGACCACCACGACCAAACGGCTTGGCATATATCTTATGACTAATCTGCTTTCGCCGAGGATAATATCGCTTGACAATTATTTTGTAAACAGGGATGTGACTCCCCGCGACGAAACCGGTGACTATGACTTCGAGTCGCTTTATGCTCTTGACCTCGAACAGTTCAATGCCGACCTTAACGCGCTTCTGAGAGGTGAGGAGGTGGCTTTGCCGACTTATAATTTCGAGATGGGGCGCCGGATGTATAAAGGCGATAAAATGCGTCTTGATGATAATTCCATACTGCTTATAGAGGGTATACACGGGTTGAATCCGGAGCTTACTTCCGCCATAGAGGAGCGTATGAAGTACCGTGTATATGTCTCGGCCCTGACCACTTTGTCAATAGATGACCACAATTGGATTCCGACTACTGACAACCGCCTGTTGAGGCGCATAATCCGCGATTACAAATATCGTGGCACGTCTGCTGTGGAAACCATCCGCCGCTGGCCCAGTGTGCGTCGCGGTGAAGAGAAGTGGATATTCCCGTTCCAGGAAAATGCCGACAGCACATTCAACTCTTCATTGTTGTTTGAGCTTGGGGTAATGAAAGATTACGGCGAGGCGATATTGCGTGATGTGCCCAATGATGTGCCGGAATATGCCGAGGCTTACCGTCTGCGGCGGTTCCTGAGCTATTTCAAGCAGATCGGTGACCGTGGTGTGCCACCAACAAGCCTTTTGCGTGAGTTCCTTGGCGGCTCCAGTTTCAAATATTGAAACCGGTAAGCAGTCATTTGCCTATCAGATGTTTTAACCGTTCCTTACGGCCATGTTTTTCCCTCCACAGGCATGCGGTTTCGCGTGCCTGCCGGGATATTGCCTCAGGATCCTTGCCGCAAGCTATGGCATAGGCTTTTCCGAGACGCCCTATCCACTCGTCGTGCCATGATATGGATTTGAACATCTGCATCAGCTTTGACGGATCATGCACGCCGAATTCCATCCTGTTAAGGTCCACATAATAAAATTCATATTCTCCGGCTTCATTCAGGTTGAGCAGTATGTTGCCTGGCGAGAAGTCGTGGAACCATATTCCCGCGGCGTGGATACGCGCTATTTCCGTGCCTAGGGCTTCAAGAAGCCTGTCTGTGTCCGGAAAGTCTTCCCACGCTCTGATATTGGGGTAGGGCAGTTGCTCGCAGAAATAGAAACTGCGTGTCATCTTTGGCCATATCCCGGTGTTTCCGCGGAGCTTCCATCCGGTGTGTACCTCGCTGTATCCTAGCGGTGTAGGGGTGTGGAATCCTAATTCTATAAGTTTGCAGGCGTTGATATATGAGCGTTTGGCCTTGCTTGGCCGGAATGTGCGGTACACATAGCCGTTTGGAAACGGCGGCACTCTGAAAGCCTTTACATTTACCGGAAATTTGAGATTGTTGCTTGCGCCACCTCCGGCATCCTTTCCCGGTGATATGTAAAAAAGGGTGTTGCGCCTCCCTTTATATACGACTTCTGCACCTGCCGGCTGTCCGTGTCTTGTCACAGCTTCTATCAGGGGTTTGACAGTGCTGTAGTTCTCGTTTATTATTATTTTTTGCCGGATGCTCATTGTATGGATTTTTGATTGGGAGATCAGAAAACGATATTGGCAGAAACACCATAGGAGCCGTTGGCTACGAATGGAGATGCTGTCCAGGTAAGGCTTGCGGTACCCTTCTCGGGTACCGGCGCGATGCGCTGAAGCAGCACATCGCGATGCATGCGCACTCGTTTATGGAATATTTTAGGGTATATCCAGTAGGCGAAAGTTGTGGAGAGGTAGCCTAAAGCGGCTCCTCCCACGACGTCATTGATCCAATGGCGGTCATTATGTATGCGAAGGTAGGCTACAGCCGCTCCCACAACATATCCCGACATTGCTACCCATTTGTTTGTGTTCCAGTATTCGCGGCGTAAATATTCCGCACCCATGAATGTGGTGCCGGTATGACCGGAAGGGAAGGAATTGCGGGCATTGCTGTCCGGACGTTTCTCTTTGAAAGCGAATTTCATGGCGCTGTTGACTATGCCGAATGTTGCATAGCTCATGGCGAGCAATATGGTGCGGTCAAGCAGATTGTGCTGTCCTTTCATTCCGCAGAAATGCAATGCGTAGGCTGCGACCATCGGACTATATTGTATCCAGTCGTCTACGGCGGTCTTATTTTTGCCGTGCTGTGACACATGTTTCTGTACCTCTTCGCGCCAGTGCACGAGCCATGGTGTACGCACAAACAGCGCCGATACGGCAAATATGCCTGCCGGTACGGCAAATTCCACTATACCGGCATCGTGCGACGTATCGCCTAGGTGTGTAAGTTGTTTTCCGATGTTTTCCGATACAAGCCAGTCGGGAAACTCGGATGGAGAAATCATTATCGTGTTGTCTTCTCCGGTTTGTTTTATGACTACGCTTTCGTCTTCGTAAATGTCATCTGGTGCCGGTGCATCGGGGGAGCTTATTATTGTGGTGTCGCAGACATTTACCGCAGATGTTGCTGCGGGAGCCGTTTCGGTGTGGAATTTGCCCTGTGCGGCGGCAAGGAAACAAACCAGATTCAGTAGTAAAAATGAAATTGTACGCATTTGTGTGTCAAATATTATGCAAATTTACTGATTATTTTTTTGTTAGCTTGTCATAACGGCGGCATTTTAAGTAACTTTGCATAAATAAGTCAATTTCGCATATGGTTTATATAGTATATTTGCTTGCCTCGGTGGCAATCTTCGGTTTGGTGACATTCCTTTACAGGATTCTGTCCAAAGGTTTGTCCCGCAGTGCCAAAGGGCAGCAGCTTACACGTTTCGGGATAGCGTCGTTGCTTACCGTTCTTCCGTTTGCCATTGCGGGGGAGGTGAGGTGGAACCTTAACCTGACTATGATAGCCGGAGTGTCGGTGATGTGGATGCTCATATTTCCTTTTCTTGACTATGTGGCAAACCGGCGTAAAACTACAGAGATTGACAATCGTATGGATTTTGCTTTCGGGCTTTATCTTTTCGGACTGCTCGCCGGCGGTTATATGTCTCTTTCCGCTATTTTTCCCCACTGGAATGCTTTGATAGGGAGTTCGCTTGCAGCGGTAGAGATGCCGCTTATCGTGCTTGCAGCTTTTCAGGTTTCTTATTTTGCCGTTTACCATGCCTCTGTGGACCATGATGGATTGAAGCTCGTGCTTGATACGGATGCGAACGAGGTTCTTGAATTCATACGGTCTTTTCCCCGATGGGTGGTAATAAGTATCCTTATCGGGTTTATCGTGCTGCTCATGGTTTGGTTCTATTGGAATCTTTTGGATTCCGTGCCGGTAGTAAACCTTAACTGGAGCCGCAAATTGGGTTTGGTAGTATATTGTGCCGGTATTGGGTGGATGATGTTCCACGGGCCGAGGTCACCATTCAGGCGTTCGGGTCTGCCAAGGCTTTATTTCGAGGATCAGGAGCACGCCCGTGAGTGTGCCGGATATGCGGCGGCATGCCGTAAACGGAGAGAGAGTCTGGAAATTGAATCAAGCATTTTCAATCCGGTAGGGGAGGGGAGTGGTATGGCTGGCGGGGCGATGATGCAGGGACGCACGTATATTCTTGTCATCGGCGAGTCTGCATCGCGCGACTATATGGAGTCTTTTACCTGGCGCCCGTCGGATGAAGGTACCACCCCATGGCTTTCGCGTATGGCGCGTGGGAGTAAGGCGGTATTGTTTCCGCACGCATATTCGTGTCATTTCCAGACTGTGCCGACCCTGACAAGGGCATTGACTGAGATGAACCAGTATAACAGTAAAAATTTTGTAGAGTCGGTATCCATAGTTGATGTTGCCAAAAAGCTCGGCATGAAAGTGTATTGGTTTTCAAATCAAGGGCATATCGGTGCCAATGATACTCCGGTAACCCTTATTGCGGAGACTGCGGACCGTGCAAGCTGGACATCGCAGACGCTTAACCGTCGCAGCTACGACGGGGAACTGCCCCGTTTTCTGGAAGAGGTGGATCCTGTGGCTGACAAACTGGTTGTGTTCCATCTTATCGGTTCGCATTTTACATATTCCAATCGTTATCCTGCTTCTGAAGAATATTTCAAACCGCAGGGTGATGATTCCGACGGATATGTGGCGGCATACCGCAATTCGCTCCGCTATACCGATAGTGTGCTTGGCGACATATATGATTCAGCATCGTCAAAGCTAAATCTTCAGTGGATGGTTTACTGCTCTGACCACGCTGATCTGCCGGACAGGCGCCGTTCACCTGTATTCGATGGTTTCGGGAAATTGCGTATACCTTTGGCTGTGGTGCTTTCGGATGATTATGTAATGAAGCATCCCGATGTAGCGTCCGCTATGTCAAAAAATTCAAACCGTCCTTTTTCGAATGATCTTCTTTTCGATCTTCTTTGTGGTTTATGGGATGTACGTTCGGGAGTGGCTCCGCAATCATTGAATATCGCTTCCTGTCTTTACTCTTTGGATGGTGCTTCCACAAAAGTTCTTCTTGGGGATGCGGAAGTTGCGGATGATCCAAACTTCACTTCTGAATCGTCGGAATAAAGCTGTTTTTCATGTACGGTTATACCCGCAATTTTGAATTTTTAATTCTCAAGGCTTTAAAAGCACTTGTTTTGGGTGTTAGATTGTTGTATCTCAGCAATATATGCGCGGATTTCGTTTCGAGCGCAGTTTCGCGTAAAAAAACGCTAATGTAAAATATTGTTAATTCGAATTAAAGTGGTACTTAATTATATTTGGATTGCATTTTTCATAGTGGCATTCGCCATGGCATTGTTTCGTTCTGTAGTTTTCGGGGATCTTCAGGTATGGTCTGATATAATGACAGCCTCTTTCGGTTCCGCAGCTACTGCTTTTGAGATTTCTCTGGGGCTTACCGGTATCCTTTCGCTGTGGCTTGGCCTTATGAAAATAGGTGAACGTGCAGGCGTAATAAATTTTTTCGGAAAGATGATCGCCCCGCTTTTCACACGGTTGTTTCCAGGAATACCTAAAGGGCACCCTGCCATGGGTTCGATTTTTATGAACGTGTCGGCCAATATGCTCGGCCTTGACAATGCCGCAACTCCTCTAGGACTGAAAGCCATGCAGGAACTTCAGAGCCTGAACAAACAGAAAGGCACCGCTACGGATGCCATGATAATGTTTCTGATATTGAATGCTTCCGGACTATGCTTCATACCAATAAGCATAATGATGTATCGTGCCCAGGCCGGTGCCGTGAATCCGACAGATATTTTTCTTCCTATTCTTCTTGCAACTTTTATCTCAACGTTCGTTGGTATTGTGGCTCTCTGCCTGAAACAGCGTATAAGACTTGCCGATCCTGTGCTTCTCGGTTGGCTGGTAGGGATGGGAGGTATAATTGCATTTATTGTATGGCTGTTTGCCGGTATGGATGGCGCCCGCGTAGAACGGTATTCCGGTTTTATAGCCAACTTTTTGCTGTTCAGCGTTATAATAATGTTTCTTTGTGCAGGTTTGCGTAAGCGTATCAACATGTATGAGACATTTATCGAAGGTGCGCGCGACGGATTCAAGACAGCTGTCACGATCATACCTTATCTTGTAGCTATACTTGTGGCTATTGGCATGTTCCGGGCTTCTGGAGCCATGACATATCTCACGCAGTGGACTACTTCGGCAGTGGCTTTCTGCGGGCTTGATACAGGATGGGTGGAGGCATTGCCCACGGCACTTATGAAGCCTCTTAGCGGAAGCGGCTCGCGTGGTATGATGATAGATCTGATGGCTGCTCACGGACCTGATGCGTTTGTAAGCCGCGTCAGCGCCGCAATTCAAGGTAGTACAGATACAATGTTCTATGTATTAGCTGTTTACTTTGGCTCGGTCGGGGTGAGGAAGACCCGTTACGCTGTAGGATATGCATTGCTGGCTGATGTAGCCGGCTCTGTGGCGGGAGTATTGGCGGCGTACATCTTTTTCGGCTGATAGTTTTTTATTATCTTTGCAGGGTTATGGATGAAAGGATTCAATGGCTCCCAAAAGGCGTGGAGTTGCCGGTGTTGGACTATAATTTGCTGGCACGTTGGATAATGGCCGTGGCAGAGCGTTATGGCCGTATTGTAGGTTCGCTTACTTACATGTTTTGCGACGATGAGGAGATACTGCGTGTTAACCGTGAGTTTCTCCAACATGATTATTACACGGATATAATAACCTTTGACGACTGTCGCGGCAAGCTGTTGCGTGGCGACATGGTCATATCGCTTGATACGGTAAAGACTAACGCCGAGCTTCAGGGTTGCAGTTATGACAATGAATTGTTGCGCGTTATTATCCATGGGGTGCTTCACCTTTGTGGGATAAACGACAAAGGCCCAGGAGAACGGGAAATAATGGAAAAGAATGAAGATATGGCACTTGATATCTACAGGGCCATTCAGAATAATACATTTCAGAAATGAGATTTGACTATGATGTGATTGTTGTGGGAGCCGGCCATGCCGGTTGCGAGGCCGCTGCGGCTTCGGCACGTCTTGGGGCATCCACACTTCTGATCACGATGGATCTGAACAAGATCGCACAGATGAGTTGCAATCCTGCCGTAGGTGGCATTGCGAAAGGTCAGATTGTGCGCGAGATAGACGCTTTGGGAGGGCATATGGGGATCGTGACCGACAGGAGTGCCATACAGTTCAGGATGTTGAACCGCTCTAAAGGCCCTGCCATGTGGAGCCCGCGCGCGCAGGCAGACCGCATGCGTTTTTCTGCCATCTGGCGTAACATACTTGAGAATACCCCGAACCTGTCGCTATGGCAGGATACGGTGACAGAGCTGTTGTTTGAAGATGCTGCAGGGAAACGCTCGTCAGCCTCTTCGTCAACGGATGGGGGAACACCCGCCCGGCCATCAAACAAGCGTGTGGCAGGGCTTAAAACTGCGTTAGGAGCCACATTCCGGGCGCGTTCTGTCGTGCTTACAAACGGCACCTTTCTCAATGGCCTGATGCATGTAGGTCGCACTATGGTGGAGGGAGGCCGCATATCTGAACCGGCGTCTTATGGAATAACCGGGCAGCTAAAGGCGATGGGATTCATTGCCGACCGGATGAAAACCGGTACTCCTGTGCGTATAGACGGACGTTCCGTGCATTGGGATCTGGCTGTGCCGCAGGAAATCGAAGAAGATTCCCATCATTTTTCATACTTGCCCGGAGTTGGAAGGGAATTACGTCAGCGCCGTTGTTTTACGGTGTATACAAATGAACGGACCCACGATGTGCTTCGGCGCGGATTGCCGGACTCCCCGCTTTATAACGGGCAGATACAGAGTATAGGGCCGAGATACTGCCCGTCCATAGAGACGAAGATCGTGACCTTTGCCGACAAGAATGAACATCAGTTATTTCTTGAGCCGGAGGGTGAGGATACGCAGGAATATTACCTGAACGGTTTTTCTTCATCGCTGCCTCTGGATATTCAACTTGAGGCCCTTAAGACCATACCCGCGCTTGCTGACGTGCAGATATACCGGCCGGGATATGCGATAGAATACGATTTCTTCGATCCTACGCAATTACGGCATACGCTTGAGACAAAACTTGTGTCGGATCTTTTCTTTGCCGGGCAGATAAACGGGACTACCGGATATGAGGAGGCTGCGGGGCAGGGGCTGGTTGCCGGTGCCAATGCTGCCGTGAATGCGCTTGGGCTTGACGGCCATCTTCTGCTTGGCAGGGACGAGGCGTATATAGGCGTGCTTATAGACGATCTTGTGACCAAAGGTGTGGACGAGCCATACCGCATGTTCACATCGCGTGCCGAATATCGCATCTTGCTTCGTCAGGACGACGCGGACATGCGCCTTACGGAAAAGGCATACCGCATGGGTCTGGCTACCGAAGAGCGTTTCCGTCTCCTTGAAGAGAAACGCCGTCTTCGTGATGGTCTGATGGAATTCATTTGCTCATATTCTGTGAGGGTTGCTGACGTAAACAATGCTTTTGCCGTCCTTAACGGTTCGAAAGGGTGGGGAGGAACCCCGTTTGAACTTTCTCCGGTCAAGGAGGGGTGCAAACTGAAAGCTCTTGTTCTACGTCCGCAGTTGACAATAGGTATGCTTTCAGAGGTGTTGCCGGCATTGAGGGGGCAGATTGAAGCTCTTCCGGCAGACCGTCGTGGGGAGATTGTTGAAGCTGCGGAGATACTTCTGAAATATGAAGGTTATATCAAGAGGGAAGATATGATCGCCGGTAAGCTCAGGCGCCTTGAGGCTATAAAACTTGGTGACCGTTTCGATTATGTAGAGATAAAATCGCTGTCAACGGAAGCTCGTCAGAAATTGCAACGTATACGTCCAGCCACAGTGGCACAGGCTTCCCGTATTCCGGGGGTTTCTCCTGCGGATATAAGCATCCTTCTTCTTAAGTGCGGAAGGTGAAACGATTCCTGAATGTTTCACGTGGAACATTCGTAATTAGTGAATCCTCAAAAGATTATTCACGAAACAACATAAAGAACAAAACTACTGAAAATGGAATATGTAAAATCAAAGATCCGCGATGTGCAGGATTTCCCGCAGCAGGGTGTGCTCTTCAAGGATCTTACCACAGCTTTCAAAGATCCTCGTGCCCTCCATATAATCGGATGGGATCTTTCCCAGCTTTACCGCGACAAGGGTGTCACAAAAGTAGTGGGTATAGAATCGCGTGGTTTTATCGGCGGCTCAATACTTGCTTTTGAGTTAGGCGCAGGATTTGTACCGGTGCGTAAACCGGGCAAACTGCCTGCAGATACCCTTAAGGCCACATACGACAAGGAGTATGGCAAAGATACCATTGAGATACACCGCGATGCGATTACCGAGGATGATATTGTAGTGCTCCACGACGATGTGCTCGCCACAGGCGGCACTATGGCCGCAGCCTATAATCTCGTGAAAAGCATGAACCCGAAGAAGATTTACATAAACTTCATCATAGAGCTTACCTCCCTCAACGGCCGCGCCAATCTCCCCGCTGACGCTGAGGTTACCTCCTTGCTGAAATATTGAATTTGTATCAGGAATATTTGATGCTAAAAAGTATATCCCGCATTTGCCGGATATACTTTTTTTAGTAATTTTGCACCGACAACAGGTGAGCCGGAGTTGTGTTACCATGGCCGAGGCTTTAAAAGGGAACAGGGTGAGAATCCCTGACAGTCCCGCTGCTGTGTGTCTCAGGCATACATCCCGTTTCGGATCGGTGTGCCGCTCAGGTTGCTCTTGCTGTTTTTGGCAGCGTGTCACTGAAGCCTTGTGCTTTGGGAAGGCATGAAACCGGAGATGAGACGAGTCAGAATACCTGCCTGTATCGTCGCGGACCATGTTCCGTATGTCGGAATGGTTTCCATCTGTTTGTGGCTGGTGCAAGTAGCCATATCCAGACCTACAGTTTGTCTTCGAGGATTAAGACAGCTGCTAATCTACACTGTGCCTTGCATCATACAGGCACGTGCAGGCAACAGCTTATATTGACCCGAACTGATATTGATTGCAGGCGGAAACCACGGTTAACTCCGGTGTGTTTCCGCCTGCAATCCGTATCTTATGTGGTGCCCAGACATGTACCATACAGGACTGAAATATCAATTGTTTCAATACATACATAATTATGAAGAAAATTTTTACTCTGTTTTGTGCCGCATGCGCGGTTTCACTAGGTGCCCAGGCTGCCGATCCGCTGATGGTGATGCTTGACTGGGATAATGGGGACAACCGTGACCTGCCGTTGTATCAGGCCGGACAGGCCATCGTTATTGATGCCTACGTTGCCGGTGGCGAGGAACCTTATACCTACCGCTGGGTGACAAGCAAAGGGGAAGAGGTCGGCACTGGATCCACGCTGGCGGTGACAGCTACAGTGCCTGAGGCATACCGCCTGTTCGTCACTTCTGCCGACGGCCAGACTGTGACAGATAAAGCCAATGTTTTTGTAAACGCAAATGAACTTTCAGTGGCTACGTTCGATGATCTGCCGCTTGAGAAGGAGTCTGCATGGCCGGGCGACAATCTGGTTGAGGATCCGGGGGCTTTTGATGCGTTTTTCAGCGGCTCATTCCACTTCACAAATTCATATATGCCGGAATACAATTATTGGTGCGGATACTCGTTCGCCAACGAGACTTCTACGATATTTGAGGGTCTGCAACACCAGCATCGCAACGTCGTGGGAGGCGGTGCCGAGGATACCGCGAACTATGGTGTGACTTTCATGGATTACGCCGATACCCGCATTTATGTGACGCATGCCGAGGAGGGTTTGACCGTACCTGGAATGTATGTCACAAATTCGGCATATCTGGTAAATTCGGCACTCAACGGCGACGGGTTCTGCCCCCAGTTCACACATGAGGACAAGGATTACTATAAGCTCGTCATACAGGGGTTGAATGAGGAAAACGAGGTTCTTGGCAAAGTGGAAGTAATGCTCATTGACTTCAGCGAGGAAGAACCTTACGTACTCTCGGAATGGAAGTATGTGGATCTGACCCCACTCGGTAAAGTACACCGCCTCCGTATTGACCGCGAGAGTACAAAGCAGGCATATGCCCCCGCTTATGCTTGTATTGACCAGGTGGGTGCTGAAAATCCTGGTGCAGGTTTGCCATCGATTGCAGGTGGGTCCGGTCTAGGCATGACAGTTGCTGCTGACGGCATTCTTTCCGTATTGGGTACCGATGCCGTGTGGAGCATGGATGTTTATTCTACCGATGGCATCGTATGTGCGTCGTATAACGGACATGGCGCCTCTACTGTTTCCACTGCCGCACTTGCGCCCGGCATTTACATTGCACGTGCCGTTTCCGAAGGGGCGTCTGCTACTCTTCGTTTTGTGCGCCGTTGAATGCATCGGATGATTCCAGACAATACGTAAAGTATTGAAAAAAGATTTTTATTAGTTTGGGTTTTTTAATAATGGAAACGCAACAACCGTGGCGGCTGTTGCGTTTTCTTTATATGCAAGATCTGTGTTTGTAAATGTAATTTCTTGATTATGAGACGGATATTTATAATGGGCGCAACTTCCGGAATCGGCCTTGCCGTGGCGGAACGGCTTGCTGCCGAAGGACATACAATAGGGATTGCCGGGCGTAAGGATGAGGTAATGAAAAATCTTGTCGCAAAATACCCCGGAAATGTGAAGTGGGAACATATTGATATTACCAAGGATGATGCCCCGGACCGCATGCGTTCACTCATCAAAAAAATGGGTGGTATGGATGTGTATTTCCATATATCCGGCATCGGATATGAGAATGATGCTCTTTTGCCATCAAAGGAGATCGCTACGATGCAGACAAATGTCGTGGGTTTCACACGTATGGTAGATGCTGCTTTCCGTTATTTCCGTGACAAGTGCGGCGGCACCGGGCAGATTGCTGCCATAACTTCGGTGGCGGGTACAAACGGTCTCGGACATATAGCGGCATACTCCGCATCCAAGAAATTCCAGCAGACATACCTGCGTGCCTTGGATCAGCTCGCGACCATCCAGAAGTTGGACATACGCTTTACAGATATAAGACCGGGATGGATACGCACCCCTCTGCTTGATGCCGGCCAGAATTATCCGATGATAATGCAGCTGCCTTATGCCGTGCCACGCATACTCCGTGCCATGCGACGCAGGGCGAGGGTCGCGGTTGTAGACTGGAGATGGAACATGCTTGTGGGGTTGTGGCGTCTTGTGCCCAATGCGCTTTGGGTGAAAATACCTATGCCGGTCAATTCCCTCGCTTCATCCAGACAGGCAGCCATTAATGCTGCCGAGGCAACCTCCGGAAATGCACGCCCGGATACAACCGCATGACAATATGGTCGCTTTTTCGGGTCAAGCCGAAATTCCGGTGCATTTGTTAAAATTCGAGAGCTGAAATGTTAA
>CANRWW010000010.1 GCA_947643665.1 uncultured Porphyromonadaceae bacterium | reverse complement strand
CGGATGTCATTCCGATTTTCTTTCCTAATAATCCTGGCATTTCTGTAGTTAGTTAAAATATTTCATTCGCATCTGCGACTCCCTGCGGGGAAGTTCGTCTCTCCCGCAGGGGTCTTCGACGCTTTTATTATTGTTTATGAGTATGTATCGTCACACTTGATGTTTTCATCTCTTGAAAGAGGGCATCACACCTTGATCTCAACCTCAACACCTGAAGGAAGCTCAAGTTTCATCAGCGCGTCCACAGTCTTTGCGGTGGAGTTATAGATGTCAATCAGGCGCTTGAAAGATGAAAGCTGGAACTGTTCGCGGCTCTTCTTGTTAACGAAAGTCGAACGGTTCACGGTGAAGATACGCTTGTGGGTGGGCAGGGGAATTGGACCGCTGATAACCGCACCGGTAGCCTTTACTGTCTTTACGATCTTCTCGGCAGACTTGTCTACGAGATTGTGGTCGTAAGATTTCAGTTTGATTCTAATTTTCTGGCTCATATTGTGTTCTATCTTTTTATTGTTCAATAAGTCGGAGCGGCTTATATTACTTTACAAGGTCAACGCGGCCCTGGCACTCTGTGAGCACATTCTTGGCAATTGATGAGGAAACCTCAGCATAGTGCGAGAATGTCATCGTGGAAGTTGCGCGACCAGATGTGATTGTACGGAGGGCTGTTACATAACCGAACATTTCTGCAAGGGGAGCCTGTGCCTTTACGACACGCGCGCCACTGCGGGATGTTTCCATACCCTCTACCTGGCCACGACGCTTGTTAAGGTCGGAGATAACGTCGCCCATGCTTTCTTCGGGGGTAACCACCTCAATCTTCATAATAGGTTCCATAAGCACCGGACCTGCCTTTTCCGAACCCTTCTTGAAGGCCTGGATAGCACAAAGCTCAAACGAGAGCTGGTCGGAGTCCACCGGGTGGAAAGAACCGTCAATCACGGTCACTTTCAGTTTTTCTACGGGATAACCGGCAAGCACACCGTTCTTCATCGCATTTGCGAAACCTTTCTGGATGGCAGGGATGAATTCCTTGGGAATATTACCGCCCTTCACCTCGTCTACAAACTGGAGGCTGCCGTCAAAACCTTCGTCAACCGGCTCCATGCGCACGATGATGTCTGCGAACTTACCACGGCCACCAGTCTGCTTCTTGAACACCTCACGGAGTTCAACCGGCTTGGTGATAGCCTCTTTGTAGGTAACCTGGGGACGGCCCTGGTTGCACTCTACTTTGAATTCGCGTTTCAGACGGTCAATGATGATATCAAGATGAAGCTCACCCATACCTGAAATAACGGTCTGGCCTGTCTCCTCATTTGTTGCCACACGGAAAGTGGGATCCTCCTCTGCAAGTTTCTGGAGACCGACGCCGAGTTTGTCAAGGTCTTTCTGGGTCTTGGGCTCAACAGCGATACCGATAACGGGATCGGGGAAGTCCATTGCCTCAAGCACGATAGGAGCGTTCTCGTCGCAAAGGGTGTCGCCAGTACGGATATCCTTGAAACCGACGCCTGCACCTATATCGCCGCAACCGATCTTCTCCATAGGGTTCTGCTTGTTGGAGTGCATCTGGAAAAGACGCGAAACACGCTCTTTCTTGTCGCTGCGCGAGTTGAGCACATATGAACCGGCAACAACATCGCCGGAATAAACGCGGAAGAATGTGAGTCGGCCGACATACGGGTCTGTCGCGATCTTGAATGCGAGAGCACACATAGGAGCTTCGGGAGATGGCTCGCGGGTCTCCACCTTGTCGGGGTCACCTACGGCATGTCCCTGGATCGCACCTGCATCAAGAGGGCTGGGAAGATATGCGCAAACATCGTCAAGCAGGCACTGTACGCCTTTGTTCTTGAACGATGAACCGCAGATCATGGGCACGATGTCCATCTTCAGTGTTGCGGCACGGAGGGCACGACGGATCTCGTCTTCTGTAATAGTAGAAGGATCGTCGAAGTACTTCTCCATGAGGGCATCGTCATATTCAGCTATTTTTTCAAGCATTTTGTCGCGCCACTCCTCAGCTTCTGCCTGAAGGTTGGCGGGGATTTCCTCTACGGAATATTCAGCGCCCTGTGTCTCGTCATGCCAGAAAATCGCTTTCATTGTGATAAGGTCTACCACACCTTTGAAAGTTTCCTCTGCACCGATAGGTATCTGGATAGGACAAGGATTTGCACCGAGCACATCCTTTAGCTGGCGTACTACTTCAAAGAAGTTCGCGCCTGAGCGGTCCATTTTGTTCACATAACCTATACGGGGCACATTATACTTGTCGGCTTGGCGCCATACAGTCTCAGACTGAGGCTCCACACCACCTACGGCACAGAATGTAGCTACAGCGCCGTCAAGCACACGGAGCGAACGCTCTACCTCTACGGTAAAGTCAACGTGCCCCGGGGTGTCAATAAGGTTGATCTTATACTTTTCACCTGCATAATTCCAGAATGCGGTGGTCGCAGCAGAGGTAATAGTGATACCACGCTCCTGCTCCTGAGCCATCCAGTCCATGGTGGCGCCACCGTCGTGAACCTCACCCAGCTTGTGTGTCAGGCCGGTATAAAAGAGGATACGCTCTGAAGTGGTGGTTTTACCGGCATCAATGTGAGCCATGATACCGATATTACGCGTATATTTTAATTGTTCGTTTATTTTAGCCATTTTGCTATGAAATCTTTGAATCCGTTATTCAATGAATGATTAGAAACGGAAGTGTGCGAATGCGCGGTTGGCCTCGGCCATCTTGTGCATGTCTTCCTTACGCTTGAATGCGCCACCCTGATCGTTGAATGCGTCCATGATTTCAGCTGCGAGTTTGTCGCTCATGGTCTTGCCGCCGCGTTTACGGGCGTAATTGATCAGGTTTTTCATTGAAATTGACTCTTTGCGGTCAGGACGGATTTCGGTCGGCACCTGGAAAGTGGCGCCACCTACACGGCGTGATTTCACCTCCACCTGGGGAGTTACATTCTCAAGAGCCTTCTTCCAGATTTCAAGGGCAGTGCGCTCCTCGTTCTGCATTTTGGACTTCACAGTCTCAAGGGCAGTATAGAAGATGGTATATGCGGTGTTCTTTTTACCGTCATACATAAGGTGGTTGACGAACTTCGTCACTTTCACGTCATGAAACACGGGATCGGGAAGGATCACACGTTTCTTTGGCTTGGCTTTTCTCATTTCGAGTGTTGGAAAAGATGTGTTTTTGCTTTTTCGTCGTGGCTGGTGTCTTCTTCAACGCGCCCTCCGGCGCATTTACTCAACCGTTGTCAGCTGCGGGAAATCAAAAACGGTGTTTTGGGAAAAGTGGGGTTGATTTCTCGTGGTGCTATTTAGTTACTTCACCCTAAGGAGATGTCTGAAGGTCAGACAAATCGACATTCCTCAGAATTACTTCTTAGCCGCACCGGCTTTAGGACGCTTTGCCCCGTATTTGGAGCGGCGCTGTGTACGGTCCTTGACACCGGAAGTATCAAGAGTACCGCGTACGATGTGGTAACGCACACCGGGAAGGTCTTTCACACGGCCGCCGCGAACGAGCACGATTGAGTGCTCCTGCAGGTTGTGTCCTTCGCCGGGGATATAGGAGTTGACCTCCTTACCGTTGGTGAGGCGCACACGCGCAACTTTACGCATAGCCGAGTTAGGCTTCTTAGGTGTGGTAGTGTAGACGCGCACGCAAACTCCACGACGCTGAGGGCAGGAGTCCAACGCGGGCGACTTGCTCTTATCCACAAGGGTTTCGCGTCCTTTTCTTACTAACTGCTGAATAGTAGGCATCTTAGTCTTTTTGTGAATTTATTTACTTTATAACTCTAAAAATCTTCCTTTGCAGCGCACCGGAGAACAGTCCCGCCGATACGCCATAAGCACATCCTACACATTTAATCCTCAGCGGATTACGATGCGGCAGGACGCACTACGCTCTGAAAAGCGTTGCAAAATTACGACATATTTTCCTAATTACCAAATAATTTAGTCCCTAAAATCATCACAAAAACAGCGGGCTATTCAGAACGATTGTTTTTGCACTTCGTTATTGAATCTACGCGAAAACAGTGTGTTGGCAAACCGATATTCCACCTGGAAATTATTCTGCCCGAAACTTGGACATGGAACGGCGTCCGATCAGATATCCGGGCACTAAAAAGGTGATGCGTTTGCAATTTTTCCGCATCACCTTATCCCAACAGGTCAAATCACCTTACAGCGACCTTTTCCCCATTGACAATGTAAATACCCTTCGGAAGACTGCCTACGTCGCCAGCATCGGCACTGACAAACTGTCCGAACAGATTATAAATGCCGCTTTGGCGGCATACGGGAGCCGTCTCCCTTACTTCATCAACTCCAGCCCCACCGACTTTATGAATCCTGAAATAGTCTACCTTGAACCAACCCGCGTTGTCAGTCGCCACACTACCATTGTTCTTTTTATTTCCGGTTTTGATACCGATGGTCAAATCCTCCCCATCACCCACATCTACCGTCACCTCCATATCCCTGAGCACCACATCACCGGCATTTCCTCCTGCATATCCGGCATAAGTATTTATCTCACCGGGCGTTAAAAGATTAGTATAATCATTCTCCGTCCCATAATACTGCACATTGTCGTTGGCAAACAACCTGCAGCTAGTTTTCTTTGCAACCTCCACCCATAGCTTGCATGCCACACGGTATTTTCCCGGTTCAAGCTCGGAAGCGGGTATCGTCTGGTAAAGCACAAACTGTTCAGGCATCGGCACAGAATTGATCCAGCATACATTATTGCCATGGAAATTTTTCGCATCCTGATTCACACCGAAGGAATCAAGGCCGTTCGCACCCTTTTTCAGCGCACCTTCCGACTCCCATCCGCAAGGTATGCCACGGCCGATATTACCCGGCTGGTTTGGCACGCAATCATGATTGTATTCGAAATCATAATTCTCAATAAGCCTCTCGGTGAGGGTAAGATCTTCTGCATCAGGCACCAGGTTACGGATCATTTCTATACGATTGTCCATCTCAAACTTGTCGTCCGTATCATACCATCCTTCAAACACGCCATGTTCAGAATCTGTCAGAGCGGCCTTTGCGGCCTCCATCTCTTCAAGGGCGGTATTCAGATCCACGAACCGGCTCTCCTTATGCTTGTATGCATGCACAAAATGATATGTCGCTTTGCTGAGGTGCGCCATGTAATGGCTGTATGCCCCCAGATGGTCATAGAAGAACGTCTTCTTTCCATCTGGAATGCCACCTATGGCATCATCACATTTATCTGCAACCAAGGCAAAGTCCGCAGCTTCCTTCGAAAGCCCGTCAAGCATGGCATCAACCTGGTTGTCCCCCTCTATTCGGAAAGTGCGCCCTGGCACACTCTCATATCCGATTTCAGTAAGCGGGTTATCCTTATACGTGTTCCAGGTATTGTAAATCTGTTTTATAACCTGGGAGTGACGAAGATCCTGGAAAACATATTGCCTGTCAAAACCTCCGGGGAAATCAGGTTTCTTCTGGTTCCAATATGCATTGTAATAATCCTTGTATATGCCGGCTATCCCATCAGCATTCTCCTCCCCGAAATACTGCGCGCAGAAATGTTTCAGGAATCCGTCGGTAGTATAATTATCAGAATCCCACATCATGGCGGCATTGGCACTCATCTCCATCAGGAACTCACGCAGGTTGCCTGCATTAACCACACTGAATGTCAAAGGACCTTTCCCCTGCACATACCGGTAATTGGCTTCCATTTTCCAAGGACCTTCAGCCGGCGCGAGATGGGCGCCGGTGGAATAAAACTGGAGATTCATGTAATATCCCAGTTTCACGTTATCCGTGTTTTCCCAAGCCACAATGTCATCATAAGGATAATGGTCACGCCTGCCGGCTACAAAAGTCCATAACATGTTGGTGGCCGTCGGAGGCTTGATATACCCTTTTGCAAGAAGTGAGGAAATCTCATCGTAGAAAGTCATCCTGACAAACGGGTTTTCTTCGCCGGTTGACTCGCATATCATGTCATACTGCGTCTTTACCATCCTGTTTATTACCTCCCCACGCTCCTTATCTGTAGCCGGAGCATCTGTGAATACCGACCAGAACGGTTGGTCTGTCTTTCCCCTGAACGCGATCTGCCACAAATTCTCCACCCCGCTCTTTTTTACAGCATCTATGGAATATTGCCAGAACTCCTTGAGCGACTTCATATCCTTGACCGAGAGCGCAGGAGGTGTGGTATGACGCACATCCTTCCAATACGCGTCCCAGTTGGCGAAACTGTTGTTGAGCGCCACCATGTGATGGGAAGTAAGAACCAAACCATATTTCTTGTACAACATGGCTTCATCGTTCAAAGATCCCTTTGTGGTCACCGTGGCCGTATGCTCTACTGTATTCAATTTCAAACGCAACATAGTCTCCAGCCACATCTCATTGTTTTCAGCACTTTTCCTGCGCCACGGAATAAAAAGGTCCTCGTCATTTGGAAACCATGCACGATAGCGCACCTCAGGGGAAGTGAAGAAATAGTCCATGCCGCCATTGACCTCTATCTTATCTTTCTTATCCGGCACCCATTCGCACCAATACCACAGAGGTGGCACACCCAGCACCTGCTCGCTAAAAGAATATATGGCATAAATTGCACCACGCATATCTTTGCCATGAAGATAAATACGGACGTTTGCCGGATCGGCATATACACGGTGGGATTCAAAACCAGCAAGGTCTTTTTTCACTGTCAGCAAGTCACCGCTCCCCTCAGTGGCATCATTGACCACCACCAGCTCCACCGACGAGCCACCTTCGGCATCGGTTATTACCGGTGTAAAACCTGTTATTTTTCCGAAATCGCGACATAGGGCCGCAGCAGCGAGACGAACCGGGGGGCACTCCCCTTCCGGAACCACGACCGAGAAATTTCCCGGCGTCAGAACAATTGTATTTCCCATCGCATGCATGCTATCGGGAACTGACACAAGCAACAACATCACCGCAGCAATGTAATAAAACACAAGTCTCATGATATATAGATTTTGGATATAAATTCAAAAAAACACATAATCTACAGGGCATATATAGCATCCGGAGAAAACATAGGATATACATGACAAACCCTGCAAATCGGTTCAAGATGTAGCAATTTCCTGCAAAATTACAAAAAAACACTATATTAAAAAAATTCACCGAAAGCCTGGCCACAAGCATATGGCTGGCACCCCAAATCAATAGAAAAGGCGACGTACCTCATATGGGACATCGCCTTTTTTCTATCACCGGGACTTATCCGGACATCATGGCGTCAACGCACAGCCACCTTCAAAGTTTGGTCTGCAACCGTCACAAGATATATTCCCGAAGGAACCTCCACCACATTTTTAGCCGAGGCCATACCAGAGAAGAACACACGTCCTGACGCATCAGCAACAGATATCTCCATCCCTTCAGCGCCATCTACATGGATCTTACCGGTCTCAACATAAACAGCAACCCCGACAGCCTCCAGTATTTCAAGCGAAGAAACCTGCAAAGACACCTCGTTAGATGCCGCCGACTCGCCCTTGTCATAAACGGCTGTCACCACATAAGTGTTTGCTCCATCCTCGGCATAATTGTCTGTGAATGTATTGTCTTCTACCGGACTATCATTGATCTTGACACCGTTGCGGTATACGTTATATCCCATAAGTGCCAGATCGGAACCGTTACCGGCAACTTTGAAAGACACATCGTCAATCTGAAGCACCCAGCCATTCGCACTGGTGCGACGTATGGCGAAGAATACCGCACCTTCCGGCAATTCAAAGCTATATTCAGTCCATTCTACATCCACCTTGTCAACCTTCCCAAGTGAGATGAAATCACCGGTATCATTGCCTGTAACGGAATACAATACCTCAATTGTCTCCGGATTGGTCTCATTGTCGTAAGCCTTGGCAAAGAATTTCAAGGTCTGTGCCGTGCCTGAAAGCCTTGGCGATATAGCCCAGTCGTCAACATCGCTTTCGTCGGCAGCCCCCCATGATGAAAGGCATTTGATACCGCTGTTCGGCAAAAGCATGCTGTTGAAGAACCCATATTCATTGGAGCTGCTGTCATGCACTGTGAATGCCATCGGCATACCGGCATTTGCAAACGACAGCATGAAAGTCTGCGTGGTCTTCCCATCAACATCGGCAAATGTCCAGTCTCCATATGAATCAATCGCAAACGCCTCGGCATCCTCGAAATCGACAGTCACATCTTCCGCCTGGCCAGGCTCCGGTTCGCTCCATGCAAGCGACACTTTCCCTTCACCTTCGTCAACTGCAGACAGGTCGTCAACCACCGGATAATCAGGGAGCACTACTTTTACAGCCACCGGCTGCGACACATTGTCTGACAGATCCATGTCCCCATCGCATACAACCTCAATAGTGAAGTTGAGTTTAGCGGCAGACAATATATCCGGGGTAAGTTCAAAAGTCACCGCTGCGGTATTATCAGAAGCTAGGTTTTCACAATCCTTACGTGCCATCTCCTTTCCGTTGCATTTCAGAACCACAGCATACGACTCCACGGCATCGCTTCCGTTGTTTTCCACAAATGCCGTCACACGATATGGTATGCCTGGATAAACGACAGACGGGGCGACGAGCTTGCCGGCAGTCATATTGCATCCCAGAAGTTCCATTATCTTCATCCTGTCAATTGCCAGAACCGTGAAAGAGACGATATTTCCGTCAAGCCTCAAATGCACTTTTTTGCCTGCATATGCCAGCAAATCAACTTTTGCCGTTCCCCATGCCATGTTGCCGGCATCAAGGTCTGCTGCGACTACAGTGGCACATTCCTCAAGCCCGTCGCCTTCATCAACCAGTATTTTTATCGCGTTCTGGTCATAATCTCCCGCACGGAACATATCAAACTGCATCAAAGGATGCGACATCTGAGAAAAATCAAACTTACCGATATAAAGTTCGGCTCCGGCACCGGCGCTTTCATTGGCAATGGCGTAGAAACCACCGTCACCGTCAGATGAATTAATGCCATCCATGGAACCATCGGTAAATTGGATCCATTGCCCATAAAGGCGGCTTGCATCTGTCACTACCTCAGGTTCCTCTCCACTAAGTGAGAATGAATTGAAATAACGGGAATATGGGGCACCAACAGCAAGCAGTTTTCCTATTGAAGAGGTAGAACCCGGCTGTGTGCGGGCATTCACCACACCGGCCACAAAACCTTGTTTCCCCTCAGGAACCGCCTGGAAAGTGTAGCTGCGCGTATCAGACGGCAACCCAGTAGCTACGTATCCGCTTCTGTTCATCACATCGAATGTCACAAACGACGGGTCTACATCGCGTCCACCCTGGCTCTTGAATACGGGATCCCATGTAAAAGTAACCTCCCCGGTATCGCCATTTTCCGAAGTAAGCAAAGGCGGCTGGGCACAAAGCACCGGTATACCGACATACTCTATCACCGAAGTTTCAAGGCCTTCACCATTGTCATTATATACACGCACCGTCCACATATAATTCCCCGAACCATAGAACATGCTGTCATCCACAAACTCATATTCCTTTCCAGGTTCCGGATTATCTATTGTGTGCCGCAACATCGTCTCCGCCCTATAGATTTCTATTTTTGTAAGGTCTGCCAGAGGACGGCCGGCTATGTCAAGAGCAGGAGCTTTGAACTTTATCGTGGCGCTATACGAACAATCTGCCGCCGGAACAGCCTCAAGGTCTGTAACGGCCGCCGGGATTGCCCCGGTCGTCAATTTCATCTCATCCACATAGATAAAATTCCCATTATCGGCGATGGCATGGACGCCAAAGAAATAGGTTCCAGTAGCTTCAGGAGTAATCACAAAACGATGTACCGATGTAGTCAGCTCCGTAGCCGGCACACGCTCCATAAGCACCTCAGTCATACCTTCCGCCGTAGCGCTTCTACCCATGAAGACCTCTATGTCCGGACAAGCTGTAGAACCGAACAGGGGCATCCAATGCTCCGATACAGAAAAAGCATACGTCTCACCGGCAATGAGTTTCAGACCCGGAGAAAACAGCCAGTCATCAAGTTCAAGCGCGGTTGTCATATGTACATAGTCACTGATAGCAGCAGATCCGCTCATAAGCGTCCAGCTGACCCCGTCGCCATTGGCATCATATACTGTCAGGTCGCGTAACCCTTGGGTATAGTCAGTGAAATCTGTAACCCATGGAGCCGATAACGCGCCCAATGGGATCTGGGGGCTATCTGTCTGTGCCGACTCTGCCTCACGGAACACCGCTTTTACGCCATAATAATACACCTTACGTGTCTCAGGTTCATCTAACACCTCAGAAAAAGAGGTTTCCTTTGTTCCTGCTGCCACTACCACGCCATCGGGATAGCGCGTCACAGTATATGTAAGTTCCTCTGTATTGAAATTTCCCTTGTCGCCTATTACTTGGTCTACCGCATCCCATGCAAGGCTCATTTTACCGTCGGCATACACTAGAGTCACATTCTCCGGAGCCACAGGAGTACCGTTGCCTACGAACATTTCCCTTGCGGCACGCGGGCCGTCGCCGTCGGCATTGGAACAATACACTTCAAATTTGTAGTCGGCTGCCATTGAGACACCCACCGCAACCGATACCTGTTCGCCATATGAAGCCGTACCTCTTTTTGCGACAGAACCATTGGCAAGTATAGTCCAGTCAAGTGTCGCATCAGACAAAGACCCATCGAAATTAGCCTCGGGTGCAGTAAACGAGACTGTGCCGTTTAGCGTGCCGTCAGGAAAATCTGCCACAAGGTCTGAAACCTTGTCGGGAGCTTTGTCTGCCGCCAAGGGGGCGCCTATGTAAAGCCCACCCACGAAATCGCCTTTTGCCGGAAATTCAGCAAGCAGTGTCGCAGTCCCGGAAGTTTTGTCTACTTCATATATACCTGAAAGTTCCGGATTATTCACCGCCCAGAAAAACCTTCCGGTTTTCGGGTCTATGACCGCCGATGAAAGCGCCTGTGAAATGACACCGGTAGCCCCCGTCACAGTCACAGCGCCGGTCGCTTTATCTACCGTGCCGAACTCACCTTTAGAAGTGATCACATATAGCGTACCGTCGGCATCAAAAGCCAGTGCGCTCCACGGAGAACCGGTTATAGGAGCTATAGCCGTATGTGCCGGCTGCGCGGCATCATAGTCTGCCGTTCCGAAATCATATCTTGATGTAGTACCGTCAAAGCTAAGATATGCGCCATAAACCAGATCCTCATCCGCATTATAAGCTGTCGCTGAAGCCAGGATGGAATGCTCATGATCCATATTGAACTTTGTGGCGGTAGCAGTCCAGCTCGCCGGATCATAAACCTTGACAGTGGAATATGCCATGGTTTCCGACAATACCCACTGATATGTAGCATAGTATTTCCCATTGCGCATGAAACCGCCCCATGAGGTGTCTATGTCATATCCACCTAGAATTTCGGGCGCCTCCCCCGGAGCCATCGGCATCCTGGCAACCGTGCCCTTACGCGAAGGGTCGTCAGACGCATAGAAATTACCTATAAGATTGACAGACCCAGGCGCAAACGCCGGAGATTTTGCAACCTTGGAAGCAGGAGTCTTTCCGGGATGCTTGAATATCAGGTGAGAAATTCTGCCTTGGGTTTGCGCAGATACGCCCATCGCAGCGACACCCAACAGTAAAACTGATAAAAACTTTTTCATATGATATAGATTGGTTCGTTAAATTCCAAATCTGTCAATCAAGATCATTCAAAGGCTGCAATCTTGAAAACCGTCCCTGCCACCTCTACCAGATATATCCCCGCACCAGGAAGAAGCACTGATCCTTTTATCCCGGTATATACCCTGATGCCACTCATCGTATATATATCAGCAGGAACAGAACCAGCTGTAAAGGTCAGCCCGCTGAGTTTGAAATCATTTGCGGCACCTGTAATTTCTTCCAACCCGGAAACTGACGTAACTACCAGCCTTTCATCTGACTCAAGCGACCTGACGCCATCATGCCCGACGGCTATTACTGTATAATAGTATGTTTCACCCTCATCAAGCCCGTTTACCGTCAATTCCGTATCATATCCGGCATCTGCCTCATGATATCCCTCGGCAAAAGTGCGGGCAAAAGATACGCCATGCCCTACCGCCACATCATCAACAGCTATTGAGCCACGGTCAGAAAGCGATTTATTAAAAGTGATCTTCAGCTGCACATAGCCTTCCGGTATATCCCCATATACAAAAGTTTCCCCTCCGGCAACCGTAGGAAGCCCATATTCCGCCAATGGCAGAATTTGACCAGCCTCCCCGCCAATAGCCTCCAAAGACAAAGCCCCCTCCATTTCCGCAGATGCACGGCACCAGAACGATACCGATCGTACCCCGTCTGCATACATCGGAGTCAAAAGGTACTCCTCGTCATTGCTCAGTCTTAAGGAAGGGACATCCGCACCTGCCATACCCTTAAGCATATATGTGGCTTTTGAAGAGGAATACCACCCATCGGGCACCGTGGCAGGATAACCGGTGAAGTCCATGAAATCATACTGCTGCCCCTGCTCCTTTTTCTTGAACACATTGACAAGATAGGCGGCAGCATCTTCCATCGGCTCCCACCGCGCGGTGAATCCATTTTCACAAATACCGGTAGCGGCCAAGGTCGCAGGAGCCCTATTCTCCAGCGGCTCAATGGCAGTCGTCACAATCCTAGGATCAGCCGGCCCGCTCTCACCGTAAGAAGTGAGCACCGAAACCGTATATGCATATTCAACAGAAGGATCCAATCCTGTCACACGATACGACACCACATTCCCTACATTCAAATGATTGAAATCCCTTAAAAGCGCACCGTCACGGGTCACGGTAATGAAATACGCCTCAGCGTCAGGATGGGCGATCCAGTTTGCCACAAAAGTATCATATGACACCTCCGTAGCCGGAAGCAACTCTACTGGGTCGGGAGCCTCTGAACCAACTCCGTAATTAAAACTGACATATCCTTTGTTTTCTTTTATATCCGTCAGAGGAAGACCTGCCGCACGGCCATTCCAGAACCGGAAAGCGGGAGTCGTTTTATCAGTAAAAGAAGTTACTCCTGATGTACCGGGAAACGGATCGCCCGCCCGCGTACTTACAGACTGTATGCCATCTGCCTCCATAAGATCCACATACTGGTGATCAGGGCTGTTATTAACCACATTTCCTGTCCATACCGCCGGGTCATAATGTATGTGCCATACAAGCATACCATGCCCGGGAATATATGCATCCCATCCTTTGCCGCTCCTGTATTCGAATATATAATACTCATCAGCATTGCCGGAATTAACCACCTTGCAGCCTCCACCATCGGCAATGTCAGGCAAAACCACTCCACCGTCTGAATCCAGTATCTTGAGTTCACGCCAGCCGAGAGCCTCCAGTTCAAATGCGGAATAATGCGGAGGTGTACGGCTGTTGTTGTTATAGGGACCATGATCCATTACTGAATATTCTCCCGGAGTAAAGGAACTGTTGCCACCGAAATTTGAACTGGTGGCATACAGATCCGGCAATCCCATCACATGCGAGAATTCATGCACGAATGTACCAATTCCGTCTACCCCTGAAGCCTGCCTTTCATTGGCACAGGCATAATGATCCAATTGCACACCATCATACATAATCGGATCGGAACCGGATCCTAATATCTGGCTGATATCTGCCGAATGGGGCCAAACGCAATTCTCCCCTCCACCGGAGGCTTCTCCGCGTCCTGCATAAAATATGAATACATTGTCTATAACGCCGTTCCCATCACGGTCATATTCCGTAAAATCCACATGACCGTCTATTGCCGCGCATGCATCAACCGCCATTTCATATGCACGTATGTCAATCTGTGCCATTCCGTTTCCGCCATAATATGCCTGGGGATGCGGGAGAGTCACAGGCCCATACACATCGAAATGCGGTAAAAACGAGCCATCGGAATTCTGCACGAAATAATCGCGGGCACTCCCGGTGGCTCCATTGTCACTGAACCCTTCTTCATTAAGCATGCGGCTGAAATAGCTCTGAGGATCATAATCGGATTGGAATTTCACATCCGTATATTCCACAAGAACCACCAGCCCTTTTTGCTCGCCTTTGCGCGGGAAATCGCATCCCGGGAAAAGCCCTTTTGCCCTTGCCCCGGGGGCACGCCGCATCTGGAGCGCATCCCCCGCCTCCATAATGCCTCCCATGCTCCTCAAAGGAGTGCCATCAGGCAAGGAATAGGCACATCCGTGCTCATCTCCACTGATAACAACATCTATAGCCGTACCATCTGCCTGTAAGATAGTGTGTACACCCGGCTTGGCAGGAACCGCATCAAGCATAAGACACGAAAAGATCGCGGCACCCGCGGCATATTGCCTTAAAGAAAATCGCATATGACTGTTGGTTGTGATAAATTACTGAAAGATTAGTCTTACCGACAGCAGCAAAGGTAACAAGAATATTTTTGAAAACCGCACAAACCTGGCAGAAATACACAATCCCGCAAATATCGCAAGCAAATTGCAAAAGCATGCTTGAAATTCAAAACGTTTTGACAATCAAACCAAATTTTAACACCGTTCATTTTATATGTTTGTTGGGATGGGAATGCGATATTTATTAAATTTGCAGACAATTCAGAAACAGTATGACAATATATTATAACGAATCATTGCAGGGGATGGAACTCCTTGCCGCGCTTGAAGAGAGGGCACTGCAGGGGGAACCTGCCAATGTTGACCTCTGCATGAAGCTCGCCGAAGCAATCGGAGAAAGCGGCACCGCTGCCGCAGCAGCAAATACAGACTGGGATTCCGGACTTTTCGGAGCACTATGCGATGCTGCCAACAATATAAGACAGACATTGCATGGAGACATTGCAGACACATGTTCCATTGTAAACGGGCGTTCCGGACGGTGCACCGAAGATTGCAAATGGTGCGCCCAGGCGTCACGACATCATACCGGATGCCGTGAATATGAATTTGTAAGCGATCAGGAATACTTCAACACCCTCCGTGCCAACGACACAGCAGGAGTTAAACGTTTCTCAATAGTCTGCTCAGGCAGGAAAGTAGCGATGAACGACATACGACGGTTCTGCGACCTTTACCGTCGCTCACAAGAAATATCCGGCATGGGCCTGTGTGCATCAATGGGTCTTCTGAACCGCCAGGAACTGCAGGCGCTTTACGATGCAGGAGTCAGACGCTACCATTGCAATCTGGAAACCTCGGCATCATATTTCCCCACCTTGTGCACCACACATACCCGTGAAGACAAACTGCGCACCATACGCATAGCACAGGAGATAGGTATGGATGTATGCTCCGGGGGCATCATAGGGATGGGCGAGACATTGATGCAACGGCTTGAAATGGCTGCCGAAAGCCGTGATGCAGGAGCTGTATCCATACCGGTCAACCTGCTCATCCCCATAAAAGGCACTCCCCTACAGGACACCCCTCTTATCAGCGAGCGCGATGTAATACTCACAATAGCGCTGATGCGCCTGGTGGCACCGAAACAGACCATACGTTTCGCAGGAGGACGGGCACGCATGAGCGCCGCCGCCACTGTGCGCATGCTCCGCGGCGGAGCCAACGGGGCTATCGTAGGCGACATGCTTACTACTATAGGCAATGCCATGGAGGATGACCGAAAGTTATTTGCATCAGCCGGCCTGAAAATCTGACCATACACGACACAACGAAAATTGCCAAAACAAAAACACCTTATCCCCATGATCCAGAACAAATCATCAGACACCCCCGTCAGGCGGTTCGTGATAACAGTAGGACGCCAGTTCGGCAGCGGCGGACGTGAACTCGGCCGCAAGATTGCCGAACGGTTCGACATAGAATATTACGACAAAAAACTACTGTGGGAAGCCGCAAGCAGGGCAGGCATGTCAAGGGAAATATTCGAGAAAAATGATGAACGCATGCCACGCCTCATAGGCAGTTCTGTAGGCTTCTCCATGGGATACGGCCAGCTACCGTGGTACAATGGTGAAGCCATGATGACAGATTCCATATACAACTCCCTTGCCGATGTCATGGAACACCTCGCCGACACCACGCCATGCGTGATTGTAGGCAGGTCTGCCGACCATGTGCTGCGTGACAACGACGTACCAAAGGTGAGCCTCTTTGTCCACGCGCCTATGGAAGTGCGTATAGAGCGCATACTGGCACGCGCCGAAGATATAAAGCATAAAAACGCCGCACGCAGCCTCGCCGAAAAGACCGACAGGATGCGCGCGGCGTATTATAATTTTTATACTGACAAAAAATGGGGTGATGCCGCTTCATATGATCTGACGCTTGACTCATCCGTGCTGTCCATGGATGACATCTGCGATCTGGTAGCCCTGTACATCCGCAAAAGATACGGATTCGACCCTGTAGCCAGGTAAAAAACCGCTTTACCGCTCACCGGTATCCGCATCAGGGCGATTATCGGCTTCGGGCACGCTCCCCGTCTCCGGTGCAGATATTTCAGCCGGCATCGCATCCCCGGTATTGACGGTAGCCTCTGCCACCTGTTTGCCGGATACCGCCTGATGCAACGGCGGCAGACGACGCGACTGCACCGTGACCAATATTCCGTTAATTCCATAGAGCACCGCAGCGATACCTGTTATGAGCACCGCCCACCGCTCATTCTCCGCATTCCGCAATGGGGTGATGCAAAGCATGGCAACACCGGCAATCATCACCAATATCGGAATTACATACATCCATGCCGGATAATCTACCGGGCGCTGTTTATGGGATATCAGGAATACCTGGAAAGCTCCACCTATCAAAAGCAATGCGGCAAAAGGATACAGCAACAACGGCCTGAAAATATCAGGCATCAGTATGATGCACGCACCCAGGCCAAGGCCACCAACACCGCATACGATCTGTATGCCACGGTAGGCGGCAGAGTGTTTGCTCTTACCGGTAAAGAATGTGGCGATAAGCAGCACAAGCGCCGGCACGGCAAAAGCCAGACCGCATAAAAACACTATGCTTCTTGGCAGCTGGTCACCGTCAAAAAAATAGATGAACACCACTCCTAATATAAGGATAAGAATGGAGATAAGGATATTGCCTTTGTTTGACATATCGTTGAAACGTTTGAGTTAACTTATATATTATAATATGTAAAGGCAATGGCAGGAACTGCCGCCTTTAAAAATAATAATGTGCAAAAGTAGAAAAATGTTTTGAATGGACACCAATAAAGATAACCACACCGTCACACCTGTAGGTATAATAGTTGCCATGGGGTCAGAACTGAAGATGCTTCTTGCTGAAATGGATGCCATTTCAGAAGAAACGGTCAATGCCACCACTTTTTATCGCGGCACAATATCCGGACGCGACATTGTGGCCATGCAATGCGGCATAGGGAAAGTCAATGCCGCCGTCGGGGCGCTTACATTGATAGAACGTTACAAACCCGCAGCCATCATCAATACCGGCATAGCAGGAGGCACAGGCAAAGAAGCCGGCGTGCTTGATGTAGTGATAGGGAAAGAGGTCGCTTATCACGACGTATGGTGTGGTCCGGGAAACGCTCCCGGGCAAGTGCAAGGATTGCCTGAACGATTTGCCGGCGCTACCGCATTTTTCGGCATCAACGAGGACACTCCGGGAGTAAAACTCGGCCTCATCGCTTCCGGCGACCGCTTCATAAGCACCCCGGAAGAACTTGAAACACTTCTGGCAACCCAGTCCGAAGCCATTGCATGCGACATGGAGTCAGGAGCCATAGCCCAGGTATGCCATCTGAAACAGGTGCCATTTCTCGCAATCCGTGTAGTAAGCGACACCCCCGGAGCCGAAAACCACATTGACCAGTACCTTGACTTCTGGAACATAGCTCCTACCCGCACCTTTGCCATCCTCCGGCAACTGGTAACCGAAGGCAAGTAACCGAGGAGGTAGTCAGGACCATCATTGCGACAATGACATGCCGTTTGATAACACCGTTTCAGCTGATGCCCACTCTTCTTACTTCTCATTTCTTAACTTCTAAATTCCCACGACCTATATTTATGGAAAAAATACCCAGTTTCAAGATAGACCATCTCACTCTCCAAAAAGGAATATATGTGAGCCGCAGGGACATCACTCCCTCAGGAGACACCCTCACTACATTCGACATACGCATGACCGCGCCGAACCGCGAACCAGCTCTGTCACCCGAAGCATTGCATGCGATGGAGCATCTGGCTGCCACTTTCCTAAGAAACCACCAGCTATGGAAAGAAAAAATCGTTTACTGGGGGCCGATGGGATGCTGCACCGGCAACTATCTCATCATCCAGGGATGCCTGGAACCATCCGACATACTGCCACTAATGCTTGAGACCATGAAATTTATAGCCGGTTTTGAGGGGGAAGTGCCCGGCGCAACACCCCGCGACTGCGGTAACTACAGTTTTATGAATCTGCCCGATGCCAAAGCGGCTGCCGAGGCATACGTCAAAGTACTTGAGGCATTGTAGCATTTTTTAACGTAATTTTGTTCAAAAACAGTATCTTCCGGCAATAGTAGAATTATTTTTTACTAATTTTGCAGCCGTTATGAGGTTGTCTGGCTGATCTCAGGCAATCCCAAGTCACTTTGTAAAGTAACCTATGGGTCTGAATTTAACCATAGATCAAGGCAACAGCTCGGCAAAAATCGCCGTCTGGGACGGCAATACGCTTGTAGACCAAGAAATCGCAAGCGCTTTGTCATGTGAGCAACTCTCCCATGTCGTGGAACGTTTCCATCCTTCACGAGCCTTATGCTGCTCCGTCACAGGAAACGGCAAACGTATAGCACAATGGCTCGGGACACAAGGGGTGACAGCCCATGAGGTGAACTGGCAGATGCCCCTCCCCCTCATACTTGACTATGCCACCCCACAGACACTCGGTGAAGACCGTATCGCAGCAGCTGTGGGTGCATGGAGTTTGCGTCCGGGCGAGAATTCCCTTGTGGTGGATATGGGCACAGCTGTCACATACGACCTCGTAAGCGCAGACGGCCATTTCCGCGGAGGCAACATAGCTCCAGGCATAGGCATGCGGTTACGCTCACTTCATAGTTTCACCGCACGCCTCCCCCAGGTGGTGGGCTATGGGGACACCCCTCTTCTGGGCACAGACACAGCCACGGCAATGCGTGCTGGAGCCGTGCGTGGTGTGGTAAGTGAAATAGCATATTACCGCAACTCCCTTCCCGAGGGCACCAACGTAGTGCTCACCGGAGGATGGGCGCAAAGGGTCAGTGAGTTCCTGGACTTTCCCGTGATACTTGAAAAATGCCTTGTGACAAAAGGTTTACTTAGCATCCTCTTGTATAATGAAGATAAATAAGATATTATTCGCGCTAATTGCGCTGGCCACGCTTACCCATATGGAAGCAAGAGCCGAGAGCAACACAATCTCCCCCTATTCACGTTTCGGATACGGATTATTGTCCGATCAGACAAACACCATGCAGAAATCAATGGGTGGAGTAGGCTATGCCATGCGCTCAGGAAGAGAGATAAACTTCATGAATCCTGCCAGCTATGCGGCAATGGACTCTCTGACATTCCTTTTCGACATGGGTCTGGACATTAAGACGCTCAATACCAAGGAAGGGGGAGAAAAAGGGGAAAACTTCACAGGCGGTCTGAACTATATCACCATCCAGGCTCCGCTTGCGAAATGGATATCGGCATCACTCGGCCTCATACCGGTAACATCAGTCGGATATAAATTCGGCAATGAAATTGTTGACGGCGAAACCGCACACCAAGGCAACGGCGACCTTAACCAACTGTATCTCGGTGTGGGTGTACAACCTTTCAAAGGATTCTCGGCCGGTGTAAACATCGGCTACCTCTTCGGCACGCTTGTCAACTCAGACTATATCTATGCCACCAATCCCGATACTGGGGCGGCATCCACCTCCCTGTTCGAGCGGCAGACCGAAGTGCGCGACTATAGCCTGCGCCTCGGCCTGCAGTATGGCCTTACCATAGCCACAGACCATGAAGTGACTCTCGGTGTAGTTTACGAACCGCAAAAAAGCCTGCGCGGACATTCCCGCGGCATCAAATACGACGTCACTTCCGATGCCAAACCCGACACACTTGCAGACCTACGTCTGAAAGACCACTCACAATTTCCGGATCTGTGGGGAGCCGGTATCAGCTACCAGTGGCAAAAAAGGCTTATGGCGGAAGTCGACTTCACATATCAGCCTTGGAAAGGTGTGAAATATGCAAACATACCCGATTTCGGCGATGCCACATCGCAATTCAGCGACAGATGGCGTGTGGGGGTAGGCCTGCAATTCGTAAACCGGCCACGTGGCAGCTGGCTGCAACGTGTAAACTATCGCATCGGCGCATATTATAACCACGACTATATCACAGTCAAAGGCAACAATATAGAGGAATACGGCGTAACCCTCGGATTCGGACTGCCTGTGCCTGCGGCAAAGACTATGATAAACCTCAGCCTGGAATACCGCAACCGCCGCGCCACACCTGTAAAACTGGTACAGGAAGATTATTTTACCGTGACACTCGGAATAAACTTCAACGAGCTATGGTTCTGGCGCAACAAACTGCGCTAATCAAAACCGGAAACATTATACCGGTTTGAACCGCCATTTACCATAATTGCATTAAATACAAATCACTAATTGACGGCAGCCAGTACAAACGGCATGAAACTACTTCCGGCGCTACTTATGGCGCTGGTTATGGCTTTTTGTACCGTAGCCTGTTCTGAAGAGAAACGGGAGACAATATCGCTAAGCGCAGACCCGGAGACATTCCCCACCATGCGCACCATAAACGTGTCCACAACAATCTCCGACTCCGGCTATACCCGCTACCATATTACCACCCCGCTATGGCTCATGTATGAGGAAGCCAGCGAACCACATTGGAATTTTCCAGAGGGAATGTTCATTGTCAAATTAGACAACGACATGAAAGAGGACGGTACGTTCACCGCCGATACCGCCACATTTTTCAGCAATAAAAAACTCTGGAGATTCGACCGCAATGTGCGCATGCGCAATATCAATGGAGACAGATTCCTCACACAGCAGCTTTTCTGGGATCAGAATGCCAAGAAGATCTACTCAGACTCATTTATACACATCGAACGCTCAGACCGTACGATCGAAGGGTATGGCTTCGAATCAAACGAAAACATGACCGCTTACAAAGTGAGACATACATCTGCGAGCCTCCCTACAGACGGATTCAGAAACAATCAAGAACCGGCAACCGGATCCCCAGAGGAACCGGAACCCGAAGGACAGCCCGACCATCAAGAGAAACCATAGAGATAAAATTGAGGGTGTGCCATAATGGCTCCGGATGGTAGGAGCCATTATGACAGCGCCCTCGCCATCATTACTCAATTTCTTTTTTCTTAACTTCTTAATTCACATACCTCCTTCCATGACCCTTTGGCTCATAATCACTATCATATCCCTGCTCTTTTCTGCATTATTTTCCGGCATCGAAATAGCCTATGTGACATCAGACCGCGTACGTGTGGAACTTGATGTGCAAAAGGGCGGATTTGTAGGACGCCTGTTGAACCTTTTCTACTCCCATGCAGATTTCTTTATCACAACGATACTCGTAGGTAACAACATCATGCTCGTTATCTACGGAATGGGAGCCGCAAAAATGATAGAACCCTGGCTTGAGACCGTGTGGCAGAACCAGGCGTTCATACTCATCGCACAGACATTCATCTCCACCGGCATAATCCTCATAACAGGCGAGTTCCTCCCGAAAACCATTTTCCGCATCAACCCCAACAGGTCATTACGCCTGGTGGCCCCCTTCACCGGACTACTGTACATGATCCTCTACCCCATATCGTTGTTCACCACATGGCTTTCAAAAATGCTTATGCGGATAGCAGGCGTAAAGGACAATAACCCGAAACTCGGTTCCATATCCCTTGGCGAATTAAACGAATATCTGGAACAGACCATAGACGAGACCACAGACGAGAAGAAAGAGGTTGAAAACGAAGTCAAGATATTCCACAACGCCCTGGACTTCTCAACCATACATCTGCGCGACTGTATGACACCACGCAACGAGATCGTAGCAGTTGACATTGACAATACTACACGCCAGCAACTCAGCAAGCTATTCACCGAATCGGGACGCTCCAAAATAATAGTATACCGCAATGACATTGACAATGTGCTCGGGTACATCCATGTCAGCGAACTTTTCACACCGGGGCGCGACTGGAAAGAGCATCTTAAAGATGTGGTATTCGCGCCAGGCACCCTTATGGCCAATAAAATGATGCGCAGGCTCCTTGCCGAAAAACGCTCCATAGCCATTATTGTGGATGAATTCGGCGGCACATCGGGGATGGTTACGCTTGAAGACTTCATGGAAGAGATTTGCGGCGACATACAGGATGAGCATGACAAAGTACAACTCATAGAGCGCGAGATAGCCCCAGGAATATACGAATTCTCAGGACGCACGGAAACAGAATATATAAACGACACCTACCACCTTGACATACCCGAAGGAGACGAATACCAGACCCTGGCAGGATACATACTGTATACTACAGGACAGATCCCGGAAAAAGACACTGTGCTTGAATGCGACGGCCTCAGGATGGAGATCATTGATAAATCCGACAATCGCCTTGAGCTTATCCGTGTAAGCAGTATTTCCTCTTCAGACGCATAATGCCACATTTTTATTTTAAAAAAATCATTATATAAACCATTGATTATCAACAACACACCAAACAACCTCAAAAAAAGTTGCAAAAAAGTTGCAAAAATATTTGGCAGAATCAAAAAAACGCCCTAACTTTGCAACCGCAAACGAGAGGGAAACCAACCACTCAAGAGAGAGACAAAATGGTTGAGGCCTAAAATCAATACCCTCAAAGTTGCCACTAAATTTCTTGGTGCGGTAGTTCAGTCGGTTAGAATATCGGCCTGTCACGCCGGGGGTCGCGAGTTCGAGTCTCGTCCGCACCGCAGGAGAGAGAGGAGAATGACTAATATTTGTCTTCGGACAGTGTTAGTCATTCTTTTTTATATACATGAATTTGTCGTAAACCGTGTTGGCATATCAAAAGTTTTACATATATTTGCAAACGACAACATTTTTCCAACGAAACACAAATTCATGAAGCATTTCTACGCATTATTACTCGCCATATCCGGCATTATGCTGCCGACGCAGTCACAAGCATTACAAAATGTCAAAGGATTGCTGAAAAACCACGATCTGCCTTCAATTCCGGCACAACGAATACAGGCAGCTACCGGAGTCATAACAGAAACACCAGAGGGCACACCAGGCCGATATGCGCGCGGTGGAGGCGCATATTATGCCATAATGGGCAGTGTGCAGACCGCAGCCTACGAAGGAGTGTCCACAGAAATAATCGCCGGCACAGACGGAGCTTATTACCTCTACAATCCCCTGTCACAAGCCGACACAGATTCATACTTGCGACTTGAGATGGAAGAGGGCAAACTGGTGGCGCACCTGCCACAGGCAGTACTTGCCGGAAAAGCAAACAATGAGACAGTCACATTGTCCCTGTACCGCATGAACTACACTGTAATGGGAGATGACGAGGCCACCTATACCGTAGATCCCGAAAAGGACACCATCAGCTGGACACTGACCGACGGCATATGGCAAATGGAAGGTGGAGAACAGAACGACATGATACTTGGCCTTGGCGACAGTGAAGGCAAATGGTATGGCTACGGCGAATTCAACACATCTTTCGCGCCCTTCAGCGACACTACGGTCACACCTCCGGCAGAGATGGATACGCAGGAATGGTCGTTCACATACGGCGAAACCGGTGCACGTGTGTCACTTGCCATGACCGACAACGAAGTATTCATAAAAGGAATCTCCAACGTTTTTCCCGATGCATGGATAAAAGGCCACATAGATGGCGACAATGTTTCTTTCGCCTCAGGGCAATACTTAGGCATAGAACAGGGACAATACCACTACTGCTACTTCCACGGGGCAGATGTAGAAACCGTATATGACGAAAACCTGTGGCGCGACGTGGACAAGTTCACCCGCAACGAAGCTGCGGTATTAACATTCTCAGACGACCGGCAGACACTCTCATGCGACCAGGGAATGATGATAACCACACTCGGACAACGCATAGTGCTCACCGTGGAGACATTCGCACGTCCCGCATTCAAGGCCATCCCTGCCGGCATGTCATATATACCCGCCGATCCCGCTATCACCACCTACGAGCCATACGATGAAGACTATGAGATGGGGGCTTTTGAATTCACATTCCCGGTCACCAATACCGACGGCCTTGGGCTTGACACTTCCCACCTTTTCTATCGCGTGTACTTCGACGGCAAGCCATATACATTCACTACCGAAATGTACGGCGGCCTTGAAGAAGACACCACCCTCATACCTTACGGCTTCACCGACGACAACTTTGACTTCATGGGGATGGGCGCCACACATACATTCTTCATATACGAAGAAGCAGGCGTGGTAGGGGTGCAGACCGTCTATATTGACGGCGACAACGAATATGCCTCCAGCATAATATCTACCGACAACAGTTCGATAACAGAGATCGGATCTATGGAAAAATCGGACCATGTGCAATTTTTCGACCTCTCCGGGCGGCAGGTACAAAATCCGTCAGCCGGCATATACATCAAAATAGATGGAGGAAAAGTTACAAAGACATTAATCAGATGACACTCTTGCACAAGCCAGAAAACAACAATCAAACGATTTTGCAAGAACCATACATGAATCACGGCTCAAATTGCCTGCCGCTTTTAAAACGGGGGCAAATAAAAATCATCAGAACAATTTCAAACCAATGCTTATGAAGAAAATCTTTTCCTTTGCGATATTGCTTGCGGGGACACTCCATGCCCTAAACGCTGGTGATATGAAACCTGTATCCACAAAAATCGCAACTCCGGCCGAACAGAAAATCACAGCGACAAATTCAGAAGTCATAACCTCCACTCCGGAAGGGACGCTCATAGATCCCCTTTATTGCGCATCAGAGGCCTCATATTTCATCTACTCCTCTGCATTGGTATCAATGTCCAACAACGGCTACGCAGGCGCTATGGTACGCACAGATGATGCCATCTATATCCGCAACATCATCAGCCAGTATTCATCTTCCTATACATATTGGGTAAAAGGGGATATTGGGGAAGACGGCTCCGTCACATTCCAATTTCCGCAACTCATATACCATAACGATGCAAACCCGGCCTCAGACAGGTATGTTGCAATGCTGACTCCACATGTCAACGGCGAAAGCATCACATTGGAAGCGGAAGAGGGGAACTGCGACCTCCGCATGAAATGGGAAGGAAACAGACTCGTGCAGGTCATACCGGAAATCGCTGATCCCACAGCAAAGAAATACGCGGGCATGATAGGCCTTATTGACTCATCCGGCGACTTTAAGAGCTTCGGCGAGCTGGGTATTTCCTACAAAGTGGCAGACCTTAAGCCACTGGAAGCCCCTGCAGACATACAGACATCACGCTATATCTTTAATTACAGGGATGGCGACCGCGAACTTAAAAGCAATGTAATCACCATAGGCACCTCCGGTAACGAAGTCTGGTTCAAAGGCCTCAATACATTCATTCCAGAAGCATGGGTAAAGGGCACGCTCAACAACGGAGTTGTGTCAATACCCTCCACATATACCGGGATATATGACGGTTATCTGACCTATGTGACAGGGCTGTCCGATGACAACAAGCGACTTGTCACCCCACTCACACTCACCAAGACAGATCAAGATTATACCGCAGACGCCACTGTTTTCATCAACATAGGCGACGAGACGGTAGATCTTAACAGCAACCGGGTGTTCAAGCAAGGTACAATGACCCCATATATCGAAGGCACCAAGACACCAACCACACCCGTAATTGACACTTCCGAAGAAGGCACCGAAGCCTTTGACGAAAACGAAGGGATGGGAGCTCTGATTTTCACTTTTGATCCAGTGGATACCGAAGGATACCCCCTTGACCAGTCAAAACTGTATTACAACATCTACAGCAACGGGAAATTGCATACATTCAATAAAGATCTTTACGGGCTGGATCAAGACATGACCGACATACCATATGCATTCCAAAGCGATTTCATTATGTCGATGTACGGATATTTCTTCGTATTCTTTCTTGAAGACATGGATTCTATCGGTGTAAGGGCTGTTTACAAAGATGGCGACAACACCACATATTCAGGAATAGCCACATATCATTTCAGGGAATCTGGCATAGATGCGGCTACTGTGGCTTCACAAGCCGTTTCAGAAGAATATCTGAATCTCAACGGACAGAAAGTGGCCAATCCCGACAAAGGAATTTACATCAAGATAATGCACTATCCAGACGGATCACGAAAAGCCTGCAAGGTAGCCATACATTGACAGTGACGCTTATACCGTCAATGGCATATCCCCACACAAAGGGGAGACGGCATGAAAGGCAACCATATAAAAGACGGCGTGTCAAAATTCACGAATTTTGACACGCCGACTTGTTTCTGTGCGGATGGCTAGGGTGCTGTCAGTCATTGACCTGTGGTCGCTTGGCTCAGCCAAGAATGGTTCCAGATGGTAGGAGCCTGAGGGTGAGGATGACGGGAGTTGACTTTGGTCAATGACCAAACCCGACCACCTCAGGGAGCGCCCCAGATGGGTCATTATGACACCCTCTTCTGCGTCTTTTCATACTTTACGAGCCAACCAAGCGAAAATCTTGTCGTACAACGCCGTCCTGACCGCCGGAGAAGAGAGCACAAGGTCATGAAGGCCGCCATATACCTTAAGGCACGTGACATGCGGCCCAAGCATGCATCCGTAGCGGCGTATGTCTTCAGGATCAAGCACCGCATCGCCACCCTTATATTTCCTTGCCATATCAGCATCAGCCGCCTTGCATGCCGAGAACATCAGAAGAACCGGCACTTCTATGCGTGCCTTGCCATCGCGGAGAGCTTTCTGTGCCTTATCTATCGCCCTCACCCACCCGGCAGTGACATCCGGCGAATGCACAAGTTTCCAACCGGTGTCATACGTCCATTCACCATGGTATTTCTTTAACAGGCTTTCGGCATATTCCGTAGAATCGCCCTGACGCACGGGGGTATTCGGGAACAGGCCTCCCCACCAGGCTACCACAGGCACGATCTTCTCCATCCACCCCAAATCCCAGTCAAGGAACGGGCTGTTCAACACCAACGCCTTTATATCCGGGCGCCTGTTCTTTGCCATAAAATAAGCCGATATAAGCCCACCAGTAGAGTGCCCCATCAGCACCACTTCATGCACTCCGCTGCGTTTAATATCCACCAGTGCGGAATCCACATCAGGGAAATATTCGTCAAGCGAACGGCACTCAAAACGCCGCTGGCCCTGCAAAAACGAGCGTCCATATTTCCTGAGATCCACCGCATAGAAATCGTATCCATGGTCAACAAATTCATTGCCCATCTCTGCCTGGAAAAAATAGTCATTGAACCCATGCACATACAACACGGCTTTTGCCGTATTCACTGAATCCGGCGCCAACTTCCTTATCACAGTAGATACCACACGGCCTGAATAATCTTTCCCCTGCTCAACGCGGCGGCACTCATAGCCGTCGCCCAGCACGTCTGGTTCCCATCCCCCTTGCGCAACCGCCGACAGCGACAGCACTGCGGCCAGTATCGCCACGAAAAAACGTCTTGCCATAAGTTATTCCTGTTTACTATCAAAACAATAAACCCCTCAGGAGAGGGGTTGGTTTATACTGGTGAAAGTTTATCTACAAGAAAGCATGGAGGAAAATTCCTGGCCTGGTGGCACGTGCACGGTGTGGAGTCCAAGGCGTGAAGCGGAATCGCAATTGGCTGCGGAATCGTCAAAGAAGATCGTCTCTTCGGGGCGGATACCGAATTTACGGAAGCATAGCTCAAAGATCCCAGGATCAGGCTTGCACACACCCGCCTCAAACGATGTGACCACACCGTCGAAATAGGTGTTTATGTCTCCTCCCTCCTGCGCGAAAGCTGCTTTTATGCTTGACTCCCACATCACCGGATTAGTATTGGAGATCACATACAACTTATGGCCTTCTGAGCGCAGACGGCGCAATGCCTCCAGACGCGGCAGCGGTATGCCTGTTATAAAGGCATTGAAAGCCTCGTCAATCTGGCAGTCAGTGACACCTGCCGGGAGATGCGTGCGCACCTCGGCACGGAATTCATCCGCACTTACTTTGCCCTCCTCAAGCTCCAGGAACACACCTTTTTGCCCGTAGTCGCCGAGATAATCCTCTATATCCTCGAAACCAAGACGCTTGAAAGCCTCCACGCAATTATGGCGGCATATATCAATTATCACTCCCCCGAGGTCGAAAAGATAGTTCATTGCTGTCATTTCACGGTCCATGTGTCTCCGGCAAGTATCATGTCACGCAAAACTGTGAATCCCTTGCGGGCGCGCACCTCCTCTACCTGGCGGTTCACTTCGGCATCATAGGCGGGCGCCTCCACATCGCGGATCACGCCTATGGCTAGTGGCAGTTCCTTGCCATCCATCATGGCGAGTTGCTGATGCAGGAAATTTGACGGCGTATGGGCATCATGCACAAGCACATCGTCAATCGTATACCCGTCCGTGCCTATTTCCACAGCTTTCAGAAGGAACCCGTCGCGCACAAGGCCCCGGTCCCCATCTTTGCCGAACACCATTTTTTCACCATGACGGAGGTGTATGGTGCGGTCGGCGCGCTTTTCGCGATCGGTTATTTCAGCATGTATGCCGTTGTTGAAGATCATGCAGTTCTGGAGCACCTCCACAACCGACGCACCTTTATGTCGCGCCGCGGCGAGCATCACTTCCTGCGATGTGGCAAGATCCACATCTATCGTACGGGCAAAGAAATTGCCTCGTGCACCAAATACAAGTTCTGCCGGGATAAACGGGTCTTCCGTCGTACCATAGGGAGACGACTTGGATACGAAGCCGCGTTCAGACGTTGGTGAATACTGTCCCTTTGTCAAACCATATATCTTGTTGTTGAGCAGCAACATGTTTATGTCCACATTGCGGCGCACGGCATGTATGAAATGGTTGCCGCCTATAGCCAGGCCGTCGCCGTCGCCGGAGATCTGCCATACGGCCATGTCCGGATTTGCCACTTTGAAGCCAGTTGCCACCGCAGCGGCGCGTCCGTGGATGGTATGGAAACCGTAGGTATTCATGTAATACGGCAGACGTGATGAGCAGCCGATACCTGAAATAACGGCAGTCTTCTCCGGTGGCACACCTAAAGCCGCCATTGCCTTATGTAGCGAATTAAGAACGGCGTGATCACCGCATCCGGCACACCAGCGCACCGGCTGGTCGCTCTTGAAATCCTGAAAAGTCATGTCGAATCAGTTATTAGCTATTTTGTCTTTTACCTGCTCTACAATCTCTGATACCATAAATGGCTGCCCCTCTATTTTATTGATACGCTCTATGCGCACATCGGGGAAACGGCACTGAAGGTAGTCTGCGAACTGGCCGGTGTTCAGCTCTGCCACAATCACACGCTTGTAACGCCGCAGTATCTCGCCGGTATTAGCCGGGAGCGGCTGGATGTAGCGGAACTGTGCCAACGCCACAGCATGCCCCTCGCGGTTTAGTTCCTCAGCGGCGGTATAGAGATGGCCGAAAGTACCACCCCATCCCACAAGCAGAGTATCTGCCTCCGGCGAATCGCAAAGCACCTCCTGGAGCGGTATGTCATTGGCCACACGTGCCACTTTCTCGCGGCGTGTCTCTATCATTTTGGCATGGTTGGCAGGATTGTTGGATATGGCTCCTGTCTTGAAGTCTTTCTCCAGCCCTCCAAGGCGATGTGTCAGCCCGTCTTCCGTTCCCGGAAGCGACCAATAACGTGCCAGTGTTGCCTCGTCGCGCATATATGGTTGCCATCCGTCGCGTTTTTCCGCCGGTACCACCGGCACTTTTATTTCCGGATATTCTCCAGGCTCAGGTATGCGCCAGGCAGAAGAACCGTTGCCGATAAATGCATCTGTAAGCAAAATCACCGGCGTCATATGCTCTATCGCGATGCGCGATGCCTCGAACGCCATGTCGAAACACATTGTAGGAGACGTGGCCGCCACAACTACAAGCGGGCATTCTCCGTTTCTGCCATAGAGGGCTTGGTTGAGGTCGGTCTGCTCGGTCTTTGTAGGAAGACCCGTGGAGGGACCTCCGCGCTGCACGTCTATCACTACCAACGGCAGTTCCGCCATTACGGCAAGACCTATAGCTTCACCTTTCAGTGCCAGACCGGGGCCTGATGTGGAGGTCACACCGAGCGACCCGGCGAAAGAGGCGCCTATCGCCGAGCACACGCCGGCTATCTCATCCTCCATCTGGCAGGCCTTAACCCCAAGGTCCTTGCGTTTCGCAAGTTCATGCAGGATATCTGTAGCCGGAGTGATAGGATAACTGCCGAGGAACAGCGGACGGCCTGATTTCTCGGAAGCCATGATAAGCCCCCATGCCGTGGCTTCATTGCCTTTTATGTCGGTATATGTGCCCGGACGAATCTCATCGGTGGCAATGCTGTATGTAGATACCGACGCATGTATGTTGTGTCCATAATCGTATCCTGCACGGAGCACTTTGGAATTGGCCTCGTATACGGCAGGTTTTCTGGCAAATTTCTCACGGATCATGCGGTCCGCATTCTCAAGCGGACGGTCGAAAAGCCAGCACAGCAGACCGAGAGTAAAGATGTTGCGGCATTTCAGCACTGATTTCACATCCATGCCGGAGTCTTCCAGGGCTGCTTTTGTCATGGATGTTACCGGAACCTCCACTACCTGGGCAGTTATTCCCAGCTCCCTGATCGGATCATCGGTTTCAAACTTCGCTTTTTTGAGGCCATCTTCCTTGAAAGAGTCCACATCAATTATAATGACACCCCCCTGGTTGAGGAACTTGTAGCTCTGTTTGAGAGCTGCCGGGTTCATCGCAACCAGCACATCGCAGCAGTCACCGGGAGTGTGCACACCTGAGCCTACGCTCACCTGAAAACCGCTCACCCCGCCGAGCGACCCCTGCGGAGCGCGTATTTCGGCAGGATAATCCGGGAAAGTGGATACGGAATTGCCCAGTCCGGCAGATACGTTGGTGAAAATGTTGCCGGCGAGCTGCATGCCGTCGCCGGAATCACCGGAAAAGCGCACGGCTACCTTTTGAAGGTCACGCACGCGTGGAGTGTTAGGACTTGTGTTATCCATGACAGGAAAAAATGTTACTTGTCAAGTAAGTAATTGTTAGCCCTGCAGGTATAGATTTGCTTGGCAGTGGCAAAGATAATAAAAAACTTTTTGAAGCGGCAAGAAACAGCGAAAATTCCGCGCGATTAAAAGCATTATGTTGATAAGCACTTAATAATAAGCGCTTCTATAGAAAGTTACAATCTGCAATCTACCGGTTTCCCCCGGCATACCGCCCTATCTCCCCTGATTGCCACACGATAAAAATGGCGGAATGCAAAAATTGCACACCGCCAATAATTTCAAGTCACATGGGATATATTTAATCCTTTTCTCGTTGTCGCTATTGATTTGAGATTCTGAAGGGATGGATTTAGAGCAGAACTTTGATTTGTTGCCCTGATAATACTCCGGACAAGGGGTGCGGGATCAATGCGACCCGTAGACCTCGATATCGCCGATGCGGGCTATGCCGTCGGCGCCTGCATCGGTTACCGACACCCTCACATAGCGGGCCTCCACGGGGGTGATTGCGGCATCGGTCACAGCTTCGGTATTGGCTGTGTAGGTGCCGGCAACGGTCCAAGTATTGCCGTCTGTGCTTGTCTCTACGGTGAAATCGCGGGTGTTGAGTTCACGGCCGAGACCGGCAGCCTGGGCATGGCGCACGACATAGCGGCTTATGAGATAAGGTTCGCCGAAATCGCACTGCACCCATCCTTTGCCGTCGGCGGTGGATGAAACCCACATGTTCGGTTCCGAGGGGGAGCCGTCGGCAGCGAGTGCAGCCGGTGTGTCGGCGGCCGATGAGGTCACAGTCATGCTCTCTGTCATGGTAAGGTCAAATGGAAGATGGTGTGCTTCGCAATAAAGGTTGAAGAAATGGTCGGCACGCACTATCTCTACGTTGCCCGGCGAAAGGGCGTCAAGTTTGCTCTTCAGCTCTATGAGTTTGTCTGGACCGGCCTCCCATACGGTGCTCTGCCCCGATACGAACATGGGTTCCGAACCGTTGAAATTCTTTATGTCGCGGTTGAAGAAATCTGCGATTACATCAGCTCCGTTTGCGTAGCAGGGGTAGTTGGGAACGAATGGCAGGCGACCGTCTTGCACGGTAGTCTTCAGACGACCGTTCTGGCGCTCCCAGTCCTGTATGGTGAGCCCGTAAAGATATTTACACTCGTCGGCATATGCCTGACGTTGGGCGTCGTTCACCTCGTCCCATATGGTTACCACTCTCAGACCTGCTTTCTCAAGATAGCGCTGGCTGAGGCGCGCATAGGGCACGAAGTCTTCTCCTTTGCTTGTGTTCCAGCGTTTATTGTGACCATCGTAAGGCATGGAATACCCTAAACCGGAAGGACCGCTTACAAAACAGTCGTTTACTGTGGCTTTGCCGTAATAATAGTTAAGCATCTGCGGAGAGAAGTCTGCAAGTGCTGGACTGATAGTCCAGTTCATAGGCATTTTACCCCGGCCACCTTGTTCGAAAATCTTGGCCATGGCGTGCTGGCAATACTGTATGTTGTCGCCGTCGCTGATGTAGACAGTGGCGTAAACTTTGTTTTCGAGTTTCGGTCTTTTGGGTACAGCCGGAATGTTGACAGGCCTGTTGACAGCGGCATATACGGTGCCGTTTTCAAAGAAGTCTGCCGGCACGGTGGAGAGCCCGAATTTTGTGGATTCACCCACACCTGAGCGCTCTTCGGGGAACCATCCGAGCACTATGTCGCGTCCTGGGGTCATCTCTTTGAGCATTTTGTCAAGCACGTTTTTTTCGAAGCGTTTACGCGGATCAAGCCACACTGTAGCCGAACCGGCGGCAGCAGCGATATCGTGCACATAGGGTATGTCCGGGCGGATGCTCACCAGAAGACGGTGGTTGCAACGCCCCCAGTAGTTTTCATATAAATAATCGTAGACATCATGCGGGGTGGTCATAGTGAGGTCTGTAAGATCCTCAACCACGGGAAAATCCATGCCGTTTTCAATGAGTTTCTGGCGGATTTCGGCAGTGACGGGGAGCAGACGTCCGAGGCCGGCTACGGTCACGGCCAGATTGGCATAGTGCTCGCTTCGCTCTGTGCTGTAGAGCACAAGGCCTTTGATTTCGTCTTGGAAGCGCTTCACAAGCTGATATGGCTTGTTGGTGCTGGCGGGTCGTGTGCTCAGGTCATGGGCGCCGGGCCATGTGGAACGCGGTTCCTCGTTGTGGTTGTAGAGCAGTATACGCGGGCGTGTGCGGTTCACTATACCCTGCAGTGTGCAGAACATAATGCGTTCCTGGCTGCTGAGTTTGGCAGCATTGAGGTCAAGTGCACTAACCATTTTTGCTGGTGGGAGAAACAGTGGCAGAAGCCGGTTCTCCGGCCAGTTGACCTCGTCGTATTCAAGTATCCGGTCGTTATCGGCGTTGAGATTGTAGTCGGCGTCGGCAAAAGTGATTTTTTCTACATCGGTCACATCGTTGGGGATTATGTCGCCGTCAGTAGTGTGCACGAACATGGTGGTTTGTTGTGCATTGAGGCTCATTATTCCCATGGCTACAGTAGCAAGCACAAATATATTTCTCATGTCTTTGAATTTCTTGAAAGGTTATGTGGCGTGATGAATTTCTCTCACAACCGTTTGTCAGAGGGTTACTTTGGCGGTAAAGGCGCCTATGCGCACTATGTATATGCCCGCGCCGAGAGTGTCGCCGGAGAGCTTCAGCTCGCCATCGGTGATGGCGTGCGCCGGCACTGTGCGGCCGTCAATGCGGCATATTTCAACAGCGATGCCATCGGAAATGGATTTGAACACGGCTGCTCCAGGCTGAAGCACGCATACAATGCCCATATCAGTGTTGGGGGCAGACAGCGAAGCCGGGGTGCCAAACCGGATTTCGGTGACGTTCTCCAGTTCAATCTCCACGTTGTCGGCTGCAGATTTCGATGCCACGACCAGTTTGCCATCAGACACAGTCACTTCGGGTTGCTGCTCGAAAAGCATTACAACAGGGTCAGACACAGATGTGGCCACAATCAAACCCTTTCCCGGGTCATTTATGCTGAGGAAGGAGATTTTGGTGAGCTCGGCAACTCTCGTGAGAGCATATGTACCGTCGGTTTTCTGCACTCGCATTGTCTTTTCTTGTGCATTTGCGACCAATGCGCAAAGTGCCAAAGTTGCTATCGCAAGAAGTTTTTTCATATATACTTGTATAAGTCAATGAAACAATCGGCTTGTCAGCGACAAAGATAGTGAAATGTTGGTATAAGCCGAAATCCCCGCGCATCTAAATTTTGAAAAGTTTTCAATGGCCGGCATTTTATCAATTGACGTGACGGCACGCAGATCCGTCACCACCCCGATATTTGCATCAAGGATGGCAGCCGCCCAAAGGCAAGCTGCCATCCTAAACTGAAATGACCAAAATCAGTCTTATTTCACGGTAAACTTTTTGTTCATCCTTTGGGTACAGACTATATATACCCCTGAAACCAAATCTGAGATTGAGATCTGCCCTTGTGTCTCCGCAATGTCCACCTCTTTAACTACCATACCGACTGAATTGAACACTGAAACCTTGCCTATAGGTTCGTCGCTCCTGACATCTATGGCAGCTTCACCTATCACGATGCCGCCCTCATCTCTTCCGACATTATTCAAGGAAGAGTAGCCGGGGCGAGCCGTTTCGAGCGAATATATCACTTCACCCTTGCCGTTTACTACTTCGTAAAGTTTAGGCAACACGCAATCGCCGGCTGCAAGGCATATAACTCCACTCAGAATCGTTCCTACACAATGTGCATCGGGATACTTTTCATAATCAGTAGATGTGATGAAACCGAGCCCTTCCACCAATTGGAAATTCTCAAATTTTGAACTATTCTCCCCTTTGAACAGATACCCATTATGATTCCCGTCCAATCCGGAATATTCATTCCATATGGCAATATAATTCTCACCCCATCCGTTTACTGATGGCGTATGCAATGGGTCAGCAAAATCATACAATAGTTCAGTCAACATACCGCCACCATAATCCCTGGCACCGAAATATATTTTCCTGTTATCGCAATCCTCACATAGGTACCCACCTCCCCATTCATTGTGATCTACTTTTTCGCCATCTACATACTGTTCCAACGAATAGAATTGCTTACCATCCCATTCCACGACATCCTCAATCCTCAGCACGCACTCCCGATCTTCCTCCTTGGGGCGATAGACATTGAAATGATACAGGTTATACCTCCACTCCTTGCCCAGCTCAAGCATTGGAGCATAAGGAAGATTCTGGCTTTTGGCGACCATACTTCGTGAATAGATCCTTTCAGTCTCCTCACTTTGATTCTCGTAATATTTATTATATTTATAAATCACTATTTCACCTTTTTGCAACTTGAAATTAGGCGATTTAGTTACATTGTCACAATAAATAACAAGTTTCCCATTCGCCTCCATGTCAACATCCTCTATATAACATTCGTCTTTTACAGAAACCGTTAAAGTCGCCCCATTCTTAATCACCAGGCCTTCACCAATCCAAGCCTTTCCCTTTACATCAAATTTCACATTCACACCATCTTCAAGCAAAACCGGCCCGGATGGATATTGGCCTGGAATATTAAAACGAAGCGCCAAATTATTAACATGAAAGAATTGGTCTTTTTCAAATACCGTGTTTATGATGGCCCCATTCCCAATAACAGGAATATAATTATCCTCAATGAAATAAAGCATACTGCTTGGATGAATGTTTGACAATCTGATCTCATTAATATCAAATTTATATTTATGCACTACCCCACTCGGCTCAATTGCAACGACATGCCGATTCCATCTCGGTTTACTTGAATCCTCATCATTTATAAGAATTGAATCCTTAAACCTCACTACTGTATATTTGCCAGCAACCGATGGCAATTGACTCCAAATGTATAAAGCCGGATCCCCCAATAAATTATGCGCCAACCGACAATAGTCATACACCGCCGGAGAAACAGTTCGGGTTTTCGAGAAAGCCTCACTTACACCACATTTGGATAATATTGTTTCCCGACATGTAGAACAACTTTGCCCTATAGCTAACAGCCTATAAAAAGCGCCTTCCAAATTCCAGCTCTTTGGCATAAAACCCACCCTTGTATTTCCCAAGAATGCCACACCACCATAATTTTGCCCTAAAATATACGACTCACCGAAATTGTATGTCAACCCATCATACACCGGATCATAACTTCCAAAACCATTATATTTCGGGGAATCAAAAGGCATTGTTGTACATGCCGAGGTATATAATATGGATGGATAATGCATATTATTCAGATTATCCAATCCGTTGCCTAACTCGTCAGGCAAATATACCCTTTCTGCATCAAGAGCATTAATACCATTTGCATATCTTGCCAACTTTTTAGGATAATAATATTTCACACTTACTCCCTCCGGACTGCCATGGCTGGAAAGGGATATCAAGCCAAATTTTTCTTCCTGCAGTATTTTCATCACATCAGACCCAAGAGGATATTCATATTTTTGATAATTTTCAGTCCATTTTGGGAATTTTTCGACCATTTTTGGCATTATAATTTCATTACAATTCCAACCTGAAACTTCATCCGATTCGAAAAGGCCATAACTAAAATTGGCAAAACAGCGTACCAGATAGTGAGTATTTCCATTTCCAGGATTAAAAGTATAATCCTCCAACTTGTTTATATAGTTAATTATTTCCAATGAATTTTTACATGGAATCCTACCCACATACAATTGCGGCACGAAATCCAATTTATCTAAACCTACAGTTGTTGAATATGGATAAACTTCCCCATAATATACATTCCCATTTTTATTCCAATTATCCGAAACATTGGAAAAATAAAGATCCGATGGAATATCGCATTCATAAGGATAACCTGACAAATCCGATCTACCATATCTAATTGGTACAATTGGAGGTTTTCCTCCCAATAATACAAATCGCGTACCATTCTGATATGCGAAATACAGATATCTGCGAAGTTTACCTGCATCATCATTGATATTTGATATGGTATCCCCCTTTGCAAATTCCTCATTTGCTATGATATCCTCCATACAAACCACACCGGCATCCATACCTTGAATTTTTTTCAAGGACACAAACCTTTCAAATGTAGGTGCTAAAGCCTTATTCGTTACTATACAATATTCGAAAGATGGAATTCCAAATACAGATTTGCCCTTGCTGACTACCCCATTTGAACTACTGGCATTCATTTTTGCTTGAACGTCCAAAAAGTCATCTTCCACACTCTCCGGATTCTCTACTATAGCTCTAATAAACGCAAGATCATCTAATACATATTTATGATCCAAAGACGACTTATTTGCTTTTAATGCATCTGGCTCATTATATTTTAGATCAAACTCTATGGAGTTATATATCTGCAGTTCGTTTGTACGCAGATCATAAGTTAACGGAGAAATTTTAACGGTTACAACATCCCTCAAATCATGAATATTTTCTTTCGCAAATATTGTCACCGGAGAACGATCTTTCATATAAGATCTTCCTACAACAGACATGTCCACAGCGATCTTTTCACCATTATCTAACATGGGCTGTATCACAGAAATTGGGCGTTCCAGATGCTGCACTCGTCCTTTTGTAACATGAACATTTTCAATAGATACAGACGATGCACCACAGGGCACTGCAAAAGAAGCGAACGATGACGGAATTGCATATTCCCCTGGCTCCCCTGCAGGTTGCATATCGCCCCACTTTATAACCGTGGCGGTAGAGTCTCCAAATTCTTGAACGTTCAGTATAAGTTCCTCCGTAGAGAAGTCCGCCTTGTAGTGGATTGTAGTACTATATAGGCTGAGAAATGTAACCAGTGCGATACAGATAGTCATTACGGCTCTTTTCATGATAGATAATGGTTTTAAGGTTTATTTCGCAAATATAATAAAAACCACACGCCAATACAATGCAAATATTTTTATTACACAAATTAACCGTGTTAAAAATAATTAAAAAAAAGAAAGCCGGTATATTTTGTGTTTTAAGCCACTTACTTCAAAGGTAGTTGGCGAGGGCGGCGCGCAGCTCCGTCACCACCATGGTCTTTAGCTCGGGCGGGGATATGACGGTGATGCGGGGGCCGTGGCTGAGCAGTTCGGCGACAAAATCGGGGGTTATGCGGAGCCGGTAGGTGAAATAGGAAAATTGGTCGGACACCATCTCCTGCTGGGAGGGATGGAGCGGAAGAGCACGGAAATACTTAGCCTGGCGCAAGTCCACCTTGAGCTTCACGGTACGAGGCTTGCTCTCCGTGACCATCACACCAAAGGAGTCACGGAAGAAATCGGCAGGGGTGAGATCGGGAGGGGGGACAAACGTATTGGAAGTGATCAGCAGATTGCTCATACGGTCAAGCGAATAGGTCTTGACCTTACCGTCGCGTGTATTTCGTCCGGTCACATACCACAGCTGTCGGTATATGCGGAGAAAATATGGCTCCACGACCACGTCGCGCGACGGCTGCGAACGGGTATATGGATGATAATCAAATTTTATAGACCTGTTTACTTTCAAAGCCTCTATTACCGGGGCCAGAAACTCACGGGCGGAGGGTACAGACTCAAGCAATATGCGCGATGCCACCTCACGCGAGCCTTGAAGGACGTTGTTTGTAGCTGAAGAGTCAAGCAACCAGTCGGTAATCTTGTCCTTCGAGTGCTCCTTAAGATAATAATCGTATGTGCCGGGATCGCACTCTACCGAAATCGAAAACAGTTTCTCTATGGCCCTGCGATAGTTGAAAAATGTGCGCCGGGGTATTTCAAGTTCCCCATCACTGTATGGCGAACGAGCCCAGCACTCATTCAATTCGCGCCTTGAAATCTTACCGTAACGCCTGATTGTGTCAATGATCCATATATACCGGTTAAGTAGGTCTTTAGCCATAAATAAAAGCGCTACGCGCAGGGACAAGAATTAAAAAGATATTGAGAAAAGCCTTATTCAACTATTTCCCCGATTGCACGCACGATGGTAAGCGACTGCTCCGGATCGTTCGTTATAATCTGGATACGGGCGCTCAACACCTCTGCCGGAAGCGTTTCAGGGTCGGTTGTAACCGTGATTGTGGCAGATTTGCCTTTTTTCACCTTCCCTTCGGAGGGAGACACTTTCACACCGGCATCAGTTGTGTAGACACGACGCAGCATGAGGTCGCTTTTACCACGGTTCTCTATGGTGAATGTGCGGCTTACCTCTCCATCGCCGCGCGACAGACGTCCGAAATCAAGCCGGTCTGTGTCAATAGCTACCACCGGGGCATTCTGCCTCTGGCCGGGCGTCAGTGTTGAGAAATCTTCCTCAAGAATTGCAGAAAGCTCCATTTTCAACGGGGCATCACCTGGCACCGCGATATAAGCGGAGTCTGTGACTATGCCATAAGGGGCAGACGCATCGGGAGTAAGCACCAGCGAATATACCACCTGTTCTCCGGGAGCGATGGTCTGAGCCGAACTGGCTATACGCAAATACCCCGGCACCCCGCTCCATTCCGGTGCCACAGGCTCGGTTGACGCATTATAGACCTCTACGAAAGCTGATTTGGCTTTACCTCTAAGAACCGTCCCGAACGGCACCAACTGCGTGCGCAAACGCAACGAACCCGCTTCAACCGGATAACGCGACATGAGGGTGCTTTCAGATCCTATAACAACACCGTCAATAGTAAGAGTCTGGCGCGGACCGGCGCCCCCTCCGGCGATATCAACCATGAGGGTCTTGGTAAAACGCCCCGGCCGCCCCGCTGGATTGAATGTCACGACAACCGTGCCCGAATCACCTGGTTCTATCGGCTGTTTGGTATACGACGGTGATGTGCATCCGCATGAAGCACGCACCGCACGCACACTCACAGCCTCATCCCCATTGTTGACAAAGCGGAACGTGCAGCTCACTTTCCCGTTCTCCTCTTTGAAAGCGCCGAAATCATGTTCGGTCTCAAGCCATTCAACCCTCGCCAGGGCGGTCAACGACACTACCATGGCCATAAGCATAGTCGCAAGTCTCATCATTTGATTTTTTCAGAAACCCAGATAATCAGAAATCAGTGGTTAATAATTGGAAAACCCAAAGGGCCATCGCCATAAAAGAGGCCAAGAAATTCAATATGGATTCTCCCCTTATCAATTTCTCCCTTTCTTAATTTCTCTATTTCTTAGGAACCACAGTCCCTTTTATCTTGAGCTTTATTGTTTTCTGTTTCTTCACGTTGGTCTTGACAGTGACCGTCTTCACAAATTCACCGGGACGGCCAACAGGCACATAAGTAACCTTTATCTTGTCAGTTTTGCCGGGAGCCACAGGTTTCTTCGGATAAGACGGACGTGTGCACCCGCATGACGCGCTTGCGTTCACTATCATCAACGGCGCATCTCCGGTGTTTGTGAACTTGAACTCATGGGTGACATTTCCCCCATCTTCGGCTATTGTACCGAAGTCATGCGATGTATCTTCAAAAGTTATCGCCGGTTCCTGCGCGAATGCCATTACGGCTGCGGGAAGGAGGGCGATGGCAAGAGCTGTTCTTTTCATAACTTGATATTAATGTGTCTATAGGTATAAGACCGCCGAAATGGAAATTAGTTTACATCCGCCTCCGATTTTTTGCCTTTTCCTGCAAGCATGCCACATGCCGCAAGAATATCTTCCCCACGGGAAGCGCGTATGGTGGCCGTTATTCCACGGGCATTGAGCATATCGCGGAATTCCTCCATCTTCCCGATCTCCGACGAATGCAGGTCGCTGCCGGGGATGGCATGGAAACGGATAAGATTAACACGGCAGTCCAAACCTTTGAGCCTGGTGGCCAGCTCCATGCAATGGCGCCGGTCGTCATTCAATCCGCCAAACATGATGTATTCAAAAGAAAGACGTCTCTGATGCGAGAAATCATAGGCGCGCAACAGGTCAATCACATCCTTTATGGGATATGCGCGCTCTACCGGCATCAGCATTTCACGCTCCGAAGGATACGGCGAATGGATGGAAATGGCGACATGCACTTTTGTCTCGTCAATAAGCCTCCGCAATTCACGTATCTTGCCTATGGAACTGACAGTAATACGTTTCGGGCTCCATGCAAGACCCCATTTCGCAGTGAGGATCTCCACGGCACGCAATACAGCATCAATATTGTCAAGCGGCTCACCCATCCCCATAAATACGATATTGGTAAGCTCGCCGCTCTCAGGCACAGAGAGCACCTGATTGATAATCGCCGCAGGGGTAAGCGAACCATGAAAACCCTGACGTCCCGTCATACAGAAAGAACAGTTCATCCGGCATCCGGCCTGCGACGACACACATATGGTCACACGCTCTTTGTCGGGGATACATACAGCTTCCACATCCCGTCCGCCAGCTCCGGTAAAGAGATATTTCGCCGTGCCGTCCACACTGCGTGCAACAGCGAGGGGTTCCTCACGCCCGACAACATATCCAGCCTCCACAAGCCTCTGGCGCGCCGCTTTCGAGAGATCAGTCATCGCCTCTATATCAGTGGCACGCTTTTCATAAAGCCAGCGTGCCATCTGCTTGGCCGCAAAAGCCGGCATGCCGCACTCGGCCGCCACCTCCCGCAGCTCCTCCAGGTTCTTACCTATCAATACTTTCTTATCCATATCTGATTGCAAAGTTAGCAAATTTTCCGGCTCTCACATAACCCGTTCCACTACCGACACACATTCTCCCCAGAAAAATGAAAATGATATAATGAATTTGGACAAAACCTTAAACGGTAAAAGCCACAACACAGAAAAATATATAAAAACCACAGATAAAATTTTTTACAGAACTTACAGTGGCATACGCTTATCCTTTCATTATTCCTTAAATTCTTTTTTCTTAATTTCCCTTATCCCATTTTTCTTAAATTCTCATTCTTTTGTTAACTTTGTGGGACGGCACACCCATAGCCGCACTACAAAGCCAATGAATGACAAGAAACTTTTTCTTCTGGACGCATACGCGCTGATATACCGCGCATATTACGCCTTGATACAAGCTCCCAGGATCACTTCCAAGGGTTTCAACACATCTGCCATATTCGGATTCTGCAATACACTGCATGAGATATTGCAAAAAGAGAACCCAACACACATAGCAGTATGTTTCGACCCGAAGGGGGGTACTTTCAGGCATGATCTTTACACCGAATACAAAGCCAAACGCGAGGCACAGCCCGAAGACATCACACTGTCAATTCCCATAATAAAAGAAATAGTGGATGCATACCGCATCCCGGTGTTCGAAGTGCCAGGCTTCGAGGCTGACGACGTGATCGGCACACTGAGCCGCATGGCATCGGCACAAGGATTCACCACTTACATGATGACCCCCGACAAGGATTACGGCCAGCTTGTGACAGACAAGGTGTTCATGTACCGGCCCTCGCTCAAAGGCACCGGATTCGAGATACGGGGTGTGCAAGAAATATGCGAGAAATACGGCATACAGTCACCCAAGCAGGTGATAGATCTACTGGCACTTGAAGGGGACGCTATTGACAACATACCCGGCTGCCCAGGCGTGGGACCGAAAACCGCGACAAAACTGATCGGCGAGTACGGCTCCATTGAAAACCTCCTTGCAAATGCCGGCAACATAAAGGGAGCCCTTGGAGAACGCATCAGGGCAAATGCCGATAATATCCGTTTCTCATACCAGTTAGCCACGATACGCACCGACGTGCCCGTGGAGGTCAACTTCGACATACTCGTAAGGGAACCGGAAGACACAGAACGGCTGCGTGAGATATTTACCCGCATGGAGTTCAAAAGTTTCCTGCCACGGCTGAAAGGTGGGGAACCCACTGCTTCCGCCACCGATGCGGGAAACGGGATGCTTTCCCTGTTCGACTTTGCCGACAACGTGCCGCCAGATGATTCCGGTACACCCCATGTTGAAACTGACTATACCGAGATTGACAGCGAGACCTCCATTGCCAAAGAGATTGACACCTGCCTCAAAGCAGGAACCGTAGGGATAGCCTTATATGCTCCGGGAGCCGAAGCTATGACTGCACCGCTCACGGCCATAGCCTTGAGCCATGGTGAAAGGAAAGCCAGGATGATACGTATACCTGCCGGCAAGAGCCATCGCAAAAAGACAATGCGACTTCTTGCCCCGCTCTTTACAACCCCGTCAGTTACACTTGTCAGCCATGACATCAAACGCGACATGGTGCTGCTGCGGCGTGAAGGTATAGATCTTTCCGCTTCATACTCCGACATATCATTGTCACATTACGTTCTCCAACCGGAAATGCGGCACCGGCTTGCTGACATTGCCTTAAGCGTGCTGAACCACCACACTTCCGACTACGATGCACAAGCCACACCACGCAAGCCGTTCGCTCCCATCCCTCCGGAAGAGTTGCCGGACCGGCTTTGCGAACAGGCCGACATAACCCTGCGCTTGCATGCCCCTTTGCAGAAACTGCTTGCTGAGAACGGACAATCGGCTCTGGTAAACGAGATAGAGCTTCCATTGGCACGTGTGCTCGCTGACATGGAGTGGACAGGAGTGCGCATTGACACAGGAGAACTGAACACCCTGTCAGTGCAGCTCACTGTACGTGTAAAAGAGATTGAGGAGCAGATCTACGAGCTTGCCGGAGAACGGTTCAACATCGCTTCTCCCATGCAGGTTGGAGAGATACTTTTCGGGAAGCTACAACTTGATCCAAAGGCGAAACGCACGAAAACAGGGGGATACTCCACGACAGAAGAAATCCTCGAAAAACATCGCGCGCATCATCCTATAGTAGGGCTGATACTTGACGCACGCAGTCTCCGGAAACTGCTTACCACATATGTGAACGCCCTTCCGGAACTGGTGAACCCGCAGACAGGAAAGATACACACCACATACAACCAGACAGTGACAGCCACCGGGCGCATCAGTTCTACCAATCCAAACCTTCAGAACATACCGATACGCACCGATGACGGACGCGAAGTGCGCCGCGCTTTCATTGCCGATTCCGGTTGCGCAGTGCTGTCAGCAGACTATTCACAGATAGAACTGCGGTTGCTGGCGTCGCTTTCCGAGGATCCGGAACTCACCGAGGCATTCCAGAAAGGGCTTGACATACACCGCGCCACAGCGGCAAAGCTATATCATGTATCCTACGAAGATGTAACCGACACACAGCGGCGGAATGCCAAGACGGCCAACTTCGGTACCGTATACGGAATCTCTGCTTTCGGTTTGTCAGAACGACTGAGCATACCGCGTGCGGAAGCGAAAGCGCTTATTGACGGATATTTCCAGACATACCCGCATTTACGTGAATTTATAGAGCAATCCGCCGAGCTGGCACGCAAACAGGGTTTTGTATCTACCATAATGGGACGCAAGCGATATCTTCCCGACATAAATTCGCGCAATGCCACCGTGCGCAGCTATGCCGAACGAAACGCTGTGAATGCTCCGATACAGGGTTCCGCAGCCGACATAATAAAAATCGCCATGATACGCATATTCAACGAACTCAATTCACTGGGCATGCGTTCAAAGATGGTGATGCAAGTGCACGACGAACTCATATTCAACGCACCTGTTGACGAGATACCCCAACTTCAGGAGATTGTCACACGTCTCATGGAGGAAGCATTTGACGGCGCCGTTCCTCTGGAGGTGTCTTCGGGCACTGGTACCAACTGGCTTGAAGCCCATTGAAATCAATTGCAAACCGACATCGAAATTACAGATTGACCATGAACGAACATCCCGAAAACGATCCTAAATATACAGGCCTGAATGTAAATGCCGGCGTAACCCAGCCACCTGTCGTCAACCCCTATCTGAAACCGCGGCGCAAGGCACCCCTTCCCGATGCCGCAGACCTGGTGGAAGGGATTCTCAAGGGAGATGTCACCCGACTTGCCAAAGCCGTGACGCTGGTTGAGAGCATAGCCCCGGCACATCAGGCGATCGCCCATGAAGTTATAGAGAAATGTATCCCATACTCAGGCAATAGCCGGCGCATAGGGATCACCGGAGTGCCCGGAGCCGGAAAATCAACCTCCATTGACGTTTTCGGTCTACATGTGCTCAAAGATGGCGGCAAACTTGCAGTCCTCGCCATAGACCCATCTTCCGAACGCTCCAAAGGGAGTATTCTCGGAGACAAGACACGTATGGAAAAACTGTCCGTGCATCCGTCGGCTTTCATCAGGCCTTCCCCGTCGGCGGGCTCGCTAGGAGGAGTAGCCCGCAAAACCCGGGAGACTATAGTGTTGTGCGAAGCCGCCGGATACGACAATATTTTTGTTGAAACGGTAGGTGTCGGGCAAAGCGAAACCGCCGTACACTCCATGGTTGACTTCTTCCTGCTTATACAGGTTGCAGGAACTGGCGACGAACTCCAGGGGATCAAACGTGGCATAATGGAGATGGCGGACGGTATTGTGATAAACAAAGCCGACGGCGACAACATTGACCGCGCGCGTCTGGCACAGGCACAGCTCAGGTCGGCACTTCACCTCTTCCCTACCCCCCCGTCTGGCTGGAGCCCTGAAGTGCTCACATATTCCGGATATTTCGAACTTGGAATCACCGAAGTATGGGATATGATAGGCCGTTATTTCAAATTTGTCAAAGAAAACGGTTACTTCGACCGGCGACGCCACGAACAGGCACGCTATTGGATGTACGAGACAATAGACTCCGAATTGAGACGCCGATTCTATGATGATCCTGACCGGGCCGCCCGCATCGCCACTTGTGAACGCCTTGTCCTCTCCAACCGCATAAGCCCGTTCGCTGCCGCAGCGCAACTGCTTGAAGGGAAATAAAGAAAAAAGAAGTAAGAAGCAAGAGCATAAGAAGTCAAGCAAGAATAGTTCTGCCGATCCCTCTCATATCTATGATTTCTCTGATCCCTCTGATTTCTCTGATCCCTTCTCCTAATATTACCTCTAACAATCACCCTCTCCTTGAAATATGAAAAAACTTGCCATCTACCGCACAGACCCGTGGCTCGAGCCATATGCCGATGCCATCGAAGGACGCCATCAGGATGCCGTCAAAAAGGAAGCCGAACTCACTTCCCGCTGTCACTCACTGAAAGATTTCGCCAATGCACACCAATATTTCGGCCTGCACAAGCAGGGTGACTGGTGGGTATTCCGCGAATGGGCACCAAACGCCACACAGATTTACCTGGTCGGGGATTTCTCTGACTGGGAAGAAAAAACAGAGTTCTCACTCAAACCTCTCAAAGGTGGAGTCTGGGAAATACATCTTCCTGCAGATGTGATCCGTCAGGGGCAACTCTATAAAATGAGCGTGCACTGGCCCGGTGGAGAAGGCATGCGCATACCTGCATACGCAACAAGGGTGGTGCAAGACGAGAATACACACATTTTCTCGGCACAGGTGTGGGAACATGCCCCATACCGCTGGAAAGTGGAAAATTTCGTGCCCGACACACGGCCATTGCTCATATATGAATGCCATATCGGAATGGCACAGGAACGCGAAGGGGTAGGCACATATGTGGAATTCCGCGACAACATACTCCCGCGCATAGCAGCCGACGGCTACAACGCCATACAGATAATGGCCATTCAGGAACATCCGTATTACGGATCATTCGGATACCATGTTTCCAGCTTCTTCGCGGCTTCCAGCCGGTTCGGAACTCCGGAAGAACTTAAAAGCCTCATTGACCGCGCCCACGAACTGGGTATCGCAGTGATAATGGACATAGTGCACAGCCATGCTGTAAAAAATGAAAATGAAGGTCTGGGATGCCTTGACGGTACCGGAAACCTTTACTTCCATGGCGACCACCGCCGCGAGCATCCGGCATGGGACTCGCTGTGTTTTGACTACGGCAAAAACGAAGTGCTTCACTTCCTGCTCAGCAACTGTAAATACTGGCTTGAGGAATACCGCTTTGACGGATTCCGCTTTGACGGCGTAACATCCATGCTCTATTACGACCACGGACTTGGAAAAGCATTCGGAGGATATGGCGACTATTACGACGGAAACCAGGATGCCAATGCCATCACATACCTTACGCTTGCCAACAAACTCATCCACCAGATCAACCCCAATGCCATTACCATTGCGGAGGAAATGAGCGGCATGCCTGGACTCGCGCTCAAGATCAAAGACGGCGGCATAGGCTTCGACTACCGCATGGCAATGGGCATCCCCGACTACTGGATAAAGACCCTCAAGGAGAAAAAAGATGAGGACTGGCATCCGACATCCATTTTCTGGGAACTTACCAACCGCCGCTCCGACGAGAAGACAATCTCCTATGTGGAAAGCCACGACCAGGCTCTTGTAGGAGACAAGACCGTGATTTTCCGTCTCATAGACAAAGAAATGTACTGGCATATGATGGTCGGCGACGACAATATGACGGTAGCGCGCGGCATGGCCCTGCACAAGATGATACGCCTGGTGACACTTGCCACAATCAATGGCGGATATCTCAACTTCATGGGCAACGAATTCGGCCATCCGGAATGGATTGACTTCCCGCGGGAAGGGAACGGCTGGAGCTACAAATATGCACGTCGCCAATGGGATCTCGTAGACCGCGAGGACCTGCAATACAAGTTCCTTAACGAATTTGACAACGCCATGATAAACCTTGTCAGCGGTGTAAACAACTTCCAGTCCCTAGGCATAGAGAAACTATGGGAAAAAGACTCCGACCAGGTACTTGCTTTCAGACGCGGCAATCTGGTATTTGTATTCAATTTCTCCCCCAACCGCTCCTTCACCGACTATGGCGTACTTGCGCCTCCGGGAAAATATCGCGTGGTGCTCTCCACAGACAGGCCACAGTTCGGGGGCTACGGGAATATTGACGAAAAAGTAGACCACCTGACACTATACGATGAGCTATACGCCCCAATAGGGAAACAGTGGCTTAAATTATACCTGCCAGCACGCTCCGCACAAGTGCTCCGCCTTGTGCGTCAACGCCCCAAAAAGAACAATGACAAATAAAACCAAACCCTTTTTACCGGCAGAAGTGCCTGCAGACCTGCGAGAATGGCTTGACCGGGAGGCCATGCGTGTGAATTCATTGGAATTCATACCGGCTGATCCCGTACAGTTTCCACGACGCTTCAGCCGCCAGCAGGACATAGAGACGGTGGCGCTTTTAAGCGCCACCGTAGCCTGGGGGAACCGTAAGATGATATGCTCGAACTGCGAAAAAATGCTCCGAATAATGGACTACGATCCATACAACTACGTAATGGACCGCGGATACGAGGAATTGCCCGACGGCAACATACACCGCACATTCTTCGCACGCGACCTGCGGCACTACCTGCGCGGACTACGGAAAATATTCGAGCACCATGGTTCGCTGGCTGATTTCGCACGACATGAACATATCGCCGACCACGAAGCCCCGGCATGGCGCCTTGTAGACGGGATGAACCGCGAACTTACCGCCGCCAACGACGGTGTGGCAAATTCCCGTTGCCTCCCCCAGAATCTAGCTACGACAGCTCTCAAACGCATCAACATGGCTCTCCGATGGCTTGTGCGCGACGACGGCATTGTGGATATGGGAATATGGAAAGGCGTGATCACCCCCGCGCAACTCTACATCCCCCTTGACGTGCATGTAGGAGATACCGCCCGCTCACTCGGCCTGTTAAACCGCAACGCCAACGACCGCCGCTCAGTGGAACTGCTTACCGCTACACTGCGCACCCTACGACCCCACGACCCCGTATATTACGACTATGCCCTTTTCGGCCTCTTGCCAGATGCGGCAGACAATCAAACTCTGAAATAACTATGGATCTGTTCAATATTTTCGGATATATAGCCGCCATATGCATGGTATTCGGCTATATGCCACAAGCAATATACACCATCCGCACCCGCGATACAGACGGTATCGCTGTGCCTACATTCCTGTTGATGGGCCTAGGAGGAGCGTTTTTCGTAGCCCAGGGACTGGTAAGCGACCCTATAAACTGGCCACTGGTGGTAACCAACCTCATCACCACCACGTGCTCGGCTATCGTCTTCGGCATAAAGATATACAACGACCACTTCCGTTCAAGATAAGACGGAATCTGCCAACCTCAAAGTCATATCCGCCAACAGCACTGCCGACTCAGAGGCGCCTTTAGGCGCCTCTTTCGGTTTCCATGCCACAACAAAGCGAACTTCGGCGGATTGCACCCGATATCCCCGCCCCTCCCATTCCGATAACGTCTTCTGCATTTTAGCAGACAACTTCGCAACCGGCAACCCTGTGGTGGCACTATGCAGCATATAATCCCTATATGACAACATGTCGCCACTTCTCATTTCAAGAATCTCACGCTTCCTCTTCTCAAAGAATCCGAGATTCACATCCTTATGGGATAACTGCAACACCACCTCCTCAGGCATAGGATACTCGTTGTCATCCTGAATGCATGCATCAGCATTCAAATGACTGAAGAAACCGGCATTTGTATGCACCGACAGAAAATTCCTGGCACGGGTCATCCCTACGTAATACCGGCGCCTCAGACTGTCATCCATTGGACGGTCTGCCGAAACAAGCATATACACATTGTCAAATTCGCGTCCTTTGGCCTTGTGAATGGTAGAGACCACAATACCATCCCCTGAAATATCGCAGAAGTCCTCCACAGACGACTCAAATAGGAACTCTTTGAAATCACCAAGATACTTAGCCCTCGTTGTCTGTTCAAACATCTCCACACAACGCATTACCAACGGAAGGATCCGGCTCGTGCGGTATTTTTCCGATGTCATCCGTTTGGCATCTTCCCAAAGTTCATCAGCAATGACAGGAGCCGTACACCGTTTCTCCAGATGCTTCAGAAAATACCTTACTTCCGCCACCTTCCAAAAACTGAACCCATCCAACGACTGTATCAACCGGCAATCCAATCTGTTTCTCCGCAGCAAAGCCGTGAGTATGACAGCTTCATCGTTAGTCTGGGTGAGCACACACGACGTACCCTCATTCCTTCTCATGACCAATTCGTCAACAATAGGCCTGTACATTTCTCCAGACCGGTGACGGATCACTTCAACCCTTCCTTCATTCTCTCTCATGGAGACAATCGGCAGGCTTTTCATCCTATTGCCGATCCCGGTGGCAAATCCATTTGCAAAATCAACTATGTGGCGCGCACTACGGTAATTCTCCGTCATTTCAATGAAAGAACCATTACGTTGCTTCCGCAAAAGGTAGAGGTATCCTGAATCAGATCCCCGGAATTCATAAATATTCTGGTCATCATCGCCAACAGCAATAACACGCATCTCCTCATTAGCTGTCATCAATGCTTTCACAAGCGCATATTCCCCACTCCCCATATCCTGCGCCTCATCTATGACAAGTACAGTCTTGGCAATACGGTTCGGCTCAACTTCACCCTGCTCTATCATTCTTGCAGCATCCGCAACGACACTTGCAGCATCCTCAAGATTACCAATCCTGCCAAGAAGATCAAAGCAATACGAATGGAACGTCTTTATCTCGACAAAATGAGCCGCATTGCCTATCAGCCCCATCAGCCGCTGCTTGAACTCCGTAGCAGCCGCCCGCGAAAAGGTAAGCATGAGCAGTTGCTCATGTTTGACATCCTCAAGCATAAGCAACGATGCGAGTTTATGAACCAATACACGGGTCTTACCACTGCCGGGACCGGCAGCGACCACGATACATCGTGACACCTTGTCGGAAATAATTTCCATCTGCCTCTGCGAAAGGCATCCGAAAATCAGATCATACCTCTGCGGCGTCAGATTACGCTGTATCTCATTTGCCCGTCCTCCCTGAAAATATCTGGCAACGAATTTCCTGTAATCCATCTGGAAATAATCGCGAACATATTGCAAGGCAGCCTCATAATCCTTCACCATCAGATTGGCATATTCACCCACTACATGCACTTGCTGTATCTTATGCTTGTAAAATTCGTCAAGCATCCTATAATCATCAAGTTTATATCTTGACTTGTTGTCCTTTTTCCGCTCTATCTCCATCGCATTATAAAGGACAAGAAAACCTCCCTCCAGCTTCAGGGCGCCAATCCGGGATAGATACAACAACGATTCTTCCACATCCTCCAGATGTATCTCATCAACGGCACTGAAAAGGAAACGCCGATCGGATTTAATGTCATTCAACAATTCCACTACTGAAAATTGTATCGCCCCATTTTCGTGAAGCATGCATTCAGGGTCTCCGGCAAGGGCATATAACCATTCCACTGTGAAACGGCATATTTCCAATCGCCTTTCAAAACGCCTCAGGGTTGATTGGAGATCTGCCAGACAGTTGATTTGTATATTCTGTGTCCCGTCATTCCTCTTGCGGGTATATCTCTTGACTGTCAAGAAGTACAATAACGTGCGTATATCCTTTTCCTTGGATGACGCGATGCCGTCGCTTACGGCATTTTCATTTAGCTGTTTGTAGGATATTGTCAACTGCCCATCACTGATGTGCTCCAACAGATACTGCTCCAGTTTGGCAAAACGCTCAAGGAGTATACGTGATTTCCTTTCAGAAGCTCCTGAATCAAGCAGATAAGCCGATATGTCCTTACTGTCGGCCAAAATCCCTTCCTGCCGCATGCGCTGCACCACAGAGACTATTTCCTCCCTTTTCAAGCCCAAAGTATCGGCAAGATAATCAATCCGCGATTCAGCCTCCGAATCCTGTGCCCTGGATATATATTTCTGTGAAATGAGTTTTCTTATTATCCGCACAGCCTTTTCGGTCTCGTCACTGTCAAAAAGTAGGGAATCGGATATGCGCGTCCTCGCCTCATCAAGGTTCTTGACTGTGATACCCGTGGCATAGACATGGGGCACATTGTTTCCTCGTGTCAAATAGCCACTTTGTTCCAACGCTGCCAATGCAGTGCGCACGCGTGTCTCTATGTCCGGTACAGTATCATCCCATCCGGCCTGCCTGGCGATTTCCAATGCGGAGCAGCTAACTTTCATACGTTGCCGGGTAAGACCCTTTACAGCTTTCCATACCTGTTGTATCTCGCTAATGCTTAATTTTGTCTGATTAAGCAGTATGAAATGCTTGTCCAAATCATTGTCGCCATAAAGCACATAGCATCTTGCATCAAGATGCGGATCACGCCCCGCCCTGCCGGCCTCCTGCACATAATTCTCAAGCGAATCGGATATATCGTAGTGCACTACCAATCCGACATCCTTTTTATCTACCCCCATTCCAAAGGCCGACGTTGCCACTATAATTCGCACCCGGTCATCCATGAATGCCTCCTGATTGGCGATCTTCTCGTCCGCCTCCATTTTTCCATTGAAAGGAAGCGCCTCGTAACCGTCGCGGCTCAGCCTCGCCGCAAGTTCCTTAGTGCGCTTGGTGCGCGAAACATACACTATTGCCGGGCAGGCTGATTCTGCAACAAGACCTCTGAGTTTAAAATATTTGTCATCATCGTCTTCAACATGTATGACCGAATAATGAAGGTTTGTCCTTGAAGCTGATGATGCAAACAACTCCAGTTCCAGTCCCAACGTCTGCTTGAAATAGTCGCATATATCTTGTATTACCTTCTGTTTTGCCGTAGCAGTAAAGCATGACACCGGTATCGGCTTGGAACGCTCTTTGATATTCTGGTATTTCTTGATAAACTTGCCAATGTAAAGATAGTCAACCCTGAAATCCTGTCCCCATGAAGAAAAACAATGTGCCTCATCTATCACAAACCTTACCACATTACGCGAAGCCAATATCTTTTCTATGGTTCTTGAACGGAGCATCTCGGGAGAGATATACAGCAACGACGCATCGCCGTCATGCACCCTTTGTATAGCCTCGGCTCTTGTAAGTGGATCAAGCAATCCATTGATAGTCACCGCATCGGTAATGCCCCTTGCCGCCAGATTGTCAACCTGGTCCTTCATAAGCGACTGTAATGGCGAGATCACTACCGTAAGTCCATGCACCGCATCTCCAGCCATCAATGCCGGCAACTGGAAAGTAAGCGACTTGCCTCCACCGGTAGGGAATATCGCCAGCAACGATCTGCCAGCAACGGCAGCCTTTACCGCCCGTTCCTGAAACGGTTCACCGTCATATGTGCGAAAGTGTTCATAGTCAAAAAAGAACTTCAGTCCACGCCGCACATCCAGCTTGGAACCACAATATCCGCACACATCATGACAACATGTGTGACGTAACATATCCACCACATTCTCAACCTGTGGATAATTGTGCAGCACCCATCCCGGAGTAACAGAACGATGATCAACCGTATCAACAAGAGCCAACGCATATGCCAGTTCCAACGGATTACGTTCAATCAGCATACTTACATCCGCATGTTGGCAGATCTTTCTTGCGTAAAGTTGTTTGATCAATCTCGCAATGTCCTCATCTGTACTCCTGGCACCCACCATGCTCAGGAAACCATCAAATTCTTTCCGACCTTTAAGCAATGATGTGAAGATTACCCGTTTTTCCTCTGGCAGGAAATTCCAACGGGCAATTTCATCAAACAACAGGTCCTTTGCCTTTTCACAATCGTTCACGGGATTGTTAATCTGGTCGCTTACGAGCTTGTCATCCTTAAGAAGACGGTGATAGGGACGTTCCGGAAACAGCAATGGGGAGATCGGAAGCGTATCAACCAGCTTCCAACGACATTGACCGTCAGGAAAAAGATATCCGGCATCATGGGAAACGATATTGTGGCCACACAGATAGTCCACCCCATCAATAAATTGCAAGAAACCATCCTTTGAGGCATTATGATATATGGCACCATCATGCCTTATAGCCCCCACGTCATGTATCCTTCCATTCCTCAACCCAACCTCCACATCAACGATTGCATAACATGAGGGATTGTATGTACGCACAGCAGTCTCTGTACCGGCAACACTGTTCCTGTTGCCGATCTTCCCGCCTCTTATGAATCTATCCCATATTGACATGACATTTCTATTATTGACGCCGTGTGCGCAAAGTTAATGAATTTATCCCAATGATGTCATGAGTTAAAAATGCCGCCATAAAACCAGGCTTTGATTTTATTGGAAACACATCTTCACCAAAATATTGTTAATTTATCAGCTATTATGCTATATTAGCAAACTTTTTGTCGAATTATTTGCTTGATGTACTTACAATCAATATCTTTGCAATGGAAAAACAATCAACCTTTTCACTGCGAATATAGATTGCGCATTTTTGATGTCCAATCTTAGTTGACTTTACTTCCATAATTTCCTCTCGACCTCTCTCTCCTTTTTTATTTAAATAATATATCCGGAGGAAATAAAAACCAGCCAGTCAGACGCGTCTGACTGGCTGGTTTATTTTTATTGCTGTCCGATAAAAAAATTTCGAATCATAAATAGTCTGCTGACACGCAATCTATTGGGGCAAGTTTTGGCAAGATAGGCTTGTCCGTCAACAAGATAATCAACCTGCGCAGATCACAAGACAATATTTTCCCCGCAATCCGCCGGAGGTGGCGTGCCAAATGTAAGCCCCATATCTAGCGGCATGTGAGGATGCAAGGACGAACACACCGCTAGATATGGGGTATGGAGATCGTTTCCCTATATATGCGCCTCGGAGAGGCGGGAACAATCCCGCAGAAAGATAATTCAATTGCAAGCGCCAGGTTTGTGACTGATATATGACAACCTTCAACAAAATACATGTTTTATGCTCCGGATTTGACGGACATCTTCGACACCCGAACGGATTGTTACATCCGGTTACCCCACACCATCGCGGCAAATTTCGGCCTGATGGCCTCATTTGCCGCTTGATGCGAGGCTTACATTTGGCACGCCACCTCCGGCAACTCAAGGGAAAAATCTCATATAAGAACCATCATTCTGACATTAAAAGGAGATACCGAAAAAAGCATATTGTCATTTTCCGGTTTTAGCGGACAGAAATAGTTTATTTTGCACCATTTTTGTAATATGATACACCAGACCTATCAAAGAAGGAACATCTGGCGGTTCATCAGCACGCTCTTACCATATTAATCATTATTGGTAGAGCCAAGCAGCCAAAGGCCAATTACTGACAGCATCCGCCATCCGGACAAAAAAAGGCGATATGTCAAAATTTGACACATCGCCTGCATTGATTTCAGGTATATAATATCAGTCTCTGACAATCAGTTTACAAACCTTGTCTGAAGCCTTTACCACATATACGCCGCCGCTTACAGGAATCTCTGTGAGAGAACGTCCTGGAGCATTGTAAACAAGTTTTCCATCAATTGAAGATACCGTTACAGGTTTTCCATCGCATCCTGTGACGATTATTTTGCCATCAACCGCTTTGATCTCTATGTCACCGGACATGGCGCCTTCAATGGAGGAGGTACCAGCCTTGGCCGCATTGGAGCCTTTCGACTCGCGTTGGCCATAAACGGCAGTCACAACCCATGTATGATTATCAGGATCATCAACACTGTCCACATAGCTGGTGGCGGTCACGGGAACTGATGTGACACATACATTATCGCGGTAAACATTATAGCCTGACAGTTCAAGATCATGCGATGAGAGCGGAGTATATGTCACGTCATCAATCATCAACATAAATGAGTTTGTAGCGCATGAACGTATCGCAAAGTAACGTGCGCCCTGCGGCAGAGATGCTTCATAACGTGTCCATACGCCTGGCACCGCATCAACATTGAAACCTGTGGCAACAAAGTCTGCCGGTTCAAGGGATCCTGTAGAGTAAAGCACCTGGATATGCTCCGGATAATCTGCGCTGTAGCTACGAGCGTAAAATGAGATAGTCTGTGCCTCTCCGTTTAATTCGGGTGAAATAGCCCAGTCGTCAGTAGTGCCGTTGTCGAAACGGGCGAATGCTGCCAGATACTGTTTCCCGGAATATGGAGCCAAAGGCTTATTGCCTTCGAAGATGCCTGTGGCGCTGAACATGAAGAATGAAGCAAGGGTTTTGCCAGCTTCAATTCCCGGGATTTCCACTTCCCCGAAACCGCATACGGCAGCCCTGTCAAGGTCTCTCATTGCCCAACCGTCTGCAAAGTGGCTCCATGCCTCAGTGCTTTCAAAATCATCGGTTACTGCAACCGACGGTTCTGCAGAAAGGGCGGGAGACGTCCAGTCAAGAGCCACACCAGCGTCAGATTTCACCGCCGTAAGATTTTCCGGGGCAGGCACTGGCGATACTACAGGAACCACAGTCAAAACATTAGACACATTGTTGTCAAGTGCCGTATCGTCAGGATGTGAAACAACGGCTTTGTAGCTGATAGGCTTATGGGCAAGAGCGCTCATGCCCACTGTAAACTCAACCGCACCTTTACCGGCAGATTCAATCATTTCATCGTCAATGACATCATATAGCACATCGTCGGCATAAAGTTCCACACTGAAACCGGTAGCGTCCTCAGAGCCATTGTTGGCAAGGCTTACAGAGACAATAAATTCCTCGCCAGTCCTTACATGGGCAGGTGCAGTTATGTCAGTGATCTCAAGATCTATCCCAGCCAGATCCTCCACATTGAGATTGTCAATATAAGTAGAAATATAAGGACGGTCATAAGTAGTCGCCGTGAAACGCAGGCTGATATTTGATCCTGTATATTCGTTAAGCGGCACAATCACCTCATGCCAACCCTGATCGGCGCCCATTGCCACAACAGTCTTGTTGAAAACCTCCGTCCATTCATCTCCATTGGCGCTTACGGATATCGCCAGAGTATTCAAATCCAAGCCACTGTTGTCCGGCGTATAGCTATAGAAACGCAGAGCCGGAGCCTGCATGCCGGCAAGGCTGATTTTACCTGTGGTCATTGCTCCGCAATAACCGGCAAAATATCCGTTCATAACCATCAATCCGCCATCGACGTCGGCTGATACGACCTCACCGTCGGCCTGCACTGCCCAGTTGCCATAATTGATACGCTCTGCCATAAATATCGTTGATGCCTTACCACCGGCATATGACTCGTGGAAACCTGCATAAGGCGTACCTGCTGCAATAGACGCCGTAGATGTCTTATCGCTTTCACCACCGTCCGTAACAGCCGAAACGGAATATTGCACGAATTGTTGGTTTCCTGCCTCTACCCCTTGGAATACACACGGAATCTCAATTACACCCTCTGCAATAAGTTCACCATTGTTAGCGACATCATAAATATTATAACGCACCTTGTCTGGATTTATAGCCTCACCAGCAGCAGAAAGAGCAACTTTTTCCCATGTAAGGGAGATCTCCCCGTCGGATGTTTCCGAAATGCCTACGGCAGCAGGCGCCACGGCAACAGGAGTACCGACAAATACACTTACAGTGGCCGCCTCACCGACATCATTGCCTTTCGAAGCTACTGCCGAGTAAACATACTCACCGCCATTCTCAAGCACATCCTCATATGTAAGCTGCCCGCCGGGTACAGGATTTTCAAAAGTCTTGACCAGAGCCTCGCCACGCCTCAGCTCTATTTTGTCCAACGCAGGGATAGCATTGCCTGACATATCTTTGGATGGAGCTTTCAAAGATACCACCGCCTTATATTCTCCATTAGGATCAGCGGTCACAACAAGTTCTTCCGGACGGCCGGGAGCATCTCCGTTTATACCTTCCTCAACAGTGATTCCGCCGACTTCAAGATAATACATGTCTGCGTCGGAAACACCATGAAGGCCTAAATGGTAGACACCGGATACAGAAGGTTTGATAAAACCGCCCAATGTCTGGTATTCGCCTCCCAGAGTTGTAGGAGCAACAAGCGGATTTGTCATGTCCGCAACCCCGGAACCGGCGCCCCATTTCGCTTCAATCTTTTCAGGATAACGATCATTGGAACTGCGCGCCTTGAATGTCGCATAATACATTTTGCCGCCTTCAAGGCTCAGAGGAGGAGAAATCAGCCAGTCGTCCATGTCAACCGAGCCATATTTCACACGCACGAGACCGGAGACATATTCCCATGTCTTACCATCTTCATTACCGTCAATCACTGTAAAGAATCCTATGGACTCTTCCGATTTGAAATCTTCAGACCAAGGAAGCAATGCAGTACCGCATACTACCTTGTTTGACTCAGATGTTTCAGAAGCATAACCATGGTTTACGGCAGACACCGTATAACTGAGAGCAGCCATTCCGGCAGACACGTCGGGTATGTCTTCAATAGAAGTAGCGGTGACATTCTCTGCAACTACTACATCATCCTGGACCCGTTTTACCGTATATGTAACAGCGGCAACATCAATAAAACCGCCGTCTGCCGCCGTGACAACCGGATTCCATGAGATCTTCACCTTTCCGGAAATATTTTCAGCAGCCACACCAGCAGGCGCATCAGGCATGCCGAAACCTATGAATTTCTCAACAGCCACTTTAGGAGAAGGACCTTTGTCATTAGCCACCGATATGGTGAACTCATAATTGCCACGCGCCGGGACCGTAACATCCGTGGTGACAGAAGCGCCGAACGCGGTTTCTCCGGCTGCGAGTTCCACTCCGTTCGAAAGAATGGTATAGGTAAGGGCACCAGATGCAGAAGTACCGTCATACAGAGTACTTGGAGCAGTAAAACTTAACGAACCGCTAAGCGAACCGCCATTGAATGCCGCAACGACATCTTTCACAGCTGCCGGTGCATCGTCTTCAGCCGGAGGAGTGGGCACATAAAGACCTACTACCTGCTGGCGTCCGTTGAAATCAAGCACCTTGGTAGCCACGCCCGTATTAAGATCCACTTCACAGAGGTAGCTGTTATCTGAATCCGGACCCACGGTCCAGAACATGCGTCCGCTACGAGGATCTATAGTCGCGGAACCGGTGATCAGTGGCAGCTGGCCAGTCTCACCTATCAGGGTGGTTTCACCCGTCATACGGTCAACCTTGTGAAGCGACGATGAATTTACCGTCACTGATGTGCCTTGTACGGTCACATCCGAAGAGATTCCATAAAGCTCTCCTGAAGGAGCTGCCGCTATGGCGATCCAGTTTCCGGTCATTTCCTTTATGGGGGTCACTGTTTCGCCGGACTTATCATAGGAGATTGTGGCAAGAACCATACCTGTATTCTTCTCATTGGAAAAGAAACCGTATATTTTGCCATCATATGGGTTGTAAGTGAGATCGTAAGGGAGAGCCGTCAATTTCGGATAATTTGTCCATAATTTCGAGCCATCCTCCATGGAATAGGCATCAACATATACTATTGTGCCGTATTGGGGCATTGCAGCGCGTCGCATAGTACACATCATCATACATTACGCCGCTATAAAAAGTAGCATACCCCGGATCCATTGCAATATCCATTGCCCATTCACCATCTGAAACAGTAGGAAGTGTCCATAGCCCGGTTCTGGCAGAAATGCTTGATGAAACTACCATACCTTTCATCTGGGGAATGGATGGTGGCGCCTCATCTGCCATCAACGGGACAGAAATTCCTGCGGCAAACACTGCCGCCAAAAAAGTAAAAAATTTTGCCATTGTAAAAAATATAATAATGTTTCATCCGGTACTGTCATCTGATGTATCTGCACTCATTACGACAGCAAGACGCAAAATAAGGCTGCAAATATACGGCGTCAAATCTGATTTTCCAGTCATTTTGACAAAAAATAACATTGCCGGCCATAAAATAAAGACTATTTTTAGAATTTTTCAATGCCGCAGACGGGGCCAGAGTTTTCGCAAACGCAATAGCTGCCTGTGGATAGTAGAGGAAGCGATAACCATCGTAACACCGGTGATTATCAGCAAAAGCCCCGTAAATATGCGGGATGTGAACTGTTCGCCGAATATAACGACTCCAAAGAAAACTGCCGTCACCGGTTCAAGAGCGCCCAAAATTGCCGTAGACGTAGACCCGATATACTGTATGGCACGTGTGGTGCATAAAAGCGATACCGCTGTAGGAAACACAGCCAATGCCACCACATTCAGCCAATGCCAAACCGACGAAGGGTACTTCAACCCGCCATTGAAAGGCACATATACCGCAAAAAGCATCCAGCCGAAAAGAAGCACATAAAATGTCACTTTAACCGTAGGCATATGGTTTAGGCCGGACCTGCTGACATATATGAGATATATTGCATAAGACAACGAGGATGCGAATACCATCAAAGTGCCGCGGAGACTCAGCGTAGCGTCGCCGTCCCCCTGATATAGAAGCCCGATGCCGCCGAGTGCCAGCGCTATACTCACTACCGTCACCCAGCCCAGTTTCTCATGAAACACGCAACTCATTATCACGGCTACCATTATAGGATACACGAAAAGCAGACTTGAAGCTATCCCCGCATCCATATAATTATAGCTTAGGAACAACCACAGTGACGACAAAGCCATAAGTATGCCCATTGCCCAGAGCATCAGGGCACCTTTGCCGGTGACTCCGAAACCGCGTCCACGCCACCGTATCATGGCTCCGAGCACCGGAATCGCAAACAAATATCTGAAAAACAGCACCGATCCCGCATCCATTCCACCGCTATAGAGAGGAAGCGCAAACAGCGGATTCATGCCGTAAGTCGCAGCAGCCACAATCCCGAGAGCATATCCTTTTGCCTTATCACTTACCATATACAAAATTTTAGCTGGCAAAATTACAAATAATCCGGTAATCTTCGGGAAGTAGAGGGGATTTCACACCGTTTTTGTATCTTTGTCAGAGAAAACGGGAGAGTTACAGTGTTATAGACATCAGAAGAGATAATGAAAGCTCCCACTCAACCGCGTACCACTATCAAAGCAAAATGAAAGATTTAATCATAAGCAAAGAAACCACCGAACGTACCATACTTGTCGGACTAATCACCCAGAGACAAAGCGAGACCAAGGTGGAGGAATACCTGGACGAACTGGAATTTCTGGCAGACACAGCCGGAGCGCAGGTCGTGCGCCGCTTCACACAAAAACTGGATTACCCCAATCCCCGCACTTTCGTCGGGCAGGGAAAGCTGGCGGAAATAAAGGAATATGTGGAGAACAATGAAATCGGTATGGTTATTTTCGATGACGACCTGTCCACAAAACAGATTGCGAACATTGAAAAGGAACTGCAGGTAAAAGTCCTTGACCGGTCAAGCCTGATCCTGGACATATTTGCAAAACGTGCACAGACTGCCACCGCCAAAACACAAGTGGAGCTTGCACAGTACCAATATCTGTTGCCACGCCTTACACGCATGTGGACGCACCTCGAACGTCAGCGTGGAGGTATCGGCATGCGTGGTCCAGGCGAAACACAGATCGAGACCGACCGGCGTATCATCCTGCGACGCATATCGCTCCTCAAGGAAGAGTTGCGCAATATTGACCGCCAGAAGACATTGCAGAGGAAAAACCGCGGGCAACTTACCCGTGTGGCCCTTGTCGGTTATACCAATGTGGGCAAATCCACACTTATGAACCTCCTCAGCAAGAGCGACGTGTTTGCGGAAAACAAACTATTCGCCACACTTGACACCACTGTGCGCAAAGTCACCATAGAGAACCTGCCTTTCCTGCTCACAGATACCGTAGGATTCATCAGGAAGCTGCCCACACATCTTGTGGAATCATTCAAGTCAACACTTGATGAAGTGCGCGACGCAGACATGCTTGTACATGTGGTGGACATAAGCCACCCACAGTTCGAGGAACAGATCGAAGTGGTTAACAAGACACTTGCGGAAGTATGCGGCTCTGCCGACAAACCAATGATAATGGTCTTCAACAAGATTGACGCATACAGCCATATCCCCAAAGACGAGGATGACCTTACGCCACGCACCGCGCGCAACATCCCGCTTGAAGAGCTCAAAGCAACATGGATGAACCGCCTTGATCCCGGCAACTGCGTGTTCGTATCAGCAAAAAAAGGTACCAACATCGATGAACTGAAACAAATGCTGTACGATAAAGCCAAGGAGATACATACGCAACGGTTCCCATACAACGACTTCCTTTACCAGAAATATGATGACGAGGAACAACCAGACGACTCCGCAAACTGACAAACCGGAGAAAACGGACAGCCGTCGCATGCAATGGAACCGCCTGATATGCGACAAGCGTTTCGGAATGGAGGATTACCACTCCCCCAATCCGGCAGGTGGGACACGTTCAGATTTCCAGCGCGACTTTGACCGTCTTGTATTTTCCTCGCCGTTTCGCCGGTTACAGAACAAGACGCAGGTATTTCCTCTTCCCGGGAGTATCTTCGTACACAACAGGCTTACCCACAGCATGGAGGTAGCCTCTGTAGGACGTTCAATGGCTAACGAGATAGCACGGGCCATTCAGCCCAAATACGAAGGCACGCCCCATGAAAAAGCTCTTGACTCCATAGGCGAGATAGTAGCCGCGGCATGCCTGGCCCATGACCTGGGAAATCCCCCTTTCGGCCACTCTGGAGAAAAAGCGATCTCTACATTCTTCTCAGAAGGCGCCGGAGCCGACATTCAGCATGAGCTGACCCCCGAACAATGGTCCGACCTGGTTCATTTCGAAGGCAACGCAAATGCCTTGCGCCTTCTCACCCACCAGTTTCACGGGCGACGGCGAGGAGGATTCGCGATGACATACTCCATGCTCGCTTCCATAGTCAAATATCCTTTCAGCTCAACCCTGGCAGGAAACCGCAACAAATTCGGTTTTTTCACATCCGAACACGATACAATCCGCCTTATTGCCGAAGAACTCGGACTTATATGCAAGGAAGACCGCGACGGGCGGCTATGCTACGCACGCCATCCGCTTGTCTACATTGTAGAAGCAGCCGACGACATATGTTATGAGGTGATGGATATCGAAGACGCGCACAAGCTCAAGATCATCTCCACAGATGAAGTGAAAGAGCTGTTCCTGGACTTCTTTGACGAGCAGAAACGTCATAGATGCGAAATGATAATGGAACGCATCACCGACACGAACGAACAGATAGCCTACCTTCGTTCAGGGGTGATAGGCATACTTGTACAGAGATGCGCCGAGGCTTTCATAAACAACGAAGACGCCATAATGCATGGGACACTCACATGCCACCTGCTTGACATGGTGCCTGAACGCGAGCGCAACGCCTATGCCCGCTGCAATGAACTGTCATGGAAGAAGATCTACCGTTCATCCGACGTGGTAAACGTGGAACTTGCCGGCAACCGCATCATAACCTTCCTGCTTGAAAAGCTGATACACGCCGTGCGCCATCCACAGCTCAACTACTCAAGGTTGCTTCTGTCGCAGGTGCCACACCAATACGATGTAAGCGCACCCGGGCTGTTTCCCAAAATACAAGCGGTACTGGATCATATATCAGCAATGACCGACGTATATGCCCTTGACCTATTCCGCAAACTCAACGGGTTGTCGCTTCCCGCTGTATGACAGCAGTAAGGCGCTTCTTGATTCCCCTATTTCCCACTTCTTAATTTCTTGTTTCTTGAAAAAATATCTTTTTACCATACTGCTGTTATTCCCGCTCCTTGCCATAGCAATAACCCCACGGGAAGTTGAGAATGTACATGTTGCCGATCGCACACGGTTTGTGACAGACCAGGCGGGCGTGCTTTCGACGGGAGCACGTCAGCAGGCAGACTCCATACTTGCCGACATATGGCGCCAGTCATCGGCAGAACCGGTCGTAGTCATTGTGCCGGATCTATCAGGTGCAGACGTGGATGACTACGCTACCGAACTGTTCACCCTCTGGGGCATAGGAAAGAAAGACAAAGACAACGGCGTCCTGATACTCATATCCGTTGGCGACCGCCGTGCAGCGATACGCACCGGATACGGGGCGGAAGGGGTGCTTCCCGACGTAATAGCTTCACGCATAATCCGCAACGACATGGCACCCCACTTCAAACAGGCCGATTATGAGAGTGGAGTATTAGCATCCCTTGGCACCATACACTCCGTCCTTACAGACCCGGAAGCCCGTGAGGAACTTATGTCGCAACAGGCAAACGACGCCGAAGCACGCCGCCAAAACAATGGAGGCGCTGACTTTTTCAGCATATATCTCCTGCTTTCAGTAATCGTAGGTATCGGTTTTCTAGGCGTTGTAGGATATACATACTTCAAAACACGCCGTCTCCCTACCGGGAACCGGTTCCATGCATTGCAGAACCTGCAGTTGCCGGCACTCCTCTCCTCATTCCTTACAATAGGATGCTGCGTGCCTGCATACCTGTTGCTCATAATGCTTATGCGACGTGTGCGCTTGCGCAAACGCCTATGTCCCAACTGCAATACCCGCATGGAACGTGTGGATGAGGTCAATGACAACCGTTACCTTACTCCCTCCCAAGACGCCGAAGAGCGCCTTGACTCAGTTGACTATGACGTATGGCTCTGCCCTGCATGCGGCGAGACCGATATCATACCCTACATCAACAGAAAAAGAAACTATACCGTATGCGACCGCTGTGGCGCCCGTGCATGCGTTTGCACAGGACACCGGGTCCTTGTGCGCCCTACCACGGTTCGCACCGGCCAGGGAATCACCACATACCGTTGCCTTAACTGCGGCAACACCCCACAGAAGCCATACATCATACCCAAGGAGGTTGTGGCACCAATAATCATAGCCGGCGGGGGAGGACGTGGATTCGGAGGTGGAGGAGGCTTCTCCGGAGGTTCATTCGGCGGGGGCATGACCGGTGGAGGAGGAGCCTCAGGGGGTTGGTGATATCCTTCTGTCAAACATGGTTACAAAAACATTATGGTGTGCCAAAATTCTGAATTTTGGCACACCATAATGTTTTACACCCAGATGGAAAGGTGCTGCCAGGATTTATCAATCCCTCACATCCAACCTCGCGGTCGCTTTCAGATAAGCCGTGATATAGATATGATACTGCGCACGTGCTTCTATGAGGTTTGCCGATGCTTGTTGCCACTGTGCCTGGGCATCAAGCATATCGGTCAGAGGACACATATGTTCGGCATAACGGTCGGAAGTCACGCGGAGATTCTCAGTAGCCTGCTCCATAGCGATCTCTGCGGAAGTAAGCATATTGAAGCCGTCATGAACGTTAAGTTCAGACTGACTCGTCTCCAAGTCAAGCAGACGGCGGTTTCTCTCCAATTCCAGCCCGGCGTTTTCCACCTCAAGCCGGGCTTTCCGGACCTTTTTCACTCCCTCCCCCCAATGAAACAGAGGAACCTTCACGGCAAGCATAGCCATACCCATATTGTCCTTGAACTCCTGCTGATAAGGTACATATACTCCCGGCATTGCCTCCACCATCGAATTCATCCTGATATTGCCATACCAGTTATATCCCACGCTCAACCCTACGGTAGGGAGAAAATCTCCCCTTATAAGTTTCACCATCTGGCGTTTGGCTTCCACCTGATGTTCAAGCAACCGCAACTCCGGACGGTCTGCCGGGCTCGTATCAATTACACCTGCCGGTTCCGGAAGATCCTGGAAAGCCTCCTCAAGCGGTATAATCTCGGTATCATAGCCAACCCCTATCGCCTCACACAAAGCCATGCGGCATAGATCGGCCCCATTAGCCACTTTCTGGCTCTGGTATACGATCTCGCTGCGGCGCGCTTCCACACGCAACAAGTCGTTTTTTACCGCCATACCCACAGCCATTGCCGCCGCCGTCTGATCGTAGAGCGTATCCATAAGGTGCATGTAACTTTCCATCAAGGCAACCTTCCCTAGCACCGAGACATAATTCCAATAGGCGTTCTCTGCATTGGCTAACACATCCATACGGGTCATCCTGTACTGTTCGGCAGCCACCTTCTCACCTATCTTTGACAGCGACCGGCCGGCCATGATCTTGCCCCCCGCATACACAGGCTGTGTAAGTTGGAATCCGGCCACATACATGCCATGCATCTGAAGTTTGGAACCCATCATGTCAATATCCGGAAACACATAAGCTCCGGTAGCGGTACCCTCTATCCTCGGCAGGAAATTGGTATTCGCCACCTTGGTATCAAGGGCGGCCATGCGGCGCCCGTTGTCGGCGTGGCGCATCTGCTCGCTCGCCTGAAGCGCCATTTCACGGCACTGCGTCACATTTATCGCAAGAGGCTCCCCGGCCAGGGCACAGGACCATATGGCACCTGCAAGAGCCATTGTTATGAAATGTCTAATTCTCATTGTCGGTTTCAAGTTTACGTATATGGAATATGGCTGTATAAAACAGCGGGAGAAGTATAAGGGTGATCACCGTACCGGCGGTAAGGCCACCCATTATGGTCAGTGCCAATGAGCCATACATGGGATCGCCCAACAATGGCATCATACCCACGATAGTGGTGAGCGATGCCATCAGTACAGGACGCACTCGGCTTACCGTAGCCTCAACTACGGCATGGTAAGGCTCACGCCCCTCTTCGGTCTGCTGCCTGTTTATTTCGTCAACAAGCACTATGGAATTCTTGACCATCATTCCCATAAGCCCCATAAGCCCGATAATGGCCATGAAAGTGAACGGAGTACCGGTAAATAGCAGAGCCGGGGTTATGCCTATGAAGACGAAAGGCAGACACAGCAGGATCAACCACAGTTTTTTCCAGCTGTTGAAGAGCATCAGAAGTATCATAAGTATTATGAAAACCGTAACAGGCATATACTTCAGAAGATTCTCCATGGCATCACCCTGCAATTCACCTTCCCCTACCCAGCGCATGGAATATCCGGCAGGCAATTCTATGGCATCTATCTGTTTCCTGATGCTCTCCACAACCTTGGCAGGGGTCGCATCGGGAAGCATGGGGTTGGGATCGCATTCGGCTTCTATCACACGGCGCCCGTTTAGACGGCGCACCATATTCTCTTCCCACCCAAGTCTCACGCAATCAGTGACACTGCTAAGAGGCACCGTACGGAACATCCGGTCTGCAAGACCTGCGGGATTGCCTCCCGACACAGCTTCGGCGATCGCACCGTCGTCAAGACGCATATTGGTCATGCTCCATACCGGAATGTCCTCCAGATCAGAAATCCTGGAACCATCGGCATTGCGCACGTTGAGATTGACCATCAGCATCTTGTCCTGATCAGGAATCACACCAATGGCCATACCGTCAGTAGCGGCCTGCAATGCGTTTCCCACATCGCCACGACTCACTCCGGCACGCACTCCCGACGGATGGTCATATCCGGCCACTAACCGTTTGGCTGTCGGATACCAGTTGTTCTGCACGGAATACGGATCAACATACGGGCAATCGCGCATTATCTCCTCGGCTTGGGATGAAAGACGCTTCAACACCGCCGGGTCGGGACCCGCAAATTCCACCTCCACCGTGTGTGTCGTGGAAATGGAAAAATTGTATTTCCTTATCCGGACGTAGGCATCCGGATAATCTTTCCGAAGCTCACGTAGGATTTTCGGGATCTGTGCCATGATGGTCTTATAGCTGTCACAATCCACAATCAGCTCACCGTAATTGTCACCACCTGACGACATGGGGCGCACAAGGCAGTATCGCGCCGGAGCAGCACCCATGCTCATGGCAACCCTCTCCACGGCAGGATCCTCACGCAAACGTGCAGACATGCCGAGCATCTGTTCCTTGACATGAGCCGGGGAGGTCTGAGGAGGGAAATAGCACTCCACCACGAACTGCTTGTAATCGAAATCCGGGAAAAAGAGGTTCTTGACCTTCAGCATACCTGCCATACATACTGCCAGCAACACTACAGAAGCGGCCACGGTAAGCCATTTATATCTTATCAGGCTCCCAACCGAACGGCGCACGAACCTGTGAGCCGGCGAATTCATCACCGTTTCCTGCACTACGAGGGAAGCATTCGGGGTATCAGAACCTTCCGATGCTTTCTTATTTCCCGGCTTGCTTTTCTTCCTACCGCTTCCCCCCATCCAGGCTGCCGCGCAGACAGGGACCTGCACAAGGGCGAGCACCCAGCTCGCAAGCAAACTCACACAGAGGACAAGGAAAAGGTCTCCTGCATATTCTCCCGCAGAGTCAGGCGACAGGTATATCCCTATAAATGTTGCGGCGGCAATAACAGTCGCACCCAGTAACGGCATCGCCGTGCGTTTGCCTATGTCATACAGGTACCTCCCCGGAGCCAGACCGCGCTTGCGGTCCACCAATATACCGTCCATTATCACAACGGCATTATCCACAAGCATACCCATGGCCACGATAAAAGCACCAAGCGATATACGCTGCAAGGTAGTGCCGCACTGCAGCAATATAGGGAACGACACGGCAATTGTGAGAACCAGCCCGAAACCGATGATCACACCGCTGCGGAATCCCATGGTAAATACCAGCACCAATATGACAATGACCACGGAGGCCAACAGATTCCACATGAACGACGAAATGGCATCGCTCACCTTGTCTGGCTGGAAGAATATCTTGTCGGTTGTCATGCCCGCCGGAACTGTCTTCATTACCTCCGCAAGCCTCTCGTCCACCGCCTTCCCCACATCGGGCACTATGGCATCTGTCTCCATGGCCACACATATGGCCAGTGCCGGCTCACCGTTTACGAAAAAGCCGTTCCGTTGCGGATCGGCAAGCCCACGCTCTATCCTGGCTATGTCTCCGAGACGCACCATCTTCCCGCTCGGGGTGGAAATTGTGAGATCACGCAGTTCAGCCTCATTGTTCACAGGCGCATCCACCCTCAGTTGCACATCATCGGCTCCGCTCCTGTAGGCACCGGCATCCACCGGCTTCCCGACAGACTGCAGCGCACTCATTATCTGGACCGGAATCAATCCATTGCGTGCAAGTTCCTCCTTTGGAAGAGTGACATTTATCACCTCGTCGCGATTTCCGACTATGGAAACACGTTTTACTCCCGGCACAGACAGCAGCTCACGCCTGATATACTTCGCATAGCGGTACATTTCGGGATAATCGTATCCGGGAGCCGTCAATGAATAGAATATACCGTAGACATCCATCATGTCATCAAGCACAACCGGGGCATACGTCCCCGACGGAAGCCGTGAGGCTATATCACCGACCTTCCGGCGCAACAGGTCGAAATGCTGCTCAAGATCCTTGATCAGCACCGACATCTTGAACTCCACAGTGATCATAGCCATACCAGGCTGGCAATCGGTCTTGATCTTGTGCACGTCAGGGAGGGTGCGCAGCTCATCTTCCATCATCTGTGCCACGTTCAGCTCCACCTCGTGCGCGGACGCTCCGGGATACGGCACTACCACCATCGCCTGTTTCACCGGCACTGCCGGATCCTCAAGTTTGGGCATATACAGGAAGGAAATCACACCGGCCAGTATGATTCCTGCCATCAGCGACCAGAACAACGTCCGGCGCTGCATGAAAAATTCAGTTATACGTGTCATAGAAGTCCTCCGACATTGGTTTCAGTCGGTTCGGCAATCACCTTCACCTTTTCTCCATCAGAAAGCACGTTCACTCCCGCACGCACAATCTTCTCCCCTCCTTCAAGACCCGAAGTCACCATTACAGATGCCACGGAATGTGCCGGATCTATAGTTACAGGACGTTTAACGACCGTGGAATCCGCCTCCAATACCCATACGCAGGCATCCCCGCCGGAATCACGGAAAAGCGCCGACAACGGCAGTTCGAATACCGGAACACCATCCTCCTTGCCTTTAATATCCACGGTTACCTCCATATTCATTCCTGAAGTGAGCGCCTTGACCCTTTCCGCAGGCACCCCCAGGCGCATGCGATATAGCTGGTTGCTGTCTGCCTTGGGCACTATGCTAAGGAACTTCAGAGGGAACCATTCGTTTTCACCGGTGCCTGGCACCCGGCCGGCAAAGCCGTTGAAATCCGATGCCCGGGAATATAGCGACGCCGGGATATCTACCACTACTTCCATACCGCTTACATCCAGAAGATTGAACACTGATGTCCCGGCATCCACCATCTCTGCAGGAGAAAAATTGACACTCTGGACATATCCGGATACCGGCGCATACAGTTTCGTATATGACAGTTTGTTCTTGTTTACCTCAAGCTGTACTGCCAACTGGCGCAAACCCGCTGACGCCTTCTCAAAATCGTTGGCAGACATGCTTTTCTTCTCGAAAAGCCGACGGGCACGCTCCACCTCGGCCTGGAGCTGGTCATACTGTATCTGCAGAGCCTCCACCCCAAGTTTGTAATCGGCATCGTCAAGCTCGGCAAGGAGCTGCCCGCCACGCACGAAATCCCCCTCCTTCACAGCAATACGTTTCAGCTGGCCGGGTGTCTTGAAACCAAGGCTGATCCCGTCGGCCTCCTCTACGATTCCCGTATATGTCTTCCTGGATGAGACACCGGCCGGTAACGGCTCCGTAACACATACACTTCTACGGAAAGTGCTCTCCTCCTGTGGTTTGGTGCATCCGTAGAGCACAAGCAACCCACACAAGACCACAAATATCTTTTCCATGTCCTCTAAGTAACTGATAATGATTCGAACTGCAAAGTTAACACTTCCACCACAATCTGCATTTGCCGAAAAGAGCAATTCTCTGCCCAAAAACTCCAATTTTCAAACCAATCAGAAAACATTCCGGAAAATATACCCATAGCAACGACGCCATGTAAAAAGCGATAGCTCTTACACGGCGTCGTAAAATCACTTGTCATAACGGATCGTCATGACGTAACCAAGGTCATTTGTCTGAAGTGGGGAATGATGATACACGCAAGCGTGCGGCACCCATCGGCACAAGGGTTATCTCGTCAACATCGACAGCGCGGGGAACATCCTCGCGGGGAAGTACTCCTGTAAGACCTGTTTCGTCAAATCCCCATGATGGCACGAGACGTCCTGTTGCCTTCACTTCGAGAGGTACGCCCTGCAGGGTGAAAGGCTGGTTATCGGCAGGCCAGGGAAGACGCGTCACCTTGAAATCTGCAAACGGGTTGCTTTCAGGAAGAACCAGGGAATAATTCCAGGGAGAATCTGCGTAAATCTCATATGTAGGCCATTTCTGTGGGTCAGCACCCTCTTGCCAACGTGAGTCGCCGATAGCCATCTCCGCAGAGTTGACTTTCTCATAACGCTCATCTATTTTCAGAGACAATGTGAGCGGGCCATAGTTTACAGAAGCGCTGTTGCGGTTTGTAGGCCAGCGACGTAGCGTAAGCTCCATAGGGAAAACCAGCTTCACTTCGTCGGCATTCTCCCATTCTCCGTCAATGCACAGGTATGTACCTGCCTGCGGAGTGCCGACAGCTTTGCCGTTGACATATGCTTTTGCACCCTTTGCCCATGACGGTATGCGGAAGTACATCGGGAACTCAGCTTTATCCTGGGCAGCGACAACAAAGCGGATAGTATCGCTGAAAGGATAATTTGTCTCCTCCTTGATGGTCACTTTTTTGCCGTCAGCCACGTTTACAGTAGCTTCATTCGGCGCATATACCGCATATGCCACACCATGGTTATTGGTAGAGAAAGCGAGGGCCTGGGTAAACGAGGGCCATCCGAGACCATGGTTGTGCTGGCAGCAGCGGGAGCTGAACGGGTTCATATTAAGGAACGGACCGCGATTGTCTATGCCCGGATGATGGTTTCTGGAGTCGCTTACCGTATGGTTAGGAGAAGTAATGTATCGCAAAGCGGTCAGATCAGGCATCATGGATGCAGGGAAAGAGTTGAACGCCACATCCTCCATGTTTTCAGCCCACAGGGGATCGGCGGTTATGCCGAGCATCACACCATCGGAAAGAAGCTGCTCTGCGAAGCCGCAGGTTTCAGTTCCCTGGCGAGGATCTATGTAACCGATACGTGCGTTCTCGTCGGCACCGAACATGCCTCCGGGCACCTGGCCATATGTGCGGCGGATGAGGTCATGCACGTTATAAGTTGCGGCGAGCATTGCCGAATCGCCGTTCAGCAGGTACATTTCAGCCGGTTCGCGGAAATACTGCGCGATGTTCACATTATGCCAGTTGGGCAGACGCGCTGGGTTGGTGCAATCGGCATTGTTGCGGTGGATCTTCTCAATCAGCGGCAACACCGATGCGTCCCCGGTCTTGCCATAATACCATACGACACTCCACATGTTGTCACCTCCACGGCAGTTTTCCCAATAATCCTCAAGGAAATTTTCGTCAGCCTGGGCCATTTCCCACTCGAAATAACGTTTCATAAACGGGAGCACACGCTCGTCGGCAGTAAATTCATAGTAATTCTGGAGCACCCACAGCATTATCATCTGTGCCCATACCTCAGGTTTGCCGTTGCGCTCGTTAAGAGGACCGAAATAACCGTTTTCTTTCTGCGATGCCAACACTGCATCAATCCAGAACTGCGTCTCTTTAAGCATCTCGGGATCATCAAGCAGGAAAGCCAGATGGCTGTATCCGCGCAACCAATAGGGAACCTCTTCCCAACCGCGGTCGCCACCTTCCACAAGCCACGCATTATTGTTGCGGTCAAGCCATGCGCTTATTTCACCCAAATGACCGTTAAGGCCGTCACGCTGTAGCTCCAGCTGTTTCAGCAACCATCCCTCAGGCTTTATGGCACCCACAGGAAGTTTTTCCAATGCCAATGGCCTCAATGCCGCAGTATCACTTACTACCGGTATAAAAGGCCGGTCCACATTCTCGGCTTTGAAGCCGGAATTGCCACCGCATGATGCAGTCAGCAACAGCAGCCCTGAAGCTGCGCAAGATAACAGATATTTCATGGTTCAATACATTGAATTTCGACTACCTGCACAAAGATAGCAAAATTTAACTAAAATAGCAACTCAATGCTTTGCATCGGTACCGATATCAGCAATAAACTCACTTGGGGTGCATCCGAATTCTTTTTTGAAAACTTTGGTAAAATAATTCGGATCCGAATAACCGGTGCGGTATGCCGTCTCGCTTACATTGTATCCATGCCGCATCAGCTCGCACGCACGTGCCATACGCCGCTTGCGGATGTAATCCGTCATCGATGCATTGGCGAAAGATTTCATTTTTATATGCAGAAGCGATCGGCTGATACCGAATTCCTTGGTAATATCAGCTATGGAGAACTGGGAGTTATCCATATTATCCTCTATCAGTGCATTTATTCTTGCAAGGAAATCCTTGTCAAACTTGTTAAAGGTAGGCATTTCTTCTGTTGTTTCTTCTATCGGTTCTGAAGCTTCTATAATTGACTTCATGAATTTACGGCGTGCGCGAAGTATATTTTTCACACGCAACTCCAGTATCTGGGGATCAAACGGTTTTACCACATAAGCCTCCGCCCCGCTCTCAAAACCGAGCATCGTGCTTTGCTCATCGTTCTTTGCTGTGAGCAATATGACCGGTATATGCGAAGTCGAAAGGTCATTCTTAAGACGGTTACACAACTCTATACCATCCATTTCCGGCATCATCACATCGGATACCACAATATCCACCGGATGTCCAGACGTGATTTTAAGAGCCTCCACACCGTTAGTTGCATTATAAACGTTGTATGTCCTGCTGAAAGTCTCGCTCAGGAAAGATAGCAATTCGGGATTATCTTCCACGATAAGGATGCTCACACGATCGTCTTTCTTGGCATATTCGGGCACCACCGGCGGTTGGAGTCCCTCAGTGACAGTCATACGATAACTTGGCCGGGGATTACTGTCTGACGCAAAGTTTATATAGCACCTGGCATCAAAGGCATCAGGCGTCACAAGCAGCCGCACACGGAACACACTCCCTTCTCCCATCTTGCTCTCCACCTCTATAGTGCCACGGTGGATTTCAACCAGTTTGCGCACCGTAGCCAGTCCGATGCCCCATCCGTGGCTGTCTGCATTATATCCGCGACGTGTCTGATAATACTTTTTGAAAATATTTTCTTTCTCCTCGGAAGCGATTCCTATACCTGTATCGCGAACCTCAAAAGTGAGATAAATCTGGTCTCCCGCCTCCGACGCCTCCTCTACAATCGAAGCGCGCACATCTATCTCTCCTCCTGCCGGGGTGTACTTCACCGCGTTGGAAAGAAGATTGTTCAGGATACGCTCTACATAAGTAGTGGAATACCATACCTCTTCCCCGTTGTTTTCAGTATATATGCGGAGACTTACCTGACGTTCTTCGGCAGCCTCATAAAAGAACTGCGTGACTTTTTCAATGTAGGACAGCGGATTACCTTTCTGCAAATACAGCTGGAAATTACCGCTTTCCACACGGTTGAAAGTCACAAGTTCATCTATCAACCCTACCATTTTATTGGTATTTGCGATAGCCACAGCCAGACGCTTTTGCGAATCAGGCGTCATCTCCTGATGCTGGTCAAGATATTTCAACGGAGCCAATATAAGGCTCAGGGGAGTTTTAAGTTCATGGGAGATATTTGTGAAAAACTCCATCTTCTCACGGTTCAGTTCTTCGCTCTTGTCCTTGTCTATCTGCGCAAGGCGTACAGATTGCTTCTCACGCATGCGGATATTGAACAGACGGTAGCAGAAATATGCGATGAAGCCTATTATAAGCAGATATATAAGATAGGCCCATACGGAACGGTAGAATGGCGGTGCTATCTTTATGGCCAGCGTGCTCACCGGTGCTGCATCCCATTCTTCCGGATTGCTTGAGGCGCGCACATTAAGCCTATATGTACCGGGGGCAAGTTCCAACGCCGTAAAGCGGCGCAATTTACCTACATCACGCCAGTCACGGTCTATGCCATCTACTTTAACCTGATAAAATGTGGAACCTGCCCTTTCCGGATCTATCACGCCATAACCGATACCGAACTGACGCGACCGGTCAAAATCCAGGTCCAGCACATCTTTAGAATACAACGTAGTTGCGGGAGGGGAGAATGATGTGCGTGCTGTAGCTTCTTTGCCATTGATAAGCAGATCTGTAAAATGCACTTTATACGGCTTGCTGTCCTTTTTAGTAAGATCAGGTGTAAAAGATACCAGACCATTGACAGTGCCGAAGTACATATTCCCATCCGACGCTTCAAGTGCTGAATTGAAGTTAAACTGGTTTTCAGGAAGGCCATCCGCCACCGTATAATGATGCAGGTGAAGAGTTTTTGGATCTATGCTGAAAAGACCGTTTGACGTAGACATCCATACCTTTCCATTGCGGTCGGGTGTCAGGGCGCATACTGTGCCGAAAGTAGCCCCACCGTCGCCAAGACGTTTCACCTCCTGCAATTTTCCCGGTTCGAAATAATATAGACCGCCATTGTTGGTACCGACAAATACACGACCGTCGCTATCTTCAAGCAAAGTAGTGATATAATGGTCATGGAATCCATCAGGGTCGGAGGGATCGGCTTCACTCCAGCCGCTCACATCTCCGGTCTTGGAGTCCACACGGTATAGGCCGAAATTAACCGTCCCTACCCACAGGTTTCCGGCATGATCCACCAACATACTGTAAATAAAATCATTGTCAAGTACCGAATGGTCAATTTTATGGAACGTGTCGGAAGACGGATCGTAATATCTCAATCCCTGCGTGGTGCCTACCCAAAGTTTTGATCCTCCATCTGCCTGATACTGCTTTAATATAGAAAATATAGATGTGCTTTTCAACCCGTTCTCACCGGCCATATAATGGCTTGTGGAACCGGTACGCATATTATGGCGGTAAAGGCCGTTCAGGAAAGTGCCTATCCACATGTCACCGTTCGCGTCATCAAAAAACAGTTCATGCACATTGGGACCTATGTCTGGTATGCGGTCAAAAGTCCTCACATTTCCTGTGCCGATGTTCAGTATATTGATACCACCATCCTCAGAAGCCAACCACAGTTCCCCCTTTTCCGGTTCTACGATACGGCGTATGGCTTTCCCTTTGAGCGACCGTGAGTCATAGCCCGGCGCTGTCCATGTAAACTGGTTGCAATTATCGGTAAGCAGATTTATCCCACCGAAATATGTCCCGATCCAGATATTGTTATTGGCGTCGGGAACAATGCAGTAGATAGCGTTATCATTTAGTTTTGTCGGGTTCACCAGATCCTGCATCACCTTGGTTACCTTCCCCGTATCAGGATCTATTATGTTTATTCCCCGTTCAGTGCCAAGCCATATGTTTCCACGGGCATCCTCGGCAATGGCACGCACAGTGCCGCTGGTAAGCACGGAGTTGTCATATCGGGAGCGCTCCCCTGTTTTGACATCAAGGCACATCACTCCATTCCCGTTAAGGCTGACCCACATACGACCGCATGAGTCAAAAATCAGCGGGGCAATCCCGTCTGTACCATGCAGGCTTGAAGCAAACAGACCCAGATCCACCTGTGTGCCGCTCTGCATCTTTGAGTCATAATATGTCACTGCATCGTCTGTGGTTATGAACACCCGGTTGTCAGGCGACACAGCTATACCGCGCACATCCCTCTCCTTCTGCCGTGGCATATAATGGAACTCTCCAGAAACAGCATCTCCCATGTATATGCGGCCGCCACCGCAGATTATATTGCCATCCTGTGTCTCGCGGATGCAGAATATACGGCGTTCGTCAATGGATGATATTTTTTCAAAATCATCGGTAGCGGGCATGTAACGGCAGAAACCATTCTCCGTACTTATCCATACTGTGCCGCGCGAATCTACAAATACGCTCAACACAAAATTATGCGGCAAAGAATGCCCGTCAACCGGATTATGGTAATATGTGGTAAAGCCATAACCGTCATACGAGGCAAGCCCGTTACGCGTACCGATCCACAGACGTCCGTCATGGTCAAATGCCATAGCTTGTATCTGCTGGTGAGGCAACCCGTCGGCACTTTTGAAATGGGTAAAATGGAAGCTGTCTGCCACACCGGTACCATACGATGCGGCAGTAGTGAAAATGCAGCAAATAAGAAATATGATCAGTTTCCTTAACATCGTTTATCTATTGTTAGCGGACAGATATTTTCCGGCAGACCATGTCGCCTGTGGAAAGTATCGCATGGGCTATGTATATTCCCGGAGAAGACAAAGACACCCGTGACCCAGGCGCAGAGACTATGAGCGAACCGGATACGGTGTACACTTCCAGACAGCTAACCTCAGCATCGGTCTCCACCGAAACCTCGTTGCCGGAAACGGCAATATGCGTCTCAGCTATCTCTGTGGTGGAAATAGCACCGGTGCCACCAGGCAACAGGGCAAACTCCGGCCAGGTCCACGACGCCTTGTCAAGCGCTTCGGGTATAGTCTCAAAAAGCAATGCATCGCTACGGCGGTCACGCACCTGGATGTTCATCCTCAT
>CANRWW010000009.1 GCA_947643665.1 uncultured Porphyromonadaceae bacterium | reverse complement strand
TTCCTTCATCTGAGCGTCAGACAAAACGGGAGTTAAAATGAAAACGGTTTCGTAGTGGTTCATTTGAAACTTTTGTTTTGAAAAATGATAGTTATTTTGTATCGGGAAGAGCACTATATGCCCAAACCGGGTGCAAAGTTAACACTTTTTTTTCTCTCTGCAAAATGTTTCTGGGAATAACAACTTTTATTTAAATATAAGTCAACCATGTGCGGGCAGGCGTATGGTGAATTTTCCCGTGCCAAAGGAGATCAGGGATAACGGGAGAAAACGACAGGAAAAATAAAAAATTTTCGGGAATGTTCCCGGGCGTTCCCAAGCAGACCTTCAACCTACCAAAACTTTTGCCACACAAAAAGAAGGCGGCATGCCGAAATCCTAAAAATTGACATGCCGCCTAAATCATTAATTCTTAATTAATTCTCTGCATATTTAGCCTTACAAAGCCTTTAATTCTATTATTTTTGACATGTTGTGCAGATAAGTGAAAACATCAAGTCCTATTTTCATCAGATAATCGCCGGTGTAAATCTTTTCGTTTTGGGCAAACTTAGATTCAGTTCCTGGCATAAGATTGATTTCCTTAACCAGATATCTCTTGTCAGGGTCAAGTCCCTGAAGTTTCACAGCATGGAGTTTTTCCTGAAACCTTGGGGCGAGATCGTAGGCAAAAAGAACTGCCATTGTCTTTGATTTATCAACATATTCTACCGCAGCATGATTAGTTTCGTAAGGTGATACCAGACGGTATTGGTCGCCATCCATAATGGCAGGTTGCAGTCTTTTCCAGTTTGCTATTGCCTGCTGACAGTAGGCTAGTTCATCATCACTTAGCTCCTGAAGCCCTATATCAAAACCGAGCTTGCACATGGCAGCGACATCAGTACGGAATTTCACAGATGTGTTTTTGTTCCAGCTTGTCACATGGGCGGCCATAGCTTTGGCAGGGAAAAATTGAGAGAAGCCCCACTGGATGTAGATTCTTTCAACAGGGTCTGTATTGTCTGAACACCAGAATTCGGTAAAATACTTCAATGCCTCATAGTCGCAACGCGCGCCTCCTCCCGAACAAAGCATCATCGGCACATCGGGATATTTATCTTTGATACGTTTAAGCACATTGTATATTCCACGTACATGGTCCACATAAAGCTGTCCTTGCTTATCTTTTGCGTATGGAGAGTATATGTTGGTGATAGGGCTGTTGCAATCCCATTTGAAATAAGCCACACCGGGATTCTCGGTCAGGATATTGTCAACCACCCCAAACACATAATCCTGAACCTTGGGATTGCTGAGATCCAGTACAAGCTGGTTACGGTAATAGTATGTGTCGCGATTGGGCTGCTCAATAACCCAATCAGGATGTCTCTCATAAAGCTCACTTTGGGGATTGACCATTTCCGGTTCAATCCATATACCGAATTTCACACCGGAGTCTTCCGCCGATTTCACGAGAGCTGCCACACCTCCTGGCAGTTTGTCATGGGTTACTTCCCAGTCTCCAAGTCCGGCATGGTCATCTTTACGCGGATATTTGTTACCGAACCATCCGTCATCAAGAAGGAACATATCTACTCCGAGGTGTTTGGCTTCTTTCATCAATTCAGCCAGAATATCCTGATTAAAGTCAAAGGCTGTGTTTTCCCAATTGTTGAGAAGTGTGAGGCGGCTCCCTTCTCCATCTTTCAACCCATATCTTCGCGCCCAGTCGTGAAGATTGCGGCTTCCCTGGCTTGTACCGTCATAGCTGAGAGTGAAAATGAATTCCGGAGTCGTGAATACCTCCCCTGCTTTAAGTTCATATTGGGAGGCGTATGGATTGATGCCCGGAATGACGCGTAGGTTGCCCACATTGTCAACCTCGAAAGTAAATCGGAAATTGCCTGTCCAGCCAAGTGTTCCCATCAATACTTCCCCGCTGTGTTCTTTGACAGATCCGTCAAGCCCAATCTCAAAAAAAGGATGGGTATGCATTGCGGCACGGCTACCGAGTTTGGTGTCAATCACTTTCTTGCCGAATTGCAATTGCTGGCTGCTCATATGTGCTTCCTTGGCCCAATCGCTGCTGAATTCGGTAAGCCAGTATTCAGCCTTGCTGAAATAAAGCATTGCAGATGCGTATTGAAATAATGAAATCAAGGTTTTCTCCTGATGAACAACCTCTGTCCATGCCTTGATGACATTCTCTTTGGCATATGCCACATAATTAAGTGTGACATTGACGGGATACCTGTTGTCTTTCAGGATTATACGGGTATAGGTACCTCCAGGGACAGGTTCTTGCGAAGAATCCACATAATACAGATATGTGGTCATGTTGCCGTCGGCATGGGTCACTCCCAAAGCCGGCTCAAAGAAATCCTCGTTGCCTGAAGTGGAGTATGCTTCCCACCCACGGGTTGACACAGAACCGTCAGAACCAGCGTGCTGGCTCCAGGAGAGATTCTGCAAATCGGATTCATGCGACAGTCTCGGGCCTAAATAAGTCTGATATACACGTTTGTTGGGCCCTACCTCAAGCACGAGATCCGTATTGTCTGTCGCAATCCGGATTATATTCCTTTCCCCATACTGCGCTACTGCCGAAATGGCTGTCGCCATAGACAGGATTGCTGAAAATAATGCTTTCATGATATATAAGTTGGTGTTAATGATTTTAGAAACAAAAAACAATCTTTTTTACCAGAGAAGAATATCGCAGATTAAACAAGCAAGTGCGAATTTACGCAAAGTGTTTGAAATATTCAAAATTTGAGTAAGGCACTGAATTCTACCGTAAAGGGACGCAGATAGCTTCCACTCATATAATAATTCTTGTACTTCCCGCTTTCTTCCTTGCTTAGAAGTTCTGCACCGTTGATTGTACCGCTCGCTCCTTTCTGATTGAGGAAATTGACAACTGTACAACCCAGATCAAGATGCTTGTTGACAGTCCAGTTGATTCCACCGAATGTCTCCCATCGCCCGTTAAAGAACAACGCATTGGTAAGATTGGCATACGTTTTCCCAAAATACCTGAAAGATAGCCAAAAACGCAGATGATCGTTCAACTGATAACTTGGATCAAATTCGATGAGAATCTGCGGGATTTCCTTGACTATATTTCCATTGGCGTCAAGATCGGGAACACCTTCAAATGGAGACTTTATGAAGTAGTTGTCGTATGTCGGTTTCTGCAAGGTAAGGAGAGCATGGAGATTGAACCCCTTGAAAGGGTGTATTTCAGCCGATGTGGTCCAGCCAATCGTCTTGATGCCATAAATCAGAAGTGTAGTTTTAGACTGGGTTGTGCCGGGCTTGGTCACGTTCTGCTGGTCAATATTGTTTGACTTGGAAATGTATGTAACCATCGAAGTAAGGTCAACCCAATTGTTACGATAAGTTATGCCACCACGGACAAGTGGTATTGTGACACGTTTGTATTGTTCCTCTGAAGGACCGGTTCCAGCATATTCGTTAATTCGAGGATAACGCGTAGCCACTGTAGCATCGGCAGTCACTCCAAAATGATTGTTTATATTGTATATGCCCTGCAAAGTAGCAGCATAGTTGAGTTTGTTTTTGAGAACATTCCGAGGTTCAATAGCCACAGAGCGGGCATTGCCTTCCGAATCAGTGTAATCATGTATGTCCCCTATGTGGAAACCCGGATAACGGCTGAACGGAATCTGGTCTGCGCTCATACGATAATATTCAAGCCTGCCTCCGAAATACAGATTGAATTTCGGCGTGATTTGCCAATTGTCGGTGGCATACAGGGCCAATTTGTTCTCATATCCCTTGGTAAATTCCGGTGACAGTTCATTGAATCCATAGAATTGACTGGCAGAGCCGTCTTCATGGCGTTTGACAAGTATGTCAGGATATGGAGAAACGGTTCCTGTCCACTGGAATGAAGATGAATGATAATCAAGATGGTAAAACCATTCGTTGACACCCATTCGCAGGTCATGTGCGCCGAATCGCCTGTTGAGTTCGGCGGTCAGCAATGCATTGCTGACTTTCCCGATATGAATCCATGTACGGCGCCCCTCAGCAAGACCGATATATGGATCGGTTTCACCCTGCTTATATAGCATGTCAACTGCAGTGGCCTGGAAGATTGAACTGCCTCCAAAATCACAATAGTCAGCACGGGGGGCTGCCATATATTTAGCGTTCACATTGAGTTGATAACCATTGTTGAAATTATAATCGAAATGTGCCGTCACATCGTGGGCGTAATTGCCGGTGAAATCGCCCCAACGCCCTTTCTTGATTTTACCGTCCAAAATATCCATGTACTCAAACTCACCTCCTATTGGAGCATATGATGTAGTTCCGAGTGCGAACCCCGGAATCTCCTTTACGCTGCCGTCACCGACATATATAAAAGGCGCGCTGTTGACCATTGAGCCGAGCGCATTGCTTTTAGAGAATTTATACAACACGCTTACTTTCCCGTTATCCAGCAGACGCGTCAGCCCGGCATGATATATCTGGGTGCGATCAGAGAAATCTGTGAATCTGACTTTGAAATAACCGGGGTCAAAGTTCTGATACACACTCGCCGTATACAGCCATCTGTCGCCTATGCCACCTGAAATATTAAAATCGAAATTCTGCCATCCGAAAGTATTGGTACGGTAGTTGAAAACGGCTTTGAATTCCTTCTGTCCGAAGTTTGAGTGACTATCAACCGAATAAGCAATATTGCCCGTTTTTATCGCCGATTCCATCGGATTCATCAAACCGACTTTGCCAAGGCTGGCATCACTTCGCCAATGACGGGATAGCTGATGCACCGCCGATGAATAAACCGCTGGGAGTCCGTTTTCATATACGTTGACATCCTCGCTGGGAAGTCCTATCTGGATTTCGCGTGGCTTGGTGGCGTCGGAAGCGTTAAGCATGACGTTCCGTTCCTCTCCTTTTCCGGCAATTGATAAGCTGTCGTTTTTTTCCTGTGCCGAGACTATGACCGGCAGGAATATTAACGCGGTGAATACCGCAAGTTGTGTAGGGTTCCATTTCATGGTTTATGGGTCTTTCGGTGATTTTCCGCAAAATTAATATTAGAGGTATGCCATTGTCAATAGGAAACAGCGAGCAGGTAGCGAGCTAGTATTTATACAAATATATACAACCCAAGCAACCAGCAAGTTACACTACCATACAAACAGAGCGCAGGTAGTGTTGGAGGAACCGAAAATTATATGTAATTTTGCGAATACAGACCTAGAAAATTATGAGAATACAAGTACTGACAGCACTATTGCTAAGTGCTTTCGTGGCACTCCAGGTTCAAGCCGAATCACAAATCGAACGGCTTGATAAAGCCATATCGCAACGCGATCATTTCATACAAGCCAAACAGCAGAGAATTGACAGCTTGCGCCATATTTTATCTGAAACATCCACCCCTGCCAGCAAACTTGCCATATATAACAAACTCTACAAAGAGTATATGGCTTTCAATTTTGATTCGACTATGGTGTATGTTGACAAAGCGGAAGAAATTGTAGCAAATTCTGGTAGTTATGATGCCATTTCACAAGTGAGGATCCACCGGGCATTGTCATTGGCGACATCCGGACATTTCAGCCATGCGGTATCAATTCTCAATAAAATTGATTCAAAGAAGTTGTCTGTGGCAATCCGTGAGGAATATTATGTCGCCTGTGAGTGGACCTATGGTGTATGGGCTGAATATTCCGACAAACGTACTATTGCCCCTGAATTTACAGCAAAAAGTTTGCTGTATCTTGACTCCCTTATAAATGTAACGGATAAAAATTCGGCAGAATATTCTTATAGAATGGCTGAGAAAAGCCTGAGAGCTAAAAAATATGATGACGCGGAGAGAGATTATCTCGCCACCCTGGAAAGGGTGCCACTGGACAGGCGGCTGTATGCGCAGGCGGCTTACGCTCTCGCACTTACATATAAAAAATTAGGAAACAAAGCAAAATACAAGGAATGGCTTATAAATGCCGCTATATCCGACCAGACTGTCCCTCTTAAGGAAAATCTAGCTTTGCAGCAACTAGCTTTGTTCCTTAAAACGGAAGAAGGAGACCTGACAAGAGCTAATTATTATTTGAAGTTGGCTCTTGACGATGCCATTTTTTACAACAATCGCCTGAGGATGCTTGAAATAGCAGGAAAGATACCGAATATAGCCAATGTGTATCAAGAAACAATCGAGACCAATAACAGGCGTCTTAAAATTTATATCTCTCTTATAGTGGTTCTCCTTTTTCTTCTTGGTTTCGCTGTAATATATGTGTATCGCCAGCAGAAGAAAATGTCAAAGTCAAGAGATAAATTAGGGGAATTTAATGAAAAGCTGAATGCATTGAACCTAAAGTTAAGCCAGACCAACAAAACAAGGGAGCAATATGTAAGCCTTTTTATGGATTTGTGTGCCGCTTACATTGAAAAACTCAATCGTTTCCCGACTATATTGAAACTTAAAGCCAAGCAACTGAGTGACGTATCTTCTGTTGCTGACAGATATGTGCGCCCGTCGGAAGCGGAAACCAAGGAAATGTTTTTCAATTTCGATACTGCTTTTCTGCGTCTATATCCCGATTTCATCAACCAGTTCAATTCACTACTTCAGGATGACAAGCAGATACTTCCTAAGAAAGGAGAATTGCTGAATACAGATTTGCGGATATATGCCCTTGTCAGGATGGGTATTACTGACAGCAATAAGATTGCGACACTGTTGTTTCTATCTTCCCAAACAATATTCAATCACAGGACACAGGTGAGAAACAAGGCAATCAATCGAGAGACATTTGAGAAAGAGGTTATGGACATTTGTCCTTTGATATCCCATATGGATCACAACCCTTAACGATATAGCAGGAGATGTAATAAATTTAAAATCCAGATATCACTTTTTTCTGGAAAACTTACGGAATATTTTCGATATACGGCGCGTGACATTATACGCTACAATTGCTATGTCAAGCGCCCGCATAAAGTTATGAAAATTATTTACAGTACCGTTTATTGTCTTTGCCTCTTCCTTTACCTTTGGAGAAAACAGAAGCATGACACGATCCTGTGCAGACTCTATCTTGAGGTTGTTGACTAATTTACGATGACGTATCTCCTCAAGTGTGTATCCTCTGAATGTTTTTTCTTTTTTCTGTTTATGCGTCGAAACGATATCATCTTGTTGTATATGCGCGGCACCGGCATCCTCAACGGCTCCGCCGGCACTTTCCTCCAACGTTGACGCACAATGCTCAGGAAGCATTTTCCGGGTTAATTCAGAAGAGGTATCATATGCTTCCGAGGGAGATTTTTGGTATGTGTCCATCTCCCCATTCCGGTGGTTATAAATTTGCTGTCCGTTATGATTATTTGAATTCATTTTTCCCCTTGATTGTAATAAGGTTAAACTTACAAAAATTTTATACACTTAAAGAGCGGTCAGTCTTTCGGCTCATCGGAAGCCTCCTCTTTCTGACCTTGTTCAAATATAAGGCGACTTATAAACCTTGCAATCGGATTCACGATAATCCATTTCCTTAATACTACGATAAGTACCATCACAAGGGCAAAAAAGCCGAAACATATTGAGTAAGAAGCCCATTGCGGAAGTACAAGCGCCAGCAATTGCACCATAGCGCCTGAAAAGAAAGCTAAAGCAAAAATTCCGAGCACAAGAAGGGAGACAAATACTACTGCCGCCGAAAACACTACTGTAAGTTTTTCAGCGACGGTAAGCCTTACATTATCAAGGTAAAGCCTGCATAGGCGGAGTAACAATTCCTTGCCGGTAGAAATCGTATGGGGTATTTTATCTGACATTTTCATAAACAAACAGTCTGATGATATGAGTTAAAACTCATCAAGGAAAGAAGAAGTGCAATAGATGGTCAATTAAAAGGAGGGGAAGCGAAAATCTTGTTTTTTATGAGTCAGTGCTGTTTTTTCGCCTCCCCCCGTTATATTATCCGGATATTCCACAGACAACGGATAAACCTGGATGTCCGTGGTATATCACAGGTATTTATTTCTTGATTTCAGATGCAATTTCATCTACAAGCACCTCCAGCTCTTCCTCCTTGGTGCATTTGCACACACCATATTTGTTAAGAAGCTGACGGATTTGTCCGCGGAGGTCCTCACCTTTTTCAGGTGCGAAAAGAAGAGCGGCACCGGTGCCTACGATTGCGCCGCCAAGGAAAGCATATAGTAAGTTCAATGGTCTCATGTTATCTGTTTTAAATTTTTATATAATCTGATTTTGCCAGGAGAGACTGCATAAATTTATATGGCAGAAAAGAGGTTATTTCTTGATTTCCTCCTGAAGTTCGTCCACGAGTTTGTCCAGTTTGGACTTTTTCAGGTTTACACCTTTTTCCTTAAGATATTCCATGATTTCATCACGGAGGTCATCACCTTTTTTGGGAGCGAAAAGCAAACCGAGAGATGCGCCTACCAAGGCCCCACCTACTACTGCCATTACAATGTCTAAGTTCTTCATAACGTAAAATAGTTTTAGTATTTGGATGTTTTTACTATCTACAACAAGCGGGGCGCCGATTGGTTCTCGCTGTCTACAACATTTCCTCAAATATCGCAAAAAAATCTTTAACAGTTTCCGGTTACGGGCAATATTGACTAACTTTGTGTATAAAACCTCCAATTTCAGACCGTTTCTACAACAGAATATGAATATCGCGTCCAATAACATAAAAGCTGGATCCCCCACATCCTCAAATGCCAGAGGAGGAGATATAGTGATAAAAGGAGCACGGGTCAACAATCTGAAAAACATAGACCTCACAATACCTCGCGGAAAACTTATCGTAGTCACAGGACTGTCCGGATCCGGCAAATCATCGCTCGCTTTCGACACCATTTACGCGGAAGGACAACGCAGATATGTTGAAAGCCTTTCGGCATATGCACGTCAGTTTCTCGGAAAAATGCATAAACCTGAAGCCGACTATATAAAAGGGTTGCCCCCCGCCATAGCCATTGAACAGAAAGTGAATACCCGCAACCCGCGAAGCACCGTGGGAACCTCAACTGAAATTTATGACTATCTGCGGTTGTTGTTCAGCCGCATCGGGCACACATACTCCCCTGTAAGCGGCGGCGAAGTGAGGCGGCATACAGTGACAGACGTTGTAGACACTGCGCTGACATATCCAGAGGGTACGAGGATAGCAGTGGTCGCCCCTTTAAAGATCCCTGAAGGGCGCTCATTCGAAAATCATCTTGAGATACTTCGCAAAGGAGGATACTCCAGACTATATGCCGAAGGCAGATTCATTGATTTTTCTGAGATCATTGACAATACCGGTTCACAAGAAACCACACCAGCATATGAACTCCTTATTGACCGTCTGGCAGTAAGCAAAGACAGCGACGAGATATCGCGTCTGGCAGATTCGGTAGAAACAGCTTTTTTTGAAGGGAGCGAGAGTTGTGTGCTTGTGACATGGGGATCAGATGGTATCAGCCGCCATGAATTCTCAAAACGCTTTGAAGCAGATGGCATCACATTCCTTCAGCCTACAGACCTGCTTTTCAATTTCAACAATCCCTACGGTGCATGCCCGAGATGCGAAGGCTTCGGCAAATGCATCGGTATTGACGAACGGCTGGTAATACCTAATCCTGCGCTGTCCATCTATGAGGACGCCGTAGCCTGCTGGCGTGGCGAAAAGATGGGGGAATGGAAACGGGATTTCATACGCATGGCGGCACAAACAGGATTTCCTATACACAGGCCATACTGCGAACTCTCACAGGCCGACAAGGATATCCTGTGGCATGGAGCCAAAGGATTCAGCGGTATAGACGGTTTTTTCAAAATGGTTGAACAGAACCAATACAAAGTCCAATATCGTGTCATGATGGCCCGTTATCGTGGAAAAACCCTATGCCCTGAATGTCAGGGGAGCCGCCTTCGTCCGGAAGCATCATATGTAAAAATAGCCGGAAAAACAATATCCGACCTTGTGAGGCTCCCTGTTTCCGACCTTCTTGGGTGGTTTGGAAAACTTGAACTATCCAACCACGAAGCGTCTGTGGCAAAAAGACTTCTCACAGAGATACGCAACAGACTTACATTCCTTGTGGACGTCGGACTGGAATATCTCACCCTTGACCGCCTTAGTTCCACACTCTCCGGTGGAGAAAGCCAACGTATCAATCTTGCCACCTCGCTCGGATCGTCACTGATAGGATCACTGTACATTCTTGATGAACCGAGTATCGGGCTGCACTCGCGCGACACACAGAAACTAATCGGGGTGTTGCGACACCTGCAGCAAATCGGCAACACAGTCATCGTAGTGGAACATGACGAAGAAATAATGGAAGCAGCCGACTGGATAATAGATGTGGGTCCACATGCCGGACGCCTCGGCGGCGAGATCGTATATGAAGGACCGGTATCCAATCTTGACAAAACAGACAAAAGCTATACTGCCAGATATCTGACCGGCCAAATGGAGATACCTCTCCCCTCTTCCCGACGTAAATGGAGCAGCTACATTGAAGTGAAAGGAGCCATGGAGCACAACCTGAAAAACATTGACGTGCGATTCCCACTAGGTGTAATCACTGTAGTAACGGGAGTGAGCGGATCAGGTAAATCCACACTTGTGCGCGACATACTGTATCGGGCGATGCTGCGGCAACTAGGGGAAGCCTCTGACGCACCTGGGGCTTTCCGCGAATTGTCCGGCGACATAAACCGTATAAGTGCCGTTGAATTTGTAGACCAGAATCCTATAGGAAAATCCACCAGGTCAAACGCCGCCACATATCTCAAGGCATACGATGAAATCAGACAACTGTTTGCCGACCAGCAGGGCGCCAGACAGATGGGATTCTCACCAGCATATTTCTCATTCAATACAGAAGGTGGCAGATGCGAGGAGTGCAAAGGTGAGGGCACGATTACAATTGAAATGCAATTCATGGCCGACATAACCATACCGTGCGAGACTTGCGGCGGTAAACGTTTCAAACGCGATGTGCTTGAAATTGAATACCGTGGCAAAAACATCTATGACGTATTGGATATGACAGTAAACCAGGCTATAGAATTTTTCTCTGAAAAAGAAGGCACCATAGAGCGAAGAATAGTCAGGCGTCTTAAACCTCTTCAGGATGTCGGTCTAGGATATATAAAACTCGGACAATCCTCATCCACCCTGTCCGGAGGTGAGAACCAACGTGTAAAACTCGCATACTTCCTCGCCATGGAAAAACATGAGCCGACAATGCTCATATTCGACGAGCCGACAACAGGGCTGCATTTCCACGACATAAACCTACTTATGGATTCGTTCAACCGCCTCATCGCGCAGGGACACACAGTCATAATCATTGAACATAACATGGATGTGATCAAGTGCGCAGACCATATAATTGATCTTGGTCCGGAAGGGGGCGCCTCGGGAGGCTCGCTTGTTGTTGCCGGTACGCCGGAAGAAGTCGCAGCATGCGGAACATCACATACAGCCCGCTATCTGCTTCCTAAACTCAGCCACTGACCAACATGATACAGCAGCGCCATGGCAGGATAATGCCATGGCGCTGCTGTATCATTTGATATATTATGTTAACCTATGAAAGCAAAGAGTGCCGAGCCTGAGGCAGCCTCCATGATTGAATCATAGAAGAAGCTGACTATGCCCAGAGCAACAATACCTCCGACTGTGATCCATAAACCAAGACGCTCACTGGAAGCAGAACGGAAATTTGCAATCTGAGGCTCATCGGGAGATATGTACATCGCCTTTACAACCAACAGGTAATAATAAAGCGATATGATAGTATTGATAAGGGCGATAAGTACAAGTATGTATATGGCAACCGATCCCTGGTTTATAGCAGAAGTAAAGATGAAGAACTTGCTGAAGAAACCTGCAAACGGAGGAATACCAGCCAAAGAGAACATCGCAAGCATCATGGAACATGCAAGCCAGGGGTTTGTGCGTGACAGACCGTTGTAGTCGGTCATCTCCACTTTTCCGGTCTGGTTCTCTATGGCGCCGATCACACCGAAAGCGGCAAGATTGGAGAAGATGTATACCAGAATGTAGTACATCATGGCTGCAAGACCCATATCATTGCATCCCACGATACCGAGCATGATGTATCCTGCCTGTGAAATGGACGAGAACGCCAGGAAACGCTTCATGTTCTTCTGACGAATCGCGAAAAGGTTGCCTATGGTGATTGTGGCAATGATAAGAGCGTAAAGCATCCATTCCCATACCATAGAGTAGAACTGGCCGAAACACTGCACCAGGATAACCAGAAAAGCAAAAGCTGCCGCACCTTTGGATATTACCGAAAGGTAAGATGTAACTGAAGTTGGAGCACCCTGGTAGACATCGGCAGTCCATAGATGGAAAGGAACGAGAGACAACTTGAAACCTACACCTGCTATCACAAAAGCTAGCGCTACGACAAGAGTCGTGTTGAACGACGATCCAAGCTGGAGAGCTATGTCATGGAAATAAAGCGAGCCGCTAAGACCATATACAAAAGAGAGACCCATCATAAACACGGCTGAAGAAAATACTGCCGTAAGCATATATTTGATAGCAGCCTCATGGCTTTCATAACGGTTCTTGTCAAACGCCACCATGGCGGCAAGAGGAAGGGAGGCCGATTCCAAGCCGATAACGAAGAGAAGGAAGTGGCGCGCGGAGATCATGAGATACATGCCGAAGAGTGTCACAAGCAGAAGTTCGTAAAACTCGCCGCGGCGCATGATCATCAGCTCGCCGTTTGCCCAGCGGCATGACTGGATAAGCACTATGAGCACACCTACATTAAGTATGTTCTTTATCATTGAGCAGACACCCGAAGTGCTGTACATTCCGGCAAAAGCATCCACATCACCGATATTGCCCCATATGAAACTTGCTACCGTAAAAAGCAAGAACAATATTGTTGTAAAACCCGCAGTGGCATTTAGAGCCTTCTTGGGCATAAACGTGTCGTAAAGGAATACCAACAGGAAGACTATCAGTAGCCCTATTTCCTGTCGCATTGCGAGAAACTGAGAATAATCCATTTTGCTAATTTATTGGGATATTCAAAATCTTAGTTCAGACCGATGGCACGGAATATTTCCGGGCTGAAGGTGAAACGTATTAACCACTCGAAGAAATTTGGGAAACAGCCTATCGCCGCCACGCTCACGATAAGGGTAATTGTGGACAGGCGCTCCCACCAGGTGGCATCGGTAAGGCTCAGGTGATGTTCATCCTGCACCGGCCCGAAAAGCAACTTACCGACCACACGGAGAATGTAAACAGCGGTAATCACGATTGATGAACATGCCACAATGGTGAACACACGGTGGAACATATCTGTATGCTGGAATGAACCCACGAAGATAGTCATCTCTGCTACGAATCCGCTAAGACCAGGAAGACCAAGGGAGGCCATACCGGCAATAACATAACCGACACCAAGGAAAGGCATAATTTTCATAAGGCCACCCATCAGACGGATATCACGGGTATGTGTCCTACCATAAATCATACCGATAAGCGCAAAGAAAAGGGCTGTCATAAGACCATGCGAAAGCATCTGCATGATCGCACCTGTAAGAGCGGTTGTATTAATCATCAATATGGCAAAAAGTACCATACCGCAGTGTGAAACCGAAGAATATGCATTTATATACTTAAGGTCTGTCTGCACACATGCCGAGAATGCTCCGTATACGACGGAAACACCTGTGAGTATAAGGAAAATCCAAGCAAGATCATTGGCAGCCGTAGGCATGAGGTACATTGCCACACGGAAACAGCCGTAACCACCAAGTTTCATAAGCACGCCCGCATGAAGCATTGATACTGCTGTAGGAGCACAAGCATGGCCATCGGGACTCCAGGTGTGGAACGGGAACATAGCCCCAAGTACGCCGAATCCTACGAAACACATCGGGAACAGGAAGTACTGCCATCCACGGCTGATTGAATCATTCTGGGCTATCTCAAGCAGATTCCATGTAAGCTGGCCTCCTTCCGGAGCTGAATGGAAATATATGCCGATAAGACTGAGCATAAGGAATGCGGATCCTCCCATGAGCATGAGTGTCAGTTTCATGGCAGAATATTCTTTACGTCCTGTGCCCCACTGGCCTATAAGAAGATACATCGGTATAAGAGCTACTTCATAGAACATGAACATGGTGAACATGTCAATGCTGATGAAGAAACCGAACACTCCTGTGCTCAATAACAGCAGCCACATAAAGAAGTGGCGCATGTTGTCAATCTTCCATGAAGCAAAAGAACCTGCAAATATGATAATTGAAGAGAGAAGAAGCATGGCTATGGATACACCGTCCACACCCACCGCGAGATGGATGTTAAGGGGGGCAAACCATACCCAGCTACCAGTATATAGCATCTCTGCTGTTTCGCCGGCTTGACGAAGAGCGATGTAGTCAACCAGCAGCCACACCGAAAGTGCCAGCAGAGCCATTGACCCCACCACGGCCACAGTGCGCACCGCCTTGTCTGTGCGGCACAGCGCGAATCCCCCTAGCATCAGCAAGGGGATAATCACGAAATAAATCAGTATATTCGAAAACATTTCTGTTACTATATTTTGTCTGTGATTCTTCAGATTGGTTCACTGGCCACCACTCAGATAAGGCAGATGGCTGTTATGGCGCCAAGCAGGAGGGCACCGATAAGATAGTACCACACGTACATCTGAATATTGCCCGACTGCAAACCGCGGATCGCATAAGACACCTTCTGGGTAAGAAGTGCGAGTCCATTCATGGCACCGTCTACTATATAGTGGTCAAACCATGCTATAGGCTTGCTGATGCACCCGAAGATAATCTTGTGGGTAATGAACATGTATAACTCGTCCCAATAGAAACGGTGGTGGCACCAGCGCCAGAGATTGGGAAGAAGGTTTTTCATCTTTTCAGGAAGCGGGTTTTCCTTCTTGTACATTACCGTTGCAATTATGATGGCTATTATTGCCACTGCCAGGCTGATGCTCGCCACCCCCCAGTCAAGGGCAGCGAAATTTGTGAATATATTCACATTTTCAAACATTCCGTGGCCGTTCCAGGTAACAAGATTGCCCATAGGAACAAAACCTGCCACACAAGATATGACAGCAAGAATGACAAGCGGAAGTGTCATCGTCCACGGCTGATCGTGGGGTGCATGATGGCCTTGCGGTACCTTATGCTCTTTCCACCAGAAGATAAGATAGTAAAGACGGAACATATAGAACGCCGTCAGACCGGCAACCGCAGACATCCATACATACCAGAATGTGGAATGACCCATAGTTGCGGTAAGGATCTCATCTTTTGAGAAGAAACCTGCAAAAGGTATGATACCGGCAATCGCAAGACAACCGATAAGGAATGTGATATGGGTAACAGGCATATGCTTGCGCAGACCATGCATGGCTGTATAGTCGTTTGAACCTATCGCATGGATAAGGGCACCTGCGCAGAGGAAAAGAAGCGCCTTGAACATTGCATGGGTGAACAGATGGAACATGGAAGCCATATAACCGAGACCATGATGGAACTCAGGACGGGCTACACCAAGCGAAACCATCATAAACGCTATCTGCGAAATGGTAGAGAATGCAAGCACTCGTTTTATGTCAATTTGCGTACAAGCGACCATAGCCGCATATAAAGCGGTCAAGGCGCCTACGACAACTATAATCTGAAGTGACATCTCCTCCATCAGATAGAGAGGGAAAAGGCGGGCTACAAGATATACACCTGCGACTACCATGGTAGCGGCATGGATAAGCGCCGACACCGGTGTCGGGCCTTCCATTGCATCAGGAAGCCATATATGAAGAGGCATCATGGCAGATTTGCCCATACCGCCCATAAATATCAGCACCAGAGCCCAAGTGAGCACCGAACCACCCATGAACACGGGAGCCGCCGAAGTCGCGAATATGTTTTTTACAGAACTTGCCGTGCTCTCGCTGATCTGGTAAACCCCGTTGGAAACCTCTACGGAAGTGAGATCTGTGAAATTGAACGTTCCTGTGTAGAACGAAAGTATCAATATACCGATCAGGAAACCAAGATCGGCGAAACGGGTCACGATAAACGCTTTCTTGGAAGCGGACACTGCTGAAGGTTTCGTATAATAAAAACCGATCAACAGGTATGAGGACGCACCCACAAGCTCCCAGAATATATACATCTGGAATATATTGGTAGCGACCACAAGCCCGAGCATGGAGAAGCTGAAAAGCGACAGGAAAGCGTAGAAACGCTGGAATCCGGTTTCCCACACTCCATGATGGTCACGCATATAACCGTTGCTGTAAAGGTGGACCATGAACGAAATTGTCGTAATCACCACAAGCATCAGTGCGGAAATCGGATCAAGCAGAAAACCGAGACGGATAACCAACGAAGGAGTGAAAGCCAACCAGTCATGGTTGAAAATCACCGCCTGCAAACGGGTGTGCGTATCGGCATCTATGAACGACGGATTGCCTGAAAAGAAATATGTGAATGACACAATATAGGCCAGCACCATGGTGGTGCCCATGCCTGCTGTGCCAAGAATTCCAGCCAGTCTGTGGCTCATCTTGTGACCCAAAAGGCCGAGCACCAGAAACATGGTGAGCGGCAGGGCCAGGATTATAATTGGTATGACAGGTTGCATATCGGCGCAATGGCTTTAATGTTTCATTTTATTTACGTCACGCACATCTATACTATTTGACACGCGGAACACATTTATGATAATCGCAATGGCAAGAGCCGTCTCTGCCGCAGCCAGACCTATGGCGAACAGCGTGAAAAACATACCCTCCATCTCACCGGGAAACAGGAAACGGTTGAATACCACAAAATTGATGTCAACCGCATTAAGCATAAGCTCAAGCGAAATGAGGATAGCAATCATGTTTCGGCGGGTGATGAACCCATATACACCGCAACAAAACATGATGAGGCTCGGTATAAGGTAGTAAATCATTGTAAGTTCCATGATCTTTCTATCCCTCCTTTATCGTTTGCGGGCGATAACTACGCCACCGATTATACATGCAAGCAGCAACACGCTGATAGCCTCGAACGGGAGCAGGTACTCTCCGTGGCCGGTGCCCATGAGTGCTGTGCCGATCTCTTTCATTACAGGATTATCGCCTGAAGCTGTTGCCGTCAGGAACGAGGCACGGCTTACAAGCGAATAGCCTGCGACAAGAAGCATGGAAAGGGCTCCAATGAAACCCAAGGCACGCTTTTTGGAGGCTAATTTGGCACTGTTGTCACCCGGTTGGCTCGTGAGCAGAATCGAAAACACGAACAACACCACTATACCGCCTGCGTATACCGCTATCTGCACGGCACCCAGAAACTCATAATCAAGTTTGAAATAGAGGGCGGCGGTAGCAAAAAGGGCAAACAGCAAGTAAGTGGCCGCACGCAAAATCTTGCGTGTGGTGACAGCAAGCACCGAGCAAACGACAATCGCCAAAGTGATTATCGTGTAGACGATGATACTTCCTACTGATTCCATAAATCTATGTTACTTTTTTGTTTCTTCTGAATTTTTGGCAGCAGCTTTCTCTGCTTTCAGACGTGCGGCCTTTTCAAACGCAGCACGCAACTTGGCTTGTTTCTCAGGATCACCGGCAGCAGCTTCAATAGCTTTCAGCGCCTTCTCGTCAAGCTGAACAGCAGGCGCTGTAGCGGCAGCCTTCGCAGCCTCAGCCTTTAGTTTTTTCTCTTCCTCAAATTTCGCCCGCTGCTCTGGGGTTGGTTCCGGCTCAGGCTTTTCAGGAAGATAATTAAGCAGCTTTACAAGTTTGTCACGGGTAAAGACGGCTTGTTCGAAATCGTTGTTGAACCTTATGGCATTGGTAGGACATGTAGTCACGCAAAGTTGGCAGAAAGTGCAACTTCCAAGGTCATAGATGTAACGATCAAGTTTTTTCTTCTTTTTACCGTCCCAGGTCTCTATCATTTTCGTACCTACAGATATGGTACCGTTGGGACAGTTCCTCTCACATGTGCCGCAAGCTATACAACGGTGGTTCCCCTCTTCGTCATATATGAACTCTAGAGTGGCACGAAACCGCTGGGCCACGTGCATGTTGTCGCGGTTCTCAGGGTATCTTTCTGTAATCTTAGGGGTGACAAACTCCTTGCCTGTGACTTCAAGCCCTTTTACAAGACTTGCGACACCTTTCCCTAAGGATGAAAAATATTCTTTTACACTACCCATTTTAATATTATAAAATGTACAAAATTACTTTTTTCACTGTGTACATGGCATAGGATGATCCATATGCCATGTTTTATCTTACCTGACCTCCCAGTATGTCTAGAAGTTCAGTTGTAATAGCCTGCTGACGCAGTTTATTATATTCCAAATTGAGTTGTTCACGCAGTTTCTTTGCATTGTCATTGGCACTTTGCATTGCCATGACACGCGCGGCCTGTTCACTTGCACGGTTCTCGGTAAACACATCCTGCACCATCGCAAGAAGATACATCGGAAGGATGCGGGTGAATATCACTTCTGGAGAAGGCTCGAAAATATATGGCTTTGCAGTAGCCTTACCCAAAGTGCCGGCAAATGCATCATATGTCACCGGTAAAAGCTGCTGATGCTCCACCCTCTGGCGGCTTATGCTCTTAAATGACATATAAAGCATCTCCACACGGTCATATCTGCCACTTAGGAAAGCATCTCTCAGATCCCATGCGAAATCACGCACTTTCGAATCTGTACTTTTGGAATCAACACCTGAGAGAGCCTCTACTTTTACGCCTTGCAGCCCAATCTTGGATGCCGCTTTTGCGATCTTGCTGCCCACTGGCAACACAGTAATGGCCACATCGGACGGAAGTGATTGGCGGTAACCATTGAGTACCTGCAACAACTGCTTGAATATGTTTACGTTATAGGCACCACACAGACCGTCATCAGACCCCCATACAACAATAGCGATATTCTGCACCGGACGTACAGTCATAAGCGGTGACGAAAATACGGCGTCTGAACTCAGTAGATTTGCTATTATTGTTTCTATCTGGTCACGGAATGGCCTCAACTGCTTCAAAGCCTGTTCAGCCTTGTGCATTTTGGCCGACGAAATCATCTTCATGGCGCCGGTGATCTTCTCCGATGACGCCACGGAGCCTATTCGTCCTTTTAATTCTCTTAGTGTTGCCATTTACGGTCAATTAAAATCTATGGTGATGTTCCTTTGTTTACATATCACAAGATACAGTATGCTATAGCATCAACTGCGTTCCCCTATTCCTGCCGGAACGGTTTTCAAGCGTAACGCGCAGCCACTTCATTAGCAGCAGCCGTAAGTTTGGCAGTGCAATCGTCTGTGAGTTTTCCTGCACGGATCACATCAAGCACATCAGCCTGATATTTGGCATGGAGAAGCTGCAACAGTGCGTCCTGGAACTCCGCAACCTTGTCAACAGGCACATTTCCAAGCAAACCGTTTACACCGCAATATATGACAGCAACCTCATCTTCCACCGCCCAAGGTTTATACTGGGGCTGAATGAGCAAACGTTCATTCTTACGGCCACGGTCAATCACACGTGCCGTAACAGGATCTATATCGCCACCGAACTTTGTGAATGACTCAAGCTCACGGAACTGTGCCTGATCAATCTTGAGTGTACCGGCAACTTTCTTCATAGACTTAATCTGCGCGTTACCACCCACACGGCTTACAGAAATACCTACATTGATAGCAGGACGGATACCACGGTTGAACAAGGCAGTCTCAAGATATATCTGGCCATCCGTAATTGAAATCACATTGGTAGGAATATAAGCTGAAACGTCGCCCGCCTGGGTCTCGATAATCGGAAGCGCCGTAAGTGAACCGCCACCTTTGACCATAGGTTTGAGTACTGCAGGAAGGTCGTTCATGGCCTCTGCCACTTTCTGGTTGTTTATGATCTTGGCTGCACGCTCAAGCAAACGCGAATGCAGATAGAAAATATCGCCGGGATATGCCTCACGGCCGGAAGGACGCTTGAGGATCAGTGAGATCTCGCGATATGCGACCGCCTGTTTGGACAAGTCATCATATACGATAAGAGCATCGCGCCCTGTATCGCGTATGAACTCACCTATAGCGACACCAGCAAATGGTGAATAATAACGCATCGCAGCCGAGTCGGAAGCGGTTGCCGCAACCACGCATGTGTAATCCAAAGCACCGTGCTGACGCAAAGTTTCCACTATAGCTGCCACTGAAGAAGCCTTCTGCCCTATTGCCACATAGATGCAATATACAGGCTTACCCTCTTCGAAATTCTTTTTTTGATTGATGATGGTGTCAATGGCGATGGCGGTTTTGCCAATCTGGCGGTCGCCAATTATAAGCTCACGTTGCCCACGGCCGATAGGCACCATGGAGTCCACTGCCTTGATGCCTGTCTGCAGCGGCTGATTCACAGGCTGACGGAAAATAACGCCGGGAGCTTTACGCTCCAATGGCATAAGTATGCGTTTCCCTTCTATAGGACCGCGACCATCAATCGGTTCGCCAAGGATATTGATCACGCGGCCGAACACTCCCTCACCAACGGGAATGGAAGCGATTTCGCCGGTGCGGCGCACAGACATGTTCTCCGTTACCTTGTCTACTTCGTTGAGCAGGATCACGCCCACGTTGCTTTCTTCAAGGTTGAGTGCCACACCTTTTACGCCGTTTTCAAACTCCACAAGCTCGTTTGCGCATACGTTGTCAAGGCCATAGACATGTGCCACGCCGTCGCCGACCTCAAGCACGGTGCCTACCTCCTCGAAAGCCACTGTCTTATTGACGTTCTCGAGCTGTTGCTTTAAAACTTCAGATATCTCGCTTGGATTAATCATTCTGTTGTGATTATATAAGGTAAGAGAGTGTTTCTTGTCTAATAATTATGTCCCTTCTGGCAGAAAAATAACTCACTACAGAGGAGACTTGCTTTTCTATGTCGGAATTGTAATTATCTGTCAGGATACTGACAGGAGTTATATCAACCGAGCAACTTCAGATGAAGCTGCTTAAGCTGGTTCTTGACAGAGGTATCAAGTTTCTCAGAACCGATGGTTACGGTGAAACCGCCGATAAGGTCGGGATTCACTTTGAACGTATATTCCATCGTGCCACCTCCGAGATGGCTTGCTATAAGTTTTTTCAAACGATCCTCCTCCGTCTTGTCCATCGGAGCCGCAGCCACCACTTCAACCCGGTATATACCGTTGGCTTCGCGATAATCATCCTCATAGGCGAGGGCTATTCCACGAGCCATGTCAAGACGGTTATTGTTTTTCAACAGTTTCAAAAAGTCAAAAAACGTGGAGACAGACTTATCTGCACCGGCAGCTGTAGCCAGAAGCTCCATCTTCTTTTCAGAATCAATGAAAGGATTTGCCAATGTAGCTTCAAGCTCAGGAGCAGCAACAAAACTGTCGCACAAACTCCGCATAATCTCATAGAGCTTCTTGTCATCATGTCTCTCCACGGCGACTTTCAGCAGTGCCTTGGCATAACGTCTCGGAATCAGACCTTCATTCATATCGGTGAGTCTACAGTATCAATGTTGCTGAAAGAGTTAGTTTTTCTTTTCTATATCGTCAAGAAGAGAGTTGACAAGGCGTTTTTGCGCTTCTGCATCTTTCAATTGTTCGCGGGTAACCTGGCCGGCAATTGCAAGGGCATAACGGCTAACCTCGTCACGAAGCGATTTTTCGGCTTCCTTACGGCTTTGCTCAATGCTGAGTTTTGCACTGTCCAACACTTTCTGCGCTTCTTTTTTCGCCTCTTCACGTGCCTCCTCAATGATCTGTGTTTTCATTTTATTGGCATCGGCAATTATATCAGCCTGCTGATGACGGGCATCAGCCACATATTGCCGGGCCTCTTCGTTGGCATTGTCAAGGCGGATCTTCGCATTCTGGGCATATTCCACACCCTTGTCAATCAAATCGGCGCGACTGTCAACACCTTTGAGAATGGCAGGCCATGCGAATTTCCACAAAATAAACAGGAGGATCGCAAAAGCCACGAACATCCAAATGGTCAATCCGAAATCTACTTTAAACAGTTCCATAAACGTCTTAACAAAAGATTCGTTGTTTTAAGCACTCCGCAGGCCCATGCCTTGCGGATGTCGATTTGATGATGGAGAGAAAATATGTATCCTCTCATGAACTACCACCGGATATCCGGTGGCGGATATGCAAAAGCATCCGCCACCAATTTCACCGGGGAATGTATTTTTTATTATAAACCGGATGCCATATACATTCCGGTTTTAAATATCATACAAATAAAGCAAGCACAGCCACAATAACCGCGAACAGAGCCACACCCTCCACAAGAGCGGCGATCACAATCATATTTGAACGGATGTCGCCGGCTGCTTCAGGCTGACGTGCGATAGCTTCCATGGCAGATGAACCAATCTTACCGATACCGATACCGGCTGCAATAGCCGAGATAGCCGCGCCGATAGCTGCGCCAAAACCTACGAGAGCTTCTGCTGCTAAAATCAATCCTAACATAGTCGTTTTTGTTTTTTGAGAGTTATTTATTGTATTGTTATTTGTTTCTAAACTATATATCGTATCATTTTGCCGATGACACCGACGCCGGTACAGCTTTCCCGCCTTTCACATCATTCGCCGGGTGGTTATGTTCACCTTTCTCATGATGTTCTTCTTGCGCAAGAGAAATGAATATGGTGGACAGCATCGTGAATACATACGCCTGTATAAAGCTGACAAGCACATCTATCAGAAGCATAAATACCGAAAATGCTACCGACACTACGGAAGTTCCCGCAGCCACAGCAACCCCCATGGCTCCAAAAATAAAGATCAGCAAAGTCAGCACCAGCACTATCATATGGCCACCCATCATATTGGCAAACAGACGCACTGTCAAAGCCGCCGGCTTTGTAAACATACCGAAAATTTCAATCACCGGCATGATAGGCAGGGGGAACTTCAACCACATAGGCACATCCGGCCAGAAGATCTCTTTCCAATAATGCTTGTTGCCGAAGAAATTGGTCATAATGAATGTCATTATGGCAAGTACCATAGTGACTGCGATATTACCTGTCACATTGGCACCTCCGGGGAACACAACTATCAGCCCCAGAAGATTCATAAAGAATATGAAGAAAAATACCGTAAGCAGATAGGGCGCGAATCTTGGCGCTTTTTCTCCCAGAGTTGACTTTATCACCCCGTCATATATGAAAGTGACCAGGCTTTCCACTGCACCGCGTGTCTTCCGCGGAGCCTTAAAAGGATTCTTCTTATGCCATCTGGCAAGGTCTATAAGTAGCCACAGCACAATAATGCAGGCGATGAATATGGCACATACATTTTTCGTAATGGAAAAATCCCATGGCTTATATTCTTTGCCGTCTACTATCTCTACTATTTTCCCTTTGTAATCCCCCTCGGTCGCGATCTTAAAGACAGCATTGCCATCCACGAAAGAATCCCCGTGGGTCACACGTGAAGAAGAAAACACATGCAGGCCATCCTTGCCCCATACGATCACAGGAAGAGGAATACGCTTATGATGGTTGAAAGGCACTTCCCAGCCATATCCGTCACCGAGATGCTCAAAAATGATCTCCTTAAGATCGGGCTTCTCCTGATGAGCCTCATCCTCGGCATTTTCAAGCTGATCGGTGAGTTTGTTATCAAGACTCTCTTCCAGATTTCCCGACGAGGCACAGAGCGACGCCGAAAATGAGACCATAAGAGCCAATATCAATAGAATACGCTTCATTTCTTAGGTTACGGATGGTAAGTGTTACCAGATTTAAAATATTAATACACACAAACCGACACAACGTCGTTGTCAACATCGGCTATGCCGCCAGCCACATCCACAGAGTGCTCCCCGGTTCCGGATTTATATAAAATCTTTCCACTGACAAGCGTGGAAACAAGGGATGCATGATGTGGCAGGACAGTAAACTGTCCCATCTCGCCGGGAAGCGTGACAGAGGAAGCCTCACCTTCAAACAGTATCTTTTCGGCAGATATGATTTTAAGTGTCATAAGTGTGATTGGATGCAAATGATATTAGTAAGTGCATTATGCCTGTACTTCGGCAAGCATCTTTTTGCCCTTCTCTATGGCTTCATCAATGGTACCGACGTTCAGGAAAGCCTGTTCCGGATACTGGTCCATCTCACCTGAAAGGATCATCTTGAAACCACGGATCGTCTCGCTCAGAGGTACCATCACACCGGGAAGACCTGTGAACTGTTCTGCGACATGGAAAGGTTGCGACAAGAAACGCTGTGCACGGCGGGCACGTGCCACGACCAGTTTATCTTCATCAGAAAGCTCGTCAACACCAAGGATCGCAATGATATCCTGAAGTTCATTATATTTCTGCAGTAGCTGCTTCACTGCCTGGGCAGTATTATAATGCTCCTCACCGATGATATTAGGATCAAGAATACGGGATGTAGATTCAAGCGGATCCACGGCAGGATAAATACCCAACTCCGAAATCTTACGGCTCAACACGGTTGTTGCATCAAGGAAGCTGAAGGTTGTAGCGGGAGCCGGGTCGGTCAAGTCATCGGCAGGTACATAGATTGCCTGCACAGATGTGATGGATCCATTCTTCGTAGACGTGATACGTTCTTGCAGCGAACCCATTTCAGATGCCAGGGTAGGTTGGTAACCGACGGCAGAAGGCATACGTCCAAGAAGCGCCGACACCTCTGATCCGGCCTGGGTGAAACGGAAAATATTGTCAATGAACAGAAGTATGTCTTTACCGCCGCCATCCTGGTCACGGAACTGCTCAGCTACGGTAAGACCACTCAAAGCCACACGCAGACGGGCGCCTGGAGGCTCATTCATCTGGCCGAATACCAATGTGGCCTGTGAATCCTGAACCTGCTTCATATCTACATCCGCAAGATTCCATTCACCTTTTTCCATACCCTCACGGAACTTGTCGCCATATTTCATTACACCGCTCTCAATCATCTCACGGAGAAGGTCGTTACCCTCACGGGTACGTTCACCCACACCTGTGAACACGGAGAAACCGTTGTGTCCTTTTGCGATATTGTTGATAAGCTCCATAATGAGCACGGTTTTACCCACACCGGCGCCACCGAACAGACCGATCTTACCGCCTTTGCTATATGGCTCAAGAAGGTCTATCACCTTTATACCGGTATAAAGTATCTCCGTACCGATCGTGAGATCTTCGAAGTCTGGCGCCGGCTGATGTATCGGGCGCAAGCTGTCTCGCTTCAGTTCGGGAAGATGGTCAATCGCGTCCCCAATCACATTGAGCAGACGTCCCTTTACCTGAGAACCGGTCGGCACGGCAATCGGACGCTCAAGATTGTCAACACGGAGACCACGGCGCAAACCGTCGGTACTTTCCATGGCCACACAGCGCACTGTGTCCTCGCCGATATGCTGCTCAACTTCAAGAATCAACATCGAGCCGTCCTCACGGTCGATTTTCAACGCGGTGTAAATCGGAGGCAGTATGTTGTCTTCACCTTCAAAGATAACGTCTACTACCGGACCGATTACCTGGGCTATTTTTCCGAATTTGTCGCTCATTATTATGAGAATATATTATGAGTGTTCTTTATTTTATCTATATTTCCAATATACAGGCAATTGATACCCTGCAAGGAGATGTCTGGTTTTAAAAATTGCCGAAATACCAACCCTGCCAGATAATTATTACCATCAGCACCAGATTCACAAGATTTATAGGAAGAAGATACTTCCATTCAAGTGACAGCAACTGGTCTATTCGGAGACGGGGATATGTCCATTTGAACCAGATTATGACAAACGAAAGTGCAAAAGACTTCATCAGGAACCACACAACCGATGGTATATATCCCATTATCTCATTGAAACCGTCCCATCCGGCAACACGGAAAGGCATCCAACCGCCAAAGAACATCAAAGTCGCCACACCTGACACTATAAACAAGTTAAGATATTCGGCCAGATAGAAGAAACCAAAATGGATACCGGAATATTCCGTATGATAACCGGCGGTAAGCTCGCTTTCAGCTTCAGGAAGGTCAAACGGGCCACGGTTTGTTTCTGCGGTACCGGCAATCATATAGATCACAAAAGCTATGATTGCGGGTATATGTGCAGAAAAAATGAACCAGTGGTCAGCCTGGGCTTCTACAATTTTCACGACATCCATCGTACCGGCGAAAGCCACCATTGTAAGAATAGAAAGTCCTACAGACAGTTCATAACTTACCATTTGGGCACCGGAACGAAGAGCGCCGATAAGAGTAAACTTGTTGTTTGATGACCACCCGGCAAGCAGGATTCCAAGCACACCGATTGATGAACAGGCTATCAGGAAGAAAATACCTATGTTGAAGTCTATTATCTGAAGACCATTACCCCATGGCAGAACCGCAAAACCTATCATCGAAGCGATAATTACCAGATAAGGAGCCAGTGCAAACAGGAATTTATCTATATGCTTCAATTCTATAAGCTCTTTTATCAGCATCTTCACGGCATCAGCCATACTCTGAAGCAATCCCCATGGACCCACACGGTTCGGTCCGAGGCGGCACTGGAAATATGCACATATCTTGCGCTCATAAAGGATATAGAAGAGCGCCAGGAGGGCATAGACCAATAACAGTCCCACTCCTACAAGCAAACACTCAATCGTCGTGGCGAGCCAACCGGGCATGCACCCGTTGAGCAGATGGTCGAACCACTCGGTAAAAGAGTGGAAATTGTCTATTGTATAATTATCCATAACGTGATGTTCTGTCGTCGAATAATTCTTTTTCAGTATAATCTAAATTGTAATAACAGCTTTGACTTGATCCGCAATCGTCAACGATCCATGTCAGGCACGATGTAATCCATTGATCCGCCAATAGTTATAAGGTCGGCGATCTTCTGTCCGCGAGTTATATGATCCACTACAGCGGCAGAGTTAAGGCTCGGAGTTGCCAACTTCAAACGGTACGGTTTGTTTGAACCGTCGCTTTCGATATAAACACCAAATACACCGCGGCACCCTTCTACAACCTGGAACCAATGTCCGACAGGCAATTTAAGCACTTTGGGCACTTTGGCAAGAAAATCTCCTTCCGGTATATTGTCAATAAGTTGCTCTATGATATGCTTGCTCTGAAGGATCTCGTCAACACGGTTTTTGAAACGCGCCATTGAATCGCCTTCGGTACGCACCACCTGCTCGAATTCAACTTTGTCATATGCCGCATACGGAACAAGTTTACGCACATCGCATGCCCAGCCGGAAGCACGTCCGGAAGGCCCTGTTATCGCGTACGATACCGCATCATCGTGATTAAGGATACCTACACCCTCAAGTCGGTTCTTGGCTATCACATTACCGGTAAACAGTTTGTTATACTCAGCAACATTCTTTTCAAGAGTAGCGAGTAATTCTTTTACATCCTTTACAAAATCAGGATGTATATCGGCCATGACACCGCCGATGCAGTCATAATTGAACGTCATGCGGGCGCCGCAGGTCTTTTCCATTATATCAAGGACCTGTTCACGCACACGCAATGTATAGAACAGCATAGTCGTTGCACCAAGGTCCATGCAGAATGTACCTATAAAGAGACAATGCGATGCTATACGGGAAAGCTCATCCATGAGCGTACGTACCACCACTGCACGCTGGGGCACCTCTATCCCTGCTGCTTTTTCTATGCAAAGACAAAGGCCATGATGATAATTATGTGCCGAGAAATAATCCAGACGATCCATAAAATGGAGTGTCTGCATATAAGATAAATCCTCGCACAGTTTCTCTACTCCCCTGTGTATGTAACCCATGTAGACATCGATTTTCTTTATAGTCTCGCCGTCTACAGCCGTACGGAAACGGAGCACACCATGCGTGGCAGGGTGCTGTGGACCGATATTGACAACAAAATCCTCCGGTTTGAATACAATTTCCTCACGACGCTCCACTTTCCCGTCGGGAAGTTCCACCCAAGTCTGTGTAAGGTCGCTCTGGCGCTCATTTTCAATGCTGGGTGCATTAGCGGCATCGTTCACATCATAATCCTTACGCAGGGGGTAACCTTTCCAGTCTATGTTCAGGAACAGGCGACGCATATCCGGATTGTTTATAAATACAATCCCATAAAAATCATATACCTCACGTTCAAGTATGCCGGCAATACGATAAAGGTCGGCAATACTGTGGAGCATCGGGTTGTCACGATCCTCGGTCTGTGTCTTTACCGACACAAAACGGCTCATGCCTGTGTCAGCCAGATAATACACACATCCCATTGATGTCTTCCAGTCCATACCTACGATCGTAACGAGGTAATCGAACCCATGCTCGTCGCGCAATGTCTTTATTAAATCATGAAGTTGCGCATCGGCGATGTTGATGAGCAGAATCTCACCATCCTCGAAAGTAGCTCCGGGGAACTGTCTGGAGATCTTGTTCTGCAATTCAGCCATATGTTTTGCTTTACTACTTTATTCCTTTTACAAGCGGCATCGTGGGGTGATTGGCGTCCCTACCTGCCTTTAGATGTTGAATTGGCTCCATGTCGCAGCGCTCCGGATTGCCATCCGGGCGCTGTCACGGCCGGAGCGGACCGTTAACAGTTTTCTTCAGGATGTTCTGCAAGATATTGTTTGCGGTTCATCTTGCGGTTTACACCACCGAAGAAACGCTCTACTTTCATCTTACGCGAAAGCTGCATTATTCCATATATCATGGCTTCAGGACGGGGAGGACAGCCTGGCACAAACACATCAACCGGCACAATGTCTTCTATACCTTTTGCCACATGATATGATTTGCGGAAAGGACCGCCGGATATTGCACAACTGCCGCATGCGATGACATATTTCGGCTCGGCAAGCTGGTCATACAGACGGCGGAACACGGGCACCATACGGTTCACAATAGTTCCAGCCACCATCATGAAGTCGGCCTGGCGGGGGGATGAACGGGCCACTTCCCATCCAAAACGTGCCATATCAAAACGTGCAGCTCCAAGCGACACGAACTCTATGCCACAGCAACTGGTGGCAAAAGTCAAAGGCCAGATTGAGTTGGAGCGCCCCCAGTTGATAAGTTTGTCAAGAGAGCCCACAATCACGTTTGTACCACTCTCACGAAGCTCATTCACGAGCTTTTCAATATACTCATTGTCTTTCCATGCATCATAGGGCATGGATTTTGTTGTAATCTCTTTCATTTCCATTCAAGAGCTCCTTTCCGCCAGGCGTAGACGAGCCCGAGCACTAAGATGGCAAAAAACACAGCAACACATGCGACACCCGCGCCACCGAGAGAACGGAGGCATACTGCCCATGGAAATAGAAAAACTGTTTCTACATCAAACATCAGAAAGAGAATGGCAAAGAGATAATATCCTACATGGAAACGGGTCATAGAGACACCGCGGGTAGGAATACCACACTCATAAGCCTCCCCTTTTTGAGGGTTGAACGAACGGGGTGAAATAAGCCCCGCAAGCCACATGGCCAACGCCACAAGCCCGGCGCCAGTGAGTAGCGCCGTTATGGCCATCACTGCATTGTCAATACCAAAAATTCCTAATGATATCATAATGTTACGAATAATCGTTTGTTAGATGAGAACGCCACAAATCATCCTATAAGTCAATGCATTGGCAGAAAACACGACATTTGACCAACTGCATGGACAATACCACACAGACGACGCCCTCTCAAATTTGAGGGCAAAGATAAGGTTTTTTTTTGAATTATAAGCCATTTTAACCACTCAAAATGGCCTTATTGTTGTCACCAGTCTTGTTAAAACAACCCTACATAGGCAGCAAAGTCTCATATCCGATAAAGAAACCGCATACTGAAAATCATTCACCATATGATGCGACCACTTCGATACATGTACCGTCATCGCAAACAACAGGCTGGCTTCCTCTAACTTCCACCACCAATCTGTTTATATTATCGCGGTAATCTTCCTCAGCCCACCCCTCCGGTATATCTGCCCTTACAATATCAAGCCCCCTCCATGCGCGCCAGATGAGCCTTAAACTTCTTTCCAGACCGTCAAAATCACATATACTTACCGGGTGAAACTGCGAGCCGGACGTCTGGGCCAGCATCTTTCCGAAATCCAGGTCGGTACTTGCAAATGCTACACGCCATCCTTCACTACGCAAACGCAGCACTTCCCTCTCTGTAACTTCCCTTGTTCCGCACAGCACGAACGCTCTTTTAAAGAGGGAAACAGAATGCCCTTTTCTATAGGGTTTGCCCTCTTTCAGATCTTCCATCCGTCTCTCAAGAAAATTATCAGCCATAGTCTTTATTATGTTTAATTGGAAACCTGTAACAACAGGTGACACAGAAAACGGGAGGCTACCCTGAAATAGGAGCCTCCCGATGGTATTGTCAATTTATAATTTACGGATTCTGTGGAGCCTGATCCTTCACACCAAGTTTTGCTTTTACCAGAGGAGTGACATCCTGCACGTCAGTGGCCGTATAAGCAGCCGCACCCAATGGGAAAATCATGGTGAAACCGTTTTCAGTACCTACACTCTTGATGGCAGTCATCACTTTTTCTTGAATAGGCTGCATAAGCTGTGCCTGCTGACGCTGGAGATCCTGCTGGGCAGTCTGGGCAAACTGTTGCGCTTTCTTGTCAAGTTCCTGGATATCCTGCATACGGCGTTCCTTTATAGACTGGAGAGTGGTAGCATCTTTTTCCAACTCCTGAAACTCGGCATACTTCTTCTGTAGCTCATCGTTGATTTTGCCGTATTCACTCTCATAAGTCTTTGATGCCTCGCTGAGCTTGTTCTGAGCCTCTACAAATTCCGGCATCTGAGGAATGATATTATCCACATCTACAATACCGAACTTAGGAGCCTGGGCCCATACACACATAGGAAGTACCATTACGAGGGCCAAAAGAATTTTTTTAATCATTACTGTGGTTATGTTTTTGATATTAAATTATTTCATTCCTAATGTCAGAAACCGCCTCCGACTGTATCGCGCCACATGAGGGGTCAGTTGCTGTATCCTAATTTGGAAAGGACTTCATTACTTATATCAATACGCGGCGACGCGTATATGATATTGGCAGAGGACGCACGGTCAAATATCGCCTGGTAGCCGCGCTCCTCGGAAAGTTTTTTTACAGCATTGTACACATCGTCCTGGATGGGCTTCATAAGTGTCTGACGCTTTTTATAAAGCTCCCCTTCCGGACCGAAATATTTGTAACGCAGTTCTGTCGCCTCCTGTTCTTTTGCCACAATCTCACTCTCCCGTTTTTTCACCTGCTCTTCGGTCAGGAACACTTTATCGGCCAGATACTGTTTATACATGTTGTCTGCCTCTTTGCTCACCGCCTCAACCTCTTTTTGCCAACGCTGTGAGAGCTGATTCAACTGCTCATTGGCCATTTCATATGACGGTACATTCTTGAGTATGTACTCCATATCCACAAGGGCGAACTTCTGAGCCGAACCTGCAAACGCAATTCCTATAAACAGGAGAAACGAAAATATGATTTTTTTCATTTTAAGCAAATCTTAAATTATTAATGTCTATATCATTATAGACGTTTCAGAAACCAAAAGGTTTAAATGGCCTCCCTGAAGCCACCTGCAATGCCGGATCAGAATTCCTGGCCGAGAATGAAGTGGAAGTGAGAACCGCCTTTCTGGCCGAACACTGTGTCGAAACCATATGCCCAGTCTATACCCATAAGGCCGACCATGGGAAGGAAGATGCGCACACCGGCACCGGCGCTGCGTTTCAAATTGAACGGCGAGAACTCTTTGACTGATGACCATGCGTTACCCCCCTCGGCAAACACAAGACCATAAATGGTCGTTGTCGGCTGCAGCAGGAAGGGGAAATGCAATTCCACTCCAAATCTGGTATAGGCGTATCCCTCCTTGCCCCATGGTGTAAGAGCACCGTTCTCATAACCGCGTAAAGCGATTGTTTCGGTAGCATATGTATATGATCCGCTCATACCGTCACCACCTACATAGAATGTCTCGAACGGGGATCTCAACCATTTGTTATAGCTTCCTAACAGGCCGACATCAGCCCTGGTCATCAACACAAGTGTCCATTTTCCGTCAGGATCGGTAAGAGGAGTGTATGTACGCGATTTGAAACGCAGTTTCCAATACTCTATCCAGCGATAAAGTTCTTTCTTGGACGCAGTGGTATTCTCATTGTAAAGTTTCTCCCAATTTTTCTTACCGAAAAGCGATGCAGGAGGAGTAAGTTGCAAATTAAGTGAGAATGTGGAACCACGACGTGTATAAAGAGGATTATCTATTGAGTTTCTCTGCAAAGTCAGACCAAGCACAAGAGCATTGGAAGTACCGTTGTTCATATAATAAAGATACTCCCAGTTCTTGAGATAATACCAGTTGTAGGTGAGTTCGGTAGTGAAAGTAAAGTAATCATCCGGCCAATTCAGACGTTTGCCGAAACCGATCGTCACACCTGCCATTTGCAGCACCTTGTTCGGGTCATATGCGTTCTGGATGGAATTGGTGTAATAGTCGTTATAGTAATTTGACCCGTAACCATAGCCGTAACCGTAACCGCCATACAAATAAGGATTTGACCAGTTGCTGTTATAATACGACGAATTCACACCTGTCTGACGGCTATAATATGCCGAAACCTGCAATGAATTGGGGCGCTTGCCACCGAACCACGGATCAAGGAACGAAACCGAATACATCTGGAAATACCGCGCATTCGTTTGCGCACTGATAGTAAAAGTCTGTCCTTCACCCTGAGGGATAAGCCCCTTGAATGAGGTTGGATTAAACAGGTTGCGCATGGAAAAGTTCGTAAATTTCAATGCGACCTTTCCTATGAGACCGGTCTGTCCCCATCCGAGAGAGAACTCAATCTGGTCATTTGCCTTTGATTCAAGATTGAACAACACATCCACGGTGCCGTTATCTTCGTTCGGCTCCACGCGCGGATCTATCGTCTCCGGGTTGAAGTGGCCGGTCTGGGCGATTTCGCGTGCAGAACGGATCAGATCGCTTTTGCTGAAAAGTTCCCCCGGTTTCACATATAACTCACGACGCACCACTTTTTCATACAATCGGTCGTTGCCATTTATCACAACCTTGTTGACACGCGCCTGAGGACCCTCGAACATACGTAATTCCAAATCAATGGAGTCGCCATGCACATTTTTCTCAATAGGCACAAGCTGGTAGAACAGATAACCCTTATCCATATAGGCGCTTGATACCGCATCGTCATCGGTATTGAGACGTTTTTCCAACTCTTTCTGGTTGTATACGTCGCCCGGCTTCATGCCCAGGATATAATTGAGCTGGTCTGTATTATAAATCGTATTACCTACCCAATTTATATCGCTTATATAATATTTTTTTCCTTCATCAAGGGTAATATATACGTCAACCTTATTGTCGCCATAAGGCACAACACTGTCGCTCAATATCTTAGCATCACGATATCCCAGCTCATTGTATTTATTGACAATCCTGTTGAGGTCATCCTTGTAATCCTGTTCTACAAACTTCTTCTGGCTGAACAGTTTCCAAAGATTGCTGCCTTCATTGGTTTTCTTAATGACACGTTTGAGCTTGCCGTCGCTCAACACTTCATTGCCATCTATGTAAATTTTATGCACCTTGACTTTACCATGTTTGTCAACATTGATGTTCACAATCATCTCATTCTCATTGGAGAGATCATCCTGAAGCACAATGTTCACGGCCGCCTTGCCATATCCTTTCTCAGAATAATACTGCTTTATAATTGCAGTGGCGCGATTTACTATATTCTGGGTTATCTGATTCCCTTTCATAAGTTGGAGGCGCTTCTGGATATCTTCACGCTCCCCTTTTTTCATACCGCTGTAACGGACTTCCGATATGCGCGGTTGCGGACGGAGGTTTATATTCAGCCAAGCCTTATCGCCTGCAATTTTATCAACCAGGATCTGTGCCTGGGCAAAAAGTCCCTGACGCATCAGGCGTTTTACCGCAGTTGTCACTTCATCGCCCGGTATCTCTATACGGTCCCCCTTTTTAAGACCTGAGTAACCTATCACTATATAATCCTCATATCCGTCGGCACCGCTTACCCTTATGTCGGCTATTTCATATTCCGACGGCATTCCGGTGTAGACTATGGGTGGATTATATATCGTGTCAGGACGCTCCTGTGCATGGAGCGCACCAATGGTAAAGCAGAGAGAGAAAAGAGCTAAAAGCAGTCTATATCGCATAACGTAAAAACGTGTCGTAAATTTCAGCATAATGAACGAGAGAGATTCAGATAACAGAGAAAGAATATTTGTCATATGGCGCGTATCTGCTCACCGGTAAGTCCGAAGCGACGTTCACGCTTGCCGAACTGCGCAAGTGCCTCCCGGAAAGCATCTTTTGTAAAATCCGGCCAATATGTGGGAGTAACATATATCTCCGCATAGGCAATCTGCCACAACAGGAAGTTGCTGATCCGCAAATCCCCGCCTGTACGGATTAGCAAATCGGGATCCGGCATTGAGGCTGTCGTAAGATAACTGCTTACCGTCGCCTCGTTGATTTCTGCAGCATCTATTTTCCCCGCCAATGCATCGTAAGCTATGCGCCGGGCAGCATCTGCAATCTCCCATCTGGCCGAATAGCTCAATGCCAGATTCAGATTCAGGCCTGTGCAATGCGATGTGCGGGCTATGCACCCCCGTAGCCGGTCCAACGCTTCAGAAGGCATACGCTCCACATCTCCGATCATAGTAAGGCGCACATTATTTTTAATCAAGTCTGGGGTTTCACGCTCTATGGCGATGCCTATAAGGTGCATCAGGGCGTCAACTTCATCTTTCGGACGGTTCCAGTTTTCCATAGAGAAAGCATAGAGGGTAAGATATTTCACCCCCATTTCAGACGCCACCTCTGTTATGCGGCGCACGGTGTTCACTCCCTCCACGTGCCCTTGGGAACGGTCAAGCCCACGAGCCTGAGCCCAACGGCCATTGCCGTCCATGATTATCGCCACATGCGACGGCACTTGTCTGGTAGCTTTGCCGGTTTCGTTCATCATCGTTCAATCCACATAATGACAAGTGGCACACCGCTTGCCGAATTCATAAGTAAGAGAGAGGGATATATTTGAATACCAGTCGGTATTTTTAACAAATGAACTTTGTATCTGGTAAAGATCAGACAGAACCCCGTCCACATGATCCGAAAACACCTTGGTCATGGTAAATTCCAGGCCGAGATTCAGTCTCTCCTTTATTTTATACTTTATTCCCGCACCCATAGGTATATTAAAGCCAAAATTGCTCTCGCCAGAGCATGTGGCCAAAGTCACACCGACACCAACCGTCAAATACGGACTCCAACGGCGCAATTTCTTATATGTCTCGCCAATACCATAGCTGAAGAAATTAAACTCAACACGGCCGCCGAGATCAAACGCTGTTGACTTGAAACTGTACTCCTTGAAATCAGGGAGCACATCGTCCATATCAGCAGTATTACCACTCAACGCATGCACATTGAACACCGTTCTCACCGCCCATCTTGCATCGGGAAGATAACGGAAAGAGGCTCCCCCTGAAAAGCCCGGATGGCCGAAAATATTTGATGATGCATCACCCAGATAACCAGCCATACCGATCTGCCCGCCGATATCAAAACGGTAGGTCTCCTCCTGCGCCGCAGCCCTGGGGGCTACAAAAACGAGAAGCAGCAATATCTGTAGGATCAGCCTCTTCATCCGGTGATAAACTCCACGCCTGAAAACATCCTTTAGTTATTGCAACGGGCGCATGGTAAACTGATTGATCACGCCACCCCATATTTTTGTTTGCAAACCAGAGGATTGCAAACCGCCGCAAAGATACAGATACGGGCAATCCCATGATGTCACAGGTTTGGTGGCACGCGACTCCGGAACATCGAACAAAGGCATCCTTACAGGCATCTCCATCCATCCTGCCGAACGCAGTGCGGATGTTTCTGCCAACGGGAAACGCTTGTCAAACACCACCAGATCCGCATATGCCAAATCAGGCATATATTTTGGAAGCTGCAATTCATCATAAGCCTTCTTCCAATTCATGCCATAATCGCGTGATATATATACCTCACGTGTGGAGGCCGCGTCAGCTGTACGCCCACCTATGGCAAGTATCACCTGGCTCTTTTTCACACGCCATGTGACCGTATCTGTTTCTGAAACCAAGTAATCTGCAATGGCATACCCTTCTCCTGCCGGAAGACGGTCGCTGAGTTTCGCCCAGTTTACGCCATCAAATGCCCAGGTACCGTCAAGTAACGTACCATCGGCACCACGTCCTCCCATGGTGATTACCTGCGGGGAGGAAGACCATTTGGAGTCAAAAACTATAGCCCCGGCATTGCCGCTCAACGGGAAATCAGATGAAATCTTCTGCAACGGGCAGTTGCGGTCCGGGAAAAACGCATGATAGTAATTCCCCTCCATTTCACGCACTCCAAGCAATATATCGCCATAAGGCGCGGTAATCGAAACCCAACGATCCCCTGTATCATTCCATGACAGGCCGTCGCTGCTCCACAGCAGATTCCCAGCCGAAGCAAGTATAAACAACCGGGTATCGGAAGCGGTAAGCGTACGCACTTCAACATCCGACGGGAATGTCACAGCATGTTTGCTCCATACGTTATCAAAAGGATTATCGCTTACCGCCATGCAGTATGAGGTTCCATCTGTCGTCAGGCAATATGCCTTATTCATGAATTTCACCGTTTTCTGATCTTCAGGAGCAGCAAACGAGGTAGGAAGATCTGTGACATCAACCTGCGCCCAATACAAAGAATCGGCCACGACCTTGTTGACACTTAGATCAATAGTATAGTCACGGGTATTCTTCCTGTTGGTTGACACAATTCTGAGCCGCACCGGGCCTTTGGAAAAATCAATCTTCTCATTAGGGGATGTAAGGTAATCTATTTCCTTTGCAGCCTCCCCTTCAGAAGCAGCCTGTATCAACTTAAGCTCAGAACAAGCATCAGAGGTTACCGTTACCGCCAGACTGCTCACATCTGTACCATATGGAAGCGGATTGGCATTGAATATGCGTGCATCCATAAGGTCTATGGAAAAAAATACGGAATCTAGATTGTTAAGCACCGCCTTATCGCTCTGTAGCGAGAAACCGGTTACTGCCACTCCGCCGAAATCAATAGGATCGGTATCATAGATAGTGTCTGAATTGCATGAAGCTACAGACAACATACCTGCGAGGGCAAGTGTGAGAAATATGCTTTTGTTCTTAATCATAGAGGCTATCAGGCCTTAACTTAATTGTGATCATACCTGACACCGATGGGTAAATCATGGGATGTCATGGTTTTTAACATGCAAAGTTAACAAGTTTTTGCCAACTTCCGCCCATATACAGGATGAAAATTGGCACTTTATCCCCCCTCCCCGCTGACAAAATTATAAATATCCCCTAATACCCACCAATTTCCAAAGAGTTTTTTAAATAAATTTTCAATTCTTTTTGTACCCTTTACACCCCTGTAAAAGCTATATCGCAGCATCGCAGATAGTAATTGAGCCGGTTTACCCCCACTGCTTCACTTTTAGCTATCAGATAACCCGGAATTTGCGGGGCACGCCCGGTTCCCGCCTCCCCAAGCATTACGGATGTAGCCACTTCCTCCCGGGCGGCGTCCCAGAGACCATCATCAATAAGTTTACCCAACAGGCGCGGACCGGCTTCTACCAGAACAGAGCTTATGCCCGACTCGCGATACAATTTCCTGAAAATCTCCTCAAGATTATTCCAATTGCCATCGGAAACAACAATTCCCTCACCCAAACCACGCAAATCTGCTTCTTCCCCTACATCTGCCGCCACAGTGCCATGCCCAATGGCTATCTTTTTAAAAACAGCCTTATCCTTTTCTGCCCTGCCGTTCAGGTCAAGCACCAGACGCAAAGGTTGACGACCATACCACCCCCTGACAGTAAGACGGCAGTCATCGGCATCTACTGTGGCAACTGTAGTCAAAACAGAATCATGCAAAGAACGCAACCGCATAGTCTTCATTCCACTCAGAGCATTGGAAAACCTATATGGCAAACGCGACTCCGAGGTCCGCATGCAATCCATATAGCCGTCGGCACTGCATGCCCATTTCAGTGTGATCCATGGCCTGCCTAGCAATTGCGATGTAAAAAACCTCCGGTTAAGATTTCTTGCTTCCTGTCCGAGCAAACCTGTCTCAACTTCAACACCCGCTTGACGAAGCATTTCTATGCCACGTCCGGAAACTTTCGGATTAGGATCTACAGTAGCTATTACTACATGTGGAATGCCGGTGCGTATTATCAGCTCCGCGCAAGGTGGAGTCTTGCCATAATGCGAACATGGTTCAAGCGTAACATACATCGTACTGCTTTTAAGAAGTCCGGCATCTTCCGGTTTTACCGAAGCCACAGCATTGACTTCGGCATGCCCAAGACCACGAACCCTATGCCACCCCTCACCTATCACACGTCCGTCAGGAGCTACGATCACAGCCCCAACCATAGGGTTGGGGGAAGCGCCCCCCATGCCGTTTGCTGCAAGTTCAAGCGCACGGCGCATATATTTTGCGTCTGTCTTCATCTCTTCTTTCCTGATTCCAGCACTGCGGCATCCCATTCGTTCCCATACCGGTCATATGGAGCGACTGCATACCAGTAGCCGTCTCTGCAATCAACAGGGATTTCCATGCGATCCCCGTAAGTTACACCTATAATATATTGCGATTCAAAATTGCTGCCATTTTCGTCAAGGGCTTCAAAAAGCGTGACCCCGTTAGGAACGGCATATACCACATAGCGCATATTTTCCTGTAAATTCCACCCCAATATATCGCCGTCACGCCTGAAATATGACACCGCCCCCGGATTTTCTGCCTTTTTCCATGGCATGGCCGGAAGAAGTGCCGGATAACGGTAACAATTTGCAGACAGGTATTCGCCCAGACCACACATTTTTTTTCCGGAAATATGTGCCGTGGAATAAAATATACTGCCGGCATCGGATCCTGTAGAGTTACAACGGTTCACTCCCACCTGATACCCCTGCTCGCACCATGCGGCATCCGACTCAGGAAGACATCCGACGCTCTGGCTTGGAAAGCAATGCCGGCCGAAGCGCAAAGCCACACTACCCCACCATCGCGCAAGAGGTTCATAGGGATTGGTCTCATGGTCTGAAGACCAGTAAAGTTGGGGCGACACATAATCAACAGAACCTTCATCAAGCCAACGCAACGGATCGCAATAGATACGGTCATACATCCAGTCATTCCCGACTTCCGGAACTTTCAAGCCATAACGCGATGCCGATGTCCCGTTCCCCCCGGCTACTCCAGCCGGGCTTATACCGAAACGCACCCATGGAGCATCAACATCAAGCATATTCCTAACCTCCGCAACAGTCTTTGCCACATTATCACGCCTCCAGTCTGCCTGCGACATTCCACTGCTGCTTTTTTTATTCCGGGCAATATAGCGTTTATACTCATTGAAATCATATCCGCCCCCCAGAGGCAATGCATCCGGATAAAAATAGTCGTCAAATACCAGGCCATCCACATCATAACGTGTAACAATCTCGCGGCATACATCAACTATATGTTTACGTGCGCCCGGATTACCCGGATCCAGCACACTCACAGTGCTCCCCTTTTGCCTTTTATTCGCACGTTTGCGGTAGGTCATAGTCCACCCTTTGGCAGCAGGATCAAAACTGCCCTTCCCTTTGGCTACAGGAGCCACTGCCGGCACCGGGCCATTGGCAAGCCTGAAGGGATTCACCCACGCATGCAGCTCCATCCCGCGGCGGTGTGCCTCTGAAACAGCAAATGCAAGAGGATCCCATCCAGCAGATGGACGTGCGCCACGCTCACCGGTAAGATACTGGCTCCACGGCTCGAAAGACGAGGCATACATGGCATCACCCATGGACCGCACCTGAAACATCACCGCATTTATACCCGCCCCTTGCAGGATATCCAATATCTCACACAATTCTTTTTTCTGTTCATCCGCAACAGCAGCCGTAGTACCTTGCCTTGAAGGCCAGTCTATGCCATACACTGTGGCAAGCCAAGCCCCCCTCATTTCATGTTTGGGACTATGCAAAGTCTCTTCCAGGGACGGGATATCGCCGGCACAGTGGACATCCGCCCTCTTCTTCGCACATAAAGGGGCGGCATCCATAAATGCCGCCACCATAATAAAAACTGCTAATATTTTACGTATCACTTTTCAATCATCAACAATCTCATTCTATGGTAACCTCAGCTCCTGCAGAGTGCGCCACATTCAATGGATTATATTGGCTCTGTACCTGTGCCACACCGGAAGAGAACACACCGGCCTGGGTAGCGAACAGTTCATATTCAAGCATATATGTCCCTTTCGGCAAGAAATCTATGAACAGATTTGTCTGGGAATCGCGGTTTTCACGATAGAAACACATCCCGTCGCTGTAAACAGGTTCCGGAAGCTGTTCCTTCGGTTCAAGACCGGCAGCGCGTTTGTCATTGACAACGACATAACTCATATCCTTATCCGCCACTATCGTCAACGTTACTTTCACACGGTCACCCACCTTGAATCCACGGGAAGGAACCCATGAAGAACCGTCAAACACACTCATATACTTCTCAATTTCCAGCTCTTCCGTACCGGCAGACTTAACTTCATCCATCGGCATTACACGCATGGTAAGAAGGCCGCCGAACGAAGGATAATCGCCTTGGCGGTCAATCACAAGCTCACCGGGCTTTGAAAGAAGCGGCGTTATAACCTCTGTAAACGCACCTGTGGCATATTCCTCCTTGGGCTGGAGCAATGTCCCGTTGACCCTGACCGCAGTCGTGGCAGGATTGACCGTCCATTCTGTGCCGGATAACAGCAGAGATGAAACTACCTGAGTGGTAATGATGGCATTTCCCCAACTGTTATCTGCCTTGTTGAGCACAAGCCACTGGCGGATACGGTCTACCTCAGGAGCCTTTGGAGATACATCCGCATAAGCGTCAAGAATTATGCCAGTCAACCCGACCTTATTCATTGACCACATAAAATATCTGTTATCAAGCTGGGCCCACCACATGCCGCGTTCAGGAGTATATGTGGCGAGTTCCGTAAGCGATTCCAGTATCTGACGGGCTGTGGCTGCATAACCATTGGCATTCAGGATCAAAGCGTCCACGGCCTTGGTCGCGACAGAATGTTCTTTCCATGATGAAATTATACGGCGCACTTGCGCTGCCGTCACGGCAGAGGCTGCAGATGAAGGCTTTATCGCCGGGTATTTAAGCCTCATGTAACAATACATGGTAAAATCAGACTTTGGATATCTGGCATACTCCGCCGCTGTATTACGGTCTATATACCTGACAGCCTCACAGATCATATCATTCAGTTCCTGATTGTCAGGCAACCATCCCAGACGGTTGAGCCCGCCCAATATGTCAAGAACCTGCATTGTGCACCATTCCGAATATTTCGGATATTGTGTTGTCCAGCACCATCCTTCACCCTTGACAAACGTCTTACGAAGTTCCGCCATGGCATTGTTCATCGCTTTTGATGTATTGCGGCTATCCAGCAGAAGCACAAGCCGCTGCATGCGCTCGCTTTCATTAAGCGCATCGCTCACCCAAGGCGTGGAATTTAACAACATATCCTTGAGCTGGTTGTTTTTCTCAAGCATTGAAACCAAAGCGGAATCAGACGGACTGTCGGCCCATTTGCGTATGGTGCGCGCTATCTCCGGATACCTCTTCATCAGACCATCGGCTATTGCAGCGGAATAAAGTTCGCCGGCAGCTGAAACAGATGAGGTAAAGTCGGTCTGGCGCAAACCGGGAAGAGCCGATACCACCTCCCATGCCGGATTACCGGTAAATTTCAGATAAGCCCTTCCGCGTGTGACCTCAGGCAATGGCATCGTGAAATGATTGTTGCCAGGAGCGATATAGAACGGTGTGCTCTCCACTACGTTCTGTTCAGAAGGCAACACAGGAATGAACGCCTGCTCACCGTCGGTGAACAAGCCGGCAGTAGATCTGACACGCAGAATCATTCCCTGCATATTCTCAGGCACTTCAAAATCAATTGCAGCCAAAGTGCGCCCCATGCCGACGATTGTATCGTTACTTTCAGAGATGGCAACAAGACTATTGTCTGACACTCCGAGCAATTCCATTACCGTATGCACTTGCAATGTGCTGTCAGTGGCATTCATAACGGATGCAAGCAAACGCACTTTATCGCCACACCGCAGAAAACGCGGCGCATTGGCAGATACCATCACCAGCTTGGAAGCCACCACTTCCACCTTATCCATGGCAGTAAGAAGTTCTTTGTTATATGCCAGAGACCTGAGCACCCATGTCGTATTCGCATCAGGCACAGTATACATTATCTCCAGATTCCCTTCGGCATCTGTGTTGAGCATCGGACGGAAGAAAGCAATCGGCATTTCGGCAGGACGGTATGCTGTTTCATCTTTTTTCTCAGCGCCACCGGCACTTACAACCACACTCTCAGCAAGTTCCACATCAGCACTGCCTGCATCGGTTGCCATAGACTTCATCTGGGGGGCGGCAGAACCTGCTGACACCTTCACTTCCTCGCTATGTTCCCTCACAACTACGAGATCTGCCACCTCTTCTACAGCATCGTCGCTGAATGCCACATTGGCAGCCATACGCCTGGAAGCCCCCTGTATATAAAATGTAGCGGCGCCAAAACTCCGGCCATACATTTCAAACTTCGGCTCCATAAAATCTATGACATCATAATTAACCCACTCACCTGCTGCGTGGATCATTCCAGAACGGAAATATGGATAGGTTATGTTTGGTGAGATACCACGCCAACTATTAGGATCTATACCAAACTGGTTTTCCTGTATGACGTCTATAGCCTTATTGCTCATGTCAAGCATGACTGCACTTTCAGGAAGCGCCCCGTCAAATCCCTCTACTTTAAGTGTCACGGTCTCTTTATCGCCAGGGGTAACCTTGTCGCGGAAAGTAGTAGTATGCAAAGTTATCTTTCGTTTCTCATCTGAGGAAACAACAGTAATACTTTCTGTGGCAATATTACAATCATGGATTGTAGACATCCTTGCAGTCACGGATTTTGATCCGTGAGGCAACTGGACCTCCAGTCTCTGCATACCTTTCAACTCCACCCACTCAGAGGACACAATGCGGCCACTATCATCAGACAGCAGCATAAGCATATGATTGCCCGGCGCATTACTTCCTAACGTAATATAGGCACGTCCATTGGTATCTGCCTGAATCATCGTTCCATGTTCCGGCAACCAAAGCAACTTGTCGGCGGCACATACCGTATCATCCGGACGCCATACTGTGAAGCGCGCGATCCCTGATGGATCCGATAAATCGGCATCCACGGTTTCAAAAATTGCACCATACTGTCCAGAAGGAAGCGATGAAAGCACATCACCGAAATTGCCCGGCATCATAGTACCCTCTTTTACAAGGTCTGTAAATGTCTCATCACCATCAACCACCTCCATACGGCTTATTTTATACCTTAATTCAGCCATCTGTGGTTTGTTATCGAAATCATACAAACCGACTTTCACCTCTTTGCCTGCCGAGGCATTGTATTCTCCTGCAATATCAGCCTTTATATAATCAGGCTTACCCATGTTGAAACCGGCTACAGCAGTGCGCGTCTCACCGTCGGGAGAGGTTACTGCAATATCCATGGTAAAATATCCGTTCGGACAGGGAGAAGAAGATATTACCTGGGATGGAATGACTATTTTAAAATAGCCTTTGGCATCTGTAATAACTTCTCCTTCATAAAATACCGGAGACTCTGATGCGAACCACCATGCACCGGTGCGCACCCTCATCTGGGTTTTGACCGTGGCATTTTCCATAGGAAATCCGGCGAATGTCTGCGCATTGCCTTCAATGACCGCATCCTCGCCCAATGCAGCAGGGCGCTTGGTGGAGGTCACCGCCACTTCAAAAGTGGGCAGTTTATAGTCACTGACCATAAAAGAGCTTCCGCCATCAATGTCTGAATCCTCAAATTCAAGGGAAAAATTGCCGGTAAGCCCCCCTGAGGGGATCTCAAACGAACCTTGCGCACGCCCCCAGGCATCGGTAGTCAGTTCCTGTTTGGCAACCTCCTGATAGTTGGCATCACGCAGCCTGATCGTAAAATGCCGCGACGTAAGGACATTTCTTTTCTCACGGTCAAGCTCATATAGCACTACAGCATATTCCATTGTATCTCCAGGGCGATACAGTCCAAGAGATGTTACCACTGAACCATAAATTTCCCGTCCGGGCACAATCCTCTCATTCTTGTATATGCTTACAGATGGTGAATATTTGTCATTACCGAGAGTCGCATAAATCGTTCCCGAATTATTAATATCAATTCCAATGAAGCCTTTTGCATCTGTAGTTTGTGGAAGGGTGGATGGTGAAGTACGGCGATCCCATGGGGAAAAAACAAGATTGGCCCCTTTTACAGGTGCGCCGTTATTTACACTTCTGATAACGCCGTTTTTCATCTCACCTACTCCCTGGACAACAGATGTAGCGAGATCCGAGCAATTGATTATATTGTGGTCACGTGTTATGTTTTCCTTACCGTCAAATTCTGGCACAACTACATATCTGCCATAATCAGGCACCACAAGAGCTACCTTTGAGGATGAGGCAAAAGGAACTTCACCAGACATGTTTACCTCAACAGAATGAACCGGCTTTCCAAGAGCCCCGTTGTAATAAGCCGCTTCACGCTTTACAGCACCTTTCGGTACTTTATATACATTGAGCTTAAGTTTGTTAATGTTCTCACCGTCAATTTTCACCATAAACGGGACACTGTTCTGGATTTGCTGAGGCACACGGAGGGTTGCAGACTTCCTTGTCAAACCTTCCATGAAGTTTTTCACACCATCCAGATTAAAATACTGGGGGTTCTCAATCTCAAAACTTTTGAGCAACCCATAAACGTCCCGGGCCTTTGACGACCCCGGGTTCAGGCCAGGCATTTCAAGTAACAGTTCCACTGCATATGGCACATGCATGAAACGTTTATATGTATCTATATACACCTGCTGTATATCGCTGAAATCGTTCTCCCGCGATTTGAATGAGAAAACAGGACGTTCAAATGTAAAAATCCTCTGATTGATGTACTCCATGGCATTGGCACGCGCAAACATGCCGGGGGCACTTTCCTCACGTCCCTCCATAAGTATGCGGTACAGTTCCAGCATTCGCCTTTCCACTGTATCTTTCCCTGCCGGATAAAATGCCTGATCCATAGGATCACGCAGCAATTCAATGGTCAGGGTACTGTTCACGCCATTGGAAAATGCCCCAAGATATGACAACGCCCTGTAAATCGTAAAATCCAACATGGTAGGATAAACCGTCTGAGCGCCATGCTGAAACATGAGAGTGTTCTTATAATCACTTAAAGGTACATTTCTCAAAATGTCCTTATCAGCGAGAGCCTCGTCAACGAGTGAATTCACTTTGCTGAAAAATCGGTCACGCCCCCAAAGATTATAATTATCTGTAACGGACTTGGCAGAAATATCTGGTCGCTGGTTTATTTTCCAACGGTCATTTCGGTATATATCCGTATATATCTGCGCTTCAAGCAAACTAAGCATTGCACGTGTAACAGGATTTTGTTCATGTGCTTTGACTTTCCCTACACGTGCCAGCACATTGGGGAGCGAATCCGAAGAAATAGCGGATTCTGCCAGACCAATGCGTATAAGTGCGTTAACGACACCTGCACCATTACCGGAAGACAAAGCACTTTCCAGATCACGCACGGCCTGCGACTGGACCTTTTTGGGAAAAGCGAAGTCGGGTTCCGTAATATTTCCTGAGTTTTTGGCTGACATACACATAAATACGGCTACTATAAAGCCCATCAAGTTTACCAGGCGTCTCATAAACTATCTCTATTAAATTTTAATCACCTACTGAAAGAACAAAATGTGTGCCTGAAAAAGTTGCCGGGCACACATTTAATTATATTCTATTACAGTATTTCCTCACTAAATCAATGTACACAAAATATCACTGGGCATTGTCTGCCGTACGACGGCTACGAAGACGCTGATGCTGTTTCAACATCTCACGTTGAAATTGCCTCTCCACATTTTTAAGCTCGAATAGTTGTTTTTTGTCAAGGACATTCTTGAATTTTTCCAAATAATTTTTCTCCAGCTCAGCCTGGCTGACCCTAGCTTCATAAATCGCTTCAGTAGCTTTTTCGTATTCCACGTCTGAGGCGTCATCAGCTTCTGCTATGCGGCGTTCCATAACACGGACATCCTCTTCAATCCGGTTCATCTGCTCTTCCATCTCATCATAGATAGGAAAAAATTTGTTTTGCTGCTCTTTGGAAAGACGTAATTCCTTTGTGAAATAAGTACGGCGATATTGCCTTATCTCATTCATCCATTGATCACGGCCAGAACGTTCCTGGGCGATTGCCGGAACCGCCAATTGCATCACACAAATAATAAAAGTCAGGAAAAAAAATATCTTTTTCATAAACCACTCACAGTTTCTGTTAGTTCATAGGACTTTGCATCAAGCTGTCCATTTCCATAAAATCATCGACACCGATACTGTCATCATACATCTCGTCGAAAATCTCGTTCTGGTTTATCTCATCAATAAAATGGTCATATATAAAATTATCATCACTGAGAGCTTCTGTAAGAATTTTATTATTATCTATTGAAAGATCCACGGAAGAAGTGCTCATGAGAGTGAACATTTTAAGCATACACCATATACCTGCGAACATGGCAGCCATATATACAAACGGCCTTATACGCTCCCATACGGTTTTAGGGGCTATCACACGGGTATGCTCCGCATCAGGATTGTCGGGAAGCTCTGCCTGCATGCGGCGAGCAAAATTATCAAAGAACCCGTCAGGCACAATCATACCGTCACGGCGTCCTATTTTGCCTAAAATGTTGCTATCCTTATCTTTCATAATTCATTCAAAAGTCCGGGAATGTTTTTGAAGCGTGACGCCATACAGACTTTTAAAGCGGTCATGCATTAAATCTGACTTTACAGAAGCGGCAAGGTTTAACCGAAATTCATATTTATATCAAAATTTCTTCTCAACAGCCGGCAGACACATCTATTCATCAAATATTTTCTCTATTTTTTTGACTGCAAGATGATAAGACGCTTTCAAAGCACCCACTGAAGTGCCGAGTATTTCAGACATCTGTTCATATTTCATATCATCATAATACTTCATATTGAACACAATACGCTGTTTTTCAGGTAGAGTAGCCACTGCCTTACGAAGTTTAAGAGCCAGCTCGTCGCCATCTATCCATTCATCTGCCTCAATCATGTTGACCAGATGGGTTTCTTCGTCATCAAGACTTAGATTCAGAGGCTTGCGCTCACGTGTAAGGAACGTGATACTCTCATTAAGAGCTATTTTATAAAGCCATGTGGAAAGTTTTGCTTCCCCCCTGAAATTTTCTATATTCTGCCATGCCTTAAAAAAGGTATTCTGAAGTACATCCGAAGCATCATCATGGTTCTCAACCATTCGTCGTATCTGCCAATATAACGGCTCGGAATACTCACGCATAACCTCGTTGAACGCCTCACGACAACTTTCAGGCTGTCGCAAACGATCAATCAGCATTGGATTATCCTGTGGAATCTCTCGGCTCACAAGCAAATGTCAAAATTTATTTTTTTTTAAATTTACCGCTTTTTTTTGACATCATACCATCACGGTCCGTGTTTTTAACTTTTATTACAATTTTAACACTTTATTTCCGGTAAATTCATAAAAGTTACAATGGCTGCATTGCACATTGATGGATACGATACCGATTTTTTTCGTAATTTTGCAACACAAAAATACCTGCATGGGCAGGTGGTTTCCGATAATAAACAGCCTTGTATTGTCACTCAGACCACTTCATATAATCCTGCTGTCGTTTTTGGCGACGGCACCTCTCCACACCCCGTATGTGTGTGGAGAGGCAGCAGCATCTGAATTTGCCGACACGACAATGGTGCTCCCACAAGTTTCTGTGACAGCAATAAAGGGGGGAAAAGAGGCCGAAAAAGCAGAGGCTGTAACTTGCCTCAACCGTAGGGAGATTGAACGATTGAATATCGTCAACATAAAACAGGTAAGCGAAATAGTGCCTAATTTCTATATGCCCCAGTACGGATCCCGCATGACATCCTCTGTATATGTGCGCGGCCTCGGAACACGTATTGACCAGCCTGTAGTAGGATTGAACATTGACAATGTACCGATTATAAATAAAGACAACTTTGATTTCGACCTGTCAGATATCGAACGGATAGAAATATTACGGGGACCGCAAAACATATTATATGGCCGCAATACCATGGGAGGATTAATAAACATCCATACCCTTTCACCGTTTACATTCGAAGGAATCAGAATACTGGCCGAATATGCGTCACACAACAGTTACAAAGGTTCGGTAGGATTATACAAACGCATGACTCCGCGGATAGGAATGGCACTCAACGCATATGCGACCGGCACAGACGGCTATTTCCGAAACAGCTACAACAACTCACACGTAGGAAGGGAGCGGCAATGGAGCGGCAGATGGAAAACGATATGCCGTGCCGGTGACAGTTTTATCGTAGAAAACACGGCATCAGTATCACATTCCGTACAGAACGGATACCCCTATAAATCCGTAAAGACTTCACAGATTGCCTATAACGACACCTGTTTTTACAAACGCCTGACTGTTACCGACGGCCTGACTTTCAACGGGCGGATAAATAATATTGACATTTCTGGAATCGGAAGTTTCCAGTATATCAACGATAACATGACCCTTGACCAGGACTTCTTGCCGCAAGACTACTTCACCCTTACACAAAAACGGCACGAGTGGGCTTTCACTGCCGATCTGGTTGCAAAAGGGAAAGCCGGCAAACACTATAACTGGCTTGCCGGTACATTCGGCTACATCCGGCAGACCCACATGGACGCTCCAGTAACATTCTTCGATTACGGACTTACACATCTGATTGAAGAAAACGCGAACAAAATAAACCCACAATATCCCATACGCTGGGATAATCGCGAGCTTTATCTCGGAAGCCGTTTCACAATGCCGTCATCAGGAGGATCATTATATCACGAAAGCACTGCCATATTCGGCCGATTTACAGCGACAGTAGGATTACGGTGGGACTGGGAACGTGCGGAGATACGATACAACAGCGACTCTGAATCAACATATTCCATCTACCGGACAACAGACAAAGGAGAAGAAATATTTTCACCGGCAATTCCCGTGAATGTACACGAATCAGGAACTCTCTCAAAGACATTCGCACAACTTTTACCAAAACTCACCCTGAGCTACATATTGCCCTCAGGAAACGGTAATATATTTCTGTCATTTACAAAGGGGTATAAAGCCGGAGGTTACAATACGCAAATGTTCAGCGACGTGCTGCAACAACGAATAATGGCGAAAATAGGCCTTGACCAGCGATATGATGTCAAAGACATAATAAGCTATGATCCTGAAAAAACATGGAATTACGAAATAGGTACACACCTCACTTTGGCAGACAGAAAGCTGGCCATTGACGCGGCGTTATTCTGGATAGAATGCCGGGACCAACAACTCACCATGTTCCCGGAAGGAGCAATCACAGGACGTATCATGGCAAATGCAGGCAAATCACGGTCACGCGGTGCGGAAATTTCTGCAACATATCACCTTACACCAGAAATTACCGGAAACCTGGCATACGGCTTCACAGACGCACGCTTTACAGAGTTCAATAACGGACGCACCAGTTTCAACGGCAAACATGTGCCGTATGCTCCGATAAACACGCTTTTCGCAGGTATAAACTACACACGCAATTTCAAATCAGGGTTTGTACAACGCATAAGCGCCGACATCAATTGCCGTGGAATCGGTAAAATATATTGGGATGAGACAAACAGCATCTCACAACCGTTTTATGCCATAGCAGATGCATCAATACGCGCGTGGCACGATGATATATCCGCGGAAATATGGATTAACAATTTCACAGCCACGCAATATGCCACATTCTATTTCGTTTCTATAGGGAACGCTTTTCTACAGAAAGGCAACGGCATGCAGTTAGGGCTGACCCTCCGCTATGACCTTCCGTTATTGTAAGCTATTTTACTAATGATAATTATACACAATATATTATGAAAATAAAATTCCTATCAGCCACATGTGGCATTATCGCATTGGCAACCATGTCGTCATGCAGCCAGACAGAAGTCAAAAACGAAAATCTCAAACCAATATACTACATTCCGGCCTCAGCATCAAGCAACTTCGTGGCCGTGCAGACCGAGGGATCCGAGGCATGGAAATACTACCCAGGCATTGATTACACACTTGTATTTGACGAGAATGACAATACTTGTACAATACAACTTGTAAACCTGCAATTCGACGAGAAAGAAAAGGCCACAATGACATTCGGCTATGTCCCCCGTGCGACCTTCCGCGATCCGATGGTAAAAGGAGTGAACATAACAGATCCATTCCAGCTCAGCTCAGGATCAACCGCCACATACACTATCAGCGACCTCAAGGTAACGTGCCTACTGGACGAAGCACGCACATTCGGCACTACCGAAGACGACAACGGCAAAGTCACGCCTATCAAAGTCGGGGCACAAAATGCCATATCCTTCACTATAGACAACAAATATCACGTGCGTGTGATCCAGAACAAGAACTATTTCTACGGGACCACATTCTCTACAAGCAATTCCGGCGATTTCGACCCGTTCTCAACAAAAAAAGCGAAATATTGCGTATCGCTTGACTACAAGTCAAACAAAGCCCTTATGACCATTGAGAACGCGAAGTTCATAACCAGCATGCCTGAAGGCATCACAATGGAATTTCCGGACATTGATTTCTCTATGAGCGACAACGGATTCACTCTCAACTGCAGACAACTCATTCCGAGGGCAAACAACCGTCCATTCCAGGCATATGAAGTCATTGACCTCGTAGGCACTGTGACAACCGCACAGACATTGGCACTCAGTTTCACATGCCCCCATGTACCAATCCCGATGACCGGCACTGAAACTTACTCCTTCAATGTATCTGTTGATGCCAACTACTCGCTAACAGCCAGATAAACAGAACTTATAACAACATCTACCATATGCAGCGCCGGAATCAAAAAAAATGATCCGGCGCTGCTTCAATAAACTAGCAGTACACCGTGTGGATTCTTTACGCCCTGTTATCGGCATTATGCTTGGGCTTCTATGACATATTCAAAAAAATCTCAGTAAAAGGCAACAATGTGACTGTAGTGCTGATGCTGAACACGCTGTTTCAGTCTCTGTTCATGTCGCCGGTCATCATCAATGGCATCGTTTCAGGCAACTATGGATTAAACAACACTATAGAAGGGCACATCCTGATCCTCATAAAGGCACTGATCGTACTATCATCCTGGCTCCTCGGTTACTTCGCAATAAAACATCTGCCTCTTACCATACAGGGGCCAATAAATGCAAGCCGGCCTGTAATGGTGCTCTTAGGCGCGCTTATAATCTTCGGCGAGCGCCTTAATTCAATTCAATGGGCAGGCATTATCATCGGCTTTACATCGCTCTACTTCATATCTCGCATAGGCAGCCGTGAAGGATTTTCCTTCAAACACTCGCGTTGGCTGTGGATGGCAATAGGAGCCACTATATTTGGCGCCATAAGCGCACTTTACGACAAATATCTGCTTCAATTTTACCGGCCTCTCGAAGTACAGGCATGGTACTCGCTCTACCAGTGTATTATAATGACGGCGACGCTGCTGGTGCTGCGCCGCCTGTCTCCTGCCGCATCTTCCGATAGAGGGAAATTCCACTGGACATGGGCGATACCATTCATTTCTGTTTTCCTTACCGTTGCAGACCTGGCTTATTTCTTCTCATTGTCAGTAGACGGTGCCATGATCGCAATAGTCTCCATGGTACGTCGCGGAAGCGTTATCGTACCGTTCCTGTACGGTGTTTTCATCCTGCATGAACGAAACGTGCGCGCAAAGGCAATAGACCTCGGCTTGCTCATAATCTCGCTGCTTTTGCTAGTAGCAGGCTCACACTGAACAATAAACCGGTTCAACGGAGCCGGTCAGCCGCCTTGAGCAACCGCTCGTCGTGATTTATGCCACGATATGCCAGCAAGGCGAACACAAGAGCTGCCAGCAAAAGAAAGATACTTCCAAGCCATTCAATGCCTCCATAGGCATCATTCCAGCTGTAGAGCAGTAGCACTTCAGTAACCATGACCACTACAATCAACAGCATTGACACCAATGTAAGAGTCTTTTGCCGCCTTGTATTCTTATACAGGAAAATAGAAAGAAACAAAAGAAACGCCACTACAATGTTGACAACCATAAACACCGGCACGTCAACAGGCCTCATGAATGTCACCGAATTAGGATCGTTCACTTCACCCGGCACAATAGCCATAGGGATGCAACAAAATACTGCTACCAAGACAGTGGCTACAAGAAGCCACACTGTCTGCCATCTTTGAATTACCATATCTTTATATAATTTCAATTATTGATTTCGGTTATTTGTCTCCATATAGGATAGCATCGGTAAGCAGAGGCACCAGGTCGGCATCCACCCCTATGCGTCTGAGATATTTAGCATCCTCCCGCATGTCTGCAATAAATCCGTCTACCGCAGCCTTATGGGCTGTACCTGTTGCATTTTCTCCTCCGTTACGCGCGGAAATATTAAGCGAGTAAAAATTCATTGCCTCGGAAAACTTCCCATCCGCCAGCTTGAGATGCCCCATATTCAGATAATCCTCAGGTGTGGGCACCGTCTCGGCGATTACTCTCTCGTAGTACTTGCCCGCCTGGTGCAAGTCACCTGCCATTAACAGGCACCATGCTAGCGGACGTAATGCCTTTGCAGATTTATTGTCCAGATACTCACTTTTGTAATACGCAGCCACAGCCTCGTCGTATCTTTCAAGCTCCACAAGGCACCGCCCGATATTCAAGGCTGTCGCCGCACTGTCCGGCCTGCGTGAATCCAGAATACGCAATCGTTCAAGAGCCTCTTCCGGACGATGAAGTGCCATGTAGCAACGTGCCAGACGGCGTAAAGTCCAGTCGCTTGTAGCGTCCAGCATCTCTGCCCTCTCATAATCTGCCACAGCCCCCTCATAGTCGCCAAGTTTCTGACGCGCATGTCCCATTTTCTGATATATGTCCGCCCCGGGAGAAACCAGTTCAGTCACAAGAGCAAAAGAACTTAGTGCCTGTTGATAATATCCATGCGAAAAATAAAATTCTGCAATAAGGGACAACGCTTCCGGATCACGAAGGTCGTCAACCAATGCCCCGGAAGCACTGAGATTAACCCCTGCAGCGAACGGATTTGGCATCTCACCTTTCCGCCTGAACAAACGGAAGAACCGGAACAAATTCTGTATCTGCTTGTTCAGCACACCACGTTTGTCTGCTTCCGGCAAAGACAATGAAGCGGCACGCAATTCTGCAAGCTGGGCATCATGCGACTTGAACTGCTGGAGCATCATTTGACGCTGGACAGACGGCACATGTTCCAGTGAGAACATGAAAGAATATTTGTCGCTATCACACAGGAAACCGGCTGCAGACATCACATCTGCCACCGTTGAGAGACCGCTATCGACCCCATCGCCCGTAAAAGCCGAATAGTCGGTATGGAAAGGCAGGAACCAGTTTGCCACATCGTTGAAAAACGGAAATGTCTTGAGATGTGAAAAAGTACCCATCATCACATCCCCGCCTTCCTCCTGGATTTCGCTCATCTCCTTGAGTTTGTCGGCAAGTCCAGAATTGACAAGAACCTCCTGCCATGCGGGATTCTCTTCCATGTCCGCCGGATCAAAATCCTCTATATTGAGTTTCAGTTTCTTGTCTATCTCCGGTTTTAATTTCATCATCCCTGGCACCACCTCATCACGTATTTTTGCCGTTATGCGGTCTGTATCCACGGTTTTCACCAGCTCCATGTTGACCAGCCGCAAATCATGCACCCAGCCGGGGGTATCACGCACAGCCTGCAGTTTAAGGGATGCCGCACGACTTAGTCTCCTTTCAGGGAAAGCATTCAACAACAGACATACGCCGATAAGGCCTACACCCCACAAACGCCGCTCCTCGTTACGGTACAGATCCAGCAACAGGCTGATTCTGCGGCTATCATGATATTGCAGTCCCCCGAGCACCAAAGCCCATCCGAAAAGTTCCTTGGCATGCAACGGCACGCGTCCGTCTGACAACGCAAGATGTAAAGCCTCTTCATCAGCGGCTGTCAACGGATGAGATACCCATATCCGGTTAAATATACGTCTCTCCAATGCTTCACATTCAACAGAAGACTTATGACCGTCGGCTGTATACCTGCCAGTGCTTATGACTGTAAAAATCGACCCGTCGGCTGCCGCTTTTACATAATTGTCAAGCAACGATCCTATGCTGTCCGACACTTGGGAACGTTCATAACGCAACGTATTATAATATAGCGTAGGTTCCGAAGGCAGCAGATTTTCACGCTCAAGCCTGTCAACAATATCAAGTATCGTATTGCCCAAAGAGGCAACCATATCGTTACGGCCAGGATCCTCAGCGCCTTTTGTTGCATAAGACAACATCATACGATAATTATCCTCTGCCCCGGCAAGCTCACGGGACAACTCCCAGTTCATTATACCCTCGGCAAGCGAACGGGCATAGCCGAAAGCATCACGCAGGCGATGTCCGGTCACATATCCGTATATCTTTCGTTTTGTATCAGCGAAGATTCTTTTATCCATAATCTATGAGAAAGGGAAATCTGAAATTACCGTAGATCAGGTATCCCGGCCTTTATGTAAACTTATTGTCAAATTATAACAATGATCGGTGTCACATGGATTATATTGCAAAAATCTTGCCAAAGCATAGCTTAATGGCAGAACAACAAATAATCACTGACATTCCGACGGCACATAATGATGTCTGGCAGTACATTCATGCAACGTGCGGTCAACTATCAGATGACGTGTAGCCATTGTAGAAATCACACTCATCTCATGGCTGACCAGCAACACAGTCGTGTCACGGGAAACCTCAGAAAGAATATCGTATATCCGTCCTTCAAAATTCTTATCCAGATAACTCAACGGTTCATCCAAAACCAGCACAGAAGGCCGCGAAATGAGTGCTCGCCCAAGAAGCGTGCGTTGCAGTTGTCCACCCGAGAGTTCACCGATGGGGGAAGATGCATGTCCATGCAACTCCACAAGCCGCAATATCTGGTTCACCCTCTCAGATGCATCATGTTTGTCAATACCTGATATCCCCAGCAAACCAGATGAGATAGCCTCACGCACACTGATCGGGAAACGTGCATCTATCATATTTTTCTGGGGAAGATACCCTATATGCAACCTTTGCACCGGATTCCTGTCATGGTCAAAATAATCCACCGTTCCGGAAGTCGGTTTCAACAATTTCAATATCACTTTAAGAAGAGTGGATTTGCCACCGCCGTTAGGTCCGGTGATTGCAAGGAAGTCTCCCCGGCATACAGACAGGTCCACATCGTGCAGCACCTCCCTGTTATCCCAGTTCATTGATATTTCATGTAACCTTATTATTGTATTATTCATTGCTGCGGCTACTTAACAGGTGAAATAGTATTGACGATCCTCTCCATGTGCCCTTCCCAGTCCGAGTCCATGAAATTTATTCCGGTAGGCCTCACCCCCAAAATATCTGAAATAGTCGCCACACGATCCAATGGCAGTCCCTCCGGCACGAAAAAAGCACTCGGCTCATGTTCAAGCGCGTTATCCGTAGCCTCACGTAACCGTATTGGCGACGTTTCTTTATTTTCAAGATTGAATGCAATTTGTTCCAAACCATAGTCCCTGGCAAAATAGCTCAATGACGGATGCCATATGACAAATGCAGGATGCTCTGCCAGACGCCTTTCATATTCTGCATCAAGGCTGTCAAGACGATGTCTCAGCAACTCATGCCTTGCATGGAAATATCCAGCAAGCCCAGGATATGTTTCTGAAAGCATTGCATATACGTTATCAGATATTATACGTGCGTTTTTCACGGAACTCCATATATGCGGATCAGGTTCACCCTTATGTGAATGGACGGAGCTTACCTCCCCCTGATGAGAATGCACATGGGTGCCATACATATAATCCACTCCCCTGCCGGCATCGCCGATTTTCAAATCCTGGACATTAGATGTAATATTTGACACAAACTCCTTTTCAAAAGGGACAACTCCAGTCACTACAACAAGATCTGACCTGCTTATATCTTTCATCAGCCCCATACCTGGCTGAAAAGTCTCCGGATCGGAATTTGTATCCATCAGCGTACGTACAGTCAGACTGTCACCGCCGATTGCATTTACAAAATATTCCAGAGGAGGCACACTCACAGTAACCACACGTCCATCGGCAGAAGTGCTGGATCCCCTCCCCGAACACCCGCAAACAAGCCACGAAAACATGCACAACAACAATGGCACAAATGCCTGACGACATAAAAATATCCATGATTTATTTAGTACTATCATAATTTGTATTATTGAAAATAGCTATTTCGAACAAAAAATTCAAAACATGTTTAATAACATATTAACGTATTTACTTGCTGCCAAGTATGTCTGGCTGCGGAAAACATTCTACAAATAAGAATTGCTCCACCCAGGCACAAAATCTGCTTACACATTTGATAAGCAAGCAGTTTCACGCAACACACATTAAACGTTCCAAACTTTTAAACATCTGCTTCATCTCGCATTTATCTACAAAATTAACAAAAATATATTAATCCAAACCTCTTTGTGATTTATTAAAGGCTACAAAAATCATGTTTCAATTTTCGTAATTAAAAAACTTTTTTCTAATTTTGTAGTGAACTAATACCGCAACAGGCACAAAACTGAAACCGGCCATCTGTAGTATGTGTAATTTAAAATTAGTAACAACTACACGGAAGTTTTATACATTGAGTAACTGTTGTACAAACAAAAGGGAATATTAAACAACAACTAAATTAAAGGAAAAGTAAAAAGTTATGCCACGCTTACACATTGACAATCTTGACACCAAGATTCTTCAGATGCTGGTAGACAATGGCCGAAAGCCATTCCTCGAAATCGCACGCGAATGTGGTGTTTCAGGCGCAGCCATCCATCAGCGCATCGCCAAACTCCAGGCAACAAATATTCTGGAAGGCTCACGTGCACTTATCAAGCCTACCACGCTGGGCTATGACACATGCGCATTTGTAGGCATTTTCCTCAAAGAACCGGATAAATTCAACGAAATCGTTGACAAACTCTACGAAGTTCCTGAAGTTGTTGAATGCCACTTCACCACAGGCCAATACGACATGCTCGTAAAACTTTACGCTCGTGACAATGAGCATCTTCTCCATCTCATCCATGAGAAACTGCAACCACTCGGCCTGCTCCGCACAGAAACCCTCGTTTCATTCCGTGAAGTATTCAGCCGCGCACTACCTGTCACAATGAAAAAATAACAAGAAATATCTTCAATATGATTACAGGCCATCTGATGGATAATTCAGATGGCCTGTAATCATATTGAAGATATCTTACTTGTTCAATTTCTGTCCGAATCGTCCGAGATAATTCTTCAGCTTAAACATCCCTTGCAATTTCACACGCCTGTAAAATTTTTTCTTGTCACTTTTGATCAGATTATACCTTTTAAGCTGTTTCCCACCTAGAACACTTATGAATTCAGATTCATAAGGATGCAATATCTCCAATACGGAATCGAACATATCTCTTGTTTGTTCGTCAAAATTATGTACACGGGCATAATCACGAGCGATACCGATGCCACGGGACACTGCAAAAAGAAGCCTGTCATTATAAAAACGCTCCTTGTACCTGCTTGATTTTATGAAATCAACCTGGCTGAAGAGTGCCGTAAGATACTGCAATTGGGCGCTTTTGTCAATTTCACGCACTATGCTGTCTTGCCTCTGCAAATAATTATATCCTGTAAAAGAGGTCTGGCATATATGCGACGCATTGCCAAACCAATGTGGCATAACCCTTATATCTTCATATTTCAGCCCATCCGGAAACTTCGGATCAATTATACTTCTGCGATATATCTTATTCCATACATAATTGTCCCACTCCCCGTCAAAAATCTTTGCAAGGGCTTCCTCTGAAGAATACATCTTCCTATACTCCGACTGCCATGGCTGCCGCTTGACATTGTTGCCTGAATACACCATATTCACCCCGCAGACAACAATATCCGCCCCGGTTTCCTTCATTGCGCGGACCATTTCCAAAAACATATCAGGCTCAACAGTGTCATCACCATCAACAAATCCTATAATATCGGCTTTTGCAATCTCCAGACCTGCATTCCTCGCGGATGACAACCCGCCGTTACATTTATGGACAACGATTATACGGACATCTTTAGCCGCATAACGGTCACAGATCTCGCCACACCTGTCCGGGGAGCCGTCATCTACAAGTATCAGTTCAAAATCTGTAAAACTCTGCGAAAGAATTGACTCTATGCATCCGCATGCATATTTTTCCACTTTATAAAATGGGACAATTATGCTTAAGGCAGGAGATGAACCACCATCGTCCTTGTATCTATCATCCATTTTTACGGTATAAGATTATCACGCACACATGGCGCACACTCCCCTGTTTTTACACAAAACGCGTTTAAGCCCAGACACGCCACCCCATCCATTGCCTCACTCATATATTACAACCTTTTTCTTGAACAGGCGTTTAGGTTGAAGCCAACCTTGCAGCTTTATGAGATTATAAAATAATCGTGGAGATTTTTTCAGAAGATTATACCGATGGCGGTATTTGTTGTTCAATAGAGGCAAAAAGTCGTTTTCATATTGTCGTAAAAATTCCACTACTTTCTGAAAACCGAGTCCCAGATCGTTGGAATAAGGCAGTTTTCGGGCAAAATCACGTGCGATAATTATGCATATTTTTGCCATTGAAAGCAACTGGCGTTCATATACTTTACGCGGATATCCGTTCTCTTTTAAAAATTTAAGTTGCACTTCTAATGCCGCGATATATGGACGTTGGTTCTCTATGGACTTGGCAGAACTCTGCACCGTACCGTTACGCTGAATATAATGGTACCCTACATAAGGTGTGTAACAGATCTTTTCGGCATTGTGCAACCATTTGATCATAACCCACATATCCTCAAACACAATGTTTTTAGGGAAACACTCTGTGATCACGGTTCTTTTGAAGATCTTATTCCATACATAATTACGTATGAACCGGTCTTCTATCAGCATTTCTACAGCTTTCTTGTTTGAAAACACCAAATTTTCCTTTACCGGCTCCTCTATGGACGATTTGGTATAATGAGGAAAATCAAACACATAATCACACATACATATATCCGCACCGGTGCTTTGCATCAAATGCAACATTTCCTCATACATTTGCGGCTCTATCCAGTCATCACTGTCAACAAAGCCTATGACTTCCGCGGAAGCCACTTTCAATCCCTCGTTGCGGGCATGCGCAATACCACCGTTTTGTATATGAAGAGCCTTGATACGCGGATCACCGGCAGCATACTCGTCAATTATGTCACCGCAGCTGTCTGGCGAACCATCATCCACAAGAATGATTTCTATATTTTCCAGTGTTTGCCCCTGGATAGACTCAATGCACCGTCTGGCATATGGCTCCACATTATAAAACGGCACTATTATGCTGATTTCAGGCTTTCCAGCTGACATTGGTTCTTTATCCTGCATGGCTGATCAGATTTACACTATAACCCATTAATCGGGACAATAACGCTTCCTGTTAAAAATCCTGCATTTCCCAAACGCCGGATTAAAATTTAGCTTGTTAAAATTTGTACAAATTTACTGGTTTATTCCATTAAAAACAAATTTACAAACAACCACATGAACAAAAAGAAGCACAGGATCAACAACAGAATAAATCAATACGCCTCCACTCAAAAAACTTTGAAAATAATTTTGAGGTTATAGATGGAAATTTTTACCTTTGCGATAAGGTAGGCAAAGCATGACACAAACTACAAGCCACCTACCGACATAACAATTGATTACACTACAATCCTATGGTATATAATTTACGAATAGTATCAGATGAAGTTGAGAACTTCAAAAGAGAAATAAAAATTGATGCCGACGCGACTTTCCTTGATCTTAAAAATGCGATATGCGACAGTGTGGATTTCGACAAGACACAACTGTCATCTTTTTTCATTTGCGACCAAAACTGGGAAAAGAGGCAGGAAGTGACACTGGAAGATATGGACACCACATCAGATCAGGATGTTTATCTGATGGAAGAAACACCACTGTCAGACCTCATTGACGACGAAGGGCAGAGGCTTATGTTTACATTCGATTATATGACCGACCGCTCTTTCTACATGGAAATGAAAGAACTTATACCCGGCATAAACCTAAAGGATCCCATATGTTCGTTATCGCTTGGAAAAGCCCCGATGCAAACAGTGGATTTAGACGAATTTGTGGCAAAAGTAGATGCAAAAGCTGCAGCTGCCGCAGAAGACTTTGACGAGGATTTTTACGGATCCGATTCATACAACGAGGATGAATTTGATGCCGCAGGATTTGACGAAATGACTTTCGACCAATAAAAATTCAACAATACACCATCTTTTCTGGAAACAATAATCAAGGCTGTGCCAGAACGGCAGATCATCCGTTTTGGCACAGCCTCTATTTAAAGAACCACCTCATTATCAATGGAACACAATAGCGAACTTGAACTGGCTTGGGAATTTGTGGAACACACCGGAATGAGCATATTCCTCACCGGAAAAGCTGGAACCGGGAAAACCACATTCTTACACACCCTGCGGAACAAGAGCGCCAAATCCATTGTAATAGTGGCACCTACCGGGGTTGCTGCCATAAATGCGGGAGGAGTCACCATACATTCATTCTTCCAACTGCCACTGTCACCTTACGTTCCAGGTTCGGAATACCGTGACAAGTTCTCGTTCAGCAAAGACAAGCTACGCATAATCAGGGCGCTTGACCTGCTTGTCATTGACGAGATTTCAATGGTGCGTTCAGACCTGCTTGACGCTGTTGACAATGCCCTGCGGAAATACCGCCGGTCACATCTGCCATTCGGAGGAGTACAACTGCTTATGATAGGCGATCTCCAGCAACTTGCGCCTGTGGTCACTCCACAGGACGAGGCTATGTTGAGGGCACATTATGACACCCCTTACTTTTTTGGCAGCCGCGCACTGGCACAGATCCCATATGTTACCATAGAACTGACAAAAGTATACCGGCAACATAACCAGCATTTCATAAACCTCCTCAACCATGTAAGGGAAAACAGACTTACAAATGAAGACTTCGCAATGCTGCGACAAAGGTTAGATCCCACATTCCGCCCGGAGACAGAAAGTGATTTCATACGTCTGACCACACACAACCACATGGCAGACAGCTACAATTTCGGTGAACTGAACCGCATAAAGAGTCCGATGATGAGCTATACCGCAAAAGTAAAGGGCACATTTCCGGAATATTCTTACCCAACCCCCATGTCGCTTGAAATCAAGGTCGGAGCACAAGTAATGTTCATAAAAAACGATTCCACCGGCGCCATGCGCTACTTCAACGGAAAAATAGGACATGTGATATATGCAGACCGCACCACTGTAAAAGTTTTATGCCCTGGCGAAACAGAACCCATAACGGTGGAACCTGAGGTTTGGGAAAATGCCAGATATACTGTCAATGAAACTACCAATACAATTGAGACCGAGGTGCAAGGCACATTCACACAGCTGCCCTTGCGCCTTGCATGGGCCATTACAATACATAAAAGCCAAGGGCTTACATTTGAACATGTAATTATCGATGCAGGAGCCTCTTTCGCCCCCGGACAAGTATATGTGGCTCTGAGCAGGTGCAAGACGCTTGAAGGAATCGTTCTGGCAACAGACATTACAAACGCCTGCCTGGGATGTGATCCCAACGTAGAGGCTTACATTGAAAGGCAGGAAGAAGAAGCACGGCAAAGTGCTGAAAAACTTGACGAAATAAAACAGGCATATTACCGTCACACACTTGTCAGGCTCTTCAGTTTCCGCGATCTTGTCACAATGCAGGAAACACTGTCAAGGCTATTCAATTCCACTTTCCGTTACTCATATCCGGAAGAGGCAGAAACACAACAAAAAATAAATCTCGAACTGCGAGAAAAGGTGGTAGAGATAGCAGACCGTTGGATTCAATTGATAAGTGCAAGCACAGACCGGCAGCTACATGACGAAATTTTTACGGAACGTGTAAAAAAAGGAGCGGAATACTTCGCAAACGCACTCTCCGCAATATTCGGGCAATCACTTACGGCAGCTTTTAAAGTCCAGACAGACAACAAAAAGGCATCACAACGCGTAAGGGAGTTGGTAAATGACATACGCCAGACGCTTGATACCAACATTGGCTTACTGAAATCAATCGCCAGCCATGGATTTACCATACCCGGATACCTGAAATTCAAACAGACAGCTGCGCTGGATGCCACACGGGAAAATTCACTAAAACGAGTGGCACGTGGAGGACGTTATGGCAAAACAGATCCATCCGGAAAAAAATCATCCAAACAAACAACCGCTGCACCAAAACCGCAAAAAAAACTCAGCCATGAAGTCAGCTATGAACTGTTTCAGCGTGGCCTGGATCGTGAAGAGATCGCCCTGGAGCGTTCGCTCGTCGTAAGCACCATCACTAACCATCTGATGCATTATGTTGACAACGGGACAATCACACTTGAAGACCTCTTTACTCCTGCAGTTGTTAATGCCGTAACCTCAGCAATTAGCAAACTCCCCCCTGATACAGGTTCTATTGAAATAAAAGACCTGCTTCCATCATCAATCTCCCTGTCAGATATTGTCACCATTCGTTCTGTACTCCGTAAACAACAGTCATGATTCCATATGGCATCATGCAACTGCGGTGCAAATTCTGGCCTAGCCATTATTTGCACCGCAGCTGTCATAAAAACCTAAAATACCTTGGAAACTCTACATTAATCAGCAGAAGTCATAAGACCTCTCACTCTTTATGTTCTTTCTTATAATATAATTGACTGACAATATGGTTTCCTACCTTCACATGTACATAATAATCACGAATACTTAATTGGTCCTACAAAGATTAATCATTGAAGTAATTCTTTACAGAACCACCCAAACTGTTGGAAGCATTACAACGCACGGCATTTACATATGCCGTTCCCCCTAAGGAGGCGTTTACTTCTGCCTCTTGTGAAATCAATTTGCTACCATTGAACTCTCCTGCCGTGGCTACATCCACTTTTATCTCCTTGGCTTTGCCTTCCATCTTTACTTCACCAGAAGTACTTGCCGAAGCATTCAGAGCCGCTGTATTCACACAATCAACTTTTACATCTCCTGAAGTAGAAGCATCTGCCGAAACTTTATCAGCAACAAGGTTATCTATGTCAATTTCACCGGAAGTAGATGCATTTGCCTTAAACATGTTTGATTCCAAAGATTCTATATCCACCTCCCCGCTTGTGCTTGCATATACCACGGCATCGGTTGCCTGCACTCTTGAAAGCGAAATTTCACCGGAAGTAGAAGCATCCACTTTCAATTTCTTTATGCCTGTGATGGGCGACGAACATTTGATGTCGGCAGAAGTGCTTGCAATAAAACTGTTAACCTGAGGGGCAGTCACATATACTTTTACCTTGTCACCCTTACGACGCAGTCCATTGTTGCCGTTAGCATATTCTTTGCTCATCGTAAGATTGAGGGTACCGGAACTTACACCGGCCTCCACATATTTCAAAAGCCTTTCGGTAGTGACTATCTTTACCGACGTTTTTGAGCCTGGGGTATAATACACGTCAATGGAAATTGACGCATCAATGGAATTGAAACTTCCGGTTTTGACTTCATGTGTATATTCCGTAAGATCTCTTGATCCTGAAACATTCGGATAAGATGACGCCTGAAGAGCAAAAGACACTCCCACCCCTGCAATAGCGAGTGTCAATAATACCACTAAAGTAATTGCAATTTTATTCATATGAGATATTTTATAAAAATCTTTTTTAAGGGTCTCATATGGTTAGACGCAGAGTGTCTACGAAAAGTTGCACTTGCTGGGAGAAAAACTAAAAAAATCGTCAGCCAGGCTATAAGCCGGGTTCTGTAGGCCGAAAAAAACGCCTGTCCGTCATTTATCTATGCCACATGTCGCCATATGACTAAAGCAGTCTACCCCCCGGCAATGGACGAGCAACCCTTGAATGCCGGTATACTTGACCTTGCAACCCATAAGACGTGCGGCACACCATCTCACGATGATGTCCGGTGGGCTCTTACCCCACCTTTTCACCCTTGCCCAGAGGGGTGTTGGCGCCGCCGTAACGGCTCCCCCGTCTATTATCGGGCGGTTTTTTTCTGTCACGTTGTCTCTGCGGTCGCCCGCGGCTTCCCGTTAGGAAGTATGGTGCTCTTTGTTGCCCGGACTTTCCTCATGCGGATCCACAAAGTGAAATCCGCCCGCGACGGACCGCCCGGCTGACAATTTAAAGTTTGGTTTCGCAAAGGTACGGAAATTTTCCAGAACCAGACCATACAGGATAGTTCTTTCATCATTTTTTCGTACCTTTGGCAAATTGAATACCTAGGTAATAAGTAAGCAGTGGAAATTATTTTATATTATCTGGAAGTATGCTCCCAGAGGATATAAAGCCGTATTATACAGTTGATGCGTAATAATTTTCGTGACTTATTTACCAATAATTACTTACCATATGAGGCAACCAGTAACCGCCAATCAACGCAAACAGATAGCTTCCCTGCAACAGGCCCGCAACAGGCGTGCGACAGGGCTGTTCGTGCTTGAAGGAACACGTTCCGTAATTGATTGCGCCAATTACTTCAATATAGAGATGCTTGTGGCTACCGCAGCATGGCTTGATGAATACAGCCATATACTTCCTGTAAATATAAGCAACATACTTACCGCGAGACCAGACGACATGAAACAGATGTCGTCAATGGTAACGCCGCAAGGAGTCCTTGCAATATGCCATATCCCCGAAATCCAAGAGCATTTTGAGCCTGCCAAAGACGAGCTCATATTGGCTCTTGACCGTGTGCAGGATCCCGGTAATATGGGCACTATAATGCGTGTGGCCGACTGGTTCGGCATAACAAATATCATCGCATCACCGGATACTGTAGACATATATAATCCTAAAGTCATACAGGCAACAATGGGCGCAATTGCCCGGGTCCGGGTAATGTACAAACCGCTCCCTGAGACACTTAGGCACCTTGCAGAGGCCGGCATGGAAATATATGGCACATTTCTTGGAGGAGAACCGCTACACACCTCAGAATTGACACATGGCGGGGTTATTGTAATGGGCAACGAAGGCAACGGGATAAGCGACAGAACCGCCTCAACCATAACCCGGCGCATAACCATACCGCCTTTCCCTGCTAACCACCCTACTGTTGAATCGCTCAATGTAGGTGTGGCCACGGCAATAACTGTTGCCGAATTCCGCCGCCGTATACAGGCTTCCTGAATTCTTAATTTCATATTTCCAAATAATCCCATGGCCAAGACAAAAGAAAAATCCCGCTGGTTCTGCACTGAATGCGGAGCAGACAGTCCCAAATGGGAAGGACGTTGCCCATCGTGCGGCGCATGGAATTCGATGGTCGAAGAACGCGTGAACACCTCTACGCGAAAATCAACAGCAACACAATCCAAAAGAAATCCCAACAAAAGCATACCACAGAAAGTTTCGGAAATAAAGGCTTCGGAAGAATCCCGTATACATATGCCTTCCGAAGAGCTGAACCGGGTGCTTGGAGGAGGACTGGTAAGCGGATCGCTGGTGCTGATAGGAGGAGAACCAGGAATTGGAAAAAGTACACTTGTACTACAAAACATACTGTCCATCAAAAGCCGGCGCATACTTTATGTGTCAGGAGAAGAAAGCGCCATGCAGATAAAACTACGTGCAGACCGCATAGGGCGCATGAGCGACAACTGTTATATTGTAACCGAAACTTCCCTTGAGACAATCTTTGAACACATATCTGAAATCGAACCCCAGTTGCTCATCGTCGATTCCATCCAGACTATAGCCTCAGACGCCATAGAATCTGCTGCCGGAAGCGTTAGCCAGGTACGTGAGTGCGCGGCAAGCCTTTTGAAATACGCAAAAGAAGATAACATACCAGTATTGCTTATAGGACACATCAACAAAGAGGGGTCGCTCGCCGGTCCAAAAGTACTGGAACATATTGTTGATGCCGTCTTACAGTTCGAGGGGGACCGCCAATATATGTACCGTATCCTGCGTGCCACAAAAAACCGTTTCGGCAACACATCGGAAATCGGTGTATATGAAATGTGCCAGCGTGGCCTGCGCGAAGTCTCCAATCCGTCGGAAATGCTGATAAGCCGACAGACAGGCGAGCAGCTGTCTGGTTGCGCCATCGGTGTGACCATAGAGGGACAGCGCCCTTTTCTCATAGAGACACAGGCACTGGTGAGCACCGCCGCATACGGCACACCGCAACGCTCCGTCACCGGCTTTGACTCCAAACGCATGAACATGCTCCTTGCCGTGCTGGAAAAACGTGTCGGATTCAAGCTCGCACAAAAAGATGTCTTCCTAAATATCGCCGGCGGCCTAAAGGTGTCAGATCCGGCGCTTGACCTGGCTGTGATAGCGGCCATACTGTCATCCAACGTAGACATGGCCATTCCCCACGGTATATGCCTGAGCGGCGAAATCGGTCTGAGCGGTGAACTTCGACCCGCTGCCCGCATGGAGCAAAGGGTGCGCGAAGCAGAGAAGCTCGGAATGGAGACAATCATAATCCCGCAAGGTTCGCTCAAAGGAGTGGATATATCCAAACTACTGATAAAAGTAGTTGAAGTGAGCAAAGTCGAAGAGGCTTTCAGGCATCTTTTCGGCTAACCGCGCTTAATTTAACTATTATTAACTAGATTAAAAATAACTAATTTTACTGATCCCCGTCAAATATTATTGAAAGACAGATCAGGATGCTTTATACCGACAATATTCACATTATTATCATACAATGAAAAAAATCTTTAGAAAAGCGCTTCTGGCCATTACCGCACTTGCAGGTCTCACAGCCTACGCCCAAATGGACCAGCCGCTACCGATTGACAAGGCAGTGCGCACTGGTACACTACCCAATGGCATGACCTATTACATCCGTCACAATGAAACACCTAAAGGACAGGCAGATTTTTATATCGCCCAGAAAGTAGGCTCAATCCTTGAGGAAGATAATCAACGCGGGCTTGCACACTTCCTTGAACACATGTGCTTCAACGGAACCAAAAGTTTCCCGGGAAATGACCTCATTGCGTGGCTGGAAACCGTTGGTGTGAAATTCGGGCAAAACCTCAACGCATACACCTCGATTGACGAGACCGTGTACAACATCAGCAATGTCCCCACCGCACGTGAAAGCGTGCAGGATTCATGCCTTATAATACTCCATGACTGGGCAGACGGCCTGCTGCTTGATCCAAAGGAAATTGATAAGGAACGCGGTGTAATCCACGAAGAATGGCGCTCGCGCAACGTCGGACAGCAGCGCATCCTTGAACAGTTGTTGCCAAAAATGTATCCCGACTCAAAATATGGATACCGCCTTCCCATCGGCACGATGGAGGTAGTTGACAACTTCCCTCCCCAGGTATTGCGTGATTATTACGAGACATGGTACCGCCCCGATCTGCAGGGCATTATTGTTGTCGGCGACATAGATGTAGACCGCATAGAAAACAAAATCAAGGAAATATTCTCACCGATCAAGATGCCTGCCAATGCCAAACCACGCGAATATGAGGAGGTTCCCGATACCGAAGGCACCATCTACGCAATCGGCAAAGACGGTGAAATGCAATACTCCGTGTTTAACATCTATTTCAAAAACGAAGTAGTGCCACGCGAGCAACGCAACACCATAATATATCTGACCCAGGATTATGTGACCACCATGATAGCCAACATGCTTTCCGCACGCTACAATGAAATGTCATCAAATCCTGATGTGGAATTTGCCGCCGCTTTCGCTGGATACGACAATTTTTTGGTAGCAAACACGGAAGATGCGCTCAGCATAGGCGGAGTAGGCAAAGGTGACGATGTCATGCCTGCATTCAAGAGTGTATACCGCGAACTGTTACGCGCCGTACGCGGAGGATTTACCGTCTCTGAATATGACCGCGCACGCAGCGAATACATCTCGCGCCTGGAAACCGCATACAATGAGCGTGAGAATACTGAAAGCGAGAAATACTCCCGCGAAATCGCCCGCCATTTCATTGACAACGAGCCTATGCCTGGCATCGAATTCGAGTACCAGATGATGAACGCAATGGCCAACCAGATACCTGTGGAAGCCATAAACCAGGTTCTGAAGCAATTGGTAACCGATGACAACCGTATCGTGCTCATGATGCTTCCCGACAAACCAGGAGTAGTCATTCCTACAGAAGCACAACTCGCTGCCGCCATGGATGAAGTAAATGGTGAAAATATTGAGGCTTTTGTTGATGAAGTAAAAGCAGAACCGCTTATTCCCACACTTCCCGCACCTGGTAAAATCGTGAAAGAAGAGCCTGTTGAAAAATGGGGAGCAACAAAACTCACCCTCAGCAACGGCGTTGAGGTAATTGTAAAGACTACTGATTTCAAAGCCGATGAGATTATTTTTGACGCACAAGCTATCGGCGGAACATCGGTCTTCCCCGACACTTATGCAAATACCCTTATCGCTTTCCCGATAATGGTAGAACAAAGCGGCCTCGGCAACTACACCTACAAAGATATGCAGAAATACCTGCAAGGCAAACAGGTAAGAGTTACGCCCACCTTTAATGCATATGTGCGTGACGTGGCAGGGAGCACCACTCCAAAAGATCTGCCCACCGCCATGGAAATGATCTACATGACATTCACAAACTTCAATATCACGCCTGACGAATTCCTGGCATCACAGAAGCAGTATGAAGGCATCCTGAAAAACCAGGAAGCAAATCCCGAATATATCTTCCAGCGCGACCTTGCCAAAGCCCTATTCACCAATCCGCGCAAGCATGCACTCAGCGCCGAAGCTGTTGAAGCCGCCACACTTGACCAGACCCTTGAGATTGCCCGCAAGATGACCGCAAACGCAGCAGACTACACATTCTATTTTGCCGGCAATATTGATATGGCCACCTTCCGTCCACTTGTGGAACAGTATATAGCAACTCTTCCCGCCGATGCGTCGAAGGTTACCAAGGCTCCCCAGTTCGTTGAATCTCTAAACATCGCCCCTGGTGAGAAGGAAATCATATTCACAACAGAAATGCAGCAGCCGCAGACATATGTGACCATACTCAACTATGGTAAACTTCCTTATACCAAGGAGAACCGGGCCGCAGCAAGCGTAGCAGGACAGATACTCTCCAAGCGTCTGCTTGACAAGGTACGCGAAGAGATGGGAGCCGTATACTCCATCTGGGCAGGAGGCGGCATGGAGCGTGTGGCAGACAAGAACAACACCACCATCCAGAGCACATTCCCCATGAAACCGGAACTCCGCAAGGAGGTACTTGACGTTATCGCCGGCGAATTCAAGAATATGGAAACCAACGTTACCCCAGAAGAGCTTGCCAAAGTAGTGGAATTCTCAATCAAGAACGTAATTGAGGGACAGAAACTGAACAGCGTATGGATCAATGCCATGGCAGGTGAAGCCCTCAACGGTATTGATACATTCCACGGTGCGGAAGAGATGTACAAGGCTATGACACCAGCCGACATACAAAACTACATGAAACAACTCAACAGCCAGAACAACTATCGTGTGATCCTTCTGGAACCGGCTCCTGCCAAATAAACCGGCAAAACCGCTAAAAAACGATGGTGTGTCAAAATTCGCGAATTTTGACACACCATCGTTTTTTTGTTTACTTACGAAGAATGAACGGATAAGGTGGCTTAAGAACCACTGGAGAGGATTGCTCAAGCATACGCAGGGCGGTCACGGCGCTGTCCAATGATGACGTTGTCACAGCCCCTACATAATACTTCTTGTCACGGGGATCCTGAAGCAATACCGGATCGGAAGTAACTCCTCCGGCGCTTTCCAACCGCTTGAATACTGACTGCGAATTAAACAACTGCTTGAAAGACGCGACAACAACCGTGTACATACCCGGATCCGCGCCCTCAATCTTCTTGACATACATTCCCTTCAAAGGTATGCTGTCTCCTTTGTAGACAGTACGCGGAACAGCCTCCTCACGCCTCATGCCTGCAAGTTCCTCCGAGGTCATACCAGCCTCTTTCTTCTGTTTCGCTATTTCATAAGCCGCCGAATAATTTTCTTCAGTTGTCTTGCATCCTACAAAAAGCATGGTTGCAAGCAAAATAGCGGTCGGAATAAAAAATATCTTTTTCATATTCTGTCAGTTTACATTTCCCGCAAGCTCAATCACTTCAAGATCGCGCATGTCGGCTCCATCTATGGTGAGTTTTATCAAAGTGCGTTGCTTCTGCCAGCCATGATGCCCGGCAGCTCCCGGATTGACATGCAACAGGTCAAGATCCCTGTCATACATCACTTTAAGGATATGGCTGTGTCCGCACACAAACAACTTTATACTGTTGTCGCACAGAAGAGCCGGCATACCGCGGCTATACCTCCCAGGATATCCTCCTATATGGGTCAGAAGCACATTCACATCCTCCACCCGAAACACAATAAGTTCCGGGCACTGACGCGACACTACTCCGCTGTCAATATTGCCCTTGACAGCACGCACCACAGGGCATACACCCTTCAAACGTTCCAGCACCTCCATATATCCGATATCTCCGGCATGCCATATCTCGTCGCAATCGGCGAAATGAATAGCAAACCGGTCGTCCCAACATGAATGTGTATCTGAAAGTATCCCTATACGTTTCATCAGAAATTCTGCAATATCATTATTTCGCGTGGTGCGAAAGTCATTGTTTCCTCAATTGTAACATTTTGCCCAGTCATCATGTTTCTGCGTTGCGTGCCATAAGGCAAAATCTCCATCGTACGTTCCATTGTCACTGTATTCGGTTCATCCTTTCCGTTAAGAATCACCACTATGCGCTTGTCGCCCAACTTGCGTTCATAAACATACATGCCATTCTGTGGCATGAAATGCTTCAGCGCTCCCTTGGCTATGACCTCATTTACAGAAGGGGAACGCCGCCATTGCAAAAGTTTCTGCATGAAATCCCATGCCTCATTCTGCAAGGGTGTACGTCCTTCACTGGTAAACTCGTTATGGCTGTCACCATCGAATCCTCCAGGCATGTCAAGACGTATATGCCCGTCGGTTATCTTCTTGGTTCCGTTCATGAGCAACTCAGTGCCATAGTAAAGCTGCGGTATACCGCGCGAAGTAAGCAAGAAAGCGATAGCCTGTTTCCAGCTGCCGAGATTATCTGGAAACTCGGTCAGGAAACGGTCGGTATCGTGGTTGTCAAGGAATGTAAGTACCTTCTGGGGATCCGAATAAAGATAATCCAAAGCCAGATGGTCATACAGATGATTCAGACCATTCCATGGATCGGTCTGTTCGTCAAAAAATTTATGTCCGTCAATACTAAGTTTGAAATCCATTACCGTAGGCAGATTCGTCGGCACAGGATTAAGTTTATTACCTGCCTGCCAGAACGCCGAACCAGCTTCATTACCATACCAGCATTCTCCTACTATATTAAAATTCGGATACTCCCGCATTACATCGCGCGCCCATCCTGCCATAGCCTTCATATCGGCATATGGATATGTGTCCATGCGAATACCGTTGATTTTTGATGACTCAATCCACCAGATAGAGTTCTGGGTAAGATATTTCATAAGATGAGGATTGCGTTGGTTTAGATCAGGCATATCCGGCACGAACCACCCGTTCACCGTATGGTCAAGGTCATAATCCGACACATAAGGGTCATGCACAGTGCTGAGACGGAAATTGGTAAGCTCTTTGCCTTCAGGATGATTGTACCAGTCTGCGGAAGGCATATCTTTCATCCATGGATGAGCCGAACCCGAATGGTTGAAAATCATATCCATCACTACTTTCATGCCACGCGAATGAGCGTCTGACACAAGCCCCGTCCAATCATCGTTGGTACCGAAACGGGGATCAATCCGATAATAGTCTGTGGTCGCATAACCATGGTATGACCCTCCCGGCATATCGTTCTCAAGCACCGGCGTCGCCCATATCGCTGTTACTCCGAGAGAATCAAGATAATCAAGATTATCACGGATGCCTGCGATATTCCCACCATGCCGCGCAGACGGATGCGTGCGGTCGTAGCCTACCGGATAGTCAAGACCGTCAAACTCACCGGCAGCTTTGCTGTCGCCCCTGGCAAAACGGTCTGGCATCAACAGATACAATACATCTGAAGCCGAAAAACCTATATAATCTTCAGGTCTGCGGTCACGAGCCTTAAGTTCGTAATCATATGTCGCTTTCCGGCCATTGAGCGAAAAACGTATGGGCATCTTTCCAGGCCTGGTATCGTCGGCGATTGACAGATACAGGAATTTATAATTAGGGCTGTCAAGCGACACCTGGTCCAGGATCCTGATCCCCGGATAATCTATGCTTACATCCGCTTTCCCGATACCATCACCGGTAACCATGATCTGAAGCGTGTCATTTTCCATTCCGACCCACCAGTATGGAGGTTCGACATTGGTAAACATCGGTGCTTTTTTTGCTCCGAAAAGCGATGCGCAAGTCATCAGCGCAACTCCTATCAAAGATAAACGTTTCATGTTTTAACAGTATGAATATAAGTAAGTCTCTAAATCTCATTCATAACGTACAATCCGCACGTAATCAGCTACGACCGTATTTGAAAACGGGTCTATATATACAGGATTGGGCTGGTAATACCGCAATTCAAACCGATGTGTCCCAGGGTCAAGTCCGACTTTCAGAGGATTCGTGAACCCTGTCATCATCTGCCACTCACGCATCGGATCATTATCCCAATCCACAGGCGACAATTGCGTAAATACAAATATACCCTTATGGTCGCCATCCACGGAAAGCCGCCTTAAAGCAGTGCGCCTGCGCGGATTTACAATACCCAGCCCGTTGACATAATGCACATCCACACCATATACCCCTTTCTCTTCCACGGTCACATCAAAGGCAATCTTATTGTTTTTATACCTTGTGGATTCTATAAATCTGGTTGCAAGATCCTTATCTTCAATAATGCGGTTCCCTTTAAGCGCCACATCTGCCATAGGAACAGTTTGCACGCATCCAGTAGGCAAATATAAGTATGGAGCCGTAGCAAACCCAGGCCAATGATCATCTTTAACCATACAGAACTGTACAGTAGTTGCAACCGAGGCGGTATCCAGACTATAATACCTGCCGGCAATCTCCTCGGCAGGAATCCCATTGATATAAACCATCCTCTTTTCACCATCTCCACCAGCATCAGGCAGGAAAAAAGATCTGTCTTGTAAAGTCGCGCATTCCACGGTTGGTGCATCCGTGATAACTCCAGGATCCGAAAAATCAGCCTCCGCTATCCCAACTTCCCCTGACAATGTAATGACAATCTCATGACTCCCCTCCTCCGATGCCGGGTAAAAAGGTTTTGTCTCTTTTCCGTCAACAGTAAACGATACTATTTTACTGCCTGTGCCATTTATAGTGATTGAAAGTTCCGACCTGCGGTATTTTAAACCATCCACATGTTTTGTGCCAGGCATGCAGGAAGGAACGCACGGAGAAAAATACAGTCCTTCAAAAGCAGTGGAAATACCACAGAATCCGCGAAGCACCAGTGATGCAAGAGGGCGTTTCATAGCCGAAAAGACATGGCGGCTCCCTAATATGTCGTTACACAAGTTGTATATCAATGCTCCCACTGCGGCATTGTATACCTTGTCGTTGCCTGCACGTGATGCAGCGATAGCCCATACAGCACGGGCAAGTTCCTCATAAGGGGTGTTCCCCATATTGGTAGACATGCAAGGAGAAAACAATGATATTCCGGTAACAGATGCAGGAGTCTTGCTTACCATCATCTCTGCCATTCCAGTAATGGGCAGCCCGGTAATGATGGCCAACCCCTGGGCAAGATTGTCTGACGCCCCCAAAGGCAATTGCCTGAAAGAATCGCCATATATCATGGCACTGAAACGCCCTTCTGCCGGATTCCAGAAATATCTGAACATAGCATTCCTGAGACTGTCTGGATCAAGAGGCATCTCAGGCAAACGTGCCATTTCATTGCGTAAGGCCATGCCGGCAGTAATATCCGCCATAGACTTCAATGCCGCCCACCAGGCCATATTCACACTGAAAGTAGCTATCTCAAAAAGTTCACCCGGACCAACCCATTCTGGAAAAAGTTCTTTAGGCGCGGCCATATACCGTGGTATCCCACCTATAAGCCCTGTCACCCCGTTCATACACACCTTGCGTTCCTCGGTAGCGATATTTGCAGCCAACCGGCCTGTGGTTTCAAGGGCGACACGGTTGGCTGTAATCTTAAAAAGTTCGCATGCGGCCAGGATCCACTGTGGGTTGTCATTTATCACAGGCCATCCGTAGCGCCTGGTGTCAGACGGGATAAGATATCCGTTACGAATGCGGCTGTCAAGCATCCTTTCTCCGTCAGCCCCTATAAATGGATTGAGATATAGTTCATATGGGGTAGCCAGAGTGTAATTATCATCAGAGGCACGCGAAGTTTCAATCCTTAGCAAGGCATCGAAAACAGGATAATCTGATTTGTACCTGAAAACTCCGCGTGAGCGCGGATATGCACCGGCATATACGGTGCGGAGTACGTTGCCCTCTACACGCACCTGTATGGCACTGTCGCCGTTTGCACGCAGTATCACCCCTGTATGCATGTCTACACTGTCAGGAGCTATGTCATAAGCGTCGCAATGATATACCGGCTCGCTCACAGGCCCACTATCATGCGAGCAGGCTGCCAGCAACCATATGACTACCGGCATAAATACCCATAAACAAAGCGATATACGGGGCATTCGCCACATAAAGAGCCTAGCATTCAATTACGTAACTTCTTCGCTATTGCGGAAGGAACGCCATCCTTATGCACCAGTATGCTCAATGTCTTGGCTAGGAAATATGGCTCTGAAACATAAAAGAACCCGCCATAAACCTGATTTGTATCCCAGGAGTTTTTTACCTTGTAGTAACGGTTTCCCTTCTGGTCTGTGGCAATGCCGACAATCTCCATACCATGGTCGTCAGTAGTTTCCTGCCGGTCAAACATCTCCTGACGCACCTCGGGTGTCACCTCAATTTCCTCAACCGGCCCCTTTATAGCAAACTGCTTGTCTTTCCGTTCCTGATCGCTGAGTTTCACCCAACGCGCAAGTTCGGTCCCATCCATGTCTGCCTCGGTGCGCTCCTTAGGCATCACGGCAAATCCTTCTTTCCATTTGAAACCGCCCTCACTGACATCCGCAGCCCATACCACCGGATATCCTTTGGCAATGGCATTGTCTACCGTTTCCTTAAGTTCGGAAAGTTTCACGTTATTATATGGAGCCCAAAGCCAGTTGTCGGATACCTCAAGCACAAAAGGCTCATCCACCGGATGGTGTGTAAATGAAGTAATGGCGACATAATCATCAGGAACAAGCCCAAGGGCATCTGCATAGCTACGTGGCGTATAAGTCTTGCCGTCAACCTCGAACGTTTCAGGAATTTCACCGAGATATGCGTCAAGAATAGCCTCCACACCTTTGCGCCATGCCGTGGAAATACGCTTGTCCGGCTTGCGGATCACGGCATCAAGGTATGCCTTGAGCACAGCATCCAACTCGCCATGCACATGCTTTTCTTCACCATAGCCAAGTCCGGAATACACACTTTCCGGAACAGCACCATACTTCTTCCATACATATGGGACATCCATTATGCTCCCTCCTGCGGCAAAATTAGTACCGCCATACATCCGCACATATCTGTCAGCTTTATCAAGATAGCAATGCCTTACTGTAAACATTTCACTGAGATCAAGCGGCTTGCCGCCACGGCGCACAATCTCGTCTTCAAACATTGATGTTCCGGCGAAACACCAGCATGTCCCGCTCTTATTCTGGTCTTTTACAGACGTGGTAGGCACCAGAGTGACATCGGTGAAAACAAAAGCAGTACTGTCTGACGGCTCTTCAACCTTCTCCTCGGCAATAACGGCGAGATTTCCAAAAGCTGCTGCATTAAAAGATACTGCCGCAGCAAGCGCGACCAAATATGTTCGATAATTCATGGCTTCCAACTAATTGATAATGACAATTCAAATATGCATGTCAACAAAGGTAGCAAAAAATAGCCAATACCACAAATGAAAAACCTCCGGACGGCAGTGTCATCCGGAGGTATCGAACCATTCTATATTTAATTATGGAAACCTTGTGTGTACAGCTTTAGCTGTCAAAACATCTAAACTTATAACCAATTAAAAAACTTATTCTTCGGCAAGGTCAACCGCATAGTAAACTTTGCGGCCTGTCGGATACATGCCGGTGATAAACATGACTTTGTCATCGTCACCCGAGTTCATTATGGCATTATATACCTCTTCCACATCTTCGGGAGTGCGCACACGGGCATTGTTTATATCAACAATTATGAAACCCTCCTTGATACCGGCAGACTTGAATTTGCCATCTTTCAACCCGGAAACCTGCACGCCACCGGAAAGACGGTATTCACGCATTTGGTTTTCGGAAAGGGATTTCAATGCACATCCAAGACCTGTAAAGTCGTTCTGCTTCGTCATTTTCGTACCACCCTGGTTGTTACGCAAGGTCACAGACGCTTTGGCGCTTTTGTTGTCGCGGATATATTTCACCTCAATCTTGTCGCCAGGACGATACTTGCTTATTTCACCCTGCAACTGGGCGGTATTGTGTGTGGGGGCGTCATTTATGGCTATAATCACGTCGCCTTCCTTCAGACCGGCTTCCATGGCAGCTCCACGGTCTACAAGTTCTGCCACATATATGCCGTCGTTAACAGCAGTGATTCCTTTCTCTTTTGCCATCTTCGGAGTAAGCTCCTGGAACATCACACCGAGCACAGCGCGCTGTACCGTTCCATACTGCTTTATATCTGTCACTATTTTGGTGACAATAGAAGATGGTATGGCAAATGAATACCCTACGTAACTTCCGGTTTCGGAATATATGGCTGTATTTATGCCTATCAGTTCCCCTTTTATGTTGACAAGAGCGCCACCGGAGTTGCCGGGATTGACCGCCGCATCGGTCTGGATATAGCTCTCTATGCCCATTGAACGTCCCATGCCGCCGGCTCCTACGCTACGTGCCTTGGCGCTGACGATACCAGTTGTTACTGTAGATGTGAAACCAAAAGGATTGCCTACTGCCAGCACCCACTCCCCAACTTTAAGGGCATCACTGTCGCCAACAGGTATTACCGGGAGGTTTTCAGCCTCTATCTTGAGAAGTGCCACATCGGTAGTAGGATCGGTGCCTATCACTTTCGCATTGTAAATGCTGTTGTCGTTGAGCGTTACCTCCAGGCGGTCCGCACCCTGTATCACATGATTGTTGGTTACAATATATCCGTCAGAACTTAGAATCACCCCCGATCCGAGACCGCGCTGTTGCTCGGCACCCGAATCGCCCCGCTGACGTGGCTGCGGCTGGCGCGGCTGGGGAGCGCCGAAAAAGAATTCATACAGAGGGTTGCCATAGCTGCCTCCACCTCCGTTATATCCGCGAGGGGTTGCATAGCTTTTGATACTTACAACTCCGTTTATAGTGCTTTCGGCAGCATGGGTGAAATCTGTAGGAGGTGTCACCGAATTGCTTACCCTAAGGAATCCAGAGCGTTTTGCTCCATCAGGCTGCACAACGGATTTGTCAGAAGATATGGAAGATTCAGAGGCGCTGTTGAAGCGATCAAACGCCAATGTCATGGCGGAGCTGCAAACGGCAACTCCAAATGCGAGTAATGCTGTTTTCGTGTAAACTTTCATAATAGTTTCAATGTCTCGATTGGTCGAACTTTTAATTGTGGTGAACTACTTTTGTCTATCTCTCCGGATTGAACCGGAAAGCATCCTCAAATGTTAAAATTCGAGCGGCATCAACATCACGTGTCGGAAGCCGTTGATGCGAATATATAACAAAATCAGCAATCTCCGAACCATTAACATTCGCTATTAACTATGTTTAATATTGACATTGCCCAATTAAGTGAATTTGACCATAAGAATGTGAAAATCATTAAAAAACGCGTAAATATATCGTCATTTAACGCCTTGTCCCAAGACAACGCAAATGTTAAAACAACACTGATCCGGGTTTTAATTTAACTTAATACGGCATACAATACCCCGCCCTCGTCCAAAAATAATTAACTTTGCCATATGAAAAATAACTCCGGACTCAGCAAAAAGATAATAACTTTGGCATGCCTCGCTTTCGTTGCATTGGGAGCGTGGTACTTCACCCGTATGGTTCAAGGATATGACGGGGATAAAGCCACATGGGTTTACATACCGCAAGGTGCCACCAACGATCAGGTAAAAGATTCCTTGCGCTCATCGTTAGGCCATAATTTCGGTGGCCGAGTGGCGATGTTATGGGATGGCACACCTGAAAGTTCCCGCGGAGCATACCGTATCGAACCCGGCGAAAAGGCCTGGAAGGTAGCGCGTAAAATCGGACAAGGGCGCCAGACACCCGTAAGAGTGACATTTAACAATGTACGCACATTCTCCGATCTTGCAACACGCCTGGCCACACGGATGGATTTCACACCAGAGCAATTTCTCTCAACTGCAAACCAGATCGCTACCGCAGACTCAATATCTATGGAACAATTAGAATCTGAATTTCTGCCTGATACATACGAAACCTACTGGACTGCCTCACCGCAACAACTTATTGAAAAAATACGCGACAATTACCACCGTTTCTGGAACGAAGAACGGCGTGCCAAAGCAGCATCCATAGGACTTACACCACTCCAGACAAGCATTCTCGCATCAATCGTAGAAGAAGAATCAAACAAAAGAGACGAACGCCCTTCCATCGCGAGACTTTACTTAAACCGCCTGTCACGTGGCATGAAATTACAGGCAGACCCGACTGTGCGGTTTGCAAAAGGTGACTTCACCATACGCCGCATTACAAACGACATGCTATCTTTCCAGTCTCCCTACAACACATATGTGGTAAACGGGTTGCCACCCGGCATAATACGTTTGCCAGAAGCACGCACCCTTGACCAGGTGATCAATGCCCCCACACACAATTACATCTATATGTGCGCAAGACCTGACGGATCAGGCTATCATGATTTCACTTCCGATTACTCGCGCCATCTTGCCAACGCCCGGAAATACCGTACCGCAATTTTCGGTAAATAAATTTCCTCACCGGTTTGCACTACATCAAAAAAATTTTTATTACCTTTGTACAACCTTTTCGGCTGTAAACGCGCCCGAAGGGTGAAAGAGGTCTCCGTAGTTCAATGGATAGAATATTGGATTCCGGTTCCAACGATTGGGGTT
>CANRWW010000008.1 GCA_947643665.1 uncultured Porphyromonadaceae bacterium | reverse complement strand
TGATTGTTTTATTGTTGGACAGCAGAATTGTTATATCGAACTCACGTTATTTATGTGACAATGCCATAATCCCGGTTTTTTGACTCAAGCCGTATCGAATTCCGCTTTGTTTTTAGATTTTGAATTTGAAGGTATGTGTGCCTGAGCCTACATTCTGTGGATCGGGAGCATAAACTGTGGCTGTGGTAGCTCCAGGGATAGTGACGGTAAGTGTCACGTTGTCACCGTCGCGGGTCCATTTGCTGCTGATTGTGCCGCGCACGGAATCATATTTTCCTTCCGCCCATCCGAGGCCGCAGGGGAAGTACGGGCGTATTATCACATTGGAGAAACCGGGCTTCCCAGGATCGTGGTTTATTCCGGCGAGTGCCTGTGTCATCCAGGCGCTTATATCTCCCATGAATACATGGTTTATGGATGCGTCGCGAAATTCCGGACTGAGTGTCCATGTCTCTGCCAATGTGGTGTATCCGCACTTTTCAAGCCAGTAGCCCCACGACGGGGCGTCGGTATTGGTGGCCATGCGGTATGCGTCGTCTACATATCCGTAGCGGGTGAGCATTGCGGGCACTGTTTTACTTCCCAACAGACCGTAATCAAGATGGTAATTATTCGCCTCCACAGCCTTGTGGAGTGCTTCGGCTACAGCAGCCTCTTTCCCTTCCGGCACGATCCCTGCATACAGCGCCACTCCGAGGGCTGCTTGTGTGCCGTTGGCATATGTGCCTGAGTTTTCATTGAACCAACGTTTGTTTATGGTCTCCTTCAGACGTTTGCTTTTTTCGATATATGGCGCGGGATCTTTGCCGAGTATTGCAGCAAATTTTGCCATTTTTACATTGTCAAGAAAGTAGTAGACCGTGCTTGTATAGTCGGTAGGTGTCTGGGCGTTGTATGACAGCCAGTCTCCTATGCCGTTGCCGAGATAGCCTTCTTCTTTTTCAAGGCCTTTTACCCAACTGAAATATTTTTCCATTGTCGGATAGAGCCTTTCAATGACACGCTGGTCGCCGTAATAATCGTAAATGGCTTCAGGTATTATGAAGAGTGCTGCATCCCATACCGGACCAGGCCAGTCGCCGTACCCCCACCTGTCTGATGGGATGATGCCTGATATGTTGCCATTCTCATGTTGGTTGTCAATGAAGTCGTTCATCCATTTTTCGTAGAATGTGATTCCGTCGTAGTTGAGCAAGCCGAGGTCTATGGCCACATGTGCGTCTGCTGTCCACCCGTTTTTTTCGCGCTGTGGGCAGTCTGTAGGTATACTGTGCAGATTGCCGAGGTAACTTAGCATTGTGGCGGCATGGATTTTTCCAAGGAGCGGTTCGGAGCATGAGAAACTTCCCGCAGGTTTTACGTCGGTATGCATGAAATATCCCGTTATGTTGTCTGCTGACAACTTTACAGGACGGTCTGACGTGACTTCCACATACCTGAAACCGTGGTATGTGAACAGGGGGGTGAAGCTCTCCTCTTCTCCTGTACCTCCCAGTATGAATTCATCGGTCTGGAATTTTTCTCCTGGCTTTTCGGGGCGGTAATATATGTCAATGTTGCCTTGTTCGAGGCGTCCGTTTTTCTTAAGCATTTCACCGTATGAAAGTCTGAAGGATGTGCCTCTCTCCCCCTTGACAGTCAGTCCGGCAACTCCTGCGATGTTTTTCCCCATGTCGAAGATATATACGGTGTCGCCCCATGAGTTGATAAGTCGGGGCTTGATGGTTTCCGAAGGACGTATGGCAGGGAGTGCCTGTGCTTTCAGCAGATTTGACGGGGCTGCTACGGTTATCGCCGGCGTCCAAGATGAATCATCGAATCCCGGTGCCATCCACCCGTTTGGGGTAAGGCGTCCGTCATAGCGGTCTCCGCTGTAGATGTTGTTATAGGTGTAAGGGCCGGTTGATGTGCGCCAGCTGTTATCTGATGCTACAAGCAGCTTGTCATGCATGCCGTCATAGTTGCCTCGCAATTCAAAAATCATAGAAGGCCGGTTGCGCCAGCGGGCGGTCTCGAAATCCCAGACAGCTTTGCTCTGGCAATTGTAAAAACCGTTTCCGAGTACGGCCGCGATTGTGTTTTCTCCTTTTTTAAGCAATGGGGTCACATCATATGTCGAATACAGGTTTCGTTTGTCGTAGTGGGTATATCCGGGATCCATATGGCTGTCTCCTACTCGTTTCCCGTTTATGTATAGTGCATAATATCCTGCTGCGGAAACATATGCCCGTGCTTTGGAGGGTATTTTGTCAAGCGGGAATTTTTTGCGCAACATTGGCGCCGGTTCAAATCCCTTGTCGTTCTTGTCGGTTATCCATGATGCGTTCCAGTGGTGTGGTTGCATCTTGGCCGTCTCAAATGTTGCCGTTTCCGAGGGATGCCCATCCGCGACAACGCGCCATGCATATCTGGTATGGCTTTTGAGCGAATCCCCGTTATAAATGGCAAAAAGTGCGTTTGCGGGAAGCGTCTGCGATTTCCATATGGTTTTGTTGGCGCGCAAGGCTTCTTCGGACTCGGCGACCTCTACCACATATTGGTTGCTTGAACCTGCGTCCACGTTCCATGTGAAGCGTGGGTTGGTTTCGTCTATACCGACTGGGTTTTCTGTGTATTCGCACCGCAGGTTTGTCACTCCGTGGCTGCTACACCCGTTCAATAGGGCGGCTGCACTTAACGCGGTCAATAAAATGGATGGCTTATGCATGGGAAGTTGCTGTTTTTATGAAGTCATGCAAATTTAGTGTTTTTAGTCGGAGCTTCATAATTTGATTAAAACGCACAGCGCTCATTGTCATGTTACGGCACACTGTTGTCTCAATATGGCACACGTGCCAAAACCGGTGCAGGTATGTTAAAAAACGGGCACAAATTGTTATGATACATACATTTTAATACGGTTCTGTCAGAAAGTTTAGCTTAGTTTCTTATCTTTGCGGAATAATACTACAATCAGACTGTCACATGCTTAATTTTATACGTCGCATATATATACTGTCATCGGCCCGGAAGATTATACTGCTGCCGTTGCTGGTGGTTCTTGTGACCTTTTCCGCACAAGCATACAACATACGTCGCACATCCAGTGGCGACGGTCTTTCAAGTAGCGCTTTGCTATCCATGGCTCAGGATGCCGACGGTTTCCTGTGGATCGGTACCCTTGACGGGGTGAACATAACCGATGGTATCAACATCACCCCTTTCGCGGTGATGTATCCGGGACTTTCCCTTTCCGGAAATTTGATAGAGAATATCATTGCAGGAGCCAATGGGGTCATGTGGGTGCTTACCAATCATGGACTTGACCATGTGGATTCGCGTAAATGGCAGGTTCGGTCGTACGAACGCTTTAAAGGACAGGAGAAAGTGGGTGCGGATAGATTCGGAAATCTATATGTGCTTGCCACTGATAATGTGATTTATTGTATTCCATCGTGTGGGGATGATGATCCTGAGCCGTTGGTTACGTCAGGCGTCAGGCATGCAAAAGTGAGGTCGTTGAGTGTTACAGACGATTATATCTATCTGCTTGGAGATGGTGGGATTGAACGTTATTACCTGTCTTTCGGTGCTGATGGGAGCCCTGTGGGAGTGAAAAAACACAGTATCCTTTCTACCCACCCGGTTAAAGCCGGGCGCGTGGATTCTGGCGGGGCAGTCGTGGTCGGTTTCGACAACATGCTTTATAAAGTGGATGGAGCAGGTGATTTTACTCCGGTACTTGATCTGGGTGGGGAGATTGACCGCCGTGGTGAGCCGTCTGATTTGCTCCGGGTGGCTTCCGATGATATTTTTGTGTCGTTTACTGCTAATGGCGTGCTCCGTATCAAGAGAGATGCCTCTGGAAGATATGACGCTGAAGACCTTGGTGTGAAAGCCGGGGTGTTTTGCCTGGAGAAGTCGGCCACACAGCCTGTTGTATGGATTGGCTCTGACTGCCATGGCCTGTTCACCTGCTACGACAGCAATTATATAATAAGGTCAATTGGGCTTTCACAGTTTGAGGATATGAGCGGGAACCCTGTCCGTGCGCTTTTTCTTGATAACGACAAGACGCTTTGGCTTGGAACCAAGGGGGGAGGAATGCTGCGCATACCGCGTTTAAATCCGGGGATGGAGATAAAGCCGATGGCTGCACAGCGGTTCACGAGCACAGCCAGTGCGCTTAGCCATAATTCGGTGTTCGCTTTTGCCCGGAGCAGGCGTCCTATATTGTGGATTGCCACAGATGAAGGGATTGATTATTACAGTTATGCCGACAATAGGATACATAATGCCGGTTCATCCAGCCGGATGCATCACATACATGATATCTATGAGAGTGATGATTCCACCCTATGGCTTGCTACAGATGGAAACGGTGTCGTGCAGTGCGATGTATCGGGGTCATATTCCGCACCTGTAGTTACGGTGCGTAAGACATATACACTTGATGGAGGAGATATTTCTTCCAATTATTTTTTCTCACTTTCTTCCACTCCGGAAGGACGGCTTCTGTTTGCGAACCGGGGGCAGGGTGTGTTTGCTGTAGAGGGGGACAGCCTGAGCCGCCAGGTAAGGCTCAAAGGGGAATATGACTCCAACGCTGTTATGGATGTGTTTACCGTGGTAGATGAGGATTCTGTGATGTGGCTTGGTACGGGGCATGGACTGATGAAAGTCACTTCAGAAGGGGAACGGCTTTTTGTGGGACTTGAAAACGGGTTCTTGAACAGTACCATACATGATATTGTAAAAGACCGTATTGGCAACCTGTGGATTTCCACAAACAACGGCTTGTATTGTTTTGATCCCCGTACGGAAAGCACCCGTGTTTTCAGCCGGAATGACGGGATCAACGTGACTGAATTCAGTGACGGGGCGGCCTTTGATGCTGATTCGATGCTGATATTTGGTGGTGTGGACGGATTCGTTACAGTGCAGAGAGCGGCAGGCTATCTTCCTCCTGACAGCCTGTATAGGCCTCAATTAGCGCTTCAACGCCTTTCAATTGCTGGGGAAAATGTGAATATGCTTGATTATCTGAGTGATTCAGACGGAAATATGATGCTTACTCTTCGTCCGGGGCAGCGTCAGTTCACACTTACTTTCTCCATACCCGACTTTATGAATCCGGCTGATTGCTATTATATGTATTCGCTTGACGGGCGTGAATGGATAAACAATGGCCCGACCGGAACCATCTCATTCAATGAAATGGGATATGGAAAGTATAGGTTGGCGGTGAAGTACGTCAACCGCATCACACATGGTGAAGGTGTCCCTTATATATTGGGCATCAATGTGAGTTCTCCATGGTATTTGTCCTCGTTTGCCAAAACATTGTATGTGTTGATTTTGCTGGTTATTGCCGGGGCGGTTGCTGCTGTTTATCTCAGGCGTCAGCGTAGGAACCGTGCAGAAGAGATGGCTAGCCTTGAACATCAGCACCGCGAGGAGGTATATGAAGAGAAATTGCGTTTCTTTACGAATATAACTCATGAGTTCTGCACGCCGCTGACACTTATTTACGGCCCCTGCGAGCGTATCTCGCAATATCCTGGAGCCGACAGCTATATACGTAAATATATAGGCCTGGTGCGCACAAATGTGGAAAGGCTTAATACGCTCATACAGGAACTTATTGATTTCCGGCGCATTGAAACCGGGCATAAGGTGCTTAAGATACGTCCTGTGAATATCACCGAGCTTTGTGATGACACTATAATAGCATTTACCGAGTTGGCCGAACGCAACAATATTGATTTTTCGGGATCCATAGCGCCTGACATGACATGGAATACCGATTTCAGCTCCCTGCGCAAGATACTGAACAATCTTATATCGAATGCATTCAAATACACACCTGTCGGTGGGCGTATTGAGGTTCGTGCGTCGGTAGCTTCTTCCGATGTGTTGCGTATAGAGGTGCTTAACACTGGCAAGGGTATCAGGAAGGAGGACCGTGAGCGCATTTTCAATCGTTACAGTGTGCTTGACAATGTGGAAGAAAATGCTGTAAAAGGGTTGTCTGCGCGCAACGGTCTGGGGCTTGCCATATGCCACAGTATTGTCAAACTGCTCGGGGGCAAGATTGAGATTGATAGTGAGGTGGGGCAGTTCGCATGTTTCATTGTCACTTTGCCGAGGCTTCAGGCAGATCCTGTGGGAGAGTATGTGTCGCATAATGAAAATGCCGGTCAGGACGATGCATTGTCAAGACGCCCCGAGGAATTGCCGCATAATGAGGGTGGCGGTGGACATCCGGCAGATGAACGGAACGCCGGAAATACCTTGCTGGTTATAGATGACAACAGGGAGATACTTACCTTGCTTTCAGATAGTTTTTCTGATTATAATGTGCTTACAGCCGAATCGGCTGCCGAAGGGCTTGCGTATATAAGGCAACGGCATCCGGATCTTATAATAACCGATGTGATGATGCCTGGCACTGACGGCTTGAGTTTTGCACGCCAGGTCAAGAGCAACCGCCATACCATGCATATCCCTCTGGTGATCCTTTCTGCAAAAAACAGCAACGAAGAGAAGATCGAAGGGATAGAGTCGGGAGCCGATGCATTTGTAGGGAAGCCGTTCAGCATCAGTTACCTCAGGGCTATAGTGGCAAGGCTACTTAGCAACCGCGATACCCTCAGGGAATACTACAATTCTTCTGCGAGCGCTTTTGAATACACCGAAGGGCATCTGCTGGAACGCGATGACAAGGAGTATCTTGACAAGGTGAACGATTACATTGACATGCACATGAGCAATCCGAACATAACGATAGAGACACTTGCCGAAAGTCTACAGACAAGTTCAAGAAATGTTTACAGGCGTTTCAAGATGCTCAACCAACCTACACCAAATGATTATATCAAAAACCGCCGCCTCGCATATGCTGTCAAACTTCTCCTCACAACCTCACTGAACATACAGGAGATAGTATATAAGGTAGGTTTTTCAAATCGCTCACATTTTTACAAAGAGTTTGACAAACGTTATGGCATGACGCCCAAAGATTACCGTACCGCCCATAAGACTTCCGACAATATCCTGTGACGTTTCACCGCAAAAGATGTGCACCCTTCTCTTTATTGGGTTGTGCGATATCCGGATGGAGATTCCACATGATGAATTTAGGAGGTCAAAACGGCAACAAACGGTCGCAAAAGCCAGTGTTATAACACCTTGGTTTTCAACTGGTATTTTTTGTAAACGAGGATTTTTCCAATTGGAGATTACAGATTAGTTGTAATTTTATAGAACAAAATATACACTATATATGGCACTGTCAAAGAAAGGCAAAGCATTACTCAATATTGTAATATTCATTTGTTTTACATCTCTATATGGAGCAATTATTGCTCTTATAAATAATCTGTTCCGTACAAATGGAATAGATAAGGCATACATTATGCCATTGCTTATATTTTCTATGGTATATGTCTATTGGAAAGCATGGCAATGGTTGTGCCAAAAATTGGATAAAATCAATCTGACCGAGGACTGATATTGTCTTTTCCCATAGGGTGCTTGACCGTAATTTTGCATAGTAAGTTCAAACACTTTTTCTATGCAGACAATAAACATTGACCTCGCCGTGCCGCAGGGCTGGCATGAGTTTTCCGGCGCGCTGTACCGCTCCACACTTGCTGTCGGCATGACCGCCAACGGCAAAGTAACCTCCGTAACCCTCTCGCAACGCTTCAACACCTACGGCATATTCCAGGACTACGGCACAGGCCGCGAGGTTCCGCGAGGCAACACCGGCGATATACGACACGGCAAAGTGCGTCAATGCCGCAAATGGTTCTCCACCAAATACTATGCCTTCGTAATGAATCTGAAAGGGTTCTTTGCCGACAACCTCGGCCTTGACTTCACTGGCATAGTTGCAAACTCCTTCAATTACCGCTCATTTCGCCAATCGCTAATTCGCTGATTTACTTTTTTGTGATATTATTTCTGCAATTTTTTGCATACTCCAAAACAGCAGCAGAATGATAAGCTGTATCACAGGCAGCAATACCATATAGAATAACCATCCCCAACCATTGCCGTCTGCGTCCGTAGAGTGCATATACATATAATAAACCGTATATATACAGACGATTATACAATTCACTATCGCACCATTGCGATGTGCCATTTTATATAAAGGCAATGTTACCATCAATGGTTGGCTTATGAAGAAACCAATCATTACGAATGCTCTATTTGGCACGGCCAAATAAATGTAAGATGATAGTATCAATAATTCAGTTATTGCCCAAACAATCCAAAACCGTTTATCTTTCAGCCGCATTTCTTACCCCCTTTCTTCCATAGGCCGATAAATAGAATTAAGGCCAACATATAATTTACCCACATGGATATTGAAAAAGCGTCAAATCTCAACTTGACACTCTCCATTAAGAAATTTGTGCCGTTTGGCTCAATAATATATTTCAAATCAACATAGGCATTTATCCATATCAATATTTCATAAATCGCCATGCCACTAAACACAACGCAACCCAATATCTTCTGCCACTTTTTCATTTCAGCAACTTTCTATCGTTGTCGCCGCTTTCCAACACGCTCATCTGATGGATAGCGATTTGGTTCAGCTTCACAAGCCGTTCGCTCTGCGTCATGCCCTGTTCAATGAAAACCGCATTGAGGTTTTCCATATTAGACAGGCATATAAGCTCGTTGATTGTGGCGTAATCGCGAATGTTCCCTTTAAGGTCGGGGTGAGAGTCGCGCCATTGCTTTGCCGTTACACCAAACATCGCTACGTTGAGCACGTCGGCTTCGTTGGCGTAAATCATATTCGCCTGTGCCGGAGTAACCTCCGCAGGGATGAGATTCTGCTTTATAGCATCGGTATGTATGCGGTAGTTGATTTTCGACAGCTCGCGCTTCGCCGACCAACCCAATAACCGTTGTTCCTCCGTTTTGAGCCGCTGAAATTCCTCAATAAGATAAAGTTTGAACGGCACACTTATTGCCGACCCAAACTCAAAAGCGATATCCTTATGGGCGTAGGTGCCTCCATAACGACCTTTCTTCACGATTATGCCGATTGCATTCGTGCGCTCTATCCACTCCGAAGCACTCAGCACAAACGACGGCAAACCTGCGCTCATTCTAAAGTGGTCGAATTCGACCACTTTGAAATTAGGATTATGAATTACCTCCCATGTGCCGAGAAATTCAATAGTATAGCGGTTCCGTAACCAGTTTTTGATTATATCGGCAGAACGGTTATCGCCCTCTTTGGCAGTTGCCATATCTGTGAGGGAGATATAATCCTGTTCTTCTAACGAGAGAACTGTGATTGGTGTATTTTGAACGATAATTTTAGACATTGTTTCAGATATGACGAATATGCCATGTACAAAGTTACGCATTTTCACTGATATACAGCGTATTCAGTTGAAATTTCGTATCTATTTCGTCCTCTGTCATAAATCAAAATATTTATCAGATGTTAGGGCTTAGTTGAATATTCCTGTTAATTGCCGGATGTGGATTTGGGGAGGAAACATATGGAGGCGGGGATGTCACCGGTACGGATGCTCCATTTCTTTTTGCCTTCTGGTGAGAAACAGTAAAGGGTGCCACTGCTTACATAGTTTTTTGCGTCGGTAAGGTAGATGTCGCCTGTCTCAGGGTGTACTGCCAGGCCGTACGGCATTTTTATTTCATGTTCGGTACCGTCGGTTATGAAATTGGTTGCAATTACCTTTTTTGTGCGGGTGTCTATTATTCCGTAGCTTATGCTGTTGGTTCCGGTGTAGTCGTTGAGTTCAGAGGAAATATAGTAAAGCCTGTCGCCATGTATCGCTATATTCGAGCATGGTACCGGGAGCATGTCTGTCAGTTCCATTTCCCCGTTTTCATGTTCGCTGGAAAGGACTAGCAGCTGCGACGGCTGTGTCTGGCGGTTGCCGCGTGATGTGACCCAGAGTTTCCCTTGTTCGTCGCGGCGCATTCGGTGCATGTTTATGGCGGCGCTTATCTGGCGCACCTGTTTGAACTCCTCAAGATTGATTACTGATATGGTGTTGTCGTACAGTGGAGCACGATATCCGCCTGAATTTGCCACATACATCTTGTTGCCGGAGACCGCCATTTCTTCCGGTTGGTAACCTACTGATACGCGGCCTGTCACAGCAAGCGAAAGTGTGTCTACGCGGTAGACAGCCCCTTTGGGAGAGTCTGGATCAACAAGCACAGGACCTACATATGAACTTACATACGCATTACCTTTGTGGAAACTGATATACCGGCAGTTTGGTATGTCTACCTGTCCTATGCGTCTTCCGGATCTGGCATCCATCACTTCCACTTTGTGTGAGCAATTGATCACGGCATATAACCTGGAGCCATATATGGCTATGTCGTTGCCTACGTCGCCAAGTTCTTTTATCACATCTGGATTACGTTCACCATAGAAATTGCGTGTATATATTCCGGTGGGAAAATCGTAATAGTCTATGGTGCATTTGTTTGATCCCATATTGCCCTCGTTTAATACATACATGCCCTGTATCTGTGTGTCTGGATCTGCGATATCCGGTACTGTCTCGTTTTCAGCCGGCATGACAACCTCATCTTCACGGCATCCTGCTAAGGCGGTGCATGCAAGCAGGATCAGTAGCAGGCGTGTTATGCTTGTCTTCATTATCATAGGTAAGCGGTCACAGTATAGGGTTTCAGATTTCTGCATGGATGTAATGGTATAGGCTGTATGCTAAATGTTTACCATAAGGGTCACACGCCAATTGCGTTTCGGCATAGGATAGTTGAGTATCACGTCGTAGTCCTGGCTGAGAAGGTTGTTGATCTCCACTAGGGCACGCAGGTTCACATGGTTGATGGTTATGTCACGGCTTATCGAAATGTCGCTCGTGTACCATGGCTGGGTATAATTATAACGTATGTTTTCCTGCTGGTTGTATCTGGCTCCCACATATATGAAGCTGTAGTTCAGGCTCCATTGTTTCCATGTGGCATTCACCACGGCTGAACCGGAATGGCGCGGTATGTAGGGGATCTGGTCGCGGTAGTAGCTGTCGGTCGGATCTGTTACGTCTATGGCACGCTGGAAAGTGTATTGTCCGCGTAATGTCAGGTATAGCTCATAGGTTGGATTCACGGTTATAAGCCCGGAGAGATCCACTCCCGTTATGTCAACCAGCCCGAGGTTGAGCATGGTCCATCTGAATTGCTGCCCTTTGGGATAAGCCACTATTTTATCAGATACCCGGTTGTAATATGCGTCTGCACTTATGCGGGCTTCAGGAATGAAGCCGTGTGAGGAGCGGGAATATACGGCTCCGAAGTTGTATTGTGTCACACGTTCGGGATCCAGTCTGGAGTTACCCATGTCGGCATAATAGAGGTCGTTGAACGTGGGCATGCGGAATGAGCGTTTATAGAAAGCGCGCAATTGGAAGTCGCGTGTTCTTGCGGGTTGGAAGTTCAGGTAAATGGCCGGGGTGAAGGCATGTTTGTCTTCGGGAGCTTTCTTGCCACGTAGTTTGTCGTGGATGAAAGTGCCGAGCATGCTTGCCTGTGCCTTGAAACGGTTGAAGCTGATAGCCGTAGCCGCACTCACCATATTTGTGAAGCGGTCGGGGCGCGCGAAATCATGCATGTCTGCATCAAGTGCGTTCCATAGGAAATCATAACTCACCGACAGGCGCCACCATCTTTTCAGCATAAGCTCGTTTGCGGTGGAAAAATACAGCTCGCGCTGTTTGTACAGATTGTCTACTTTTATCTGTTTGTCATCATTGTTCACGTAATGGGTACGGTAAAAGGAGTATTTCACGTTATTGAGCGTGGTGAAATTTCCGTATGTCTGTGTGTGGCTTCCCTGTGCGAATGAATTGTTGTCCCAGATGCGTTCACCGCGTCGCCATACATTGTTTACGATGGCTCCCGGGACACCGCGTTCGGAGTTATAATTATAGACTTTGAAATGCCATTCGCCGTTTTGCAGGTTACCGTTGAGGTTGCACTCTATGCGGGTGGCGTTGATATCGCCGTTCTGCCTTACAGCTGTGGTGTCATAAGCTATTTCACCTGCAGGATTGACACGCCGGTAACGGAATTTGTATTTCCCGCTTGAGTTTATCCATTCGGCGCTTAGAGATGCGTTAACATGGCTGGAAAGCCGCAGTTCAAGCAGTGCAGACGGGTTGATGAGGTCAAAGGAGCCGAATCGTAATGCCGCACGGGCGTGGTATGTTTCCCCATGTGAAAATTCCGGGGTCTTGGTGCGCAGGTAAATTGTGCCTGCTGAACCGAAATCGCGTGCAGGCTGGAGTATGTCGCTTTTCTGGCCGTTGTACATGGATATCGCCTCTATGTTGTCCAGAGAGAACTGTCCGAGGTCAATCTGGCCGTTTTGCGCGTTGCCAAGTTCTATGCCGTCATATACCACTCCGGTATGGTTGGTACCCATGGACCGTATGTTTACAGTCTTGATGCCTCCCACTCCGCCATAGTCTTTCACTTGCACTCCAGAGAAGTAACGCAATGCGTCGGCCACGCTGTTGCTGTTCAGGCGTTGTAGTTCTTCTCCCGATAGTTTCTGCGCGGGGATGACTTCCGTCTGTGGACGTACGGCGGTTACCGTGACTTCCGTAAGTGAAAGGGTGGTGTCTGCGTTTTCTTTTACGGATGTGACTGCCGATGCCGCTATGGCATTGACTGCAAGTAATATCAGCAGCGCGCGTCTTATGGTCGTGTTCATCAGCAAACATAAAAAACTCCCGTTGTCGTCGGGAGGCACAGGCTTTATTGCTGGCAGTCGTTTTGCATCTGTGGCTGTACTGCTGTATCCATGGTCCTATATTCCCGTAGGCAGAGGGCGTGTGGTGAGTATGGGTGTTGCATGGCAGGTATTCTGACTTGTTCCGGCTTTGTCGCGCCTTCTCGCATTATCCAGATCCGGAACTATGCAATGGCTTGCTTGCGACAGCCTTTTTGTGGAACTTACAGCAGCGGGTACTGTTCCGGACTCGCACCGGATTCCCTTTTTCACGCCCTGCAGGATACGCCATTGCGTTACAGGGCAACCATGACACTGCGAAGTTACGAATTATTTTGTACATTTGTCGTATGGTAACGGAAAATTTAACGCCACGTGGGCGTTTCGCCCCATCTCCGTCAGGGCGCATGCATCTTGGCAATATTTTCACAGCCTTGATGTCGTGGCTGTCTGTCAAATCGCGCGGAGGCAAGTGGGTGCTTCGCATTGAGGATCTTGACCCCCAGCGTTCTAAGTTGGAACATGCACGCATGATCGAAGACGACCTGCTGTGGCTGGGGCTTGAATGGGACGAAGGTGGACTTGACGACATCGGCACAGCAGCCCCATATAGCCAGAGTCTTCGCGGTGATATATACGAGGAATATCTGAAGCGTCTTGAGACTACAGGTTTTCTCTATCCATGCCGTTGCCGTCGTGCCGATATACTTGCCACGCAGGCTCCACACCGTTCCGACGGGAGGGTCGTATATGCAGGGACTTGCCGTCCGGTGAGGCTTGGGGGATGTACGGCTGACAGTGCCGTTGCCGATGGTGCTGCTTTGCGTCTTTTCGTGCCTGACATGGATATCCTTTTCACAGACCGCTTATATGGGTCGCAACGGGCGAACCTGGCAGAGGAATGCGGGGATTTCATAGTGAGGCGTGCCGACGGGGCATGGGCATACCAGTTTGCCGTGGTGGTTGATGATGCGCTTATGGGGATCACGGAGGTTGTCCGTGGAAATGACCTGTTGCTTTCCACCGCCCAACAGATATATCTGTGCGGCCTGTTGGGATTCCCCGTGCCGGATTACGCGCATCTGCCGCTTGTATGCAACGCGCAGGGGCAGCGGCTTAGCAAGCGCGACAGCGCCATGGGCATGGGGGAACTTCGGCAACGGTATACTCCGTCTGAACTGCTTGGAAAACTTGCTTTTATGGCAGGTCTTTCAGCTGACGGATCTTCTGTATCGCTGCCGCAGCTTCTGCGGCTTTTCAGATGGCCTGAGGCTAAGGATACATTGGAAATTTGTTGATTGCGTAGTCCTGGCATTTCTCTGACGCCAGATTTGCGGATGCCCTTGAACTGCTCCTGAGAAAGAAAACCTCCGGAATTTTTATGGGTTTCCGAAAAATGCGTAACTTTGTAACCCGTTATGAAGTACGGTTTCGACAACGAGAAATATCTCAAAATACAGTCCGAACATATCAAGGAGCGTATAGCCAAGTTCGGCAACAAATTGTATCTTGAACTGGGGGGCAAACTTTTTGATGATCACCATGCAAGCCGAGTGCTTCCGGGCTTCCGGCCTGACAGCAAACTGTGTATGTTGAGCCAGCTGGCAGACCATGCGGAAATAGTGATTGTCATAAGTGCGCTGGATATAGAAAAAAACAAAGTGCGCAATGACCTCGGGATAACATATGACGAGGATGTATTGCGTCTGCGCACAGAATTTGGCAACAGGGGATTTCTTGTCGGTTCAGTGGTTATCACCCATTATAACGGACAAAGCAGTGCCGATGCTTTCAGGCGACGTCTGGAGCGTATAGGCATCACGACTTATTGCCATTATACTATTGAGGGATATCCTACCAATGTGGCGCTGATTGACTCGGAGGAAGGGTTCGGGCGTAACGATTATGTGGAGACTACCCGTCCTCTGGTTATTGTCACCGCTCCTGGACCGGGAAGCGGCAAAATGGCGGTATGCCTTAGCCAGCTTTACAATGAGCATAAACGTGGCATAAATGCGGGCTATGCCAAATTTGAGACATTTCCCGTGTGGAGCCTCCCATTGAAGCACCCTGTTAACATCGCCTATGAGGCTGCCACTGCCGATCTTAACGATGTCAATATGATTGACCCATTCCATCTGGAGGCATATGGTAAAATTGCCATAAACTACAACCGCGATATTGAGATATTTCCGGTGTTAAATGCTCTTTTCGAGGGTATTTATGGGGAGAATCCCTATAAATCACCCACCGATATGGGTGTAAATATGGTCGGGTTCTGCATAAATGATGACGAGGTATGCCGCCATGCGTCGAACAATGAAATCATAAGGAGATATTATACCGCTCTCAACAAATTGGCGCTTGGTGCGTGCAACGATGCCGAGGTCGGGAAAATCGCGCTTCTGTTAAATCAGGCAAAGATTGATCCTGCCACATACCGGCGGCCAATTGCTGCCGCCAAAGAACGTGCAGTCCGTAGCGGCCATCATTGTTCGGCGATAGAACTTGCCGACGGCACCATTATCACAGCTGAGTCTTCAGAATTGCTAGGGCCTAGTGCCGCATTGATACTTAATGCTACGAAACACCTGGCAGGCATAGATCATTCTGTAAAACTGATACCTCAGCATATGATTGAGCCTATACAGCATACCAAAATCGAATATCTGCGTAGCCGTAATCCTCGCTTGCATACCGACGAGGTGCTTGTGGCTCTGTCGCTCCTCAGCGCCCATGATCCCCTCTGCCGCCGTGCACTTGAAAAACTGCCGGAATTACGCGGATGTGAAGCTCATTCCACTGTAATGTTGGGGGAAGTGGATCATAAGATTTTCAAGAAACTTGGGGTTGGCCTCACATGCGATCCTATAAAAAAGAAACTTTGAAGTCTTTGTCCGCCTTTTAAAGATAAGGGGAAATTGCAGCCCCGAATGCTGCTTCTTCAGTGCATGCCGAAAGGATCACCGGCAGACCGAAACGTTTTTCAAAGGCTTGCTTGAGGAGCGGGTTCTTCCGGAATCCGTTCCCGGAGGCTACTATATGTGTCCTGCCTTTCAGTAGTGTGGACGGGAGATGCATGTAGTGGTGGTAAAGTGCATCACATATACCGCGCACAAATCCTGAAATTAACTCTTGGGGAAGAAAATTTGATGTGGATATGCCGGTGATTTGTCCGCGCTTCTCCGGATTCTGGCGTGTGCCGTCGAACAATGTATCTACGCTTAGTGTGCTTTCTTCCGGAATGGGTAGGGAGGTCATTGCGGCATATATGTCGTCGTCAGGTATGTTTTTCCCGAAGATAAGCCGTGCGGTTTCCGCGAAAAAGTTCTTTAGGATGGTGAACGAATATCCGCCGCACAGTTCGGCTCCTGCGATTATATATCCTCCCCCGGGCAATGGGCGTGTGTCAAGTGTAGGGATTTCTAAATATCCGGGGGAATATACCGAAATCTGGCTGCTGGTTCCTACGGTTATATGTACATCTGTATCACGGTCCCTGACTGATCCGATGAATGCGGCCTGGTTATCGCCTATGGCGGAATATACGGGAATATTTTTGTAATATCCGGCTAAAGTTGCCGATGGTGCTATCTCCGGGAGTATCTCGCAACCGATGCCGGCTGCGGAGAGTGCGCCGAGGTCGAATTGCAGTCGCTTTTTGTTGAAAAATCCGAGTGAAGCGCCGTTGGAATAGTCGGTGAGCGGAGTGCGCCGTCTTGTCAGTTGCATTGCCGCATAATCCATTATGGTGCATATTTTGCATGCGTCACGGGGCACGAGGTTGTTACGGGAGTTATAAAAGTGGGTTACAAGGCCGTAGCCTGTAGCTGATTGGTATCCTCCTGCGGCTGTCAGGTGTTCTGCATAAGTTGTTCCCTCTGCCATGCGGCGGTTGCCGCGGCCGTCCTGCCAGGTGAAGAGCGGGCTTGCCGCTTTGCCGTTACGGTCTACATACAATATGCCATGCATCTGGCCGGTTATTCCAATGGAGGCCACGGTGTTACAGCCTTTGGCCAACTCTTTCAGTATTGCATGGACGCACTCCATTATTTTTGCGGGATCCTGCATTTTTTCGTCCTGCCGATTTGAGGGTATCGCCGAGTTGTTTGTTCTAATGGCAGTAGACAATTCTTTAGTTTCAGGGTTGTAAGCTACGCCGCAGATAGAGCTTGTGCCGATGTCTATTCCTATATAATGCATGGGTGCGGGATATATGTTATTTGAATATGGTGGATTCCCTTTCAATCAAGGTGCCGGAAAGATTTACTGTAAGCGGGTGTGCGGAGGAGTTGGCAAGTCGTCTCATCATGAGTTCCACGCTTGTGTCTGCAATCTCTTCGCATGGCTGGCGGAAGGAGGTCAGCGGGTGACGTAAATGCATGGAGTACTTCATGTCGTCAAACGCGCATATCAGCAGGTCGGTGGATATTTCGTAGCCTATTTCGGCAAGTGTGGACATGAGCACTGCTGCTGTGGAATCGTTTGCGCAGATTATGCCGGTTTTCCCACGCTTGATTCTGATTGCTGATGCTGTATCGCTGCACTCGGGGTTGCCGCAGTGGATGTTTTCATCTGGAAGAGGTATGTTACTGGCGTGCAATGTCTCCCGTATTCCTGCGAGGCGGATTTTTACCGAGACAGCAGAATCTGGGCGGTAAAAGAAATGTATGTCATCGCAACCGCTTTCCATGAGATGACGTGCCATGATGCATCCTGCATTGAAATTGTCAAGGCATACTATGTCATATTTGCTTCTTACGGGAATTTCGCAGATGTCCCTGTCTATCAATACCACAGGTATGCCTGCATCGTCCAGGTTGTTGCAAATTTCCAGATTGGTACGTACTGCGTCACGCACCCTTTCAAGGGGGGAAAAAAACACGCCGTCTACCTTTCGGGTTATATAGCTGTCGCAACAGTTGCCTATCAGTTCACGCCTTATATTGGCATTGCTGGCTGTGGCTCCGTCCCATATGCAGTTGAAATGTCCCTCTTCCGAAAGTGTCAAAAGCCTGTCGTTTATGATTGAGAATATCTCGGATTCGCCGGCACCTGGCAACAGTAACCCGAATGTAGGCTTTTCCCTGTTTCCCGTTTCAGCATTTATCATGGTGCCAAGTCCTTTCTTCTTGGTTATGAGACCTTCTTCCTGCAACCGGTTATATGCCCTGGCTATTGTAGGGCGGGAAACACCATACTTTTCAGACAGCGCTGTCTCTGTAGGCATGAGGGTGCCTGGAGGATATGCGCCGTTCTTTATTTCCTGTTTAAGTTTGTCGTAGATGATCTTATAATTTGGTTTGTTTTCCATCCGTTCTTTAGTGTTGGCAGTATGCAAAGCTAGAAATTATTTTGGAAATATCCAAGCGGTTGTAAAATAAAATGTAATGAATATGTAAACAATAATGTAAAGTTGCTATGTGTAAATATTTTTACATTTATGTTTGCATTCCCCGAGGATTAATTGTATGTTTGCAGGCGTAAAATAACCAATTAACAAGGGAAGTCTGTTGTTTTTTATGAGAAAAATAATGATTGTGGCGTTGCTTGCCGCATCAGGTGCCTGTGCCATGGCGCAGGTTGTAAAGGATTACGATCCGCAGATACAGCGCACATCGGCGCTTCAATATTTCAAGCCGGTTGAAAATCACCTGTTTACTGGTGATTGTATGCCTTATTACCATGACGGCACGTTTTATATTTATTGGCTGCTTGACGAGGGGCACCATGCCGGTCTCGGTGGCCTTGGTGGTCATCAATGGGCGTTGAGCACTTCGACGGATCTTGTTAACTGGACTCACTATCCTGTGGCGGTCGCCATTGACGAGGATTGGGAAAAGTCAATATGCACAGGATCGGTAATAGCTGACAAAGGTAAGTTTTATGCGTTTTATTCCACACGTGTGCAGGATGGCAACGGGGTGCATGAGCAACTCAGCTATGCCATGAGCGACGATGGTGGGAAGACTTTTGTGAAGCAGCAGCCGAATCCGTTCTATTTCCCGCCTGAAGAGTGTGTGAGCCGTGATTTCCGCGACCCGAAGGTGTTCAAAGACGATGAAGGCACTTACCATCTGTTTATTTCAGGATACAAGAAAGATCCTGTGATGGAAGGATTCGGCGGATATTTGTGCCATCTTGTATCCAGGGACATGAAAAACTGGAAAGAGGTGGAGGCACCGCTTACCGGGCAGGTTGGCACTCCTGAATGTTCCGACTATTTCAAGTGGAATGACTGGTATTATTTGCTTTACAGTATCGGGGGAGACACATATTATGTAATGTCAAAAAATCCTTTTGGCCCATGGCAGTATCCTCGTACGCAGTCTTTTGTTGAGCAATGGGCTAGTGTATATAAGACAGCTCCGTATAAGGACGGACGTCGTATAGCGGTCGCATATATGCCTTGCCGTAACAACGGTAAGGATTTTGACGGTGCCATATGGGGTGGCAATATGCTTCTGAGGGAGGCTGTACAACAACCGGACGGCACTCTTGATACGAAATTTCTTGATGAGGCACTTCCTGCGATGCATGCCTTGCCGTTGCCTGTGTTTGAGGCTTCCGGTGACAATGCTTCGGCATCTGTGTCTGCCGATGGTGTGCTTTCAATCAATGCTTCAAATGGCGTGGGGATCGCGTCGCTGTCCGGTCTTCCTGTCAATTACCGTATTACATTTGAGTTTGAGCCTATAGGCAATTATGATGAGGCGGGGGTGTTCGTAAGGGGAGACGACAAGAATCATCGTGGATATAAAATAGAGCTTAACTCCAATAAAGAAAGCGCTTTCATTTATAATACCGGGATCAATACGGTCAAGGGGCTTGGGAGTCCTGTGAAAGTGGATATAATACTAAAGGATGAATTCATTGACATGAACATCGGTGGCAGGCGGTCTATAATCAACCGTCTTCCGGAGAAAAAAGGTGACAAATTATTTTTCTTTTTGAAGAACGGAAACGCCCGTTTCCATGACATAACATTAAGTGGATGGAACGAAAAAGATTGGTGATGAAAAAAATAAAAACAATTGTCGCTGCTTTGTCTGCCGCAATGGTATGTGCCGGATCGGCTTCGTGCGGGCGTACGGCGGCAAAGGATATGGCATCTCTTACCCTGCTGTCTGATTCATGGGAGAGCGTCGGTAATTGGGATCCTGTTTCGCGGTTGGGGGGCGATATCTGTTCAGACTCCCTTCCTGCGGTATCGGATATAAAGAAAGGCTTTACCGTTACTTTCAGGGCGCGTCTTGCCGAGCCGACACGTGAAAGGCGGATAGTTGAAATACCGGATGTGCTTGAGGTGAATCTGCGGCAGCATAATCCGCTTGACCGTGATCGTCAGAATTATCCGTCATACAAGATGCCCGACGGCACAGTGCCTGTGTTGGAGGCTTCCTTGCGGTTGGTGTCTCCTGTTGACGGGAGTGTTGCATCAATGCCGGTAGGCATACCTCTGGCAATGCTTGACAACCCCTTTGGAGAGCATGAGATTACACTTGATTTCAGTGGAGTGCGTTGGACGATGTATGTGGATGGGAAATTGGTTGACAATGATTTCCCTTTCGGATATCCCGACACGGCAAAAATATTGTCATGGAATATAGACCCTGGATTTGTAACGGAAGCGGCGATTGGTTTTCCGGCTTCGAAATTCAGGAGGCATTCCGAAAACGGCGGCAGCGAACCTATCCAATACTGGACACCCTCAGGACACAATGCATGGGTGGGTGATGTAGTGAGCCTGTACCATGATGGTACATACCACCTTTTTTATCTTTATGACCGCCGTGGGCACCAGAGTAAACTGGGGCGCGGGGGACATTATTTCGAGCATATAAGTACCCGTGATTTCATCCATTGGACCGAGCATGAGGCTGCCGTGCCCATAGAGGAGCAATGGGAGACTTTCGGAACCGGTACGCCGTTTATTGCCGACGGACGCATTTGTATAAGTTACGGTTACCATACCACGCGCCTTTATCCATATGAGCGCACTACGCTTCCGCAGATGTTTGAAAGCCTGAAGGAGAATGGCCATGCCGATACTTTTGATCCCATGGTTTTGGATGGTGTGTCGGCGGGATCTTCCTATTCCGTAAGCGACGATGGCGTGCATTTCACTAAAAGCGGACTATTGTTTCATCCCTGTGAAAATCCGAGCATTTATATTGATCCTGAAGGACATATGAAAATGCTTGCCAATTATGGCGCCAGGGGTACCTGGGAGGCAGATTCTGTAAACGGGCAGTGGAGTTGCACCAACGAGGATTTTCCTACGGGAGGAGACTGTACGTTTTTCTTCAACTGGGGCGATTACGATTATATAATCGGCGGATTTACCAATCTCTGGTCAAAATCTTCGTCAGCACCCGACAGCACATACACCGACGTGGTGGCTGCAGGGAAAGATTTCTACAATGGCATGTGTGTGCCCACAGTGTCACAGATCTCAGACGGACGCTATCTGATGGCGGGATGGATGTGGCTCAAGGCATGGGGAGGCCCATTGGTAATCCATGAACTTGTGCAGATGGAAGAAGGCCGCATAGGCACGAAATGGATGGACGAATTGCTCCCGGAAGTTTCAGACAAGGCAGTCGGTTTATCGGCAGATGAGGTAGTCACGCTTCCCGAATCATCTTTTATGCTTACTTTTGATGTAGAACCGGATGTACTGGCCGGAGGAGGTTCGTTGCAGCTTCAACTGCTTCCGGAAAAGAGCCGCGGTATGCAGGACGGCTGCGAGTGGAGACTGGATTGTGGCGAAGCGCGTGCGCAGTATGGTGGCGTGGATTCCGGTGCCCGTCGTGAAAAGTCGCTCCGCGAGGGAGGGGAGCCGCAGCGTGGCCGTGACTATGCCATTGAGAACCTGATAGGCACTGATATGCCGTTCACGGTGCGCATGGTAGTAAAGTATTCTCCGAAATTCGACGGTGCGATAGTGGATACCGAGATAGCCGGTTGCCGCACCATGCTCTCATATCGCGAGAAACTGGAACCTGGACGCATATGCCTGAATGCTACCGGTCTTAAAATCTCCAATATCCGCCTTTTTCCGTTGGCACAATAATGCTTCATCCTTGATTTTCAGGGGAGACTAAACTGGAAAGTTATTACAGGATCAAAACTATTCAGCCATTCAAGATCGAAAGCGATTGTCTTGAATGGCTGAATAGTTTTATCGGATATGTGGCTTCTCTAGATGCATCATTCCCACTCGATGGTGGCTGGCGGTTTGGAGGAGATGTCGTAGCATACGCGGTTCACCCCGCGTACATGGTTGATTATCATGTTGGAGATCTCGGCCATGAACTCATAGGGGAGATGTGCCCAGTCGGCTGTCATGGCGTCTGTGGATGTGACAGCCCGGAGTGCCACGGCACGTTCATATGTACGTTCGTCGCCCATAACTCCCACGCTTTGCACGGGGAGAAGGATCACGCCTGCCTGCCATACCTTGTCATAGAGATCCCAGCGGCGCAGGCCGTCAATGAAGATATGGTCTGCTTCCTGCAACACGCGCACCTTTTCCGGGGTAATGTCGCCGAGGATACGCACTGCCAGACCGGGGCCGGGGAACGGATGGCGCTTGATCAGGTGTTCTGGCATGCCGAGCGCACGTCCTACCGCACGTACCTCGTCCTTGAAAAGCAGGCGCAACGGCTCGCAGAGTTTAAGGTTCATCTTCTCGGGAAGCCCACCCACATTGTGGTGGCTTTTGATGGTAGTGCCGGTGATGGATAGGCTTTCTATGCAGTCGGGATAGATAGTTCCCTGCGCGAGCCATTTCACATCCTTTATCTTGTGTGCTTCCTCGTCGAACACGTCAATGAAGCCCTTTCCGATGATCTTGCGCTTGCGCTCCGGATCGGTCACGCCGGCAAGCTCGCTGAAGAACTTCTGCGATGCGTCCACGCCGATCACGTTCAGTCCGAGGCACTCGTAGTCATGGAGCACGTTGCGGAACTCATCCTTGCGCAGCATGCCGTGATCCACGAAGATGCATGTGAGGTTGTTGCCGATGGCGCGGTTGAGCAGCACTGCAGCAACGGAGGAGTCTACTCCTCCCGAAAGGCCGAGCACCACCTTGTCGTCTCCAAGCTGCTCGCGCAGTTGAGCTACCGTGGTGTCTATGAACGATTCGGCGCTCCAGTCCTGCTTGCCGCCACATATGTCTACCACGAAGTTACGCAGTAGCTCCGTGCCTATCTGCGAGTGGTATACCTCGGGATGGAACTGCACACCCCACGTCTTTTCACCTTCAACGCGGTAGGCTGCCACGCGCACTTTTTCGGTGGAGGCCACTACCTTGAAGTTTCCGGGCACGGAGGTTATTGTGTCGCCGTGGCTCATCCAGACTTGTGAACCGGTGCCTATGCCCTTGAAAAGGGGATCTGCACCATCAACCTCGGTGAGGATGGCGCGGCCATACTCGCGTGTGGCGGCCGGCTCGACGGTGCCGCCGGAGGTGTAGGCCATGAACTGAGCGCCATAGCAGATGCCGAGCACCGGCAGATGGCCGCGGATGGCCGACAGTTCGGCGCGGAACGCCTTTTCATCATACACCGAGAAAGGGGAACCGGAAAGGATCACACCTATTACCGATTCGTCGCCGAACGGGAACTTGTTGTAAGGCACGATTTCGCAATACGTGTTCAGCTCACGCACGCGTCGTCCGATGAGCTGCGTGGTCTGCGATCCGAAATCGAGGATTATTATTTTTTCCTGCATAGACTGTGTAGATTGTATATGTAGCGGATAGTTTGTTTCTCCTCTGCAAAGTTAGCTATTTTGTCCCGATTGCACATAATAATGCCCCCAATAAAAACGCCGCTGCAAAGACGAGATTTGCGGCTGCGTTTTTATTGGGGCATCATTGGTGAGCAAGGCCTGTTATTTGCAGCTTTGCTCAATGCGTATGGCATTGTTGACGTATTCCGTGGGGGAGGCGAGGTTGTATACGTCAAACATTACGAATGTCATCACCCTATCCTTGTCTGTGTCGTTCGGAAGTATGTTCAGGGTGATTGTATGGCTTGAGAAATTGATTTCGGCGTTAAGCCAATCGTTTTCACCGGCGACAATTTTCAACGTCTTGGCTGTTTCATCGGCATTTATTACTTTTATCCCTTTTTCTTTGGCTTCTTTGAGAAAATCGGGTTCGTAGAGATAATTATTCCCTTCGATTACATCTCCGCTATGGAAGAGGGCGATATTGGAGTGAGTGAAGATGCAATATGCATCTTTCCCTTCCATATCTTTCTTCGCCACTTTTATTGTGCCGTCAGCCTCTTTGGGCAGCAGGTCTTCTGCAGTGGCGAAATCGAAATGTGGATACGAGTGGAAATTGTATACTATGGTTGCCTTACCTCCTGCGGCGTTGAATGTATTGAATATGTCCTCATCTTTGAATAGGTGATCGGTCTGCGGGAAGACTTCATATCCATCCATCCCCTCGCCAGGTTCCTGTGGAGTGTCCTTGCCATCTCCGCCAGGTGTCTCGTCTGTGCGCGATGATGTAGTCCCGTCGGAAGTCGGTTCATCGTTTCCGCAGCTGCTCATGCCAAAAGATACTGTTGCTATGACCATAGCAAGCAGAATGCTTGAAAATATCCTGGTTTTCATATGATAATTGGTATAATTTGACGGTTAAAATCAAAGTTGATATATCCTTGGCCATTACTTCTGGCCCAAGTGTCAGTATGGTAATAATACCCATTGCATTTTCCATGCCAACCCCAGTTGTAATGAACGTAGAAATATTGTTGCGTAAGAGTCGTGTCTAATAATTCCCATGTTAGTCCTCCATCTTGACTCTCATAATATCGTTCACGAATTTCGTAGTTCTGCAAACCATCGCAAATCCATTGGTGGCCACCTTGGTTGCTATTTCCTCTTGCCAATAGGATGCAGCATGAGTTATAAAAGAGGTTTTCATATGATGCGACACCGGCTCCATTTACCCAATCAGATGCTGAGGCTACGGAAAAGCGTCTTAGTAGCTCGTCTGAAGTACAACCGGTAAATAGCATCCCCGATAAAATACCGTAAATGAGTTTCTTCATGTGTATAAGATTGTTAAAATTGGCTATTCGCAAAGTTAACTAAAAATATCAAAATTCCAAGAATTTAATTGGCTATTTTCGCTACTCGTTGGGCTAAATGGTGTTCATAAATATTCTTGACTGCAATTTGATTGCGGCGGCGTTTTTTATTGGTCAGTCGTGGCGTTGGAATATGCGGATGGCATTGTTTAAAAATGGCTCACTATAGGGACTGCTGCCATATAAGTCGTTCAATACCAAAGTGAGAACTCTGCATTTGCCGGTATTGTTGGGCTGCACATGTAATTGGATTAGATGCTTGTCCGGATCAAAAACGGCTCTTACCCATTTCTCTTCACCAATGGGCATGGCAAACTTGTTTTCCCAACAAATCGGAACCAAATCAATGCCGAGCACACCGTTATAATGGAAGTATTGAGATGCCAACGGGGTGATGTATTGCTTGTTGACAACATCTCCCGCATAAAACCTGTTTAGGTTGTCCTCATTTAATGGGTAAAGAATAAAGCAGTCCATTCCTTTGGTGTCTTTGGCTGTCTGGTATGTCACAATGTCATTTTTCATGCAGACCAACCAATCTTCTGATGTGGAGCAAATAAACCTAGGGCAAGCCTCCTGGTTGTATTTGACGGTTTTCTTTCCGCCTTTTGAATTGAAGTTCAGGAAAACATCTTCATACTTGAACATCCTTGTGTTGTCAGGCATCACATAAGAGCCGTCCATATAAATATGTGCGGATTTATTCTTTTTGCCGGATGCATGGTGCTTGGTGGCAGACAGGTTTGTGTTACACCCGACAAACAATATTCCAATAATGCATATGCCGATCGCACGCCACAGTTTTACATTCGCTCTCATGTCAGTTTATTATAGGTATGATTTGCCTTTCAATGCTGAACCTGTTTAGGGTGAGCATCCTTCTTTATGACGTTCGGATCCATCGCGAGGTCAATACGATGAAAAAAACATTATATTTCCCGTGCCATCCCCAATTGTAATGAATCAAAATATTCCGGGGATCAGCGGAGGAGGTCGGCGGTGCGGGAGGTGCCGACGATCCAGAGGCGGTCGCCGGGACGGAGGGGAAGATGGGCGGCTTCGTCAACGAAGGTGTTGTCGCGCTCGAGGGTTACGACGTGGGTCTGGTAGTTGCGGCGCACATCGGCGGTGGCGAGGGTCTTTCCGACAAGTGGGGAGCTGTCCGTAAGCACTACGCTTGTGAGCTTGAACTCGTTGAGGTCAGTGGGCGTGTCGGAAGAGGAGGGTGTCTGTTCGGCCTCGATCACGGGGAGGATGGAGGAGATCTGCTCGTCCGTGCCGATCACACCTACGGTGTCTCCCGGGAAGATGCGCGTCTCGCCCGAAGGAACGACCGTCAGCTCCGAGCCGCGCTGTATGGTCACTACCGTGACCCCGTATTTGTGGCGGATATTGGCGTTTACAAGGCGTTCGCCTACGAACGGGCATCCGTAGCCCACATGCATGTAGGCCAGGTGGAGATCGCTCACAAGGTTGTTGTTCTTGCCTGAGCGTCGTAGTTCACGCTCGTTGAGGTTGTTGATGAACCGTTTCTCTATCTGGCGCAACTGATGGTTGAGGCGCTTGGAGAAGAGCATCAGCATGATCATGAAGCATGCTATCCCCACAAGTATGCCGACCTTGAGTGAGTAGAACTGCCAGAGTTGCCAGACGATGAATCCAAGGGCGAGCATGAGTCGGAACACCATCATGATCAACCTCGGAAGCCGTAGCTGGGATGCCGTAAGATGTGCTGCGCTGTTGCCGGAGTCCATGCGTGGCGGCAGACAGAGAGCCAGCAGGAACGGTGCCATAAATGTAAGGGTGGTTGCAGCTCCTATGAACCGGCTCCATGCCCCGGCCCATCCGTCAAGCCATGGAGCGAGATATGTGCGCGAGAGCATGGAGATGGCATACAGTATGATGGAATACATCAGGATGCGCCACAGATAACGTTGTGAGAGGGAGATCCATGCGCGGCGTGTCGTATCGCTGTCGGAGTCTCCCGAAGTGCGTGCAGTGAGAAGATACCGGAAACGTTGTGGCAGGTGTCGTGCCGTGAACTCGTATACCGGTTCGGCCATGCGTATGAAATAAGGGGTAGTGAATGTGGTTATCACCGATACTGCCACCACAATCGGGTAGATCTCATGGTCGAGCACTCCAAGGCTCATGCCCAGGGTGGCGATGATGAAGGCGAATTCCCCGATCTGGGTAAGGGAGAAGCCCGACTGAATGGCCACGCGCAGGCTCTGTCCTGTGACAAGCATGCCGCATGTGCCGAACACTATCATGCCGACTATCACCACCACCGACAGCAGCAGGATAGGCCACCAGTATTGCACTATCACGTCGGGTTGCACCATCATACCCACGGAGATGAAGAACACCGACCCGAAAAGATCCTTGACCGGACTTACCACATGCTCTATGCGCTCGGCATAGCTTGTGCCGGCGAGGATGGAACCCATCACGAATGCACCCAGCGCCATGGAAAAGCCGCAGAACACCGAGAAGACGGCCATGCCGAGGCATAGCCCCATTGACACCACCAGAAGGGTCTCATTGTTGAGGAAACGGCGGAAGCGGTTGAGAGCCGAGGGCAGGATGAACACGCCGACCAGGAACCATATGATTAGGAAGAACACAAGTTTGCTCACGCTCATGAGCATCTCGCCACCTTCCACGCTGTTGTTGATGGCGATGGAGGAGAGCACAACCATCATCACGACGGCAAACAGATCCTCCACGATGAGCACCGCGAACACGAGCGAGGCAAATTTCTTCTGTCTGAGGTTGAGGTCGGTGAAAGCCTTGATGATGATCGTGGTCGACGACATGGAGAGCATCCCCCCGAGGAATAGGCTGTTGATTGCCGTGAAACCGAGCAGATGCCCTATCACGAAGCCTGTGGCCATCATCCCCAACACTATGATGAGCGCCGTAACGACGGCCGATCCTCCGGTATTGAGCAGTTTCTTGAAACTGAACTCAAGGCCGAGGGAGAACAGCAGCACTATGATACCGATCTGTGCCCAGAACTCAATGTTCTCGTCGGTAGTGACCGAAGGTAGGGGGGTAAAGTTGGGGCTGGCCAGGAATCCAGCCACGATGTATCCCAGCACCACCGGCTGCTTTATCCACTTGAACAGCAGTGTCACCACCGCCCCGAGCAGCAGTATGAACGCAAGATCCGATATAAGGCTTTCCATTTTGTAGAAGTAAGAAGTTTAGAGCATTAGAAGCGAAGCAATAATACTGTTGTGAAAACTATGGGTAAAGTAGAAGCAAATAAGTTGGTCTTAGCCGTGGCTATCATTGATTTGTCATCGGATACGTTTTTTGATAGTTGCAATGAAAGAACGGATTATCTTTTTTTCTTCAGTAATTTCCTGTAAGATGGAATTGCATTTATCCGAAAGGTATGGAAAGATGCCAGAGGTCAATAATATTTGCGTCTCAAGTTCATACAGTGAGCCATTCGCAATGGCCAGGAAACGCAAGAATTCATTATCCGACATTCTTCCATACCCTTCGGCAATATTTGATGGTACAGATATGGCACATCTTCTGATCTGGTCACTAAGTCCATATTTTTCCTCTATGGGAAATTCTTTCAAGATCTGGTAAGTATGTTTTGCCAGATGCATGGCTTTTTGCCATACCACAAGATTCTGTAAACTGCCATACTGCATGTGTTATAATCCGTATATTGGCATATGTATCTTTGCTTTAATTCTAATGCTCTTGCTTCTTACTTCTTCTTTTGCGTAAATTTACTTTTTCAAAGTAAATTTACGTGACGCCAACCGGAAATTATCGGCAAAGAGTTCGACGGTGTAGTCACCGGGTGTGAGGGTTGTGTTCACATCCCAGTAGATGGTTACGTCAGGGATTTCGTCGCCGGCATATTCAATGGCTTTTCTAGCCGTAGCTTCAAGGTTTGCCCCCTCGAAACTGAATGACCCGCCACCGCTGAGGAGAGTTCCTTCAGGATTGGTGATGCGAAGATAGATGGTCTTCTCACCTACCGGAGTAGAGTTGTTCTGCGGGATGGTGAAAGTGACCATGAGCTGACGTGCCTTTGTCACATTCTTTTCCTTTTTCCCTTTTTTGTTGAGCGGTGTCAGCGCCACACCTGTCACATTCAGCTTCTCGGCAAGTGTCATGCGTTCGTTTAGCACCTTGTTGCTTTGCTGTACAGACTGTATGTTCTGGCTGAGCTGCTGGTTGCGCGCTTTTACCTCCTGGTTTTCAGAGCGAAGCTCCTGGTTTTCCTGGCTGAGGGCGTTAATCTGCTCCACATAATTGCGCAGGATCCCCTTCAGGGTTGCGATCTCACCTTTAAGTTTGCTGATCTGTGCAGCGCTCTTGTTTTTTTCGTTTTTGAGTTCCTGCAACAGTTTTTCAACCTGTGCACGGGCCGCCGAGTATTTTTGGACTATTGAATCGTTTGCCAACAGCGATGTCTGGTTTTCATATTGGGCAAACTCATTGTTGAGCGCGTCATATTCATTGGCCAGCTGTATCTGTTCGTTGGCCAGCTGCAATTGCTCTATTTGCTGCTGCTGTTCGGCTCTCTCGCGGCTATGGCTTACAGACAGGAAAAATACCGCCAACACTGCCAGCAGGAGCAATACAGCCAGAATGGAGATCCAGAATATCGGGTTTTTCTTCCCTTTATGATTTCCTTCAATAGGTTCATGGTATGGTCTCCGTGGATCTGCTTTACGCTGCCGGTAAGGTTCGTTATAGTGGAGTGGCTCCGCTTCACGTTGGGGAGGACGCTGGCGCATCTCAGTTTCCGGCTCCGGTTGGCGTGCCGAACGTCTGAATTCTTCAATATTGTCGTAATTGCGTCCTCCGGCGGGTTCCTGTGGGGCAGGGGATTGCCGGGGGGCGGGAGCCGGTTCAGAGGGGCGTTCCGCATTTGGTTGCGGTCCAGATCCTTCATGGCGTTGTGGCTGTACATTTGGGTGTTCTCCGCGTGCCATAGCAGCGGCGCGGCGCAAACGCTCGTTTAGAGTTTCTCCTCCCGGATTGGGATATTCGGGATTGTTATTGTCGTTAGCCATAATATTGATGAAAAAATTTGCATGTTAATGAAAGAGAAGCGGAGAGAGAGCGTGACTGCGATCAGGCGTTGCGGCCGTGACAGTTTTTGTACTTTTTACCTGATCCGCAGGGGCAGAGGTCGTTGCGTCCGATTTTAGGCGCAGCTTTCATGGGTTGGACCTTATGTTGGCCTCCTCCGGCGTTTGCCATGGCCTGGCGCTGGTCGTTTTCTCCTGGCAGGCTTTCTTTCGAAGCGGTATACTGGGAGTAGTCGTTGGGGCGTTCAGGCATGGCACGTTTCATTTCAGGAGCTGGTTCCGGAGCCTTCTCCGGAGCTTTCTCCTCTTTGTGATCTTCAACATCCGTTTCTTCTTCGTTGCTCTCCATGGCCTTGTCTGTAGGTGCGCCACCAACGGATACGTTAGTGGGACGTGGTGCGGGCTGTACGAAGATCTGGCCACGCATAAGAGCTGCGAGTGTCTTCTGGTTGAGATTGTTGAGCATGGACTCAAAGATATGGAACGATTCCACTTTGTAGATTACCAGCGGATCTTTCTGCTCATAAGAAGCGTTTTGCACGCTTTGGCGCAAGTCGTCAAGTTCACGCAAATGTTCTTTCCAAAGCTCATCAATAGTGACTAGAAGTATGGCTTTATGCCACTCCTTCACGATTGACTTGCATTCCGAAGCGTATGCTTCGTTTATGTCGCAACGAAGATGGAATATCCGTTTCCCATCTGTGATTGGTACAAGTATGCGCCCTGTAGCGCCGCGGTTCTCCACCCAGTCCTTTATCACAGGCATAGCAACGTCTTTTATGCGCTGTGTACGGCGGTCAAGGGTTTCGTTGGTTGCGGCGTACAGCCTTTCAACCTTCTCTTCGCGGCTTAACGACGGGAATTCTTCTGCTGTGAAAGGAAGTTCGACCGTAAGCACACGCATCATTTCCATGGAGAGTTCCTCATAGTCTGTAGGCTGGTCGTAATTGATCACCAGATTTTCTATGAGGTCGTAGATCATGTTAGCGATGTCAATGCCTATGCGCTCGCCGAGAAGGGCGTGATGACGACGGTTGTAAATGTAGGTACGCTGTTTGTTCATGACGTCGTCATATTCAAGCAGACGTTTACGCACGCCGAAGTTGTTCTCTTCAACACGTTTCTGTGCGTTTTCTATGGCTTTTGTAACCATGCTGCTCTCAATCATTTCGCCTTCTTTCAGGCCGAGTGTGTCAAGCATTTTCATCACACGGTCGGTCGCGAACAAGCGCATGAGTTGGTCCTCGAACGATACATAGAATACGGAGGATCCGGGATCGCCCTGACGACCTGAACGTCCTCTTAACTGGCGGTCCACGCGACGGCTCTCGTGCCTTTCTGTACCGATAATGGCCAGACCTCCGGCATCTTTAACCTCTTTGGGTAGCTTGATGTCGGTACCGCGGCCTGCCATGTTGGTGGCGATAGTCACGGTGCCTGGTCGGCCTGCCAGAGCCACGACTTGTGCTTCCTGCTGGTGTAGTTTGGCGTTAAGCACCTGGCATTGTATCTTTCGCATGTCAAGCATGCGTTTCAGAAGTTCTGATATTTCCACTGATGTGGTGCCCACAAGTACCGGACGGCCGGCCTCGCGCAGACGCACTATCTCATCAATGACGGCAGCATATTTTTCCTTTTTGGTCTTGTACACACGGTCGTCCATGTCTATACGGGCTACCGGACGGTTGGTGGGGATTGTCACTACATCAAGTTTGTAGATATCCCATAACTCACCAGCCTCTGTTTCAGCCGTACCGGTCATACCTGCCAGTTTATGGTACATGCGGAAATAGTTCTGCAAAGTGATAGTGGCAAATGTCTGTGTGGCAGCTTCCACCTTCACTCCCTCTTTCGCCTCTATAGCCTGGTGAAGGCCGTCGCTGTATCGGCGTCCTTCCATGATACGGCCAGTCTGTTCGTCAACAATCTTTATTTTGTTGTCATCTATCACATATTCGTTGTCTTTCTCAAACAGGGTATAGGCTTTCAGGAGCTGTGTCACTGTATGCACACGTTCCGATTTGATGGCATAATCCGCCATTGCCTCATCTTTTTTCTGCTGGCGTTCGGAGAGATCGGAGATATTCTCCAAATCGGAGAGTTTGGCCGCTATGTCGGGCAGCACGAAGAACTGGGGATCCTGATTGCGGTCTGTAAGCACGTCGAATCCCTTGTCTGTGAGTTCCACCGAGCGGTTTTTTTCGTCAATTACGAAAAACAGGGGATCTGTAACCAAAGGCATCTCGCGGCTGTTGTCCTGAAGGTAATATGCTTCTGTCTTGAGCAGCGCGTTTTTCATACCATCTTCGCTAAGGAACTTGATCAGCGGGCCATATTTGGGCATACCCTTGAAAGCACGGAACAGCAGCAACTCGCCCTCTTTGCGCACCTCTTTGTCTTCGCTGTTGATTTTTAGTTTTGCATCAGCAAGAATCTGTGTGACAAGGCGTTTCTGTGCCTGGAACACTTTTTCTACATTAGGCTTGTATTCGTTGAACAGCTGGTCGTCCCCTTTGGGCACCGGGCCTGATATGATGAGCGGGGTACGTGCATCGTCAATAAGCACGGAGTCAACCTCGTCGACAATGGCGTAATAGTGTTTGCGTTGCACCATGTCCTGGGGAGCCATTGCCATGTTGTCGCGCAGATAGTCGAAACCGAATTCATTGTTGGTACCGAAAGTGATGTCGCATTCATATGCTTTGCGGCGACGGGGTGTGTTGGGCTGATGCTTGTCAATACAGTCAACTGTGGAGCCATGGAACATGTAAAGCGGGCCCATCCACTCCGAGTCTCGTTTTGAGAGGTAGTCGTTGACGGTCACCACATGCACGCCTTTGCGGGAGAGTGAGCGGAGGAATACCGGGAGTGTGGCTACAAGGGTTTTGCCTTCACCGGTTGCCATTTCGGCGATCTTGCCCTGGTGAAGTACCACGCCGCCTATGAGCTGCACGTCGTAGTGCACCATGTCCCAGGTGATTTCATTTCCGCCAGCCATCCATTTGTTTTTCCATATGGCTTTGTCGCCTTCGATGCTCACGAACTCCCGCCCTTCCGCTGCGAGATCACGGTCAAGCTGTGTGGCAGTAACCTCTATGGTTTCGTTGGCGGCGAAACGTGCGCCGGTTTCACGCATTGTGGCGAACACTATAGGCAGGTGCTCGTTGAGTTGGTCCTCAAGTATGTCAAGTATGTTTTTTTCATGTTTGTCTATATCGTCCCACAGAGGCTGACGCTCGTTGAATGGCATATCCTCTACTTTGAGACGGAGTTCAGCGGCGGCATCTTCGTCGGGTTTGATTGCTGCGGCTATGGAAGCACGTACTTCGTCAATCTTTCCACGCAGCTCGTCGTTGGTGAGGTTTTTGAGGCTTGGGCCGATTGCATTGATTTTATCAATTATCGGCTTTATTTCCTTAAGGTCGCGCTGCGACTTGTTGCCGAATAGTTTGCTGAGAAACGTTTGAAGTGACATTATAATATGTTGTGTTGCTTTGTTTTCGTAAAAATATTTATGATAATGGAGTGAGAGCGCCGGTGTATTTATAGGTGGTGTGAGGGTGTCCTGGTTGAAGACAGGCTCAAATTGGAGTCGCGTCTGTTCAGCGTTTCAGGCGCAACGGTGCCACCGCGGCACCGTTTGGCGAGCGGATGCGGAGCATGCCGGTAACAGTCGGGGCTATGGCGCGTGCATCCACCGGTGTGCCGATGATGCCTGCTTGCAGTCCTGGAGACAATATGAAAGCGGGAGCCATTGCTGAAGCCGCCCTTTGGGTTGTCTGCGGTGTGTCGGTGTCTTCGTCATCGTCAATTTCCTGCCATCCCGGCAATATGTTGACAATTACATCTCCCGACGTTGCCACATGGGTGTTACGGCGCATTGCCTCGGGGTTTTCAGAGGCACGGCGGTCTAAAATATCATCAATGGTCCATGCGTCTCCTACTCCGCTCATCCGGGTAAGGAAACGTGCGCTTTCGGTGCGCAGCTCGGTAAGGTCCTTGTTGCGCTCTTTTATGAGTTTATGGTTAAGGAAAAGTTGTCCGTCATGGTAGGCTGTCACCCAGTCGCCGTTGCCATAGATGGCCATGAGGTACATGTTGAGAAGAGAGACAGCTTTACGTGAAGAAAATTCACCGTAGGGTAGTGCCCATTTCTCGTCATCGCGTCGCTGGCGGCGTGTAAGTGGTGTCCCTGTTAAAAATACAAGTGTATTGTCCATACCTGGACCGTCGCTGTCTATTGATGCGAACAATCGCTCCAGATCGCGGTCAAGACGAAGATAGCTGTCCATCATCTCAGTCCGGTTATCGGGATCGCGACCGAACATGAATGGCTGGAGTGTGTAGGCCACACTTAGCATATCGGTGCTTTCCCGTTTGCCTAGGGTGAGCACTTTGATATAATCGGCAGCCATGGCGGTAACGTCGGTATTGACGGCCGGAGAGTTCTTGTATGCTTTGAAACGGTTGGCTTGGGTGCGCGGGAAAGTATGCCTGAACGGATACAGTTTTTTGTATGACGGGAGATCAGGAAACCTTTCCACAGGTATGGACGGTATCCACTGGAGTGTGTCAAGGCGGTATTCGTTGGGAGCGCGGTGGTTGGCGTTCTGGGCAGGGGTAGGGAGATCCTTGTAGAAGGTTGTTGTAGCCCATTTGCCGGTGTTGTCGTTGAGCCAGAAAGCGCTGTTTCCGGCGTGGCCCGCCATTATTATCGCTTCGGCGGCTTCAGGGGCTATGGCATATGCATATCCCAGCCCACCGGCGTCTATGCGCAGTTCATCGGCGATGGTTGATGCCGTGAGGTTACGTGGCGAAAGTGTCTCGTCTGTAAAGTTGCCTATGGTTTCAGGATCAAGGAACACCGAGCGTACCCGTCTTGTCTCAGGATCGTAAATCCCGGCGGAACCTATGCCGTTTACAGAGGGAGATGCTCCGGTGAATATCATTGCCGTGGCAGCGGCTCCATCAAGGGGAGTGCCGAAATCCACATCGGAAATGGTGACGCCATGTTCAAGCAGGCGACGGAAACCGCCTGATCCGAATTGGCTTTTGAGCAAGTCGATATAGTCGGTTGACAATCCTTCCACCACAATACCCAATACAAGCGAGGGGCGTTTGGCCGGGCTCCCCGTATTGCTTTGAGCAGATACTGTGATGGAACTGAGAGCTGCCACTAGCAACCCTACGACTCCCGATTTTATCTGTAATTTACTCAATTTTCAGTTTTGTTAAATTTTCTCCGCATGTTAATACGCTTTACAGGGGTAAAAAGTGCGGTTGGATTAGAAATTTTTTTAAGGTATCATGTACCTCTGTTGTAGTTTTCCAATGCGTTACGATATTATACATGTTGTGTACGCAATACATAAATCTCTGTGCCAGAGCGCACGAGCGCACACAAAATATATATCGGGAAAGCCGCATTGAGAGCCTGCCCGAAAAAATGGTGGGCTGACAGCAGCACTATCAGCGCTGCAAAGTTACAAATTTGATACCAATAAACCGCACGTTTCCACCTTTTTATCCATACTCCTGCTGCGGCAATGATACAGAGAGGATTGAGCCATAGGTATAGCCAGTTTGGTGAGGTCGCTTCATGCACTGATACGAATATCAGGAAAGTCAGCAGGCATCCCGCCAGGAATTGGGCGCCGAAAATAAGAGTGTCAAGCCAGCGTGACAATCTGCGTCGCCTTATGTCCCTAAAACTGAATGCAATTGTCAGTACAAGAAGATACAAGCCTGTGGCTACCGGAGTGAGAGGCCATGGAGTGGCCTCCTCCGCTACCCCTTCTGGCTTTCCATCTACAAGCACGTTGGTTGATTTTACCACGGGGATACGGTTGCCCTCAGGATTGATGAACCATGCGTTTTCCAAGGCGTCATATAACCGGACCGGTGCGAATGTGCGTTCACGTTCAGTTATAGGATAGTCGATTCCGGCGCCGAGTGCCAGGTCTATTCCGAACTGGTACCAGGGGTAAGATGCATGGTATGAACCCATTTCGGAACGGAAAGTTGGATTTTCGCTGTTGCCGGCGGAGGGGAGGGTTATTTCTGTTCCGGTTGCCCGCTCTATAAGCGCGAGAGGGCGTGTGGCGCAATTGTCTTTTACGTAGTTGTACCGGTATGTGCGGTTTTCGGGCTGAAGGTTCTCTTCTACCAGTTTCATAAGGTTACCGGCCTGTTGCGGTGTAATGTTCAGCTCCTGCTCCACTACGCGCCTCCCCTCCTTTTGGTATTCTTCAAGGAATAGATAGAAGGGGTAAGCCGCCACCATATAATCGGTTTCACCTTTTACGAAGCGGTAAACAAAGTTGGGCGCATCGAAATCAAATACTCCCCAGTTGATAGCCAGGTCTGCCCCTCCTTTATGAGTGGCCCTAAGGGCCGTATGCCCTTCGAGTTGGTATATTTCCTTTCCGGGCGCGCATGTGACGAGGCTGAACCGCCATTCTTTTTCCATCATGGCCATTCCCGCGTTGTTTGTGGGTATGTTTTCCGCCGGTATTTCCTGGGCGACGGATAATATTGTCAGAAAAGCCAATAGCCGCATTGCAGCCAGCGATATTTTGGTCATTTGGTACATTGGTATCCTTGTTGCTTGACACCTGCAAAAGTACAAAAAAAATCGCTCTTGCAGACATGGCATGAAAAGTATTACCGCCATGGGCTACAATGTGCCCATGGCGGTAATAGATATGTTGCGGGGATTTATCGTATTATAAATTTCTTTCCGTTGCGGATGTAGATGCCCGGAACGGTGGGGTTGGCAACTTCGATACCCTGCAGGTTGAAGATGCGGCCGTCTTCGGTTGCGGCGTCTTCTGTAGATTCAACATTCTCTACTCCTGTGGTAGCCTCTTTGCCATAATACTTCAGGCGGAAGTTGTCAATGACCATCCAGTCCTGGATATTGTCGCGCTGGTCTTTCTTGACTCCGATTTTCAATGTGCTGTCGTCGGTGTATTTGTGTACAGCCACTTTGCTGTTGTAAAGACCGAGCCGGAAGAAGTTGGTGCCTTGCGATACGGCATCGGGAACATGGTATACGGTGGCATCGCTTCCTATGGCATCGTTACCTTCACCAGGAGCCTTTCCTGCTTCGGAAAGTACATTGGGGAGTGGCGTTTCCGCAGATGACGGATCGCCGGCGGCACGGGATACTGGCGCATAAGCAGCTTCTTCCGCTCCCTCTTCGGCGGCATATAGTATTGCATACCGGGCCTGGTCGGCATTCGGTTGGTCGGCATGTTTGCCATTGCGGTAATAGCCTTGTACATGTATGGTATACACACCTTCGGGAAGTCCTTCCAAAGATTGGTATATGTCGCATGTCTCCTTGTCCCATGACTCAAGGGCAAAGTCGTTGTGGTTGCCTGCTACATCCCATACATTGCCATTGTTCATTGTCCAGACTTCATCAGCTTTCTCGCGGTTGTTGAAGCCGGGGCTTTTTATCATGAAAGTCACATCCACCGGATTGTTTCTTGCGGCATCGGCCAGAAGTGCCATGCGTTCTTCTTTTGTCACAAGTTTCCACTGTGAGTCAAGGTCGTCGGCCTGGAGGTTGCGGCATTCTGTGCCTACTGTGGTTTCGTCACCCTGTCCTTCGTTCACACTTGCGTTGGGGTTCCAGGCCACGTGCACATCCTGGTAGTCGTTTTGCACAATGTTATATACGCCTGTCTTTCCCTCTACAGCTACGAATTTCCATAGGCCGGCCTTCGGGCAATCCATGTAGCCGCGGTAGTTGAGGTAATGGTTGTTGTCACCGTTGTAAAGATGGGTGTCAATATGGAACGCTAGATTTTCAGCATCTCCGGCTTCAAGTGTGATAAGCACGCCGGGCATGCCGAGAGCGGCATGTGCTCCCCAGTCGGATCCTCCGCAAAGGAACTGTTGCTGTCCGACGTTGTACAGATAAAAATCTCCGGCTACAGGTATGTGTCCGCTGAAATGGTCGGCTTCCCTTTCAGCTGCGGCACGGCGGCGTGCGTATCTAAGCTGTTTTATTGCCTCGTTTATCTCTCCGTTGTTTGCTGCATTGTTGAAACGGTTCATATGCTCTTCCATATCAATGCCTTCATTCTCAGCGAGGGCAGATATGTCGTGGAAGGTGCCGATTGTGGCGGGTATGTAAGTGCCAAGTGCTGATATGAGATCCATATGTGCTTTTCTCAGCTTGATAGCATTTGCCGCGGTCTTGACGTTTTCAATGGCATTTACCACAGTTTCCGGCTTGTTTGCAGGATATTTGTCAAGACTTTCGACAAGTGCGTTCACCTCATCTTGCAGATTGCCGGTTCCGGCACCTTCAGTGCTTTCGCTGACATATCTCATTTCGAAATTGTCATATATGAGCCAGTCCCTCTCTGAACCTTCCAGTTTGAGGATGCCGAGTGTCAGTGTGCCGTCTGTCACCACGGTCTTTATCCAGGGATTGTAATACCTGCCCGTATCAAAAATGTAGGATGCGGCGTCCATACTGTTAGGGATCCATCGTCCGATAGCTGCTATTTTTTCCCACTGATGGTCGCTGGGCTTGTTGTCGCCGGTGAATTGTTCGTCGGCAATGTTCATCAACGGGTGTGATGCGTCACCGGCGAAATAATAAGCCCTTTGTGGAGCGATTCCGGCATTGTATCTTCCCCATGTTGAGGAAGCATCCCAGTTTTCGCGCTGGTAACCTTGTACACGTACTTCGTAAGTGCCGTTAGGAATACCAGTGAGAGTCGTATAGTGCATGTAGGAGCGGGCATTGTTCCATGCTTCACGGATAGCATTGCGTTGTATCCCGTTGTGGCCTATGGATGATCCGTCATCGGCGTGTTTTAATGTCCACGACGCGCTGCGCTCGTTGTTGCGGCCGAAGTCCTGCCAGGGTATAAGCCATGTGGCATCTGCTTCTCCTGCGTTGGCAGTCATATATGCCGCACGGTCTTCGGGGCTTACAAGCTGCCATGTTTTTTTGTCTTCCGGGGCGTTTGTAGAGAGAAAACCGTCATTCCCTGTTCCCAATGCATGCGGATAACCGTCGCCGGGGCCGGAAACGGCAGTGATGAGCACGGCGTTGTCAACTCCTTCTACTTCCACAGGTGTGAATTCCCATACGGTGGCTTTGTCTCCGGTATCCATCCATAGGTTATTGCCATTAATTGAATGGTTGCCGTTAAGTTTCGGATTGATACGGTACCCCCCCTCAACTTTTATGATTTCTACGTCTAAGCCAGGTTTCCCTAGTTCGGCTCGGGTTGTCCATGTTCCACCTTTTGCTCTGTTTTCAGATAGCCATTTGCCGCTTTCTACCTGATAAAGATAAAAATCGGCACTTCCTTCTGTAGGTGGCATACTGCCTGTATAGGGAGATGTCTGTGCCGTCGTTGCAAAAGCACCCACCATTCCCAGAATGAGAATGTAGTTTCTTTTTCTCATAAGAATTTTGAATTGGTATTAATTGATTTAAAGTTTTATTGTTTTGATTATGCTTGTATTCTTGTATTAGTGTGTTATTTCGCGCACTGCCGCCGCAAAATTATAAAAATTTCCATTATTCCCAAAAAGATATTAAATTTATTTTCTTTATTCTTGATTATATGGTATATAGGGCCTTTGAAAACAACTGTAACCTTGGGTGGAATGGCTGATTTGAAGAAGCGCCGGCAAATCCGTCATGTCAAAGTCGGATTGCCGGCGCCTAAATATCTATGTGCCGTTTGGAAGGACGGGAATAGACAGTATCATTCGGTGTAATACAACCTTCTCACACGTGGGCTGACAGATGTGAGCAGTTCATAAGGTATTGTGCCGAGGCTGTCTGCCATAGGAGTCACTGGATTGTCTGGGGAGAAGATCACAACTTTGTCTCCTACTTCTGGATGGCCGGCCTTATTGCCGTCTGAAGCAGGGGCGTCTGTAATGTCAATCATGCATATATCCATGCATATGCTGCCTACGGTGGGGCAGGGGTGCCCGTTTACGAGAAAACTTACCGTGCCGCACCCCATTCGCCGGTTTATGCCGTCGGCATATCCGATAGGGATGGTGGCTATGCGGCTGCGGCGCCTGAGCACTCCCCGTCGTCCATAGCCGATGGTGGTTCCGGCTTCCCACTCCTTGATTGATATTATTATGGTGCTGAGGGTGGATACCTGTCTCAGGGAAGCCTCTGAACCGTCGCGCAGTGTAGGTACGCCGTATAATCCCAGTCCAGGACGTACCAGGTCATACTGGTATTGCGGGTAGCGTATTATGCCTGCGGTATTGAGGATGTGGCGTTTGATGCGGTAATTGGGAAATGCATCTAAAATAGTACGTGAGTTGCGGTCGAACAGGCTTAACTGCATTTCCGTGTAGTCGTCCATGTCCGGACAGTCGGCTGTCGCAAGATGTGAGAAGACAGATGCGATCTTGATATTGTTTTGTCCTTTTATTATTTCAATTACCGCAGGCAGGTCTTTTTCAAGGAAACCGAGGCGGTGCATGCCGGTGTCAAGTTTGATGTGTACCGGATAATCGGTTACTCCCAGGCGCCTTGCATGGCAGATTATTTCGTGCAGTATGTCAAAGCTGAAAATTTCAGGTTCAAGCCGGTAGCTGAACAACTGCCGGTAATTGAGCACTTTGGGATTCAAGACCATTATGGGCATGGTTATCCCGGCGTTGCGCAGGTCGATGCCTTCGTCCAGCACAGCCACGGCAAGGTATGCAGCCCCTGCGCTTTGCAGGGTTTTGGCGAGTTCGTAGGACCCCGCCCCGTAGCCTGAGGCTTTTACCATGGCTATTATTCCGGTTTCGGGATGGAGGCGTGAACGGTAGAAATTGAAGTTGTTTACCAGCGCATCAAGGTTCACTTCAAGCACAGTCTCATGTGTGCGTGCCTCAAGCATGTGCGTGATGCGGTCAAGGGGCATTTCCGGTGAGCCTTTAAGCAATATCAGCTGGTGGTCGAAGTCGGTGGTTGACAGGGCTGTGGCAGCTTCCTCCACAGAGGTGAAAAAACGGTCGTTTTTGCCTTGTCGGATTGTGTTGTTGGAGATCTCGGGACCTATTCCGATGATTGTGCCGATTTTTCTCATGTCGCATAACCGTCCCAGTTCGGAATAAGTTTCCTCCGTTGTGGCTGCTTCATGGTCCATATCGGTGATTATTAATGCTGTGGACCGATCCGGTGTGGCGCGTCTTGCCATGAAATCAAGCGCGGGTGAGAGGGAATGGAGATCGCACAGGTAATCGTCTGTTATGAGCAGGTTGTGGTTTACGCCATTGGTTACTTTCAGGCGTGTGCCCATTTTGCGCAGGCGATGGATACGGTCAAGGGCCTCTTCTTGTCTGAACCCCAGGGCGACCAAGGCAGCAAGGCATGTGGCGGCATTGCGGCGTTCCCATGGCAGGGAGAGCATGGGTAAATCCCCGCTCTCTATCTGTGGGAGGTATCCGGCAGAATCTATTTTAACAAGCCCCGGCGGCAATGTCCCGCACGCACTCATCTCCTCTACCGCCTCCACAACGAGCGGATCATCTGCCGGATATATCAAAGTGGTGGCATGGCTTGCCAGAAGTAGTTTTTCCCTGATTTTTTCGTGAATGTCTGCAAAACCTTCGTTGTGGTCCGATGCTATGGATGTGAGTATTACGATGTCGGGGCGTATCACGCTTTCCAGCCGTTTCATTTCACCGGTGGCCGATATGCCAGCCTCAATGATGCCAAGCGATGTCTCGCTGTTAAATTGCCATATTGAAAGTGGCACTCCTATCTGTGAATTGAAGCTACGTGGCGAACGGCTTATGCGGTAGTTGTCGCGCAGCAGCAGGTAGAGCCATTCTTTGACCAGCGTTTTGCCGCGTGAGCCGGTTATGGCGATAGACGGAGTGGGATTGGCACGTCTGTTTGCGGCAGCTACCGCCAAGAGTGCGTCGTAAGTAGACTCCACTACGATGAAGTCGGCTTCAGGATACTGGCCGGCATGCATGAAATCTGTTTCGACAACGAATGCCCTTGCCCCACAGCCATAAAGTTCGCCGATGTAGCTGTGCCCGTCGGCACGCTGTGTGCGCAGGGAGAAAAACAGGCTGTGTGCGGGATCGATCAGTGAACGGCTGTCTGTAAGCAATGTGTTGATTATTCTGCTTGGTGAGTTCAGGTCTCGCGGTTGTGGTATGTCTGAGAGTATGGCGCTTATGTCTGAAAGAATGTATGACACGGTTGATGGTGTTAATGATAGTTGTTAATATCGGGGGGTATGCCGGTTTGTGATTTCCGGGCCACCGGTTGTTATTCGTGGAGCGGCCTATGCCTGAGTCTTCTGGCTTCTTTGCGTGAACGCGCGGCGTCGTTGATGGTGGCGGGTGTGAAAAATGTTTCGGCAAAGTGGGTGTAGATATGCTCTGCCGCAGGATCAGACGGATGGACCATATCTGATGCATAAAACCGGTAATCACGCAGCTCGTCGTTCATTATTTCATATGCCGGAAAATATGTGGCATCGCCGTGTGAGCACAGGATGTCGGCGGCAAGGAGCAGGCGCGCTTTTGACAGTTTGTCGGTGTGCAGGCCGTATGCCTTGTGGCGTACCGGACTTACGGTAATTATTACTTCAAGCTGTGGCGCATGGCTGCGCAGGAGCTTAAGCGTCTCACCCAAGTCCGCCGCAATACTCCCCGTGTCAAGGTCTGTCACGTCAAAACGGTCGGGAGGGAGTTTGTGGCAGTTTGCCACGACGCAGCCGGTATCTTTTGATATGAAAGCGTGCGCCGATCCTAAGGTAAGTATAAGATGCCGCAGAGATGGCAGTCCGGCATGCAGTGAACCTATGGCATGGTTTATCTTCCTTAGGGCGTCTGTGGCTTCCGTCGCTGAAAAGGAGCCGTGGAAGTCATGGCTGTGCCAAAGGCCGTTGTGCTCGTAAAGTTCAGTAAAGTCATATGGTTTCCCTTCTGCAACCCGTCTGAGTTGCCGGCAGATTGATGCCGGATTGAAAAGTGTGCCCAGTGGATTGGGGCGTATGTTGAAACCGCTTTCTTCCATGCGGCGCCCGATTTCGTCGGAAAAGCATGAGCCGATGGTCCATACTGCCTCATCACGGGATATTTTTGTGGCTGATGGCTCAATGGTCACCCTTGTGAAAAACTTATCCATCAGTAGTGGTCAATGTTTCAAAACATGTTATAATCTATGGAGAGTACCTGGAATTCGGTACGGCGGTTGATCTGGTCTGCCACCTCCTGGTCTGCTTCGGGGAGTTGCTCTATGAATTCGGGAGTCAGCACATCGCCTTCCTTGAATTGTGGATATAGCCGTGCCAGTTTCTTTGTTATTGTTTTCGGCCGGCTTTTGCCGTATCCCTGGCTTTGCAGGCGGTCAGGTGTTATGCCTACCGATATCAAATAATCTATTACTGACTTTGCACGTCGTCCGGAAAGGTCTATGTTGTATTCTTCTGATCCCCACCGGTCTGTATGCGAGGCCATTTCTATGGTCACATTTGGATTGTCGCGTAACACTTGGGCCATTTCGTCAAGGCCGGTCTTGGATTCGGGACGAAGGGTTGCCTTGTCGAAATCATAGAAGATATTGTCAATGACAACAGGTTTGTTGATGGAAGCCAGAATGAAGTCTACCCCATACTCCGCATCCTCTTCGGCAGTGTCTGACGTGAATTCCTGTTTTGCGTTGAGATAGCCCTGTGCTCCTGCGAGCATCACATAGCTTATGCCTCTTTCCAAGGGGAAGCGGAAAGTGCCGTCTGGTTTAGCCAATGCTTTCTGGTTGCTTCCGTCGTTGCCAACGATGCGTATTACGGCGTTTGGCACAGGTTCCTCATCTTTGTCAAGCACCCATCCGGATATCCATATCTGCAGTTCTGGTAATTCGAAAGAATAGATATGGTCATATCCGCGTCCGTCGGTGCGGTTGGAACTGAAATACCCGCTTTCACCCTTTCCGAATGTGATGCCGAAATCGTCTGCCGGGGAATTCATAGGTGCTCCCATGTTTTCTACTTTCCATCCTCCCGACGGGGTGAGTGTGGCACGGAAAATGTCAAGTCCGCCGAAACCTGGATGGCCGTCTGAGGCAAAATACAGTATGGAATCTGTGCGCACGTAGGGGAACATCTCGTCGCCCGGGGTATTGATAAATTCCCCAAGATTTTCAAGCGACCCCTGCCGTTCACGCAGATTGATGCGCCACAGGTCTTTTCCCCCGGCGCCTCCCGGCATGTCGGAAGTGAAGTAAAGCCAGTTGCCGTCGGGCGAGACTGCCGGGTGCCCGTAGCTTGATATGGTGTCTGATGTGATGTCGTATTTTACGGGTGCGCTCCATTTTGCATCTGAACGCTGGGAGGTGAAAATTTCCACTCCGGTGTGTGAATTAGGTTCGCGCCGTGCCTTGGTGAGATACATGGTGGAGCCGTCTGGGCTGAACGAAACTATCCCTTCGTCAAACTCGGTGTTCAGTTCCCCTTCTACGGCTTCTGGACGTTGCCATTCACCTTTTTCATTTTTGCGTGCCATCCATACATCGCTTTTTTTCATGCCGGTTATTTCGCTTTTCTGATTACCGGTGACTTTTTCGTTTGTCGTGGTGAAATAAAGCACGTCGGCCTGTGCCGGATCTATGAACATCGGGGCGAAATCGGCGCGGCGGGAGTTGAACAGTTTCGCGTTTTTTACCACATATCGTGTCGGGTTGCCTTTTTGTGCGAGTGCGAATCTGCATCCGGCAAGTCCGTTGGCGGCGACGGCGTTTTCCGGATCCAGTGCAAGATAATCTTCATAGGCTTTCTGTGCCTGCGCATATTTCCCCTCCTCCTGAAGAGCCTTTGCCATAAGCAGTATGGCTGTGCTGTCGGGGTATTCATAGCGTATGGCGTTGGCAAAGGCTGATGAGGCGCGGGCACTCATGCCAAGTTTGTCATAACATAACCCCATCTGATATGCGACCACTCCGCGTTGTGGCCTCTGCTCACGTTTGGTCAGTTTGTTGTAGACCTTGCGGTAGGTTTTTGATGCATCGAAATATTCGCCGCGCTCAAACTGTTCGTTGGCAACAGACAGTTTCGCGCCGCAGGAACTGATAACAGGCAGCATTAACGCAGATACCAGTACCGGTAAAATTACTGAAATAACCTTTCTTATGATTGCCGTGTCAGAAATTCTCAATTTATCAGTCTTCATAATAATTATAACGACCGGGAGGCATGCTTAATTGCCTTTGAAAACAACTAATTCCCTTTAGCGGTCTTTCTGCTGCAAAAATAGTCAAAAACCATTATCTCCACAACTTGTAATTTATGCCAGTTTTGGCTGTATTGAAAATATGTCGTAAATTTGGCACAGGAAAATTCGCGTTTGTTTATAACCAATTGGCCTTTTCGGTGGTTTGAATACCATGGGCTGTCGTAAAGCGGGCAGTTTTTGAAAAGGATGCGAAAAGATCTTACGAGTAATGGAAAATAAATCATACCAGGCTGATATACTTCAGGTTTATCAGCAAAGTTTCCGTGACAACTGGTCGTTGCCTGCGTTGACTGAATATGGCTCCGACGAAATTCTGAGTTATGGCGAAATGGCTCGCCGTATTGCCCGTATACACCTCTTTTACCAACAAATCGGAATCAAAAAGGGGGATAAAGTGGCGCTTCTTGGCAAAAATTCGCCCACATGGGTAATGTGTTTCATGGCGACTATAACCTACGGGGCTACGATAGTGCCGATTCTTGCCGATTTCAACCCGCATGACGCAATGCACATTATAAACCATAGCGGTGCGTCGTTGTTGTTTATCAGCCAGTCAATATGGGAGACTTATGAATTTGACCGCATGCCAGGTCTGAAATCTGTTATTTCCCTTGAGACGCGTCATGTGCTTGCAGAGCGTACCGCTGGCGGTGAAGCTCCTGTAGAGCGTGTGGTGCGGAATCTGACACGCCGTTTCCGTTCCGTATATAAAAGCGGTTTTAATCCGGAGGATGTAAGATATCCGGAGGTTGACAAGGATGCTACAGCTATTATAAACTATACATCCGGCACCACGGGGTTCTCCAAAGGTGTGATGCTGACTTTTGACAACGTTTGCGGCAATGTGATGTTCGGTGTCCAGTCGCGTCTCCATTACGAAGGCTCGCGCGCGCTGTCGTTCCTGCCTCTGGCGCATGCCTACGGATGTGCTTTCGATATGCTTGTGCCGCTTGCGGTAGGTACGTTCGTGACGCTTTTCGGAAAAACTCCCACTCCCCGTCTTCTGCTTGCCGCAATGGCCCAGGTGCGTCCTAACCTGGTTATCTGTGTGCCTTTGATTCTTGAGAAGATATATCGCAAACAGATTGTGCCGATGATCACACGGCGTGCCATAAGATGGGCGCTTGCCCTTCCGCTTATTGACGGTGCCATATATGCCAAGATACGCAACAAGTTGGTGGAGGCGTTCGGTGGAGAATTTGAAGAGGTGATTATCGGGGGTGCTCCCCTTAATGGAGAGGTTGAGGCATTTCTCCATAAGATAAAATTCCCGTTCACCGTAGGATATGGCATGACCGAGTGCGGCCCTCTGATAAGTTATACGCCGTGGCGTGAGTTTGTACCTACCAGCTGCGGACGCACTCTGCCCAATATGGAAAGCAAGATTGTCAGCGATGATCCTGAGAATATCGCTGGAGAAATATGTGTGCGTGGACAGAACCGTATGAAGGGATATTATAAAAGTCCTGATATAACAGAGCAGACCATTGATGCTGACGGATGGCTTCATACAGGGGACATGGGCACACGATCCGCCGATGGCACATTATTTATAAAGGGACGTTATAAGACCATGATACTCAGTGCTTCGGGGCAGAATATCTATCCGGAAGAAATAGAAGCTAAACTAAACAATATGCCTTATGTGTCTGAGAGTCTTGTCGTGGAGCGTGGAAAAGGTCTGACAGCGCTTGTATACCCTGATTATGAGCGTATGGACGCCGATGGCGTTGAAGTCGCACAGCTTCATGAAATCATGGAGCATAACCGTGTAGAGCTTAATGCCCTTGTGGCCCCTTATGAAAAAGTGGACCATGTGCAGCTTACACCCCACGAATTTGAAAAAACGCCTAAAAAGTCAATCAAGCGTTTCCTTTATTCGTGAGTTTGGCTGTTGTTACGATAAACCAATCCGGCCGGTAAATGTTGCATTTACCGGCCGGATTGGTTTATTTGTGTCATATCAGGCTTCAGGAGCGCCGAAACGGTTGGGAACAGGTTCCCCTTTACGGCAGCACCATACGATCCATATGATTGTTCCTACCAACGGTATAAAGTTGATGAAATACCAGCCGCCACCTTTGCCGATATCGTGCATGCGGCGCCATGCCACTGCCAGACTCGGGATAACGAACGCTAGCGCCACGGCGTAATTCAGTAAAGTGAAGAGGCTTCCGATAAACGATCCCTTGAAGATAACCAAAAGTGTTCCGGAAATTATTCCGCAAACTGCGCTTATGATGAAATTGAAAAGCATCCACCACCAGTACTCTGCACGGTCGGCACGACCGCTGAAAGTGGCGTATTTGCGTAAGCAGATCTGGATGGCATCGCCGAATCCGATGTAACGGTAGGGCGTTTGTTGTGGTTGGTTGTAGGTATCCATAATGTTGGTGTTAAAATTAGTTGTGCAAATATAGCGAATTTATTTTTCTGATGATTATTTTTGCAGTAGTTTTTTGAAAAAGGCAAACCTTTTTACCATGCTTGAACAGACGCAGTTGTCTGTTTGTTTCAATAACAACTGTTTATTCTATGAGAAAGATGATATCATCAGAGATACAGAGAACCATAACCGCCATATTGTTATTTTTTTATGTATCGCATGTGTGTGGTGCGTCCTCATCAGACACTATCACGGGTGTTTTTGTGCCGTCAACCCAGTCTGTAGGTCTTGTGCTAAGTGGGGGCGGTGCTAAAGGGATCGCACATATAGGTGTTATCCAGGCGCTTGAGGATCATAACATACCTATTGATTATGTTGCGGGGACATCCATGGGAGCTATCGTTGGAGGCCTTTATGCCGCGGGGTATACTCCCGACGAGATGATGCAGCTTATCCTTTCCCCAGGATTCGCGATGTGGTCTACCGGACAGATAGACCCTAATCTTACATATTATTTTCTCAGGCAACCGCAGACACCGGCTTTCGGGCATCTTAATATAAACCTGCATCCGGCGGATTCGGCTTTGGCTACAAATGTGATACCGGCAAGCCTTATATCTCCACTTCCCATGAATTTCGCTTTCATGGATCTGTTCGCTGCATATACGGCACAGTGCGGTGGAGATTTTGACAAACTTTTCGTGCCTTTCAGATGTGTCACATCCGATGTCGTGCACAAACATAAGATCGTGTGCCGCTCGGGAAGCCTTTCCGATGCCGTACGCGCTTCCATGAGTTTCCCGGCAGTATTCATGCCCATAAAGATGAACGGGGTGGACGTTTACGACGGTGGTATATACGATAATTTTCCTGTAGATGTGATGCGTGAGGACTTCGCGCCGTCCATCATGATAGGGGTGGATGTGCATTCCGAGGAGGCGACCCCCTCTGCTGGTATCGTTTCACAGCTTGAGAACATGATAATCCAGAATAACGATTATGACCTTCCCGCAGACGAAGGGATACATATACATGTGGACGTAAGCCGTTTCTCGCTGCTTGACTTCGGAAAGGCAAAGGAGATATATGCCATTGGATATAAACGCGGAATGGAGTTCATGGACTCTATAGAAAGCCGTGTCACGGCTCGCATTCCTGCTGAAACACGCCGTTTGCGCCGTGCCGTTTTCAAGTCGGGATCCCCGTATTTGCGTTTTGACAAAGTGGAGGCCATGGGTGGTACTCCCGCCCAGAACGATTATCTTGAGCACCTTTTTAAAAGTGCCCGCACCGACACCTTCGGCATAGACCATGCAAGGCTTGCATATTACCGTGCGCTGAGTCCCGGAAAAATACGCAATCTTATGCCACATGCCATATACAATGACACCACCGGACTGTTTACGCTTGAGCTTGATGCCAGCCTTAAGGATAATTTTACTATAGGGGGAGGCGGTTTTCTTACCTCATCCATCAATTCGATGATTTTCGCTTCGGTGGATTATTCAAGCATGTCGTTCAGTTCGTGGGATACCCGGCTGATGGGATGGATCGGACAGAGTTATATGGCAGCGCAGCTTGATGGCAGGTTATACCTTTCAAATACGTTGCCGTCGGCTCTTGAGTTACAAGGGGTGTATAGCAGGCAGCGTTATTATGAGAACGACAAATTGTTCTATCAGGATAATTCGCCCGCTTTCATAAGCCATTATGAAGGTTTCGGAAGGTTGAATTATTCCTGGGCTGTCGGGCGAAGGGCAAAAGCTCTTGTTGGGGTCGGAGGAGGCCAGTCGCGCAATAAATTCTACTCCAATGACCGGGCTGATTTTACCGAATCAAGCCGTGAAGAGACTAAAATGAATCTTGGCCAGGCGGTGGGACGGTTTGAATATAATTCGCTGGATAACAATAGCTACCCTTCAAGCGGGACGTTCTTGGACGTAAGCGTCATGCAGACCCTTGGCCGCTATCACCATACTCATGCGGAGAATGGGGTAAGGCATGACTATGATGAGAATATGCATTGGTTCCAGGCGGAATTCAAAGGCGAGAGCTATTTTAGCCTTTGCCGCCCGTTCTCGCTTGGAGTAGTCTGGGACGTGCTTGTTTCAAACCGCCATCTGCTCAACACATATTATTCTTCATTGGTCAATGCGCCATCCTATACTCCTACACCGGCTATGGAAGATGTGTTTAACAAGGCTTTCCATGCCAATTCATTCGCCGCAGCCGGTCTGGTTCCCATCTGGAAGCCGTTCAACAGGGCACAGGTGCGTCTTACAGCTACGGCATTCATGCCCTTCCGCAGGATAGAGCAGGAGGGGGTTACAGGTGTGCGGTACGGGAAGTGGTTCTCAAATCCTGAATTTGCAGCAGAGCTGGATCTGGTATATAATCTTCCGTTCGCTTCTGTATGCGCTTATGCCAATTACCTGTCTTATCCAGGTGCGAACTGGAATGTAGGCATCTCCTTCGGCCTCTATTTTACAGCACGCTCATTCCTACGGTAAAAATGATGTTTTAAAAATTTGGTTAAATACGCAGAATACAGAAATATTTCTGTATATTTGCATTGTTCAAACAGTTTTGCCCGGTATTTGGGCATGGCTGTGCATGACAAGCATTCAACAACTAACAACCATAACTGTTTTTTAAAACATTGAACCTATGTCAAAAGTAACAGTCGTAGGCGCCGGCAATGTAGGCGCCACTACCGCTAATGTTTTGGTTACCACTCAGGTGGCTGACGAAGTTGTGCTCATCGACATCAAAGAGGGCGTATCTGAAGGGAAGGCCATGGATATCATGCAGACCGCCAATATCCTCGGTCTCCAGTCACGTCTTACAGGTGTGACCAACGACTATGCCAAGACTGCCGATTCCGACGTGGTGGTAATCACCTCAGGTGTTCCCCGCAAGCCTGGCATGACCCGTGAAGAGCTTATCGGTGTAAATGCAGGCATTGTCAAGTCTGTTACAGAGAATGTGCTCAAACATTCTCCCAATGCCGTGATCATTTGTGTGGCAAACCCAATGGATACCATGACCTACCTCATCCACAAGATTTCAGGTCTGCCTAAAAACCGTATCATCGGCATGGGTGGTGCACTTGACAGCGCGCGTTTCAAATATTTCCTCAGCATAGCTCTCGGCTCCAACGCAACCGAAGTAGAAGGTATAGTAATCGGTGGACATGGCGATACTACCATGATCCCGTTGACCCGTTTCGCCGCTTACCGCGGTGTGCCCGCATCGGAATATCTCCCAGCAGAACAGCTTGAGAAAGTTGCAGCTGACACAATGGTAGGCGGTGCTACCCTTACCAAGCTCCTAGGCACTTCCGCTTGGTATGCTCCCGGCGCCGCATCGGCACAGATGGTAGCAGCTGTGCTTCATGACCAGAAGAAACTCATCTCATGTTCAGCACTCCTTGAAGGCGAATACGGCGAAAGCGACCTTTGCATAGGTGTGCCTGCGATCATAGGCCGCAACGGTATAGAGAAAATCGTTGAATTCGACCTCAATGAAGCCGAAAAAGCTGCGTTCAAGAAGAGCGCCGAAGCTGTCCACAACACCAACGAGGCTCTTAAAGCTGTCCTCGGTTGATAAGCAGCGTCAGAAAATAGAATGATCGAATTTCAGCGGGAGGTGGCGATGTTAAAGAACATGCCGTTGCCTCCCGCTGTTGTATATTATAGAGAAATAAGAAGCCGGAGCATGCCGGATCAAGCAAATGTTTTTTGTAAGCGAGAAATAAGACAGCTTGATTTTTATGGCATTTCGGATTCTTCTGAAAACTAATTTACAAAACATGAAAATCAATAGAATTTTAGCGGCGGCATTTGTGGCTGCCGCAAGTGTCCTGGGGTTGGCAAGTTGCGGTTCAGGACAGAAAAGCGAAAATGGCGCCGAGGTTGCCACTGAAGCAATTGGGCAGAAAGCACCTGACCACGCTGTGATTGTGCTTGAAAAAGGTGCTGCCATTGCTCCTGAAGAGAACAAACTGGTAGTCATTGACTTCAATGCCACTTGGTGCGGTCCATGCCGCCAGTTTGCCCCCATTTTTGATAAAGTGGCGGAAAACTTTGCCTCAAAGGCCGTTTTTTATAGTGTTGACGTGGATGTGCATCCCGAACTTGTTGCACAGTACGGCGTACAGAACATACCTATGGTAGCTTACATCAAACCCGACGGCAGTTATACCACAACCGTAGGCCTTATCCCAGAACAAGACTTCACCGCAGCGGTAGAAGCCTCCTTGAAATAATCAGGTTCCGGCAATATATTCCATGTGCGAAACAGATTTTGCCATTCTGTTTGCATAGATTTTACCGCAGCAAATAAAAGACGGCGTGTCAAAATTCATGAATTTTGACACGCCGACTTGTTTCTGTCCTGATGGCGAGGGTGCTGTCAGTCATCGACCTGTGGTCGCTTGGCTCAGCCAAGAATGGTTCCAGATGGCAGGAGCCTGAGGGTGAGGGTGACGGGAGTTGACTTTGGTCAATGACCGAACCCGAATCCATCAGGCGACGACCCGGATGGACCATTATGACACTCTCTTTTATTTTTACAGGTACATACATGTAAGTTGAAAGTCAGATGATAGCCAGGTGGGATAGGCGTTTCTCAAGCTCGGTGGAGCTAAGGCGGGTAGAGAGCCGGCCGTGGTGCGCTACCGATATGTTGCCGGTTTCCTCGCTGACTACTATCGCGAAAGCGTCTGTGGCCTGGGATATGCCGAGTGCCGAACGGTGGCGCAGTCCGAGTGCACGCGGCACATCAGTGTCGTGGCTTACGGGGAGTATGCATCCGGCAGCCTTTATGCGGCCGTTGTCTATTATCATCGCCCCGTCGTGCAGGGGGGAGTTTTTGAAGAAGATATTTTCTATCAGTCGCGAGTTTATTTCGGCATTGATTATGTCGCCGCTTTTTTCGTAATTTTCAAGTGGCACATCTTGCTGGATCACGATAAGTGCGCCTGTCTTGCTTTTTGACATGTTCATGCAGGCATATACTATGGGCATTACGCGTGCATGTATGTCTTCGGTGTTCTCCTTTCCTCTATGATGGAAGAGCGATGTGAGGAATTTCCACCTCTTTTTTGACCCAAGTTCCACAAGGAACCGTTTTATCTGATCCTGGAATATGATCACAAGTATCAGCAGCCCGATGCTCATCACTTTGTCAAGAATGGTGCCTATGAGCTTCATTTCAAGTATTTCGGCTGCTACCACCCATACCAGCACGAAAGCGAGCACACCATAAAAGATGTTTATTGTGCCCGACTCTTTCATGATTTTATAGAGATAGTAGAGCATAAGCGCCACTATTACTATGTCAAGTATATCTTTTATTCCGAATGATTCAATCACTTTCTGTCACTGGTTGTTTGTCGTGTGGTTAAAATTCATCTTGTGTCCCGGAAGCCGCTTCCATAAGCGCTTGTGTCACTTTTACGGTCTGTACGGCCTCGGCTACGTCATGAACCCTTATTATCGCCGTGCCGGAAAGTATGGCGGCTGTGTTAAGCGCCACTGTGCCGGCGAGTGCCTTTTCCGGTTCGATGCCGCACAGGCGGGTGATCATTGATTTGCGTGATATGCCTGTGAGTATGGGGCATCCGAGCATATGCCTGAGGTGCCTGAGGTTGGCCATAAGCTCATAGTTCTGCCCGATGTTTTTGGCAAAACCGAATCCCGGGTCTATTATTATGTCTGCCACTCCCATGCGTCTTAAAATTTCAAGCGGGCGTGACAGCTCGGCCGCCACTTCTGCCGTCACATCGGTATAGCCGGTAAGGTTCTGCATGGTCTGTGGCGTGCCGCGCATGTGCATGAGTATATATGGTACTTTCATGGATGCTACAGTGGCGAACATCTCCTGGTCAAGCGATCCTCCCGATATGTCGTTTACTATATCCGCTCCCCATTCTTCCACGGCTTTGCGTGCCACTTCCGAGCGGAATGTATCAACTGACACTGGTATATCCCCGCTGACACGCCTTATGGCCTCCACGCCCATGCGTACTCTTCGTAATTCCTCTTCTACGGGTACCGGTGAGGCGCCTGGACGGGATGAATATCCTCCGATATCTATCATGTCGGCACCTTCCTCTATCAGCGTGGCGGCTCGCCTGGTAGCCTCGTATTCGCCGAATGACTGGGATCCCTGATAGAACGAGTCGGGAGTCACATTGAGTATACCCATCACTTGTGGACGGTTTATTTCTATGAGTTTCCCTTTTAGATTGAGGGTGAATGGCTTCATGTCGCGAAGTTACGAAATTTTCAGGGATTAAGCAGATCGGGGTTAAAGAAATCCATTATAGAGTTGGAGTGCTCGATAAGCAGCGTCGCCGGACCGTCAGGGTCAAGTTTTGCCGCCAGTGTGTAGTCGCTCATGGCTTCCCCCCGACGCCCCATACTCCAAAGCACTTTGCCGCGTGCCACAAGCAGATTTGCGTCTTCCGGAGTTTCGTCAAGCAGTCCGTTTATTATTTTAAGTCTTTCAGAGGGAACTTTTCCTTCGATGGCGGTTTTTATATTTTGTGGATTCATCATAATTCACTAAGTTTGTCAACAAACTTTTCTGATACAAAATTAACAAAACCGAACGAAAACGTGAACAGATTCCTGAAATTGTTGGTCATAGGGCTTATATGTGTGGCGCCTTCAGTCATGTCGGGTGCCGATCCTATGGCCACGGACTATCCCGTAGACGATTGTCTGGGTTCGGCCAAGCCATATCCGGCTCCGGAAGAGCCTTCCACATATCCTGATTCGCTTACTCCGGTGTTTGTAAACCATGTCGGGCGGCATGGCGCACGGTACCTTTCCTCTGCAAAGACAACAGTGGAGCTTACAGCTTTTCTCAACCGTGCGGATTCGGCGGGAGTGCTTGCTCCCCTGGGTAAGGAACTTCTTTCCCTGGCCCGTTACGTCGCGGATATTTCGCATAACCGGTGGGGTGCACTGGATTCGCTCGGGATGGCAGAGCAGCGTGGCATTGCGTCGCGCATGTTCCTCGCTTTCCCGAAACTGTTCATCAACGGTAAAGTGAATGCCATAAGTTCATATTCGCCCCGGTGCGTCATGAGCATGTATGAGTTCACTCATCAGCTTGACAGGCTCAACAACCGGGTGGAGCTTTATACCGCCTCAGGACACCAGACATCCCCCCTGATGCGTCCGTTTGATGTTGACAAGTCTTATATCGAGTGGTCTGCTTCCAAAGAATGGGATGCACCCTATAATATGTTTTTCGAAACTACCGCACCGGCCTCTCCGGCGCGGCGACTGTTGACCGATCCAGATTTCTTGAGCAACAAAGAGGCGCTTGACATGTCGTGGACGGAATACAAGGTGCTTGTGGGGTTGCCAGCAATGGGAATGGCTATAGATCTTGAGAAATATTTCACACGTGCCGAGCTTAATTCGCTCTGGGCATGCGAGAATCTCGGCCATTACTTGCGTCGTACGGCTACCACCCTATCTGCAGAACCGGCGCTGATCGCGTCCGATCTCCTGCTGGATCTCATAACTACGACGGATGCAGCCGTGGCGGGTGGGAACCGTTTTAATGTGGAATTGCGTTTCGGGCATGCGGAGACACTTATGCCGCTCCTTTCACTCATGCGCTTGCGCGGGTGCTATTATATGACAAATTATTTTGACACCGTGGGCTTGCACTGGAAAGACTTTGATGTGGTGCCCATGGCGGCAAACTTGCAGATGATACTCTTCCGCACCGACAAGGACGGATGGTGTGTGCGTTTCGATCTCAACGAGCGTGCGTTGCCGCTGTTTCCCGATTCGACACAGATATATATACCTTGGGAAGATGCCCGCGAATACCTGGTCAGGTGCTTGCCGCTCCATCTTCAACCTTGACGCGCCTGTGTGTATGTCGGATATCAGAAATGAAATACCGGATATAGTCGGCAAAACGCTCATGCGGGAAGGTGCCGTTCCTGGAAGTTCCCTGATGGTGGCTTTTAGCGGGGGCGCCGATTCTACGGCCCTGCTTCTGGCAGTGGCCGCCGCCGGGTATGTGCCTGTCGGATTGCATTGCAACTTTCATCTGCGTGGTGCCGAGAGCGACCGCGACGAACGTTTCTGCCGCGAATTATGCCTTAGCATGGGTGTGGAACTGAAAGTGCGCCATTTTGATGTTTATGCGCGTGTCGCCTCCACCGGTGAATCTGTTGAGATGGCTGCACGCGAATTGCGCTATGAGTGGTTTGACAGCGAGCACGCCGCCACAGGCATGCCGTTGCTTACGGCTCACCATGCGTCTGATAATGTTGAGACGTTTTTTCTGAACTTGCTGCGTGGGAGCGGATTGCGCGGACTTGCAGCTATACCCCCTGCGCGGGATTATATCCTGCGTCCGCTTCTTGGTGTGGAACGTGGCGATCTTACGGCATACCTTGCAGCAGAAGGCACGGGATATGTCACCGACTCCACCAACCTGAAGCCCGATTTCAAGCGCAACCGGCTCAGGCTTGAGACGCTTCCCGCATTGGAAGCGCAGTTTCCGGGTGCCATGGAAGCAGTGGGCCGCAGTGTGTCAAACCTGAGGAGGGACCTTGATCTGCTACGGGGGTTCATAGAAGAATTACGTAAGGAGCTTACAACGCCATCGGGCGATATCGTCCTTGCCGGTTTGCTGTCTGACCCTTTGGGGGCCTCGAAACTCTATCATCTGCTTGACGGTAAATTTGCATTGCCGACAGTGGAAAAAATATTGTCACATCCTGAGGCTTCTGGAAAAATATTCCAGGGCAGCGGGGGAGCGCGCTACCTGCTTGACAGGGGGAGGCTGGTTGAATTAAAGGGGGATGATGTGGAAATGTCGGGCAGGCCGGTCATTACTGCGGATGTTTTACCTGCAGGGGAATTTTCTCCCTCACGCAATCCCATGGAGATGTGGCTTGACGGAGGAGTGCTTGAAGGCGGTCACCGGTGGGAACTGAGGCCATGGCGGCATGCCGACCGCATTGCGCCTTTCGGGATGCATGGCACCCGTGCTGTAAGTTCTATTATAGCTGAAGCCAAAATACCTCTTACAGCCAAAGGGCGTGTGTGGGTGCTGGTTTGCGATGATGAACCTGTGTGGGTTGTCGGTTACAGGACATCCAGGCGTTTTCAGGTCACACCAGATTCAGAAAAGGTGGTAAGGCTTACCGCTTCGGTTGATTGAAAAGATGTGGCAAAGGTGTTAAAAAACATGCTTGGACAACATGTGGATATGCCTCTTCTAGCATGCCAAACAGGGATTGTGTAGTAATAGAGTCTACAGTTAGCGTTTATTAACGATTAATTTGCTTGTTGTTTCAAGAAACTTTTGTTATTTTGCCCTGCTTAAGAAAACAGACCTTAATTCCTCTGCCGGGATGAGCCGGCGATACCTGACATACCTCCGGCATGATGTGCCGATATAAACAAAGGGATACGAAGATACTACCAGTACATTAATTCCCCATCAGGTGTGTTTGTGTTGTTAGGACGTGGTGCCTTATCATTGGTTGTCATGTACAGCCCCGGCCTGTTAACTTTGTGCGTTGGAAAAGCGTTATAACGCTGAATGGCTAAATTAGATGAGCATGAAAACAACAGGTGACAACAATATAACGGCACAGGATGTGCGCTTTATGGAAGCAGCCGCGCGCATAGCTGAAGAGAATATTGATCGTGGCGGCGGTCCTTTTGGCGCAATCATAGTGCGTGATGGTGAGATTGTAGCTACAGGAGCCAATTCAGTTACGCTTGACAACGATCCTACCGCTCATGCAGAGGTAAACGCCATACGCAAGGCATGTGCTGAATTAGGCACTTTCAACCTTGCCGGCTGCACGGTCTACAGTTCTTGCGAGCCATGTCCCATGTGCCTTTCGGCGCTGTATTGGGCAGGAGTGAGCCGCATATATTACGGGAACACCCAGGACGATGCCGACAGCATCAATTTTTCCGACAGGTTCCTTTACCGCGAGCTCCGCAAACCGCAGGTGGAGAGGTCAATCCCCTGTATCCGCATCAAAGATGCCGGAACTATCCGTGCATTTGAGAAGTGGGCTGAAAAAGAAGATAAAGTGGAGTATTGAAGCTCCCTTTCAAAGATATTGAGAATTTGAATGATTGAATGAATGATTGATTAATTGGAGTAATAATTGAATGAATGATAAGTGAATGAACAGTGGCGAGGTGCCGAGAGTGGTTGCGGGCCGATGTTTCGGCGAGTATCTGCTTAAAGTGCCGGTTACGAGAATTTTTCGCCACAAAAGGATACTGATAAGTTTGTTTCATATACAAATGCCAATAAGGATTGAGCCGGGATCGATGTGAATTGAGCCCGGTTTGCTTTTTTCCGTTATTGAAGCCTGGTGTACCCAAATACAGCTTGCCAGGTACATTTAAACGGTGTGGCTGCACAAGCATGTAAATAATTTGTAACTTTGCAGCGGTTTTCATTTCAGGACTATGGAAAAAGGAATTGGAGTGCTCCGCGGCCACCTGGCAATGTTGGGAGCGAATATTATGTGGGGGCTGATGTCGCCAATTGCTAAGATTGTAATGGCCGGAGCGGTGGTCACTCCGTTGGTCATGACCGACTTCCGTATATTTGGTGCCGCGATGCTGTTCTGGATAGCTTCGCTTGCGTTGCCGAAAGAGCATGTGCCTCCGCGCGACTTGCTTATGCTTGCCGGTGCTGCAATGTTGGGCATACTTCTTAACCAAGGCAGCTTTATATTCGGGGTGTCTTTTACGTCTCCGGGTGAGGCTTCCGTTATCACTACTACCATGCCGCTGTGGGTGATGTTGCTGGCGGCGTTGATACTGAAAGAACCCATAACATGGAAAAAATGTTGTGGCATAGCGCTGGGAGCTTCTGGTGCGTTGTTGCTTGTGATAGGAGGTGGTGCGCTTAAGTCTGCTTCAGGTTCAAACCCGCGTCTGGGCGATATCCTGGTTCTGTTTGCCCAGTTGAGTTATGCGCTATATCTTACGCTGTATAAGAACTTTATAAAAAAATATTCGCTCGTCACTCTGATGAAGTGGATGTTCACATTCGCAGCCATAGTGCTGGCACCCTTTTCGATTGTAAAGCTGGTGTCGCTTCCATGGACACAGCTTACCCCCGGTGAGATCGCAGGAGCCTGTTATGTGGTGTTATGCGGCACGTTTCTGGCATATATATGCATTATGACCGGACAGAAACTACTGCGACCCACCGTTGTGGGGATGTATAATTATGTGCAGCCTGTGGTTGCGATGTGTATCGGCATCTGGCTTGGGTTTGACAGCTTTTCATTGACCAAGGGCATGGCAGTTGCTTTGATTTTTTCCGGTGTCTATCTTGTGACCACAAGCCGGTCCCGCGCGCAGGAACTGCAAAGCAAAGATGAGGCACGATGATGCGGCAGATTGACATGGCACAATTTGTTTTTTTTGCACCATGCGGAAATAATCGGTAATTTTGTGTCAAAATGAAAATTTATTAAAAATAATTCATATCTTTGTGGGGTGACCTATTCGCAGTAATCATTATGGATGCTTTCCTGTACTGTTGGTCATGATGGGCACACATGTTATAGTTTTGAATCAATCAATTATTAATTAATATCTTAACCTTTAACCCTAAACAGATGAAGAAACTTCTTTACTCTTTAATGGGCTGCGCGGCGTTGCTGACAGTTGGTACTGCCACTGGGCGTGACGCTATCGCGCAGGTTTATACCAATATCACCGCCCCGTCCGACGAGGGCACCACAACCGGCGAATACCTGAAATCAGCCCAGGTAGTGGACTTGATGATAAATTTCATGCCTGAACAGGACAATGTGAAAATCTCCTTTACCTCACCACGCATTGCTTATTGGAGCATAAGCGGCGATTATGAGGAGATAACAAAGGTGGATGCCATCCGGATTTATCGCAACGAAGGATTGTATTACGACGAGGAAAACAGGGAATTGCTTCATGAGATCAAGAATGTCCCCAGTGGAACTGAGATTGAGTGGATAGACCAGACGAAGCTCAAGCATGGCGTTTATTGGTACTATATGATCATACCTGTAATTGATGGTAATGACGGGCAAACAGCTGGCAGAAGCGAATTTATAGGATGGTCAATTGACCCGGCTACAAACTTCCAGGTTCTTCCCGGTGATCAGGGCGCGATAGAAGCTACTGTGAAATTTACAGCTCCAACTACGGCTAATGACGGCGCTGTAAACGTAACTGAACCGATCAAGATTGAAATCGGCCGCAAGGATGATGGATGGTACAGCTCATTTGAGGTTATCCATACCATTGAAAATGCTGAACCTGGGAAAGAATATGAGTATGTGGATAATGACAGTGAGGCATTGGAAGCCGGTACGAAATACAAATACCGTTTGAGCATATACTACGATGGGAGTGTCACCACTTCTACCGCATACAACCAAAGCGAGGTACTGATCGGTCCGGACAAACCCGCTGCACCGTCGAATCTTGTAGCTGTAGCGGAGGGTGACAATGTACGTCTTGCATGGGATGCTCCTACCTCAGGTGTAAATAACGGATGGTTTGACCCATCCACCCTCTGTTATAAGGTTGAACGTGCTCCGTATAGCTTTTGGCCTGAATATCAAGTTATAGCCACAGGTTTGGAAACAACGGAATTTCTGGATGACCAGATTGCCGAAGAAGGAGTCTTCAAATATCGCATCACGGCTTATGCAGGTGAAATTGAGGGTTCGTCTGTTACCACCAATGAAGAAATCTTGGCTGGGCCTGCTGTAAAGATGCCATATTGCGAGAGCTGGGCTGGCGGAAGTGCAAGGTATTCCACCTGGGATCGTACCGGTTATATCTGGAGCACTTCTACCGGAATTGATATCCCCGATTTGAATGTTGAATTAAGGGCTTTCGATGGAGATGGCGGATTCTTGTTCATGCAACCAATGAGCTATAGCAACGAGGTGGGAGACCGGGAGTCTGCTATTACTGGGCGCATAGATCTTAAGGATGCAGTAAATCCGATTCTTAAATTTTCCTATTTTGATTTTGATCCAGAATATTCTGATAATGAGTTGAAGGTCTATGTCTCTGCAGATGGTGGTGAATTTGTGGAATTGGATGATCTGGACATGCATAGCGGACCTGGGCTTAACCAGTGGGTAATCTTCACGACAAGCCTTTCAAAGTTTGCGGGTGCGGAATTCATAAAGGTGAAATTCGAGGTAACAATTGGAAGCAAGTTCGCCAAATTTGCATTGGATGCCGTAGAAGTGCGTGAGATCATGCCTGTGGATCTTGTCATCAACTCGGTATCTGCTCCTGATAAGTTCTATCCAGGTGCCAAGATGATGGTAAGCGTCAGTGTGGAGAACACCGGTGACGACGCTTCAGCACCTTTTGATGCTGTTGTGACACTTGGTGACAACGAGGTCGCAACTGGAAATTTCCCGTCGTTGAACGGCCATTCATCAATAGTCCTTGAATTGCCTGTAGACATAACCGATGAGACTTTAGCCGGGGATTACGCTCTTGTAGCTGCTGTTGAAAGTGATGTGGATGCAGATCCCGAAAACAACACTGCTAGCAAGGATGTTGAAGTAGTTGCTCTTCCTTCTCCTTCAAATCTTTCGCTTGCGCTTGGTGTATTGAATTGGGACGCAGTTGGTGAACTGCCGTTCTCAGACAGTGACAAGGAGGTGTACGAACAATTTGTTGACTGTGAACATGGCGTGACAGGAACTTTTGGTGACTGGACATTCGTGGACAATGACGGGCTTGACACATATAATATCCCCGGATCAGAGGAGGATTATCCCAACAAGAATACCAATGTCAGCGGCATGGTGCTCAATCCGGTGCTTCTCGGTCCAAACTGGACAGTTCCTGAAGAGGGAACACAGTGTTTCATATTCATAGGATGCCAGGGAGAGGCAAATGACTGGCTTATCTCACCCAAGCTCAATGGTCTGGCTCAGACCTTGACTTTCAAGGCAATGGCTCCCGCCGGATATGGTTCTGAATACTTTGATCTGATGATCTCATATACGGATAATCAAACGGAATCGTTCTCTGCTCTTGAAACATATAAACTGCAAGGGAACAGCGGTATTGGATGGACCGATTATTCCGTGGAGATTCCTGCGGGTGTGAAGTACTTCGCACTACATTGCACTACATCTTATGGTGACGCTTTGTGTCTGACGGATTTCCGCTTCACTACCGGTTACGGTCTCATTTCCGAGGCAACGGTATTCCAGGGCTACAATATATATTGCAATGCCGAAAAGATCAATCCCGAACTTGTTACCGAGACCACATACACGCTTTCTGATGATGCCCCCAAAGGCAGCTATACAGTAAAGGCCGTATATAACAATGCAGAGTCTTTTGCCACAACCCCGGTTGACTATCAGGGATCTTCAAGTGTCACTGGCGTGGGTGAAGGCATCTCCCCGCTTTCTGTAGAGGGCACTACTTTGGTGATTTCCGGAGATGGCGCATATGCAGTCGTAGATCTTGCCGGCCGCACTGTGGCCGCAGGAGATGGCGCAGCCCGCGTGGTTGCCGCTCCTGGCACCTATGTGGTGACTGTTGACGGAAATGTCTTCAAGGTAGTCTTGAAATAAAAATATAGCAAACTAAGAATGTCGCCTCCTTTTACGGCATATTGCCGGGAGGCGACATTTCATTTTTTTAAATCAGAATATTATGAATTCCCATCCTTTCTCCAGAACTCTGGCAGCTGTCTTTGTAGCTGCCGGGGTTTCTTTTTTTGCGGCGGTTGCCAATCCGCCGGTCATCCATGGCAACATTGTCGGTCCTGCCGCATGGGTAGACTATGTCTCAGGCATATACCGTTTCAGTGCCAAAGCTCCACTGGTGCTTGAAATGCAGAAGGAGAGCCGTTTCATCAATGTTAATGGCGGCGGCGACAATGTGGAGGGCATGTACTATTACATAGGTGACAACGACGGTCTAGGCACCCAGGGCGATTACCGCATGTATCTGTATGATGCCGCCACATGGATCCCGAAAGACAATTTCCGTGTGCCAGGCAACTGGAGGGCTACCGATTTCAGCTATGACAGGACTACGGGACGCATCTATGGTAGTTTTACTTCCGACAATTCCACTTGGTGGTTCGGATGGATGGATCCTGCCGGTGCGGTGTTCAACAAGGTCGCGCCTGCCGGCGGGGGATATCCCGTAGTGGCGGCAAACCGCTATGGTGCCGTGTATGCCATAGATTTTGAAGGAAACCTGCTGTCTGTAAACAAAGCCGACGGAAGCACCGTGAAACTATTTTCTACCGGTCTTACCCCCGCAGGAGCACAGAGCGGTTGTTTCGATGCGGATACCGGGTTGCTTTACTGGTGTTTCCGTGATTCTGAGGACCATACGGCGCTTTACTCTGTGGATTTTTCCGCGGGAAGCGGGGATGGGGTGGATCTTATCGGCCGCTTCCCTATGGATGAGGTGGTTACCGGTGTATATATAGAGCCGCGGGTCCAGGATCTTTCAGTAACCCCCGCCGCTGCTACAGATTTAAAGGCAGATGTAAACGGGGATAAAGTATCGGTTTCCTTCTCCCTTCCGTCGGTTTTCTGTGACGGCTCCCCGTTGGCAGGTCAATTGGAGTATGTGGTGCTTGTTGACGGCGTTATGCCAGCGGAAAGTGCCTGTGGCGTTGCCGGTTCTCTTGTAAAACTTGAATATGAACTTACCGGCGGCGAGCATATTGTTACAGTAATAGCTTCGGCCGGGGACGTTACAGGCGCCCATGCCACAGGATATTTCTATGTCGGGGCAGATACACCGCTTCCAGTATCGGATATGGAGGCATACCGGGAGGGGGATACCTTTGTGGCTACATGGTCAGCTCCGGTTGCAGGCATACATGGAGGTGTTGTCAATAGCGATGCACTCACATATGAGGTGAAATTTTTTACCGGAAACCGTTTTGAGACAGTGACTACTTCTGAAAGGCGTTTTGAGGCGGTTCTGGATATTGATTATCCTGCTAACTGCCATGTAGAGGTGGTGGCGGTAGATGGCGACCGCCGCAGCGAGAGCGTCCAGTCCCTTAAGGTAATGATGGGACCTGGTTATGCGTTGCCCTATTCCGTGGATTTTGATGATGGGGCAAGTGCGGTTGATTTCCTTGCGCTTGATGCCAATGGTGACGGTGCCACATGGTTCTATGATCCTGTATTTTCTGATATGCGCACTGATTATAAGAGTGGTTACGGAGATATGGATGACTGGCTTTTCACTCCGCTAATGAAGTTTGATGACGGATATTTCTATCATCTTCAGTTTGATTTGAGGACTGCCGGCAACAGTTATGAGGAGCAGATGGAGATCAAGGCGGGGAAGTTGCGTTCGCCTGGCGGGATGGAGGTGGAGGTCATGTCTGAAACAACTTACGCTACGGCCTCTCCGGTTACCAACCATTCATATTTTACCATTCCGAAATCAGGCAATTGGCATATAGGTTTCCACTCCGTGACACGTGGATCCAACTTTTACATAGCCATGGATAATATTAAGGTAGAGCGTGGTGGCCTTATGACGGCGCCGGCAGCGGCATCCGATATCAAGATTGTCCCGTCGGCCGTCGGCGCCCTTGAATGTACCATATCTTTTGTGGCGCCAAGGCTTACGCTTGACGGAGATCCTATAGAAGAAAATATGCGCATTGAAGTGCGTCGTGCAGGACGCCGCCTTTCCGAGTTGAAAGATATTGCCGCAGGGGCGGATTGCAGCGTGACTGTAGGAGGGAAGCAAGGTACAAACACCTACGAGATAGTCTGCTATAATGGTGATGGCAACGGTATGCCTGCGTTTGTCAGTGCATATGTAGGTGAGGACAAACCTTTGCCCCCGTCCAATGTGAAACTTTCTTTTGACAAGGCTGGTAATCCGGTGGTGAGCTGGGATGCGCCTGCCGGCGGCGAGAACGGAGGGATTGTAAATGCAGCCGGATTGACATATAGCGTGCGCCGCAGTTTTGACAAACAATACATACTGCAGGACTCCAAGGACCTAAATGTCGTTGACCGTCTGGGGCTGGGATATGTGGACCAGGCTCTGATGTTCTATCAGATATATGCCAAGAATGCTGCCGGTACAAGCACTCCGGCTGAGAGCGGGCATTTCACCATGGGTAAGCCTTACCAGTTGCCATATTTTGAGAGTTTCAAGGATATGCAGGAGATGAAAGGCCCGTGGCTGGGGATGCTTCTTGACAATCAGAAAGGTGCGTGGTTTGTGGATGAGGAGGGATACCGTCCGTCGTGTGAGCCGTTTGACGGCAACGGGGGACTTGTCACATTCTCTCCGTCGGAGGCAGGCCATACGTCAAGCATCGCTACTCCGCTGGTATGCATAGACGATGCGGAATATCCCACTCTTGGGTTCTATTTCTACTGTACGCGTGAAAATGACAGCCGCCTTTCAGTGGGTGTGCGCACCGCGCAGACCGAACTTGAGGATATCCGTAGCTTCAAGATTTCCGATACCTCTTTCAGCCTGGGATGGAATCTTGTGCGTATTCCGCTTGTAGATTACAAGGGTGAGGAGTATGTGCAGGTATATTTTACCGGATTGGCTGGGGAGGAATATACCAACCACATACATCTTGATTGCATTGGAATTTCAGACATACCGCGTTATGATGTAGCTGCTACAGTGCTTGAGGTTCCACAGGCCATGCTTCCCGGCGATCCGGCTTATTTCATGGCCACTATAACCAATACGGGCATTGACCCGGTAAGGAATATTACGGCGACCCTTATGCGGGGCAAAATGCCGGTATGTGCCCGCGAAGTGGCATTGCTTCCTTCTGCGGGGAAAATAACGATAGATTTTACGGATACGGCAGACCTTTCTTTTGAGGAATTGGCGGAATACAGTTTTACTGTGAAAGCGGAAGATGATACCAACGCGGACAACGACGCATCGCGCACGTATGAAGTGGATGTTGAGTTGCCATGTTATCCGGTGCCGGTTGTATCCGGCTCTATGGATGGTGGCGAGGCGGTGATTGAATGGGAGAAACCAGAAACCTCAGGGGTGCGTGCTTCGGTAACAGATGGCTTCGAGGGCTATGATCCGTTTATTATCAGCGGTGTCGGCGACTGGACGCTTAGGGATATAGACGGCGGCGCGGGAACTACCGGCATACTGGACGGTTATGGCAATCCGCTGGAATATGAGAATACAGGAAAGCCGATGGCTTACCAGGTATTTAATCCTGCGCTGGTGGGATTTCCGCTTACAGATGAAGATGGAGAGCGCTCTATGTATGCGGCCCACAAGGGTGGGCAGATGATGTGCGCTTTTTCTGATCTTGACGCTTACAACGACGACTGGCTTATATCCCCTCTTTTGCCTGGCGATGCGCAGCGGATCACTTTCTATGCCAAGTCATATGCACCTTATTATGGTCTGGAGGCGTTTATCGTGATGGTATCCTCTTCCGGAACGGCAGTTCCTGACTTTAAGGAGTTTACCGAGGTAATCAATGCCCCGGGCGATTGGACGCGTTATCAGTACTCGCTTCCGGAAGGCACGCGCCATTTTGCCATACGATGTGTATCTGTCAACCAGTTTGCGTTGTGTGTGGACGATGTAAGGTTCACGCCAGCAAGTTCCGAGGCTCTGGATCTTGTTCTTACTGGATATAATGTTTACCGCGACGGCAGTCTGGTGCGCTCCCTTCCGGCTGATGCCACAGGATGCAGATTACCTTTTGACGGCGATAAGGAGAAGGCGGTTTTCCGCGTTTCGGCTTTGTATTCAGTCGGTGAGTCGGCTCATTCAAGCAAATTGGAACTTGGCACTGCGGGGATGGGCAATATTGCCGATGATGTCCTGGTAATGCATGTGCGTGCTTATAGCGGTGGTATATCCGTCACACAACCTGACGGCGACATAGCCATGATATATACCATTGACGGCCGGCATGTGGCTACAGTCAGCGGCTCAGGATCTGCCGTTCTGGCTTCTGGCATATATGTAGTGCGTTCGGAGGCCCATGCTGTAAAGGTTGTTGTGCCTTAATTTATATTATGTATGCTCCCCTCCGGGTCGCTCACAGCGCCTGGAGTGGAGCATATCATATATTGTGGGTGATGTGTCAGTTGTGGGGGGCGGCCAGGAGGTCAAGCGCGTCTAAATCAATATCAGGAGCTTCCCCTTGTGGTTGGCGTCTGAAACGTGAGCCGTATGGGGTGGTATCGTTGAAAAAGCCGCAGTTCTGTAACAGGAATCCATTGTTGACGATTCCCCCTTTCATATCAATGCGAACTCCGGACAATCCGGTGTTGTCGCATGTGAATGTACCGTCCACTATCTCATGCCATTTCCCGTTTGTATCGCGTGCCCATTGGTTTTTAAAGACCACGCTGCGTGTGTTTATACTGGTTTCCGGTATGAAACATTCCAGGAATGAATGCGGATGGGTATAGTAGGTGTCAGTTGACGGCCGTTTAAGCTGTGACAGCAGGTGCCAGCACCCTTTTTCATCGCAGAAAAATCCTGTATATATTGTGTTCCCTTTTCCGTCGGGGGTTACTTTCACCAGGGTACGGTATGTCTCGCCCGTTTTCCACGGATATTGCATTAAACTTTGCTTGCCTGATCCTTCGTGGCCAAAGTCGCGGACAGTTACTCCATATCCGTGTGCAAGCGATTGCACATGGAGCGAGTTTGGTATCAGTTTTGGGTCGTCTGTGTCGAACGGGCTCCAGACGGAAAAGAGTACCATATTGGCGTTTTCCCCATTCTCCCCGCGTATTGATTGTATTCCCATATATCCTTCGGCAAACCCGGTGAGCATGAAGTATGTGCCGTTTATGTCGTGCCCATCGGGAACTGTAGCCTCATTGTAAAAGTATTCAATGTCGTGCCCGTCCGGGAATTCATACATCATGTGTACCGACGGGCCTCTTCGATACCAGTAACAGTCATCGGTATTCCCTTCCGGGATAAAATGGTTTTCTTTTTCCAGTGCCGTGCCGTTTGCCATGAAGCCTGTTAAATCCCCGAATATCGTGCCGGTCTTTTTCAATCCTTTAATATCAAACTTTTGGTATCCCGGAGTGGCGACACGGTATGTGCCTACTTTATAAAGATGGGGAGCACCTCCTGTAATCTGGATTTTCTTTTTCTGTTTGCCTAGAGAAACCTCTATGGTTGATTTTGTACCGGGCAATCCGGCAGTGGCGGTTGTCCAGAGTGTGATTTCGCCTGCCGATCCGGCCTTGACATATAGGCTGATGACTGTTGGCGGGGCATCCCATTTGGTGATTTTCCCGGTGTAAGTGTCAATGATACCCGATGCGGATTCTGCGAAATTCCCATCAATGTCGCATTGTGTTATATAGGTGTTGCCAGCCTGTGGTATGGATATCGCAGCAGTTGGAAGGGCATTTTCATGCTTTTTCCCGGTTGCTGTTGCCATTTGCATGAAACAGAGTATGATAGCTCCTGCAATCAAAATTTTTCTTTGTTTCATAATTGGTCATTTAAGTATCCGGGTATATGCAAATCATCCCGTCTTCTTGCCCTCTGGGGTAAGTGGCGTTTATAAATCTGTGGTTGTGTGTTTTATCAGGACTGCCGTCTCTTTTCAGTAGGCGTTTGTTATCTGAGGAAGTACAGTATTTTGCGGTATATGAGCTTGAATTTCCATTTGCGTTCTTCCCATGCCGTTTTTGCGGTGTATATGCCTGAGCGGAACATGCCGTTGTGGCTTCCTTGTGTCGCAACCGTTGGCTGGCACCAGAGATATTGCAACCTCCCTTGACGAAGCATCCAGGCGTGGTATAGGTCAATAGGCATTGTGAGGCCGCCTTCATTCTTTATTTGGCGCAACATTGTTTCGGCTGCCGGGAGGTTAACGTAATAGCAGCCGGTCATGCGGTCACGGTCGCCGGGATAAAGCACACGTCCTTTTTCGCGTCTGCTTCGTTCCACGAAGCGTAGGCGTGTGTCTTCATAGCTTATGATCACCGGGGCATATTTCCCGTCGGCAGGATGTTCATATGCCGGAAGTTCATCCATTGATTTTGTGAATATTCCGGGGAAATGCGGATTGAGGCATATGTCATCCTCAAGTATCAGTGCGCCGGGCAGGCCACGGTGCACTATCTCCTCATATATCAGTAGGTGTTTGAGTGCGCATGACCGTGCGGGCATGGGGAATGCCGCGTCTGGAGAGAAATATCCGGCCATGATTTCAGGAGTGATGTCGGGGATATCTCCGTCAAGCATATATGAAAAAGAGACCCCGAGACGCCCCATCATTTCATTGATGTGGCGTTCGCGGTCTTCATATCCTTTTTTTACATGGGCTACATATATATGGCCGTTTATAGTAAAAGCCGGTTTGGATGCACTTGTTGGCTGCGCTGGCATAGGAGAGATTTTGTTATTTAGAACAGGTATGTAAGGCGCACGGTCCAATAATCTTCACGTGCGGAAAAGTTCTGGAGTTTTATCGCTTTGAGAGCATATGTCATACCCCATACATGGCTGGCCTGTACCTGCCATCGTTTGCGCAACTCTATTCCGAAACCAGCTTGCAGGCCTACTGAGCCTCCTGCATATTTCATGGCATCAAGCTTATTGTGGGCGATTGTAAAATCGAATACTGGCCCTCCGAAAACATATGGTGCAATCATATCCTCAATGCCGTTCATCCGTGTCCATTTGAAGCGGAGGTTCAGTGGGACTGATATTGTATGCAGCATGGACCGTTCAGTCCCGTAGCCGTCTATCGCCCATATTTTTTTGTCTCCAAGGTGGAGGCGTGCTCCCTGTATATTGTATATGGCGCCTATATCAATGCCGAATCCTATGCCTGGGAACATCAACTCACCTTGTACGCCTGCCATTGGACCAACCGTGTTGTCTACTTTTATCAGGTCCTGTTTGAATTTAAGGGTGGTGAATGTGGCTCCCGCTGTGGGTCCCCATCTGAATTCTGCATGCGCGCCACATGCCACTCCCAAAAGCAGTGTGACAAGGGTGAAAAGTCGGAATATCTGTTTCATTCTTATTAAGTAACTGTTCTGTCCGCCAGGGAGTGGTTCGCCGTGGGGAGTGTGCACAAATTTACGTAAATTTTAGGGAACGCCGCTTTAAAAAAACTTAACTGTTTAAATATGGCGGCGTGCCGGGGATTTATCGGATCATTGCGGCTGCTTCAGCCGGTGTGACAGCTTGCTGCTCGCCTGTAGCCATGTTCTTCAATGCCATCTTCCCCTCGGCCATTTCTGTTTCTCCGACCATGGCGACGAAAGGCACGGCGGTGGCATTGGCATACGCCATCTGCTTTTTCATTTTTGCGGTATCGGGGTATAGCTCGCATGCCACCCCGGCGGCGCGGAGTTCCTTGATCATCTTGAGCGACGCTGCTGCCTCGGCTGCCCCGAAGTTCACGAACATCACTTGTGTGGCTGTGCGTGTGTCGGCAGGGTAGAGGTCAAGTGTGTTGAGCACGTCATAAATGCGGTCTGCTCCAAAGGAGATTCCCACACCTGACAGTCCCGGCATACCGAATACTCCCGTAAGATTGTCGTAACGGCCTCCGCCGGTAATGCTTCCTATGGCTACATCCTTGGCTTTTACCTCTATGATGGTGCCGGTATAATAGTTTAGGCCGCGGGCTAGCGATACGTCCAGGTCAAGTTCCGCGTCCAGGCCAAGTGCATTTACACCGTCTGTCACTTCACGCAGTTCCCGAACGCCGAGGGTGCCGGTCTCGCTGCCGGAAAGCAACTCTTCAAGGCTTTTGAGGCGCTCTTCAAGTGTGCCTCCTATGGTGAGTATCGGTTGCAGCCTGTCAACGGCATCTTGCGGGAGTCCGCGCTCAAGAAGCTCGGCATTTACATTGTCTATGCCTACTTTGTCAATCTTGTCTATGGCTACGGTAATGTCAACCAACCGGTCTGGAGCCCCGATCAGTTCCGCGATCCCTGCAAGCACCTTCCGGTTATTCAGTTTCAGGATAATGCGTATTTTCAGGCGGCGGAACACCTCGTCAATAAGTTGTAGCAGTTCCACCTCGTTGAGGAGCGAATCTGATCCCACGACATCGGCGTCGCATTGGTAAAACTCGCGGTATCGTCCCTTTTGAGGACGGTCTGCGCGCCATACCGGTTGTATCTGGAAACGCTTGAAAGGAAGCTGCAGTTCGGCACGGTGCTGTACCACATATCTGGCAAACGGCACAGTGAGATCGTAGCGCAACCCCTTTTCGCACAACTGTGTGGCGAGTTTGGGGCAGTTGCCATCCTCTATAAGTTTCATGTCAACACCACGCAGGAAGTCACCCGAATTGAGTATCTTGAAGAGGAGCTTGTCCCCCTCCTCTCCATATTTCCCCATGAGGGTGGAGAGATTTTCCATCGCAGGGGTTTCAATAGGGTTGTATCCATATAGTCTGAATACCTCTCTGATGGTATCAAATATATAATTGCGTTTTGCCATCTCAGCGGGTGAGAAGTCGCGTGTGCCTTTGGGGATAGAGGGCTTCATTGTTTGATTGTCTATGTGTAAATAACTTTTTGAGGGATAGGCAGGTGCTTGAAGGTATTATGATTTGTTAGCGCGTTTGCGTTCAAGCTCGTCAAGGATGATTTTGCGCAGACGCAGGTGGTGGGGTGTAACTTCCACGTATTCGTCTTCTTTGATGTATTCAAGGGCTTCTTCAAGGCTGAAAACTACCGGCGGCACGATTTTAGCTTTTTCATCTGCACCGGATGCACGCATGTTGGTGAGCTTCTTTGACTTGGTAACGTTTATGACTATGTCTTTGTCTTTTGCGCTTTCCCCGACAACTTGTCCTGCGTATACATCTTCCTGCGGGAATATGAAGAAACGTCCGCGATCCTGAAGTTTGTCAATCGCATAGGCATAGGCGGTACCAGCCTCCATGGCTATAAGGGAGCCGTTGGTGCGACGTTCGATCTCACCCTTCCATGGTTGGTATTCCAGGAATCGGTGTGCCATAATCGCCTCGCCGGCGGAACCGGTGAGCACGTTGTTGCGCAAGCCTATGATGCCTCGCGAAGGTATCTGGAACTCCATGTGCACACGGTCGTTCTGTGTGGTCATACTCAGCATGTCACCTTTGCGGCGTGTGACCATATCAATCATTTTGGAGGCATATTCCTCTGTCACGTTGATGGTGAGAAGTTCCACCGGTTCGCATTTTACGCCGTCAATCTCTTTGATGATCACCTGTGGCTGTCCTACCTGAAGCTCGTATCCTTCACGTCGCATGGTCTCGATGAGCACCGAGAGGTGGAGCACTCCTCGCCCGTAAACATTCCAGGCGTCTTCGTTGTCTGTTTTCTCTACTCTGAGTGCCAGGTTTTTGTCAAGTTCGCGTGTCAGGCGTTCTTGTATATGGCGTGAGGTTACAAATTTACCGTCTTTGCCGAAGAAGGGACTGTCATTGATTGTAAAAGTCATTGACATTGTAGGCTCGTCAATGGCAATACGTGGAAGCGGTTCGGGATTGGCGATTGTTGTCACAGTATCACCGATCTCGAAATTCTCTATGCCTACGAGGGCGCATATGTCGCCGGAGCTTATTTCGCTGACTTTTTTACGTCCCATCCCCTCGAATGTGTGCAGTTCTTTGATGCGTTGCCGTATCACGGAACCGTCGCGTTTGCACAGCCCTATCTCCATGCCTTCGCGGAGAGTGCCGCGATGTACACGCCCCACAGCTATTCGGCCTACGTAATTGGAATAGTCAAGCGAAGTGATGAGCATCTGTGGCTCCCCCTCGTAGGTTGTTGGGGCAGGTATGTGTTCAAGTATCGTGTCAAGCAAAGGTGTTATATTTTCTGTAGGCTCTTTCCAGTCAAGGCTCATCCACCCATTCTTTGCAGATCCGTATATGGTGGGGAAATCAAGCTGTTCCTCCGTGGCGTCAAGATTGAACATGAGGTCGAATACCATTTCCTGCACTTCGTCCGGACGGCAATTCGGCTTGTCGACTTTGTTGATTACTACAACTGGTTTTAGCCCCATCTGTATGGCTTTTTGGAGCACGAACCGTGTCTGTGGCATAGGGCCTTCGAAAGCATCAACCAGGAGGATGCAACCATCGGCCATATTCAGCACACGCTCAACCTCGCCTCCGAAATCGGCGTGCCCCGGGGTGTCAATGATGTTTATTTTGGTGCCCTTATAGTTTATGGATACGTTTTTGGAAAGGATCGTTATGCCTCTTTCACGTTCCAGGTCGTTGTTGTCCAAAATTAGTTCACCGGCATTCTGATTCTCGCGAAAAAGGTTCCCGGCCAATAGCATTTTATCGACAAGTGTGGTTTTACCGTGGTCCACGTGTGCGATAATGGCGATGTTGCGGATATTCTCCATATAAAACTTCTCTATTCTTACCTTGATTGTACAAGTACCTTGGCATACACTCCGGTATGCCGGACTGAAAGGTTGTATTCAGTTTGCAAAGGTACAAAAAATCCTTAAGTCAATGAAATTGAATTTGCACTTGACGATGTATTGGATATTAAGTCTGGTATGATTGATGGTTGATGTATGCTTTGCTATGGTGTTATTGGCTGATATGCTTGAGAATACGTGCGGGATTTCCAGCTACGGCAACATTGTCGGGAATGTCTTTGGTGACAACAGAGCCTGCCCCGATCACCACATTGTTGCCAATGGTAACTCCTGGTAATATAGTGGTGTCTCCTCCTATCCACACACTGTCTCCTATGGTCACCGGTTTAGCCCATTGGATATTTCGGTTACGGCTGGGGGCATCCAGCGGATGGCACGCCGTGAAAATGCTTACGTTCGGGCCAATGAAGGCGTGGTTTCCTATTGTCACTTTTGCTTCGTCAAGCACTGTGAGGTTGAAGTTGCCGATGAAGTCCTCGCCTATGTGTATGTTGCATCCATAATCGCAACGGAATGGTTGGTTTATGATGAATCTTTCACCACAATTTCCAAGAAGCCGACGTATGATATTGCGCTGTTCTTCAATCATGCTTGGGCGCATGTTGTTGAATTTCCACAGAAGTTCGCGGGTTTCTACTAGTTTTTCAAAAAATTCTGGCATAAATGCGTCGTAAACTTCTCCGTCAAGCATTTTTTGCCATTCAATTTCGAATTTATCCATATGGTATGATCTTTGGCATTATATAAAGATGCAAGCGTGCATTCCGGTAAAAGGGAATACACGCTTGTTGATATGATCAATCTTGATGTTTCTGTCAGTTGGCTTTCGCGTTGCTGAAAGTAACAGTAGATGCGTTGTTGAATGCGGGGCTTTCTTCAACCGTGTATGCGATGGTTGTCGCTTGTCCGATTGTAAGTGCGTTGAACCACTGGCCTTCTATTTCGGTTGAAGCAAGGTAGTTCTGGGTCATGTATGTCTGAAGGTTTTCTTTTCCTGTCGCATTGTCGGAATTGAGATCCTTGACATCAAAAAGCACTTCCACAGACTCTAGTAAGCCGGCTGCATTGAAGTTGTATGTGTAGCCATTGAAAGTATATTCCCGTTTTTCGATCATGTCATCTACAGTCACATCTTTTTCAATAGAGAATTTCTCTTTGAAAGCAGCCACGTAAATGGTTTTGTTGGTATTGCCAAGTACTTTGTCGCGTTCTAAAGCATCTTCTTCTTTCACGCCTAGCGCTTTGAGCATGTCTGCATAGCTGCTGCCCCATGAGAGGTTAAGCGCGGGAAATACATCCACACTCCCTACCACGTTGATGCGGTATTGCGCCACATTGTGGTTGGGTGTGGTGAGCATGCAGGTGCCGGTATGGAGTGGTGTGAAGACCTGGCTACCATCCTCTGCTGTCTCGATTTTTCCTACATATGCGTTATCGCAGGTATAACCCCCGATAGTGAATGTAAATGTCTTGTCCATTGCTATCTCACGGACAATATCCTGTACTCTGGGAGGTTCTGGATCTTTGTCATCGCTGCAGGAGGTGAAGGCCACAACGGAGCAGAGAGCCACCGCCTGAAAGATTCTTCTTAAAGAAAGGTTCATTCTGTTCTATTTTAAATTAATAAATGATAGACTATGCTTGCAATGTCGCCGATCTGCTATCTGAAACCTAATTGTTGCGATTGCAAAATGGTAATATGCCAATGCGGTTTGATTGCTTATCAGCGCAAAGGTACATTATTTATTTAAAATAACACCAATGTTTTAATCGAAAAATGTTTTACAATATCAGGAACGCAAATAAAAGTATGTTTCAGCGTAACAGACTGAGGTCGGCTGCGCGTGATATTTCTGTTGATGTTTCTCCTATCGCCCCACATACTTGATTTACCGCGGTGTACACACGGACGAAATCAACTCCGGGTAAAACGGCAGGCATACCCGATATGTCGCGGGCGTTTATGAAGTGGAAACTGTTTAGTCCTGCTTCAGAGTTGGGGTGGTTGTCGGCATAGCCCCATGGATAGCTTTCAAGTATGTAATCTGTTGAACTGCCGGGGGCGAGCGTTCCGTTGGACGGTAGAATGGATCCGTTGAATGTGATTTCTGTATCTTCAATCCACATCGGATAGTATCCGTTGCGATGGAACGGCAGATGTGGTATTGTGCCTGATGCCCCAAGGTTGTCTGTCCATTCTATTGTGCCGTTTTCTGTCGCCGGGCGGCTATATGTAAGTGTGTAGCCGCGCATGGTTTTGGAAAATTCGCTGCCTGCAAGTTCATACCAGGTGTCATCTGGTATGCCGTTGCAGTTTTCATCGAAACTTACCATTACGATTCCCGGTTCTGCAGAGCCGCCTTTGTCGTCGTAGCCGTTGTTGTAAAAGGCGTTTCCCCAGATGCGCAATTCCGGTGTGTCGGGATTGCTTACGATGGTGTGGTCGAAACCGAAAGTGACATAGCCTCCCCATCCGCCGAGTGAGATAAGTTCGTCGGCAGTGCCTTTTATGCAATTTTCTACTTTTGCGAGCATGGTCTCATATGTGTCGCCGGTTTCAAACACAGGCATCTGGTTGATGAATTGACCGGGAGCAGGGCGGTATTCATATACTTTGGATATGTAAGGGCTGTACTCAATCTCTTCATGCACCACGTTTATTGTGGTGGAAGTAGTGAATACCCCGTCGTCGCCGGTTATATGCAATGTAAGTCGGTATGCTCCTTCTTCTGCTTCAAGAAAGATATATGACCGGGATGTAGCCACTGTGGAGCTTTCTCCGGATGGTGTGGTAAGTGTCCATTTATAACTGCTGCCGGTAAGTTCTGGCCTGAGAGGCAGTTTCTTCATGCGTGGCACAAAATAAACATCCTCCAGGCCGACCCCTACCATCGGTATGCTCTCTTTATCCGTTGTGTCGCACGCTTGTATGCAGATAGCGACAAGTGCCGCCGTTACTGGAAATGTGATATTGGTTTTCATAAGCAACAGTTCAAAATTATTTTCTTTACCGGTCAGATTCTTTCAATGTCTTATTTGTAGAGAAAGCGACGTATGGATTGCTTGGGTGTCTTTTCAAACGCTTCTTTTTGAATCTCAATGAGATTTACCCGGGAGTATGCAGGAAGCTGTTTGTTAAGTTCCGGAAGATTTTCCATTACCCGTTTTTCAATGGTTTCTTCTGTCATGCCCAGTTTTCTTCCAGCGTCGTAATCTGGATGAACCAAAGCAACAATCCTGCCGTCGCGGTCTACAACTACCGATTCGGATACCAATGGCATGTTGTTGATCTTTATCTCAATTTCTTCGGGGTAGACGTTTTGGCCGGATGAACTCAGTATCATGTTTTTGTCACGTCCGCGCAGGTAGACGTATCCGTCTTCGTCTATGGTGCATATGTCGCCGGTATTGAGCCATCCGTCTTTGTCAAGCGCTTCGGCTGTCGCAGTTGGATTCTTGTAATATCCTTTCATTACATTGTCTCCTTTCACATGCAGTATTCCAGGTATATGGGCCGGATCTTTTGATGCGATTCTGGCGGTCATGCCGTCAACCAGACGGCCGCAGGATTGCGGTCTTTGTGTTTCCCACCATTCATATGTCACCAAAGGAGCACATTCTGTCATGCCGTAGCCTACAGTGAACGGGAATCTGATCTTCCGCAGGAACTCCTCCACTTCCGAACTTACGGCTGCGCCCCCTAAAATGAGCTGACGGAGTTGGCCTCCGAAAGCAACCAGCAGTTGTTCCCGTACTTTTGTGTATATCAGATTCCGCACTACGGGTAGGGTTAGCAGTATCCGCATAGCAGGTTTGCGCAATTTGGGGAATACATTTCCCTTGACTATTTTTTCTATCACCAGCGGGACGGTGATTACCAGCTTGGGACGCACCTGTGAAAATGCAGAAAGCACTACTTTCGGCGAAGGCACGCGTCCGAGAAATGTTATATGGCACCCCTTGCAAAAAGGGAAGAGGAATTCGAATACAAGGCCATACATATGTGCGAGGGGGAGCATGCTCAACATGCCGTCTCCCTTATGGAGGAAATCTATTTTTTTGAGGCCGAAACAGATATTGCTCCATAAGTTGCCGTAGCTCAACATCACACCCTTGGAGTTGCCGGTGGAGCCGGATGTATAATTAATGAGAGCCAGACGGTCAAGAGGCATGGAGTGATACTCCGCATCTTTCTGTGTGAAGCCTCCCGGATATCTCTTGTTGAACAGGTTGTCGATCTGTTCAACCGATTTTGTAAGATGTTTGTTACGGCTGAATGCAATTTTCATTTCGGGTATAAGCACAGCTCCAAGCAAATCGCCTAGGCGTGTTTCATCAAGCTGGTCGAAGATGCTTTTCTCCGTGAAAAGTATCCGGGCTTCGGAGTGTGATACAAGATGCTCCACGTTTTCAGGATGAAACTCATGTAGAAGCGGCACTACTACGGCACCATATGTGAGTGCTCCGAGGAAAGCTGTCGCCCATGTAGATGAGTTTCTGGCGCATAGGGCAATCTTGTCTCCCTGTTTTATGCCACTTTCTTTAAGTATCACATGTATTTTCCCGATACGTTCGGCAACATCCGCACCGGTGAGCGACATACCCTGGAAATCAGAGAGTATCGGGGTGTTCCAGTTGTTTTTTATGCTGTCTGATATAGCTTTTGTAAGATGCTGTGTCATAGTTGTATTCTATGTAAGTGCGGTATATAAAATGCCGCTATGTGGTGAATTCATGCTTCGGATTACCCTGTGGGCATGAAGCCTTTCAGGTAATTTTCTGGCGATTGCTTTAGATATAACAAAAAAATGTGTTACTTTGTGGGCATGAACATAAAGAAAATCGCTTAAAATTACAAAAATTGGCTATGATGACCAAAACGAAGATTCAACTTCTTTCAATTGTGGCGGGTGCCATGCTTGCCGCATGCACTGGCAAGACTTCAGATAATGCATATGTGCTGACTGCTACCGTGCCCTCGGAATTTGATGGCTCCACTGCTTTTCTGGTAAATTTTGATACCGGTGAAAAGGTTGATTCCGTGACTGTTGAAAATGGCACTGCGAAATTTGCAGGAAATGTATCTTCTCCCCTGATGGCACGTATTGTCATAGATGGCAACCGTTTTGGGAATGTGGTTCTTGAGGATGGCGAGATCGTGGTTGCCGACAGGAAGGCTACCGGCACTCCACTCAATGAGATGAACAACAAAGTCGCGGATCATCTTAAGGAATTGGGGCAAAAATACAAAAAGATCCCGCAGGATTCCACCAGTGGCGAGGCACGTAGGCTTATTGATGCCGAGTATGAGGCATACACGGATTCTGTTTTCAATGCGAATATTGACAATGTGATAGGATATGGCCTTTTCTTGGATAAGGCTTATTACATGAACCTTGAAGAACTTAGGGATGTATTGGAGGCTCACCCCTCTCTTAAGGGATACAAGCGTGTGGCCAAACTTCTGGAAGCCGCGGAAAATAAAGAAAAAACCTCTGTAGGTAACAAATTCGTGGATTTCACAATAACAAATGACAGTGTCCAGCAAAGTTTGTCGGATTATGTCGGACGCGGCAAGCCGGTGCTTGTTGATTTTTGGGCAAGCTGGTGCGGTCCATGCATAAAGGAAACCAAAGTGCTGAAGGAGATTCTTTCCGAATATGGCTCCCAGGGTCTGGAAGTGCTTGGTGTGGCTGTATGGGATGAACCGGAAAACACACTTGGTGCGATTGAGAAACATAAGCTCCATTGGCCGCAGATTCTCAATGCGCAGGCTGTCCCGACAGATATTTACGGCATATCCGGTATTCCTTGCATCATTCTTTTCGGTCCTGATGGGACTATTCTTTCACGTGACAAACAGGGTGACCAATTGCGTGCCGATGTCAAAGCCTATTTTGACGGCACCTTAAATGCTCCCTCAGACTCCTTGGCGGTGAAATAGACATTAAAGTCAGCCGTGGATCCAGGTTTTACCGTCTGAAGCGGAGGCTATAAACATTCAGCGCTGTGCCATAGGTGGGAAATCACCTTGGCACAGCGCGTTGTATTGTAAGAAAATATCGAAGCGGCGTGTAAGCGCTCTCATGACAGGCTATGTATGCGACGCATGACCAGATACATTGCAACAAGCGCTCCTGCCGCGTCTGCTGCAAAATCCATTATGTCGGCACTCCTGCCGCACCCCATTGCACCCTGGGCTATTTCAATGGCACCACCTATCGTTATTGATGCCAAGGCACACACTGACGCCTGCCATCTTCTAAGGGCGCGGCTCCGGCTTACATACCAGTCCCAGCACATCACCAATGTGAGACCTCCGAACATTATCGCATGGACCACCTTGTCGGCGCCTGGTATTGATGGCATATCAGTTTCCGGCAATGGGGTTCTGGCGAGTGTGAGCCAGAGTATGGCAACCAATACAATGGACGTGACTATCCATGCGGGCACTTTCCGGCGCCACCACGCCATTGCGCGTCTTACTTTTGTTTTATTGTGCCGGTTCGCCGGCTGTTTGCCTGATTGTATTATTGTCATCGGTAGTCGCTTATGAAGTGCGTATCTGATGCAAAATTACCCCTTTTCGTATAAGTATACAAATGTCAGGCACAAATAGTCGTAAAGTGTGCGTATATCTTCTGCTGGAAATTCAGATAAAATTTTTCAAATAAATTTAAACCGTCTGGGATAAGAGAAAAAAAATGCGTATTTTTGCATTTGGAACTATTATGGCCAAATAGTGCCTTGCGGATTCCTCTTAGACAACAGTGCTGCCTATCCGTCTTTCTCCTAAATGACACGGAGGCCTCCTGTCTGAGCCCGTGGGTTCCAATATTGGATGCGGAGGCATGCCCTCTTTTAAAGCGTTCCTCCACATTTACATATCGCCATATTGGCGCTCCTCTCCTGCCATATATCCTCTCTATCCGTGTCTCCCTGTCATTGTGGCAGAGGTGACATCCGGACTTGCCAATAAAAAAACAACATAAATGACAGGTAAATGGAATTATTTACCCCTGACA
>CANRWW010000007.1 GCA_947643665.1 uncultured Porphyromonadaceae bacterium | reverse complement strand
GTCTGCAAAGGTAAGTTTTTTATCACACAAACACAGGTTTATTACTATGCGCCATTTTTCTTTTGAGAATTGTTATACTGTCAGATTGATAAGGATTGTTTAAACAGATAAAGACAGTGATATGAAATTGGCAGAAGCATTGAGCAGCAGGGCACAACTGAATGATAGTATTTCGCAACTGAATGTGCGTTTAAAGGATTGTATAAAGATTCAGGAAGGTGATGATCCAGTAGAGATGCCGGAGGAGGTGATCATGGAGCTTGATAAAAAGCTATCCGAATTGGAAAGGCTTATATATTGTATAAACATGACAAATTCAATGACTGAAGTTGACGGCAGGAATTTGACCTCAATGCTTGCTGAACGTGATGTTCTGAGCCTAAAGACGAAAGTGTTGGGGGACGCTTTAAGGCATCTGGTAGAACGGGAGGACCGTTACAATCGTAATGAGATAAAATATATCCGCAATGTGGATGTTAAGAAATTCAGGCATCAGTATGATAAAGTGGCGTCGGAGTTGCGCAAACTGGATCTGCATATTCAATCTCTCGGTTGGGAGACAGAGTTGGCTGGCGACTGTTGAAATTGAATTATAGGTTATGATGCATCTTTTTGTCAAGATAAGGTGATGGCGTTGCAACGTCTTTTTCATAGGGCCGTTCAGGTCAACGGATTATAGCAACGTGCAGACCTGGTATTGTGTATTATTTCATTGTGCAAAATCACGGCTTGTGGTTATTATCATGTATTACCATGCAACGATCCTTCTCTTGGCAAAAAGATGTTTTTATTTTCCCCTGTTATTTATTCTTCACCATTAAAAGCATCCAGATGCATGCTCAATGAGCATGGTTTAGATATGAGATGAATTGAAAACAAGGCAATTGGCTTTAGCTAATTGCCTTGTTTTCAAGGAAGAGCGGTAAACGAGGCTCGAACTCGCGACCCTCAGCTTGGGAAGCTGATGCTCTACCAACTGAGCTATTACCGCATAAGAATATTATGTTTATAGTGCAAAGGTAAATACTTTTTCCTGAATAGCCAAAGTAGGAACGTAATTTTTTTGTTGAACTTATGTATTATAATACGGAAATGGGATGGTGGCGGATATTTATGCAGGGATGTTTATGTTTTTTTACAGGATAGTCTGCAAATAATTTGCTATATTTGCAAAGTGGGAAACGGGTGTGTTTGTATAACAGTAATTTATGATTAAGACAGGTGTTCTCGGCGGTGAAACTATGGTTGCCGGGGAGTTAATAAGGATTTTGATAAATCATCCCGATGTTGATTTGCGGACTGTAGCTTCGGGAAGTTTTGCCGGACGTGCTGTTGAAGAGGTTCATCGTGGATTGGTTGGAGATTTGAGTTTGTGCATTGAACCGGATCTGGATCCCGAAGGGCTTGATGTGGTATTGCTGTGCGGTGAACCGTGGATGGCACGCGATTGGATGGAGCCTCATGCAGGCATGTGTGCAGAGTCCGATGTGCGTGTGATAGATCTTACCGGTGCTTACCGTTGCGGTGAAATGGATATGGTATATGGATTGCCTGAGTATAACCGCAAGGCTTTGGTCCGCGGTGCCAAACGGGCGTCTTTACCTTCGCCGGTAGCCATGGCCGTGGAACTGGCTCTTTTCCCGTTTGCAAAAAATATGCTTCTGACAGGCGACATAAATGCGTCGGTTACAATTGCATCTACAGAAAATTTCGGAACTTGTAATGGTGTATCAGCCGGGAGCCAGAATGCCCCTTTCGCTGAGTTGGCTTGTTCCACGAGGCTGGATCCCATAGCGCCAATAGAGAACAGGCCAGACGGGGAGGATGCCGCTCGGGAGGTGGCGTCGCTGTTGCATGCGGTGCAATCCTCTTTTGGTGGGAAAGTACGGCTCTGTGTAAGTCGTAACAATGTTTCCCCCCGTGGCATAGTGGCGCAAGTTGATGTGCCTCTTGCGACGTCAATAGGTGAGTTGAGGAGGCTTTTCAGTGAAGCCTATGAGGATCATAATTTTACATATCCTGTTGATGGTGTGCCGTCGGTTCTTGATGTTGCAAACACAAATAAATGCCTGGTATATGTGGGTTATCCTTCTGATGTCGAGGTTGCCGGGGATGGTAGGTGTGTGAGAGTCACGGCTGTGATTGATAATCTGCTAAAAGGTGCCGCAGGTAATGCCGTGCATTGTTTGAATTTGTTGTTTGGATTGTCGGAACGTACAGGGCTTGCCTTAAAGGCGTCTGCGTTCTGATCCCCAGTGCAGATGGAAAGTGGTATTGTTATTTATTACTGTCTGAAATCCTGCCGATTTAATTGGTTTTAGGATATTTTAATACAGTAATGTTCAGTAGACCGGGGGGCAAAGAAGAGTAAAGAGTAGCACTGAAGCGGTTTCAGGCAATCTGTGAGAATAAAATGAATGCTCATTTTGCAGATCTGTCCGTTTCATGTCGGTGTTTCCGGCGACGTGTGTGGAAAGCGGCTATCTTTGTCTGACGCACTTTATTTTAGTATTAATTTTCTTACCGTGCCCCATGAAATTATTTTTTAATTCCTGTCTTAATTCATATACCGATAGCTTGCGCCACATACGTGGTAGCGGAAAAATCTCAGTTCATGTTGCGTCATTGTCGGCTGCGTTTGCTGTAGCTGTTTTTGCAAGCGGTTGTTCAGATGCCTCATCTGCTGTTTCCGAGGAAGATTTTACGCAATATGTCAATCCTATGATAGGGACTGACTTCACCGGTAATACTTATCCGGGGGCTCAGGTGCCTTTCGGCATGGTTCAGCTTAGTCCGGACAATGGTCTGCCCGGTTGGGACCGTATATCAGGATATTTCTATCCGGACAGTACGATAGCCGGATTTTCCCATACCCATTTGAGCGGCACCGGGGCCGGTGACCTGTATGACATATCTTTCATGCCGGTGATGAAACCGGCAAAAGTTGCGGATGCACCGTTGGGTATCCATTCGCGTTTTTCGCATGACCGCGAACAGGCAACGGCGGGATATTATAAAGTGCATCTTGATGATTACGACATTGATGTGGAGCTTACAGCCGGTGACCGTATAGGCGTGCAGAGATATACTTTCCCTGCTGGTGATGCTGCCGTAATACTCAATCTTGCAAAAGCGATGAATTGGGACCGGACTGTTGACAGTTCCATAAAACTTGTCAATGACAGCACAATAGCGGGATTCAGATATTCCGACGGTTGGGCTCGTGGCCAGAAAGTATATTTCGCATCGCGTTTTTCCCGTCCGTTTGACAGTGTCACTATGAATAGTGTGGCTATTGAAAATCCCGACGGTGCTTCCAATGGGTGGGGGGTCACTGCTACATTTGATTATAATACCACTGCAGGGAGCCAGCTGACCATTGTTACGGCTCTTTCGCCGACATCGGTGGATGGGGCGTTTGCCAATCTTGATGCGGAAGCTGTTTTTGCGGATTTTGATGATTACCGTGCTGCTGCCCGCGACAAATGGAATTCCGAACTCGCGAAAATAAAAGTCAAGACACCGGCTTCGCTTGACAGCATTGCTTCGCTTGACCGCAAGACGGTATTTTATACAGCCCTGTACCATTCCATGCTTGCTCCTACGATATATTCGGATGCCAATGGCGATTATCTCGGGCCTGACGGTAATGTGCATCATGCAGACGGATGGACAAACTATTCCACTTTTTCTCTTTGGGATACCTACCGCGCTGCGCACCCCCTGTTTACTGTCATCAATCCTGGGCGTGCCGGCGACATGGCCAAGTCGCTTATTGAATTTGCTTTGCAACTTGGGCGTTTGCCGGTATGGAATTTCTGGGGATCGGAAACCGACATGATGATAGGCTATCATTCGGCACCGGTTATTGTAGATGCCATTCTTAAAGGGCTAGGCTCAAAGATAGATGCTGAAAAAGCTCTTGACATATGTGTCGCCACAGCCCGCAAGGGTGATTACCGCCAGCTTGACAAGTATATGGAGCTGGGTTATGTCCCGTCGGGGAACAAGGACTGGAGCATGTCAAAGACTATGGAATATGCTTTTGATGATTATTGTATAGCACTTCTGGCACAAAAACTCGGTAAGGAAGATATATACAATGAGTTTATGCAGCGGGCTTCCAATTATGTGAACACATTCAATCCGGCTACAGGTTTTTTCCAGCCGCGTGATCCTGCCGGCAAATTCAGCAAGGAGTTCGTGGCCGAGGAATATGATGAGGAGATTTGCGAGAGCAATGCATGGCAGTACCTGTTTTCTGTACAGCACGACCTTCCCGGACTTATGGAATTGCTTGGCGGCAAGGAAAAGATGGAAGTCAAACTTGACAGTATGTTCACATATGTGAATCCGGATACTGAACTTCCGATTTTCAGCACCGGCATGCTGGGGCAGTATGCCCAAGGCAATGAACCGGGACATCATGTGGCATATCTTTACAATATGACAGACAATCCGTGGAAAGGTGCCGACAGGCTCCATGAAATAATGAAAACGCTCTATACGAATACTCCCGACGGCCTGTGCGGTAATGAAGACTGCGGCCAGATGTCGGCATGGTATGTGTTCTCGGCGTTGGGATTCTACCCGGTGAATCCGGTTGAAGGCCGTTATGAGCTTGGTACACCTATGTTCAGTGAATCATCGGTATCTCTTCCCGGTGGCCGTACTTTTACGGTTAAGGCCGATGGATTGTCAGACAGTGCCAGATATATAAAAAGCGCCCGTTTGAACGGCAATGTCATTGACGGCACATCCTTTACCCATGACCAACTTATGGATGGAGGGGTGCTTGAACTTGAAATGTCTTCAAGGCATGATTGAGTATTGCCAACCCCTTTTATAAAGTAACAGTTACAGGATCAATATATTTATCCGACAGAAAATAAAACGCGTTATCATATATGAAAAAGACCCTTATCATTGTCACGGCAACCATGGCTACCGCTCTTGCGGCAGTGACACTTGACTCTTGTAATCAGGCGAAAGCTACCGGTGACTATGCGTCATTTGTTGATCCGTTCATAGGAACCGGCGGACACGGCCATACTTTTCCAGGAGCAGTTGTACCTAACGGGATGATCCAGCCCTCGCCTGATACCCGTATAGACGGTTGGGATGCATGTTCTGGATATTATTATGGGGATTCGCTTATAAACGGTTTCTCCCACACACATGTTAACGGTACCGGTTGTGCCGACTACGGAGATGTACTGTTTATGCCTACAGTGGGTGCACATGTCATAGACAACCAGGTAGATACGTTGCAGAACCTCCCCTATGCGTCAAGGTTCATACATGCCAATGAGATTGCAGAACCGGGATATTATAGTGTCATACTCAACAGGTATGACATAAAGGCGGAACTTACAGCCACTGATCGCGTGGCGCTTCACCGTTATACATATCCAAAGAGCAGACGTCCCGGGATGATTATTGATATGGATTATTCCATACAGCGCCAGAATAATCTTGAGATGGCTCTGGAAGTATTGAGCGATACAGAAATAAGGGGTTGGAAAATGACGGAATACTGGGCTTTTGAACAGCAGATATTCTTTTACGCCAAATTCTCAAAACCGTTTACCCATACCTTGCTTACTGATACGATTCTTGATACCAAGGGGCGTCCGTATGCCCGTTGCAAGGCGCTTCTGAACTTCGCTCCTACAAAGGACGGCGACCAGGTGCTTGTAAAAGTGGGGGTATCGGCAGTTGATTATGAAGGAGCACAGAAAAATGTGGAACAGGAAATGCCGGATTTCGCTTTTGACGAGACACGCCGTGCTGCCCGTGAAAAATGGAATGATTATCTTTCAAAGATAGATGTTCCGTTCACCTCTGACAAGGACGACCTTGTGAAATTTTATACCGCGCTGTATCATACCGCCATATCTCCAAACCTGTTTACAGATGTTGACGGACGTTATCTTGGCATGGACCTAAAGGTAAAGCAGGGTGACGCACAACGTCCGGTATATACAATTTTTTCTATCTGGGATACTTTCAGGGCGCTTCATCCGCTGCTCACTATCATAGATCCGGAAAAGAACGATGATTACCTCCGTTCGCTTCTTCTGAAAGCGCAGGAGGGGGGAGTGCTTCCCAAATGGGAACTTGCCGGCAATTATACCGGTACAATGATCGGCTATCATGCGGCTTCTTTGTTTGCCGATGCGGTGGCTAAGGGACAGAACAGTTTTGATGTGAATGAGGCTCTGAGAGCTTCTGTAAGGGCTGCCGAATATGATACGGCAGGCATAATATGTCCACCCAAGGTTCTTCCCCATCTTATGCCGTCGGCCAAATATTATAAGAATACGATCGGCTATATCCCGTCTGACAAAGACAACGAATCTGTGGCAAAGGCACTTGAATATGCTTATGACGACTGGTGCATAAGCCAGCTTGCCATTGCTGCCGGGGATACGGCCACAGCATCGAAATATGCAGCTTTCGGCAAGGCATATAAAAAATATTTCGATCCAGAGACACGGTTTATGCGCGGTGTGATGAGTGATGGCTCATGGCGTGTGCCGTTCTCTCCCAATTCGTCAAACCACCGAAATGACGATTATTGCGAAGGTACTGCATGGCAGTGGACATGGTTCGTTCCCCATGATGTACATGGTCTGATTGATCTTATGGGAGGTAAAGAAAAGTTCACCGAGAAACTGGATAGCCTTTTTAGCGCCTCTTCCGAGCTTACCGGAGAACTTGTTTCAGCCGACATTACCGGTCTTATCGGCCAGTATGCGCACGGCAATGAGCCGTCACATCATATTACCCATCTTTATAATTATGCCGGTCAGCCATGGAAGACACAGGAACTTGTAGACCGCATATATGATGAGCAATACCGTGTGGATCCGGATGGACTTTCAGGAAATGAAGATTGCGGCCAGATGTCGGCATGGCTTGTGTTGAACGCCATGGGCTTCTACCAGGTGGCTCCCGGTCTTCCGGTGTATTCAATCGGGCGTCCGATGTTTGAAAACCTTACGGTAAATCTTCCCAACGACAAACAGTTTACAGTAAATGTGAAGAATTTCTCCAAGAAGAACAAGTATATCAAATCGGCAAACATAAATGGCCGGGAACTTGCAGAGCCATTCTTTACGCACGATGATCTCAAGGATGGAGGCATCCTCCAGCTTGAGATGACAGACAAACCTACTGATTGGGGTAAGTAAGCGTCTGTTTATATTACCGGTCTAAATTTTTATTGATACATAGTAATGAAGAAAGCAATTAATATATTGATGGCATTTGCCGTTGCTGTTTCGGCGGCGGCAAATGTCACCTCTCCAGCAGACCTTGCCAATCCGCTTGTGGGTTCAGAGTCTACCTTTGAACTTTCCACCGGCAATACATATCCGGCTGTGGCACGTCCGTGGGGCATGAACTTCTGGACCCCTCAGACCGGGCCGATGGGTGACGGCTGGACTTATCAGTACACGGCCAACAAGATACGCGGTTTCAAGCAGACGCATCAGCCAAGCCCGTGGATTAACGATTACGGCCAGTTTTCCATTATGCCGGTTACCGGTTCCCCGAAATTTCTTGAGGATGACCGTGCCAGTTGGTTCAGTCACAAGGGTGAAGTCGCCAGGCCGTATTATTACAAGGTTTATCTTGCAGACCATGATGTGGTAACGGAGATCACACCTACGGAACGTGCGGCGATGTTCCGGTTCACATTTCCTGAGAACGACAGTTCGTTTGTGGTTATTGATGGTTTTGATCGCGGCAGTCATGTAAAAGTAATACCAGGAGAAAACAAGGTGGTTGGCTATACGACCCGTAACAGTGGGGGAGTGCCTGAAAATTTCCGTAATTATTTTGTGGTGGAGTTTGACAAGCCGATAACATATAGTGTCACATTCTCCAATGATGCGGAACCTTCTGCTCCGGACAAAAGGTTGGACAACGGCAGCTACTCCATTAAAGATGGGATCCTGGAACAGAAAGGGTTCCATACCGGTGCGGTTGTAGGTTTCAAGACATCCAAAGGGGAAAAAGTACATGCCCGTGTGGCTTCATCATTTATTTCTCCCGAACAGGCTGAACTTAATCTTAGTGAGCTTGGCAGTGATGATTTCGATACTCTTGTAGGGAAAGGCCGTGAGGCGTGGAATGACATTCTCGGTCGCATTGAGGTAGAGGGTGGAGATCTTGACCAGAACCGTATGTTCTATACGACCCTTTACCGTTCCACTCTTTTCCCACGTAAATTCTATGAAATAGATGCTGCCGGCAACGTTATGCATTACAGTCCTTACAACGGGGAAGTACTGCCTGGTTACCTTTATACGGACACGGGACTTTGGGATACTTTCCGTGCCCTTTTCCCGCTTCTCAATATCGCTTATCCGTCAATCAACAAAGAGATACAGGAGGGGATGCTCAATGCCTATCGCGAGAGCGGTTTTTTTCCGGAATGGGCATCTCCGGGGCATCGTGGATGCATGGTGGGAAACAACTCAGCCTCTGTGCTTGCCGATGCATATCTCAAAGGTATCAAGGTTGATGATGCCGAGGCCTTATGGGAAGGTGTGGTAAAAGGTACGGAAAATGTGCACCCCTCTGTAAGTTCTACCGGACGTCTTGGCCATGAGTATTACAACACGCTTGGCTATGTTCCTTATAATGTGGGCATAAATGAGAATGCCGCCCGCACTTTGGAATATGCCTATGACGACTGGGCGATATACCAGCTCGCAAAAGCGCTGGGACGGCCGAAAGAAGAGCAGGACCTCTATGCCCGTCGTGCGATGAATTACCGCAATCTTTTCGACAAGGAAACAAAACTGATGCGCGGACGCAATGAAGACGGCACTTTCCAGGCGCCTTTCTCTCCACTGAAATGGGGCGATGCCTTTACCGAAGGCAATTCATGGCATTATACATGGAGTGTGTTCCATGATCCCCAAGGACTCATAGATCTTATGGGAGGGAAAAAAGAGTTCGTGCAGATGATGGATTCGGTGTTTTCAGTACCGCCGGTCTTTGATGACAGTTATTATGGCTTCCCTATCCATGAAATCAGGGAGATGCAGGTGATGAATATGGGTAACTATGCCCATGGCAACCAGCCGGTGCAGCATATGATTTATCTCTACGACTGGGCAGGAGAGCCGTGGAAAGCCCAATATTGGGTCCGTGAAGTGATGGACCGCATGTATACTCCTACTCCTGACGGGTATTGCGGCGACGAGGATAACGGCCAGACCTCGGCATGGTATGTATTCTCCTCGATGGGCTTTTACCCTGTCGCGCCTGGAACCGACCAGTATGCCTTGGGATCCCCGCTGTTCAAGAAGATAACCGTGAATCTTGAGAATGGGAAAAAGTTTGTGGTAAATGCTCCAGCCAATTCAGCTGAAAACCGTTATATAAACCAGATGAAAGTCAATGGTGAAAGATATGATAAAAATTACATAACGTATCCTATGATTATGGAAGGTGCTGTTATTGATCTTGAAATGTCGGACAACCCCAACCGTAGCCGTGGTACGAAAGATGTGGATATGCCGTATTCTTTCTCCAATGAATTGAAATCGGGCAAGTAAATTTGCAATCTGAGTTCCGTACATTCCGTATGTCCTTAAGCCATGTATGCCGCTATCTGCTATCTTTACGATGCAAATATCGTCATTGTTCCCCGTTTCGTTGACAATATAAAATAACAGATACTATATTCTTATGTCTTCCGGTGAAAAAAAAATCAGTCCTATAGCCTGGGTGCCTACCGCATATTTTGCGATGGGTCTGCCGTTTGTTGTGCTCAATATGGCATCAGTGCTTATGTTCCAGGGACTTGGTGTAGATGATGTGCAGATTGCTTTCTGGACTTCCCTGATTCTTCTTCCATGGACTCTGAAACCTCTGTGGAGCCCTTTTCTGGAACTGTTCAGGACACGCAAGTTTTATGTCGTTACAACCCAGTTTGTGACAGGGGTGTCTTTCGGTCTTGTGGCATTATCGTTGACATTCCATGATTTTTTCCCGGTGGCGATAGCGTTTCTTGCTCTTGTGGCGTTCAGCGGTGCAACGCATGATATAGCGTGCGACGGTGTATATATGGGTGCCCTCACACCTGCCCAACAGTCAAAATATATAGGTTGGCAGGGAGCCTTCTATAACATTGCCAAATTGGCGGCTACAGGAGGTCTGGTTTATCTTTCAGGATATTTCATATCCATGTTCAGTGCGGGTGACAATGCTGGGGAAGGCTCGTTCATGGCAAATCGCAATGCATGGATGATAATAATGGGCATTTTGTCGGTCACTATGATCCTGCTGGCATTGTACCATATATTCATACTGCCAAGGGGTGGTGAAGCCGCCGGAACCAACGGCAAGGGGAAGCGGTCCGCAGGTGAGGTTACACATGAGCTTTGGATGGTCCTGAAAGAATTTTTTACCAAGAAATATATATGGTATTACATTGCTTTTATACTGCTGTACCGGTTCGGTGAAGGTTTTGTTGTGAAGATTGTACCGCTGTTCCTAAAAGCAGGGCGAGATGTCGGGGGCCTTGGACTGGATAACCAGCAGATAGGTATATATTACGGCACATTCGGCGCGGCCGCTTTTGTGCTCGGTTCGCTTCTGGCCGGATACTATATTTCCGGCAGAGGTCTTAAACGCACGTTGTTTTCCTTATGCTGTATTTTCAACATCCCGTTTGCGGTATATGCCCTTCTGGCATTTTTCCAGCCGGAGTCTGGCTGGCTTATCGCTTCAGGTATAGTGTTTGAGTATTTCGGCTATGGATTCGGTTTCGTAGGTCTTACCCTGTTCATGATGCAGCAGGTGGCTCCGGGCAAGCATCAGATGGCTCATTACGCTTTTGCTTCAGGCATCATGAATTTAGGAGTGATGATACCCGGCATGCTCAGCGGATGGTTAAGCAACGCCATGGGTTACTCCATGTTTTTTATTTTCGTGCTTGTAGCCACGATTCCGGCTTTTATCATAACATGGTTCGTACCGTTCCGTTATGATGACAAAGGAAATCTTATAAAGTCTGCTGAAGCTGACGCTGTTATGGCTCCAGATGCGGACGATATAGTGTAGAAAAAATAAAATATCTACATTCGATATGTAGTTATGAGTGTTATCATATTGCGGATATTTCCGCTATTCATTATTTGATGACTGATTAAAAAAGAAGATTAAATGAAAAATTTTCCCTGGGAAGAACGTCCCGAAGGCTGCACGGATGTGATGTGGCGCTATTCCAAGAATCCTGTTATCGGACGCTATCAGACAAAGGTTTCCAACAGTATATTCAACAGCGCCGTGGTGCCTTTCGGCGAGGGATACGCCGGAGTGTTCCGTTGCGATAACAAGGCTGTACAGATGAACATATTCGTAGGTTTCTCCAAGAACGGAATAGACTGGGAGATAGCCGACGAACCTATAAAATTTGAGCCGGGCAATACCGATATGATTGACAGCGATTACAAATATGATCCGCGTGTCACATGGATAGAGGACCGTTACTGGATCACATGGTGCAACGGGTATAACGGTCCTACGATTGGTATCGGTTATACTTTCGATTTCAAGACTTTTTACCAGTGTGAAAACGCTTTCTTGCCTTTCAACCGCAATGGCGTGCTTTTCCCGCAACGTTTCGACGGGCGGTTTGCCATGATGTCGCGTCCGAGTGACAACGGGCATACGCCTTTCGGCGATATTTTCATTTCTTTCAGCCCCGATATGAAATACTGGGGCGAACACAGGTGCCTTATGAAAGTGGCGCCTTTCACAGAAAGTGCCTGGCAGTGCACAAAAATCGGTGCCGGTTCGGTGCCGTTCCTTACTGAAGACGGGTGGCTGATGTTTTACCATGGTGTTATAAACACTTGCCGTGGTTACCGTTATTCGATGGGAGCTGCCATACTTGACCGTGAGGATCCGACGAAAGTACTGTACCGGACCAAACCATATCTGCTTGCCCCTGCCACGGAATATGAGCTTACCGGCGATGTGCCATGTGTCGTATTCCCATGTGCCGCCATTACCGATGGTGGGGATCGTGTGGCGGTGTACTACGGTGCGGCTGACACCGTTGTAGGCATGGCTTTCGGACGTATATCTGAGATTTTAAGGTTCGTAAAAGAAAATTCATTGTAATATTTTTATCCGATGAAAAGAATCCTTGCCTGTATGGCTACAGGGTGCACTCTCGCATTTGGTGCGGGAGCTGCATCCCTTGATTATGCCAGTTATGTGAATCCGTTTATCGGTACCACTAATTTCGGAACCACTAATCCCGGTGCAGTACGGCCTAACGGGCTTATGTCCGTGACCCCGTTTAATGTGATGGGCTCCGATACCAATACCTACGACAAGGATTCACGTTGGTGGTCTACCCCCTATGATGTCACCAATAAGTTTTTTACCGGTTTCTCTCATGTGAATTTGTCGGGGGTGGGATGTCCGGAAATGGGTTCCTTGCTGCTTACCGCCACTACCGGGCCGCTTGAGGTGGATTACCGGAAATATGGGACCGCTTATCATGATGAGAAGGCTTCCCCCGGATATTACGGTGTCACTCTTGACAACTCTGGTATAATAGCCGAGGCTACAGCAACCACCCGTGTAGGTCTTACCCGCTTCACATTTCCTGCAGGAGGTGAAGGAAATATTCTTCTGAATCTCGGGGAAGGGCTTACAAATGAGTCCGGAGCTACTGTGCGAAGGGTCAACGATCGTGAATTTGAAGGATCAAAACTCCTTGGCACGTTCTGTTATGTGCCGCAGGCCGTTTTCCCAATATATTTTGTGATGCGTGTGGATCGCACGCCTGCATCGTCCGGTTTCTGGAAGATGCAACGCCCAATGAAAGGGGTGGAGGCCGAGTGGGACAAAGACAACGGCAAGTATAAACTCTATACCAATTACGGACGCCAGATGTCTGGGGATGACATTGGGGTGTGGATGCGTTTCGATACAGATCCAGGTGAGCAGATCCAGGTGGCAGTAGGGGTATCATTCACTAGCATAGAAAATGCCCGCCGTAACCTGCATGCAGAACTCGCTGGCACAGAACTTGTGGAGGATATTGCGGATGCAGGGATAAACCAGGCTTTCAATATGGTGCGGGACGCCGCAGCCGATGAGTGGGATTCGCTTCTCGGACGCATAGATGTGGAGGGGGGCACGGATGAGCAGAAACAGGTGTTTTACACAGCCCTGTACCATACTCTGATACATCCGTCCATATTGAATGACGTAAATGGTGATTATCCGGTAATGGAAAGTGATTCCATAGGAAATATTTATGAAAACGCCAAAGCGGTTACAGCGGCAGACAGCGCTGCCGTGCATCCGCGTTATACGGTGTTTTCGCTTTGGGATACATATCGTAATCTGCATCAGTTGATGACGCTGGTATATCCGGACCGCCAGGAGGGTATGGTACAGTCCATGCTGGGCATATACCGCGAACACGGATGGCTTCCGAAATGGGAGCTTTTCGGCCGTGAAACGCTTACCATGGAGGGGGATCCGTCTATTCCGGTAATAGTGGATACGTGGAGCAAGGGATTGCGTGATTTTGATATAAACGAGGCTTATGACGCTATGCGCAAAGGGGCTTTTACTCCAGGTGGAAGCAATCTTATGCGCCCCGATAACGACGATTATATGAAGCTCGGATATGTGCCTTTGCGCGAAGAGTTTGACAACTCTGTAAGCCATGCGCTGGAATATTATATTGCAGATTATGCCCTTGCCGCCCTCGCCGACAGTCTCGGCCACAAAGAGGATGCCAGGATATTGCGCGACCGGTCGAAAGGGTACAGGCACTATTACAGCAAGGATTACGGGACTTTGCGTCCTCTGTTGCCTGATGGCAGTTTCCTCACGCCTTTTGATCCTAAACAGGGAGAAAATTTTGAGCCTTCACCTGGTTTCCATGAGGGTAATGCGTGGAATTATACATTTTATGTGCCTCATGACATACCAGGGTTGGTCAAATTGATGGGTGGCAAAAAAAAGTTCACCGAACGGTTGCAGAGTGTGTTTGATCGTGGAAATTATGATCCGGCAAACGAACCTGACATAGCTTATCCATATCTGTTTTCCCAGATCAAAGGTGAGGAGTGGCGCACGCAGAAACTTGTAAAAGAACTTCTCGCCAAATATTTTACTACGGCTCCAGACGGGATTCCGGGCAACGATGATGCCGGTACAATGTCTGCATGGGCGTTGTTCTCCATGATGGGTTTTTATCCTGATATACCGGGAGTGCCACGTTATATGGTTACTACTCCTGCGTTTGACAAGGTGACGATACATCTTGACCCGAAATATTATCCTAAGGAAACATTGACCATAGAGGTAGATAATCCGGAGGCAGCCTCAGATTATATTGACCGGATTACAGTAGGCGGTAAACCTTCCGGATATGTCATAAGCCATGATGACCTTGTAAACGGGGGTATGAGGATCCGTAAAAAATAATTTGTTCCTAGGGATATAAAAAAGCGATATGCCGGCTGAAGAAAGGCTTCAGAATCCGGCATATCGCTTTTTTATTATAGTAGAGAAGTTTTAGAATGTGTATCCGAGAGATACAAGGAAGTTGGAACCTCCGACGTTCTTATGTATTTTTACAAAGTCGGTACCGTAGCTGAGACCGAGGTTGACTCTGCTGTATTCAAAGTTCAATCCGGCATGCCATCCCATCTGGAAGCGGCGCAAGCGGTTGTCGCCGAGATCATTCTTGGAGAAAAGGTTTACCTTGGAATCCTGGGAAACGAGTTTGTTCAATTCAGGAAAATCACTGTTCAGATCAAGTTTCGATTGTCCGTATACCTGAACGCGGAAGTCAAGTCCGAGCTGTGGGGTGAGATAGAAATTATCTGCCACCGGCACGCGATATGATACATTGATCGGGAGATTCAGGTTCACCAGTGTGCTCTTGACATCCATATTGACGAGATCCTCTTCATTGTTGATCGCGATTTTGTCTTTGTCAAAAACTCCGCGTATATTGAGACCTGTACCTACGTATAGTGGAATGGTGTTGCTCACACGGAAGTCAATGGTATATCCTGCTCCCACGCCATTGAAATAGGAGTTGTCACCATATTTAGGCGACAATGTGTTGAGGTCGTACATCACGGATACGTGCTGTATTGTAGAGGGGGCATCGGTCTGGGCGGATATAGTAGTAGTTGTGCCAAGAGTGAATATGCCTAGTACGATAGTAAGAATTTTCTTCATAATAATTCATGTTATGTTATACACGTTTATCTGCTATATAAACGCCGCAGCCTCTAAAATGTTTGAAATAGTATCTGCCATGACGTATCGTGAAGGGGACGGACATGGTATTCCGGGTATGTCAATTTATATATGTGAGTTACAATCCACCATCAGATCCGGGCTTTATGATCCGGATGATTTTATGCTTGGGAGATGGCTTGAATAATTACAAACGGCACTGATATATAAAAAAGCGATGTGCCCGTTGATGAATACATCGCCTTTTGAAGATTTTAATTAAAGCACGGTTTCATGCAATGTGCTTGATGAAGAGATGAGTGGAAGTAAATACATTAATCCTCCTGCTGACGTGGTTTTGCAAAGCCACAGGCAATTTGCAGTTCCGCAAAGAAATCATGCTCAAGGGCAACGGAGATACGGCATAATAATTCCGTGTCTATGCTTCCTTTGCGTAGGATTTTGTAAACATTGGTGCGGTCGCAGCAGATTTCCTGTGCGAGCCAGGCAGCCGGACGGCGCTGACGGCGCAATTCGTTACCTATTAGTGAACCGATGTGAACCTTAATGCCACATTCTTCGGTCCGTGTTAATACAGGCTGAGAATCCATAATAAAACAAGAATTGATGAAGTGGTAGAAAGTGTTTTTACTTTTGCAAAATTAGTGAAATCTGAAAAGAATTTCAAAACGCGTAGTTTGGCGTGTGCCGTTTTTAACAATGATTAAGATTTTAAAAAATCAAAATCCCTTGTAGCTGGTGTGTAGTCTGCACGTAGTGCGTTGTTCTACTGTTTGTGGATATATGGATCACAGGATGTGGTAGTTATATCTGCATTATCATCTGTGATATAAAAGACCCCGTATCAAAATCCAGATTTTGATACGGGGTCATAATATATAAGATTGATTATTTCAGGCCTCGTTGACGGAGAAGGGCGTCAGGAGTAGGACGGTGTCCGCGCATGGTCTCGAAAAGTACCATTGGATCCTCCGAGCTGCCGCTTTCAAGCACTGTTTTTAGCCGTGCGGCACATTCGGGATTAAATATACCTTTCTCTTTGAACATCTCGAAAGCGTCGGCATCAAGTACTTCTGCCCAAAGATAAGTGTAATATCCTGAAGCGTATCCTTCATCGCCGAATATATGTTTGAAATATGGCGAGCGATAGCGGAATGTAAGTTCTGCCGGCATACCGAGTTTCTGTGCCACCGAGTTTTCGAATGCCATTACATCCACTTCACCTTCTGGGTTGAGGTAACCCCAGTTAAGGTCAAGCAGGGCTGCTCCTGACAGTTCTGCTGTCATAAAGCCCATATTGTGTTTTGCCGCATCGTTGATTTTTTGTACGAGAGAGTCAGGGATCAGTTCTCCTGTTTCATAATGATGGGCATATTCCTTGAGAAGCTCTGGATTGAAAGCCCAGTGCTCATGGAACTGTGATGGAAATTCAACAAAGTCCCGGTCAACAGATGTCCCGCTCTGGCTTTTCAGAGGGGCGCGTGAAAGCATTCCATGGAGTCCGTGCCCGAATTCATGGAACATGGTCAGCACTTCGTCAATGGTAAGGAGTGAAGGTGCGTCGGCTGTTGGTTTGGAGAAGTTCCCGACATTGTACACGATCGGACGTTCTACAGATCCGTCGGGATTTACCCAGGATGTTTTAAGTTCTTCCATCCATGCGCCCTGGCGTTTGCTTGCACGGGTGAAATAGTCTGTCATGAACACAGCGAGGTGCTTGCCTTCAGCATCCTTTACGTCGTATACTTTTACATCGGGATGGTATTTGGGCGCGTCTGGCATAGGTTCGAAACTGATGCCGTAAAGTTTGTTTGCCATGGTGAAAATACCCTTGGCCACAGAGTCTACTGCGAAATATGGCCGTATTGCATTTTCGTCAAGGTCATATTTCTGGCGGCGCACTTTTTCTGCGAAATAATAGTAATCCCATGGTTCGATTTTGAAATCGTTGCCCATCTGGTTTGACAGTTCCTGCATCTCAGCAACTTCCAGAGCCACCTTTGCTTTGGCAGGTTCCCAGATCTGAAGCAGGAGGTTTTCGGCGGCTTCTGGTTTCGAGGCCATTACGTCGGCTGTCATGTAGGATGCGAAGTTTTTGTAGCCCATTATGGCGGCTTTCTTTGCACGAAGTTTTACGATTTCTGCGATTATTGGGCGGTTATCGTTGTCTCCGCTTTGAGCGTTGCCTGTATAGCCTTTCCACATTTTTTCGCGCAGGTCGCGGTTGTCGGCATATTGAAGTACCGGAAGGCGTGACGGGGCATGGAGTGTGAAGACCCATTTGCCTTCTTTACCGCGCTCTTTGGCCTCTGTGGCAGCGTTCTCAACGGTGGAGGCGGGTATGCCTGCCAGTTCGGACTCATCTTCCACTACAATCTCGAAAGCATTGTTTGCGTTGAGGAGTTTTTTGTTAAATTTGATGTAAAGGTTGGCAAGTTGGTTGTTCACATTTTTCAGTTCCTCTTTCTGGGTATCGGAAAGTAGGGCGCCGTTGCGCACGAACTCGCGGTATGTGTGTTCAAGTGCGCGCATCTGGTCATGTGCCAGCCCTAGTGAATCGCGGCTGTCATAGAGTGTCTTGATGCGGTTGAAAAGACCGCTGTTCATCATCAGTTCATCTGAGAATGAACTGTATGCTGGGATTATTGAATCTGAAACGGCAGTAAGCTCAGGAGTGGAATCTGCTTCTGTAAGTGACATGAGAACAGACATTACACGCTCCAGGGTGGGGGAAAGGTTGTCAAGCGCCAGAATCGTATTGGCGAATGTGGGGGCTTCCGGATTGCTTACGATAGAGTCTATTGAAGCACGTGCTTCTTCTACGCCTGCGTTGAAAGCGGGCATATAGTCAGAGATCTCAATCTGTTCAAATGGCGGAATCTGGTAGGGGGTGTCATATGCCTGCATAAATGGGTTTTGATGTTCGCCCTTTTTGCCTTCACACGATGTCACCGCAATAGTAGCGGCAGCAGCCAATGCGCAAAATGCCATAGTGATTGGTTTCATAATAAAATTATTTAGTTTGAATAAGATGCTTAATCTTTCCAGATGAATTTTACTTCAAGCGGATAATGGTCTGAGTTTCCTTCTTTCTGGCGGTTATATGATACAGCATGCATTTTGCCTCTGTATAGCACATGGTCTATGTTGAAAAAAAACCGGTTGCCATGATATGTGTATGTAGGTCCGCATCCGGCGATTGAAAATGCGCTTTTGAAGTCTTCCTGAGCCAATATACGTAGAGCATAGCAATCAGGTATGTCATTGAAGTCTCCGGCGATGATTACGTTTTCGACATTTAGTGAGTCAATTTGTTCGCGCAAGAGACGGGCTTGTGTGGCGCGTTCCCTGAATGCGTTTGATAATTTGCCCAGCAGTTGTTGTTTGACCTCTTTTACTTTAGTGGTCCCGTCTCCTTCGGTAAGTTGATGAAAAAGCGCTTTATCCTCGCGGTTCAACCCGATAGACTGGAAATGCACGCTGATCACGAGTGTCTTGTGCCCCATTATATGCACCATAGCGGCTCCGAACCAACAATATTCACTTTCAGGTTGCCTAAGGTCTATGGGATAGAGTGGAAACCTGCTGTAAACATTTTCTCCGCTTACTCCTGTGCGGTGCGGAAAAATGGCATATACGGAGTCCATTTGCAGTGCTGATATATGGTTAAGCGGATTTGGAATTGCAGGAGGGAATTCCTGGAGACATGCTATATCCGGTGCTTCTTTGATGATGAAACTCAACGTGGGATTAAGTATGCCTGATTTGGTTTCGTATTTAAGCTGTTCGTGCGACTTGCTCCAATGTGTGAAATCGTTGAAATCTATCAGGCCGAATACATTGTAGCTCATAAGTGTGAACGATTTTTTCTCCTGTTCAGGAGTTAGTTTCACCGATGAGAAATTGAGCGGGGAGAATGATAATATAGGTGTGAGACATACGATAAGCGTAATGACGGGTATGGCGCTTATGCGTCTGAAAAGCCATAAATCTATAATGAGCGTTATTATGGTCAATATCACCCACCCTGGAAATGTCATCGCCAGTATCGCCGGTATGGTAGTGGTTTCGGGATTGATCTTTCCTCCATATGCCGCTACTATCGTTATTACCGCCAAAATGATATTTATCAGCAGTATAACTACTTTCAGGTTTCGTTTTATTGTTTGTGTGACAGGCATTTTATTATGTAAGATAAATAATTCAATAGCAAATCCATTATCAGGCGATTGCTTAAGTTTTGCTGTATGAACAGCATTCAGGTGGCGTCGCGCCGTGGGGTTGAAAGGTCAAACAGCGTCAACTTTTCAGCATCTGTGAGTGATGAGTATCCTGATCGTCGCGCTTTGTCTATCAGCTCCATTCTGGCAAGCCTCTTGCGTGTGCGTTGTTGCATTATACGCATGTTCCGGCGGTTGTATATGCGCCATGCTACAGCCCATATTCCTCCCGCAATTATCCCTCCGATATGTGCGGCGGTTTGCGACGGCGCCATCTCCATTGAGGCGAGCAGAAACACGACGGCTCCTGCAATTGCAAGTTTTCGTAGGGAAAATATCCCAATCAATGCCAACTTCACTCGTTTGCCTGGTTCTGATACCAAAGTGGCGGTGATCACACCAAGTGTAGCGGCTGACGCCCCGATAAGACAAGCGTCGGATGTGGGAAAAAATCCGGTGTTGAATGTCACATACATTATAGCTCCGGCAATTCCCCCTCCGATATATGTAGTCATGACATGGCGTGCACCTGCAATCTCGCATAGAAGGCTGCCGAACCAGGCGAGCCATAGGCAGTTGATCAGGAGGTGCCAGAAGTCAAGATGGGTGAACATATATGTGAATATCGTCCAGAAATTTATTACCGCTTCATGCGCAGTTGCCGGAAGAGCCATGTGCTCAACCACCCCTTCCATAGTAATGTTCATTGAGGGGGCAAGTTGCCACATTATCTTCATCAAGGCAAAGATAATCACATTTACGGTTATAAGTCTGAACGATACGTTCACTTTAAAATAGATTTGTAATTATGAGCCGGTAACAGGGGAAGTTGCCGGCAATTAGTAGATGGTAGAAACCGGAGCTTGTGTGTGGATCTCCACATATTGCCGGATTAATAGTATGGACCTCCTATTATGCGTTTGTTCCGCCAGTACAGGAGTATAAGCAGCCCGAAAAGCATCCCTCCGAGATGGGCGAAGTGTGCCACAGTATCGGCCTGGCTGTTGTAAATACCCAGACATAATTCCAAACCGGCATATATCATCACGAACACTTTCGCCTTGATTGGGATCGGTGGGAAAATAAGGTAAAGCCTTACATTTGGAAACATGAATCCGAATGCGAGAAGGATACCGAATATGGCACCGGACGCACCGATTACAGGGGTGTGATAAAGTGCATAGAGCGAATATATAATAGGTTCGTCTGGAGAGACTCCGATATTGTATAATTCTGTATTTGTGACCGTTGCATGGCGCAAAAGCGATGTAACGGATGATGCGTTTTCAAATACAGAGGCATAGTGGTTGATCATCAGTGCAAACACACCTTCCTGCACTAATGCGGCTCCCAGACCGCAGGATATGTAGTAGAACAGGAATTTTGGACCGCCGAGCACGCGTTCCATGGTCACGCCGAACATGAATAGTGCGAACATGTTGAAAAACAGGTGCATGAAATTGGCGTGTATGAACATGTAGGTGATAAGCTGTGTGGGCAGGAAGCTGTCTGATGTAAAATAATACAAGGCTCCATATTGCTCAAGAAAAAGTCTCACCGGATGTATCGCGGCCATGATGAGCCATATTGCAACGTTGATGATCAGGAGATTTTTTGTAACTCCCGGCATGTTGCGGAAACTGTCTGAAAATCCCATTGGAAATTTATTTCTTATATGTTTTAACTTACAAAGATAGTGATTTTTTTTAGAAGGTCATTATTTGAACCTACAATTGGGTGTTGCCACCGTGTGCAATGAATCATTGACAGCCACTACCAGCAGGGCCTCGACGGAAGGTGCGGTGGCGAGCATATCAAGTGCGTCGTCAGCGGACGGAAGCGCCATGCATGCGGTGGCCCATGCATCTGCTTCACCGCATGTGGGTGCGAGCACGGTGGCTGACAGTATGCAGCTCTGTGCAGGGCGCCCGTCCAAAGGATTTATCGTATGTCCTATTTTCCCGTATTTTGAGGTGTCATGGAAATTGCGGTAGTTGCCCGAGGTTGCAATTCCCCCTTCGGTAACGGATATTTCTTTAAGGGCTTTATGCTGTGGCACCCCTTTTTCCTCTATTGGCGCATCCAGTTGTATTTGCCATGGACGTCCTTTGGCGCTATGTCCCGACACGGTTATCTCACCTCCGATTTCAACCATATAATTTTCAACTCCGTTTCTTTTGAGCATTTCGGCAACCATGTCGCATCCCAGGCCTTTGGTTATGGCGCTGAAGTTGAATGTGGTCAAAGGGTGCTTTTTGATTATGTGACCGTTTTCAATTATGCAATCCGATAATCCCACAAGCGACAATGCACTGTCAATTTTTTCCTGTGAAACGGTAAACGGATGTGATGCGTCGGTGTCTTCGGCTAGTTTTCTGGCAGCGTTGTCTGTTCCGAATCCCCAGATGTCAACCAATGGTGCTACCGTTGGGTCGAAGCGGCCTTTGCTGGCAATGTTGGCTTTTTTTGCTATTTCGAATGCCCGGCGTATAAGCGAGTCCGTACTTGTGGTTTCCGAACGGTTTATGCGTGAGATCAATGAGGTATTACAGAAGGGGGAGAGGGATTTTTCCACATTCTGCAATATGCCGATGATAGAGTCTGACAGGTTGCTGTCGCCATAATATATAATCCTGTAAGTGGTATGCCAGATTACCCCTTCATTTATTTCCCATCTGTTTTTTCCGGTACAACCGGCAAGCAACGAGATTGCAAGGATAAGGAAAACATATGTATATGGTCTTTTTGACATGGCTGTGGTTGTTGTTTGAACCGCAAAGATAATTAACTTTCCTGTAAATCACTACTTATTAACGAAATATTGCGCCATGGCATTATATGTCGTATGCCATGGCGCGTTGTGAAATATATGTAAAAGTGATATTGATTGTCAGCGGCCGAGTACTTCTATGGCTTCGGAATAATTCGGTTCCTCAGTGATTTCCCCGACAAGATCCCTGTAAACGATCTTGCGGTCAGTATCTATTATTATCACTGCGCGGGCGAGAAGTCCCGCCAAAGGTCCGTCAACAATCTGAAGTCCGTATTTTTCCGCGAACATTGGTGAACGGAAAGCTGATGCGGGAATCACATCCTTTATGCCTTCAACCTCGCAGAAACGACCTGCTGCAAAGGGGAGGTCCATAGACACACATAACACGACTGTATTGTCAAACCTGGCTGCTTCTTCATTGAATCGGCGCACTGACGCCGCACAGACCGGAGTATCAAGGCTTGGGAATACATTCAGTACGATCCTTTTGCCGTGAAAGTCATCGCAATGGATTTCTTTTAGTTCCGGAGTTACCAGATTGAAACATGGAGCCTTTTCTCCGACTTCCGGGAGATTGCCGTAAGTATGGCACGGCGTACCTTTGAAATAGATGGTTTCCATTATATTTGTGTTGTTAAATTCAGGTTTTTCCCAGGGATATACGTCAGTATACAAGGGTCAACGATTGTATAACATCTTGGATAAGGCTGTTGTTGTATCCGAGATGCACATTGCTCACTTTTCCAGACGATTCGGCAACAATTATTGTCGGGAATATGGCCGTACCGCAGTCACGGGCAAGTGAACGCGCCGAGATTAGAAAAGTCTCGTTCACAGCCGGAAGTCCGGTAATTTCTTCTATCCGGTCTATATTGCTGCCTGTAAATGCAAATATGAGATTTACCTCCTGCGATGCTTTCCGCAGTGCTTTTCGCAGACTGTTTACAGTGGCTGGTGCGTTATCTTTGTCCGGATCTATTATGGCAATTACTGTGGGCCGGCTGAATTTATCATCTTTCTGTCGTGAATATCTTTCGCCTGTTGTAGTGGGAAGGGAGAATTCCGGTACCTGCAAGCCACGCATATGCTCTATGCGGTTGCTGCAATCACGGTATTTTTCAAATTCTTCTGGGTACAGGCTCTGTAGCGACGCCTCGTCTGTGACAGTTTTTAAGGATACACCTTCGGGATAGCTGAATCTGGCGGTTATTGTCTGTTCGCTTATCTGTCCGGGGTTGTACTGGTTGGTTATCTCCAGCGGCTTTCCTGAAAACCTGTCTGCGACAATCATGTATCGTTGTCCGATCTCATTGTTTATTTTCTGAATGGCGGTCAACGCTACACGATGTTCTCCACCTGTCAGTGTGTCAGGGGTGAAACTTATTGTAAAGTCTGGAGATTGGGACATTTTTTCCAGCTCTTTAGAAACCATTTGCGGAATGAGGTTTACAAATTGCGCATTGGCCTGTACGCCTCCGCTTCTGGTGAGGAATGGCACTGTGTCTTGTGACATATGGTATTCCTGTAGCCGATGGTCCCGATAACGGTAATGGTTGCCGTCAAAATATGCCAGAAATCCTGTAGTTTCAGATCCGTTATGATCCAGTTTCCAGTCTATAAGATATTTGACAGGAAGCAGGCGGTCTGCTACAGCGGTGTCAGAGGCCAGTTTCACTGTATATGTGATTTCGTCTGTGCCCATGGGAAGGGATACATCGTAATCAACTTGTGCGCAATATGGCGTGCATCTGGCAAGCGCTTTTATGAATCCGTCGTATGTGGCTATCGCACCTTCCGGTAAGGCTTTTTTGTTTTTCTTATTTTTTTTAGCACGTTTTTTAGCTTCTTTCTCTGCTTTACGGGCTTTTTTCTCAGCTTCTTTTTGTGCCTTTTTTGCAGCTTTCAATGCTTCTTTGTCTGCTTTCGTATCTGATGAGGATGATATTTCCCCGACTATACGTTCTTGCGAAACAGCATGTATCCCCCGGGCTTGGCTGCACGGAGGATACATGACTGCTATCACCATGAAAATTCCTAAAATCCCTTTCATAAAAACTAAAAAAGTTGCAACGTGTATATTAATAACTTCTGTCAGTGTGGTTTTGTTCAGGTAACGTTTAAATTGTTGGGAGAATCGCGATCAATTCGTCATCGGCAGGAAGAAACCGCAGGGCAGACGCTTCGCCTGGTGTTATCCACTTGCCGGCGCTGTGCACATTCAGACGTGGGGCATTGCCGGAGGTTATTGAACATAGGTAGCAATACATGCTCAGGTGAAATTCAGGGTAGTCATATTCCACAGTCATGATGTGGCTTGTAATATCTACACTTATTTCAAGCTCCTCCGTTATTTCTCTATGTAAAGCCTGCTGTGGCGTTTCTCCAGGTTCTATCTTGCCTCCGGGAAATTCCCACATTCCGGCAAATTCGCCGTATTTACGACGCGTGGCGAAAAATTTTCCGTCACGTTTTATGATAGCGGCAGCTACTCTTACTGTTTTCATAATCGAACAATAGTGAAATCATTTACTTAACGGCATCGGAGTGATAATATTTGCTACTTCTTGAGGAATTTGATAAATTTGTGTGAAAAATCAGTTTGATTATGGGTAAGGACAAACAGCTTCAGAAAACAAACGTGGCTCGTCTGCTTGACAAGGCGAAAATACATTATGAGCTTATCCCTTATGAAGTTGATGAGAACAATCTTGCCGCGACACATGTGGCTGAACAGTTGGGTGAGGATATAAAATGTGTTTTCAAGACTTTGGTGCTGAAAGGGGAATATCCGGGACGAAACTCCGCGGCTTCGAATGCTGCCGGCCATTTCGTGTGTGTGGTTCCCGGTGATGCAGAGGTGGATCTTAAAAAAGCTGCCAAAGCTGCCGGTGCCAAAAAAGCTGAACTTATACCCATGAAGGATCTGCTGCCTCTTACCGGATATATACGTGGCGGATGTTGTCCCATAGGTATGAAAAAGCCGTTTCCTACTTATTTCCATACTACGGCTATAGGCTTCGGGCAGATTTATGTAAGCGCGGGAGTGCGTGGCATGCAGTTAAGGATAGATCCGAAGGATCTTATAGGTTTTGTCGGTGCTGAGGTGGCCGATATTATCTGTGATTAATATAAAAATCATATGAACAGTTTCGGAAATATCTTCAGGCTGACAACCTTTGGCGAGTCACATGGGCCTGCCATGGGGGGAGTGATAGATGGTCTGCCGCCTGGGCATAGGTTCAGTCTTGCCGCTATAGCCGATGAGATGGCAAGGCGTGCTCCAGGCCGCTCTACGCTTACGTCGCAAAGGCGTGAAGCCGACAAGGTGGAATTTCTTTCCGGTCTGATGGCTGTGGACAATGACAATGGTGAATTGTCGGGTCTTTCGGCTGATACAGACATTGTGATGGCCTTGGGAACTCCTGTCGGGTTTATCGTAAGAAACTCCGATGTGAAGAGTGCCGATTACGATGCCTTGAGGCATGTGTGCCGTCCCTCTCATGCCGATTATGCATGGGGGGCACGCTATGGTGTGCGTGATTGGCGCGGTGGGGGCCGCTCGTCAGGCCGGGAAACCGTCAGCCGTGTTGTTGCCGGGGCTTTCGCCCGCCAGATACTGGAGGCAAAAGGTATCACTGTGGGAGCACGTATAGCATCACTTGGCGGGGCTGTTGATCCAGACGATGGACGTATAGCTGAGATTATTACTGCAGCGCGCGATGCAAGGGATAGTGTGGGTGGCACAGTAGAGTGCCGGATTTATGGGATACCGGCAGGTATCGGCGAACCAGTTTTCGGTAAACTGAGCCAGATGCTTGGAAACGCGATGTTGTCTATAGGCGCTGTCAAAGGGGTTGAATTCGGCATGGGATTTGACGGTTGCAATAGCTACGGGAGTGAGGTCACGGACAGTTTTTCTGTAGATTCAACCGGTCGCCCTGTGTGCCCTGGAAATTATTCAGGCGGAATACAGGGAGGGATATCCAATGGCATGCCTGTTGTGATGCGTGTGGCTGTTAAGCCTACACCGACTATCATGCGCCCGTTAAACGGGCTTTCTGACAATGGTAAGGCTGTAGTGTTTGAACCTCGCGGGCGGCATGACCCATGCATAGTTCCGAGATTGCTCCCTGTGGTTGAAGCGATGGCTGCCATGACGGTTGTTGATGCGATATGCCTGCGTAATGCCGGTAGTGTTTCCGATTTTTGAGTCATTATGGAAAAAACATATAAAGATTATGCCGATTTCCTAAAGGGGTATTTTCCAGGGAAAATGCAGAAGCTCACTGTTGATGCCGGATTCAGTTGCCCCAACAGGGACGGCACTGTCGGACGTGGTGGATGCACTTATTGTAACAATGCATCGTTCTCGCCTCTTGAGCATATGCAGCGCGCATCCGTCGCCGAGCAACTTGAGGCGGGAAAGAGCTTTTTCGGTAAAAAATATCCTGATATGCGTTATCTTGCATATTTCCAAAGCTATACAAGCACGCATGGCGATCGGGAGAAATTAATGTCTCTTTATAGTGAAGCGTTGTCAGTAGATAAAGTAGACGGTATTGTCATTGGTACGCGTCCTGACTGCGTGGATGCATCTCTTTTGCATGCTTTGGCGCATATAGGCAAACCTGTTTTCATGGAATATGGCGCTGAGAGTTCGCATAATAAAACTTTGGAGGCAGTGAACCGTTGCCATACGTGGGAGAAAACTTTGGAAGCAGTACATATGACGGTAGATGCAGGGCTTCCTGCCGGTCTGCATTTTATCATGGGGCTTCCGGGTGAGACCACGGATATGATGTTGGAGACGGTGCGCCGTGCAGCATTGCTCCCGATATCCACAGTGAAATTTCACCAGTTACAGATTATAAAAGGCACACGTATGGCACGTTCACTTGAATCGGGTGAAGACCTTGGAGTGACTCTGTTCACTGTAGATGAATATATTGCGCTTTGCAGCCGAATAGTCTCCATACTTAAGTCGCTCAATCCTTCTGTTGCCATAGAACGTTTTACCTCATCTGCACCATCTGATTTGCTTATAGCTCCGAGATGGGGATTGAAAAATTATCAGTTCACCCATCTTCTCCATCGTGCCCTTTAAACTGATCAATATAAGCAAATCTTTTGCCGGTGATAATGAATTGGAGTTTTAAATCCATAGCGGATATTAAAAATGGCGGCATCGGAAATTTCCGATGCCGCCATTTTTAATATCCGCTATGGATTACTTTTCATACTTCTTGACGATGACGGTAGCATTGTGGCCTCCGAAACCGAATGAGTTGCTGAGGGCGGCACGGACGGGACGCTCCTGGGCTTTGTTGAAAGTGAAGTTGAGGCTGTAATCTATTTCTTCGTCTTCATCACCCTCCTCATGGTTGATGGTGGGTGGAACGATGTTGTCTTGGACTGCCAAGGTGCAGAACATGGCTTCCATAGCTCCGGTGGCTCCGAGAAGGTGGCCTGTCATAGACTTTGTAGAGCTGATATTGATGCCTTTTACGCTGTCGCCGAATACCTCCTGGATGGCTTTTACTTCTGAAATGTCGCCTACAGGTGTTGAAGTGCCATGAACGTTGATGTAATCAATGTCTTCAGGCTTCATGTTGGCATCTTCAAGCGCGTTTTGCATAGAAAGTATTGCTCCGAGGCCTTCAGGATGTGTGGCTGTGAGGTGGTAAGCGTCTGCAGACATGCCTCCACCTGCTACTTCTGCATAGATTTTTGCTCCGCGGGCGATTGCATGCTCAAGTTCTTCGAGGATGAGCACTGTGGAGCCTTCACCGATTACGAATCCGTCACGGCTTTTGCTGAACGGGCGTGATGCAGTTTCGGGTGATTCGTTCCTGGTGGAGAGGGCATGCATTGAGTTGAAGCCTCCGACGCCTGCAGGATAAACCGCAGCTTCTGCTCCACCCGTTACCATAACATCGGCTTTTCCGAGACGTATGAGGTTGAACGCGTCAATGATTGCATTGTTTGATGAGGCACAGGCTGAAACCACACCGAAGTTGGGTCCATGATATGCATATTCCATGGAGATATGGCCTGAAGCTATGTCGGCAATCATTTTGGGGATGAAGAAGGGGTTGTATTTAGGACCGGTTGATGCGTTCATCGCGTAATATCCGGCCTCTTCTTCAAATGTGTGTAGGCCACCGATGCCGGCTGCCACAATTACTCCAACGCGATTGCGGTTGAGGTTCTCTTCCTTTTCGATGCCAGAATCTTCCACAGCCTGGCGGGCTGCCACGATGGCATATTGTGCGTAGAGGTCAAGCTGACGCAGTTTCTTACGGTCGAAGTGGTCTGCGGCATTGAAGCCTTTTACCTCACACGCAAACTGGGTTTTGAACAGCGAAGCGTCGAAATGTGTAATAGGACCGGCTCCACTTACGCCTTTGATGGCGTTTTCCCATGTGGTGGCAACGTCATTGCCAAGAGGAGTTATGGCACCGAGACCTGTTATGACTACTCTTTTAAGTTCCATGTTGTGTCAGTAGTGTGATAGAAAGTGACGTCGAAGTGTCGGGGGAGGAGAGGTTTGTATATTCCCTTGGCACCGGATTCAGATCCGGGTGATATTCCGTGGGTTAACTAAAAGTAGCCCCGGATTTACCGGGGCTGTATGAGTTGGTTTCGTGCTTGAAGTACCGGAATTATTTCTCGGCAGCTTCGATGTAAGCAATTGCGTCGCCAACGGTTGCGATACCTTCAGCTTTGTCATCGGGAATTGTGATGCCGAATTCTTTCTCGAACTCCATGATGAGCTCAACAGTGTCGAGGCTGTCAGCGCCGAGGTCGGTGGTGAATGCAGCGGTTTCGGTCACTTGGTTTTCATCTACGCCTAATTTGTCAACGATGATTGCTTTAACACGAGATGCGATTTCTGACATGATAATTAGTTTTTTGATTTATTTGATTAGTCTTTTTTGCGGTGCAAAGGTAAGCATTTTAATTCCAATAACCTCAAAAATGTGCTTCAAATTTTAAGCCTGGGTTTTGGATAACTCTGTTTTGCGCCACAAAATTACAAAATCTCTGTGAATAATGGGCAATAATTGCTGAAAAATTTCCATAATAGCCGAAAAATGGTACCCCAGGCGTTTCTGAACCATTATACGGTAATGTAGGGATAAGTGATTTTATGCAGGAAAAGGGGGCTTCCAGGCATGGAAGTGCCGGCAGCACAACGGTCGCGACGGTTGATGATCTCTGTAAATCCCACGCTGGTTAGCTTGCCTCGTCCTACATCTACTAGCGTCCCGACTACGGCTCTGACCATATTGCGCAGGAAGCGGTCAGCAGTGATTTCAAAGATCCATTCGGCGCATCCTGGCACGCGTTCGCCGGGGTAGGGATGACGCCATATGGCTTGTGTCACTTTGCAGATATTTGTCTTGACATCGGTGTGCAGTTTGGCAAATGAAGTGAAGTCTGATGTGGTTAAAAGTTTTTTTGCAGCTTCATTCATGGCTTCGAAATCAAGATTCGCAGGTGCTTCCCATGACAATCCTTCAGAGAATGGGTTGCGTCCTGTATGGGCGTAATAATGATAGGTGCGTGATGTGGCATCAAAGCGCGCATGTGCTTCAGGATGCACTTCGCGTATCCATCTGACAGCAATCTGTGGCCCTGTTATTGAGTTTATGGCGCGTACAAGATTTTTGCTGTCATCAATGGCATCTTCCAAATCAAAGTGCGCTATCATTGTAGATGCGTTTACTCCGGTGTCCGTGCGCCCGGCGCCAACTATTGGCACCGGGCTCCGGAGTACGGTTGAAAGAGCATTTTCAAGCGCTTCCTGTACAGATGATGCGTTAGGTTGCCTTTGCCATCCATGGAAATTTCTTCCAAGATAGGCGAGGTTCATAAAATAGCGCTGCATGTAGATGTGGCGTTATTCGTCAGGCTTTTTCAAGATATGTGTATCCGTAGAGGCCGGAACGGTAGTTGGAGAGGAATTCTCTTCCCTCCTCGGGGGTTATACGGCCGTCTTTCATTGCCTTGGTTACCCATGTTTCCACGTTGCGTACCAGTTTCTTGGGATTGTATTGTACGTAGTCCAGTACCTCTGCGACGGTTTCGCCATCAATGATGCGGTCTATCTCATAATGATCCTTGTAGCAGGAGATGTGTACGGCGTTGGTATCGCCGAACAGGTTGTGCATATCTCCCAGTATCTCCTGGTAGGCACCTACAAGGAATACCCCTATATAATATGGCTCTCCCTGACGCAGAGGGTGTACCGGCAGGGAACCTGATGTGCCTTGAGGGGATATGAAAGCGCTTATCTTGCCGTCGCTGTCGCAAGTCATGTCTTGCAACGTGGCGGTACGGGTGGGACGTTCGTCAAGACGTGAGATCGGTATTACCGGGAATACCTGATCCACAGCCCATGAGTCTGGCAGTGACTGGAATAGCGAGAAGTTGCAGAAATATTTGTCTGGAAGCATTTTTGAAATCTTGCGGAGCTCCTCCGGCGGGTGTTTCATCTGTGCCCCTAGCTGTCCTACTTCGCGTGCTATCTCCCAGAACAGTTTCTCGGCCAGTGCACGGTTGCGCAGGTCTATTATTCCTAGAGAGAACATGTCAAGCACTTCCTCCCGTATTTGCAGGGCGTCATGCCAGCTTTCGAAGATTCGCTGTTGGTCAAGTTTGTCCCAGATTTCATATAGCTCTTTTACCAGCTCATGCTCATTCCCTTGCAATTCTTCGTCATCGCGCCATGTAGGCAACTGTGTGGTTTCCAGCACTTCGCATATTAGTACCGAATGGTGGGCTGTTAAAGAACGGCCGCTTTCCGTGACTATGTTGGGTTGTGGAAGTCCGTTTTTCTCGCATGCGTCAACGATTGAATATATGGCATCATTGGCATACTCCTGTATGGAGTAGTTCATAGAGCTTTCGCTGGCGCTTGAGCGGGTTCCGTCGTAGTCCACTCCCAATCCTCCTCCGATGTCTACGAAGTCTATCCCGAATCCGAGTTTTGACAGCTGTACGTAGAACTGCATGGCCTCGCGAAGTGCGTTCTTGATACGGCGTATTTTGGTGATCTGGCTACCAATATGGAAATGTATGAGTTTCAGCCAGTCTGCCATACCCTGTTTCTGAAGGTAGTCTATGGCTTCAAGAAGTTCGGAGGAGTTAAGCCCGAACTTGGATGAATCTCCTCCCGACTCTTCCCATTTCCCGGCACCGGAATTTGCAAGTTTTATTCGTATTCCTATGGATGGGGTTATGTTCAGCCGTTTTGCTACTGAATATATTGTTTTGAGTTCGTTGAGTTTTTCAACCACTACAATTATGCGTCGCCCCATTTTGTGGGCAAGCAAAGCGAGTTCCACATAGTTCTCGTCTTTGTATCCGTTGCATACGATCAGGGCGTTTTCGTCAATGTTGGTGGCAAGTACTGCGTGCAGTTCAGGTTTTGATCCAGCTTCAAGGCCGATGTTGAATTTTTTTCCGTGACTCACGATTTCTTCCACAACCGGGCGCATCTGATTCACTTTTATCGGGTATACAATGAAGTTTTTTGCTTCGTAACCGTATTGTTCAGATGCCTGATGGAAGCAATTTGAGATTTTTTCCACCCGGTTGTCAAGTATGTCTGGGAAACGCAGGAGCACTGGTGCCGTTATGTCTTTTACCTGTAGTTCGTCCAGGACTTCGCGGAGGTCTACGGGGGCAAGCCCTGGGCGTGGCGTCACCGTCACATTCCCTTTCTCATTTATGGAAAAATACTGCCGGCCCCAGCCGTTGATATTGTATAGCTCAGCGCTATCTTCCACACGCCATTTTCTCATGTCTTAAAGTTGTTCTGTGCTGTAAAGTATGGGGTGCAGCGGCTGCTGCGTTATATTTGTCGTTGGTTTTTGCGAAACATCGTCTCGGTAGTCCCGCATTAGGGTGCAAAGTTACTAAAACTTTTGTTTTATTGTTATTGATCGGTTATTTTCCTGCCGTTTGTGGTTCGTTTATAAAAAATTAGGTACGTGTATTTTTTGTAAAATGAGGAAAATGACGTAACTTTGCAGCCGATTTCGTAATCTCTGGCGGGACAAGGCTGCCCGCGTATATTGCGACTATTGTTAAATTTTAGCTATAATTTATCATGGATTTAATCAAAGTTGCCGAAGAGGCTTTTGCTACCGGCAAGCAGTTTCCCGAGTTTGGTCCCGGCGATACCATCACAGTGGCATACCGTATCAAGGAGGGTAACAAAGAGCGTATCCAGCAGTATCGTGGTGTGGTTATCCGCATCAACGGCGAGGGCACCAAGAAACGTTTCACTGTGCGCAAAATGAGCGAAAACATCGGTGTAGAGCGTATCTTCCCCATTGAGTCTCCGTTTATTGACTCTATCGTAGTTAACAAATACGGTAAAGTGCGTCGTGCGAAACTCTATTATCTCCGTAAACTTACAGGTAAGAAAGCCCGTATCAAGGAGCGCCGCGTAATCAAGAAGGATTGATACTCCTGCTGACTACTGAAAATTCAAAACCGTCCGAGCCTGTATACATGGCTCGGACGGTTTTTGTTGTCAATGCATGGAGTGGCGCGCAGTAAAACTTTGTCAGTCTTTTACTATGGAGACTCTTGAGGAACTGAATACGCTCATGTCCAGTTTCTCCATAATATATCTGATAGCATGGGCTGCCTTTATGCTTACGCGTGACTGGTTAAGCTCGGCACCGTATGCCGCAATAGCCATTACGCCTGGATATATGCCAAGTATGGTGCCGCCGAAACTTGCTTTTGCTGGAAGTCCTGTTGCGACGAGCCACGGACTGTTCATTTTATGTGGGCCTTTCGCTGCCATCAGGGCAACGATATATTTTGCTATTTCACCGTCAAAAACAGTTTTCCTTGTAGTGGGATTTACCCCATCTGCAGCTATGGTAGCTCCCATTGTGGCAAGTTGTGCCGTAGAAGCGCTCATGGCTTCAGCCTTAATTGCCAGTTCAACAGACAGAGAGGCTTCATCATAAAGAAAATATCCGTTGTCTGCCAGGCGGTTTATTGTGTTGTCTTCTTCTACCTGTTTCTTAAGTATTTCATAAATCTGCATATTGAGTTCAGGAGAAGTTCCAATGAGATCTGTCATGCGATTTTCATACAGATTCCATTTTGATTCTGGATCACCTTTAGGTTCCATAGCCGAGAATGCACGGATGGTATGGGCGCTTATGGGCAGGTGAGCCGGTTTGTGTGGCATTTTATGGCATGGGCACTGGACAGACATTTTTATCATGTCGTCGCGTGAGTTCTGGGAGAACATCACAGATGCAAGTGGCACTCTTACAATAGCGCCCATAGGGACTTTCACATCTGTGTCGCCTTTGTTTATTGTGGTGCCGTCTGCCAGTACTACGCTGATGCCCATATGTTTGCAGTCTGCTCCGATGTTTCTGGGATCTATCTCTCCTTCTTTTACAGATTTAACCAGCTCATATGCCTCGTCTATAGCCTGACTGAGATCGCTTAACGAAATTTTACGTTCCATATATGTTAGATGTTTTAGTGTTATGTCATTTGGTCTTTATACCATAAATTTGTAATCACTCATGATACATCTGATAAACGTTCTGGATATGATATTGGTTTGTATGCCATTTGGCCCTGCGGAGTGTTGTTCCGCATGACCTAATGGCATATTTCTGTTTATGGGAAGAATAGACATTATTGGTAAGGAGTGTAATGTCAAAGTACAAAAGGTAGTACAATGGAAACTGCAAACATGCTAAACACCAGGGCATTTCTTCCGAGACGTGCCAGCTTTACCATGCGGGTGTTGAGTAATGAGTCATTCATAATGTAAGTAATTAGAGCGGTAAGTAATGTATGGATCAGGTATTCTGTTTCCTAAACCTTATTTAATAATAGTTGCGTACTATTATAACTTCTCCACTCATAATTTGGTTCGATATGATGGGTTCTGGCAACTTTTTGTATTATGCGGCTTGGAATACCGCATAAAAAAATCCATTGTTTCCTTCACAGGTAACTATGGATTAAAGCCAAAAGGCAAGATTTGTGATTCTAAAAATTCCTGTTTAAGTCGGAATTTACGTGTAGAGATTATATCTTACTTACATTCATCTAAATTCCTCAATGCAGACTTCGTTGCGGGCACCTCCCGGTGATACAGCGCCGTCGTTATTATTTATTTCGCAACCTTATGGGGCAATACCGTTTGCAAACGGTTTATAGCCTTTACAGAAGCTATGCCTTATCAGCGTGTCTCCTAAAACAGTTGTGAACTTAAAATAAATTGCACCTGGAATTTCACTGCAAAGTTACACGTTTTTTACGGTTTTGCAAAACAGGTGCACGAATCTTCCGTTTTTTAATAGATTTTTGGTTGTTAAAAAACTCTAAAACAGATTTATGATCTCGGAGATTTCTTTTGCGTCAGTCTCGGTTGTACAGGCTGAAATGGGAAGGCTCAGACATTGTGATGCCAATAGCTCGGTTATTGTTAGCGGTTGTGGTATTTTTATTTTTTTTGCGCCAGACCCCTTGAAGCATGGTTGCAGATGAGGAGGAGTAGCATAGTGCATATCCCATCCTATTCCATGTTTGTCAAGGTGTGCTGTGAAACTGTTGCGGTCATTGGTATGGATTACATATTGGTGCCATACACATTCTTTGTTTCCATCAAATGGAAGCCTGATTTTGCTGCTTGTGATATGTGCGGCGTATATTTTTGCCAGGCTTCTGCGTCTGGCGGTCTCTATATCAAGATGGTCTAATTTCACGTTAAGAATTGCGGCCTGCACGGGATCCATCCGGCAGTTGCATCCACAATAGATATTATGATATCTGCGGTCGCTTCCGTAGTTGGCGATTGCCCGCACGGCGTCGGCAAGCTCGTTGTCGGATGTCGTGACTGCTCCGGCGTCTCCAATGGCCCCGATATTTTTGGTAGGGTAAAAACTGAAAGCGGCGGCGTCTCCAAGGCCACCTGTGCAATGGCTTCCTGATAGTCCCGGCAGATGTGAGACAGCACCTATTGCCTGGGCATTGTCTTCTATTATTTTTAATCCGTGATCTATGGCAAATGACCGTAGTTCATCGTCCCAGCATACACGCCCGTATAAATGTACCGGCATTATGCCTTTGGTGCGTGGAGTTATCGCTGAAGCTATCAGTGATGTATCCAGATTGCTTGTCAATGGATCGGGATCAACGAGCACCGGAGTAAGACCTGCGTCCACAATTGCCAGCACTGATGCTATGAACGTATTGGCTCCGACTATGATTTCATCACCTTGTTCCATATGTCCGAGAGCCACATAGGCTTTCAGTATGAGACGGAGGGCATCAAGGCCGTTGCTTACACCTATGGCATGTGTGGTGCCGCAAAGTGCTGCCAGCCTGTTTTCGAACATTTCCACTTCAGGCCCTCCTATATAGCGACCGCTGCGCAACACTCTCACCACGGCATCTTCTATCTGTGGCAGGTATGGTGCGTCAACAGTACCAAGATTCAGGAATTCATATTTTTTAGTTGGAGCTGTCATTGTATTGTCTTTCTGCAAGTCTTTTTGAATTCCTCGAAATCCCTGATATAGTCCGATTCCTCATAAGGGGTGGAAACCAGTGAGAGGCATACGCCGCCGGATGAGAAATTATCAAGTGTACGCCATATCCCGGGTGGAATGAACAGTCCTTCATATGGGCGGTTGAGGGTGAATGTGCGCCAATTTTCCCCGTCGCAGACGTTTACATTGAAACTTCCTCCGACTGCTATCAGCAACTGTGACATTTCATGGTGTGAATGCCCTCCTCGTTCCTCTCCTGCTGGAACATCGTATATCCAGTATGCACGGTTAAGAGAGAATGGTATCTGTGCCCCGCTTTCCACAAAAGTGAGGTTCCCTCTGGGATCATGTATGCGAGGGAGAGTTATTATTTTCACCGCGTCAAGCTGGCGGCTGTCGGGTGTATTCATAAATTAATTATTGTCTGGCTCTTTATTTTAAAGCATCCTTGCACCAAAGTTACAGCTTTATAATTGGAATTGCAAATGAAATTTTATTTTAATTCCTAGTTTGTCGCATATAATGTGTACCTTTGCGAATATAGCATGGATTTATATTGATTACAAACACATTATACTTACAATGGGAATAAGAAAATTATTAATGGCCGTTGCATGGGCTCCATTTTTCCTCAATGCGGATGCGTCTGAAATGGATAGGGCGGAAGATATGACGCCCCTTTTCATTGAGGATTTCTCAGACCGCACAGGTGCCCTTGACCGTTTTACCGTCATTGATGACAACAGGGATGGAAATACATGGATAATAGGCAGCGATCTGCATGCCAGAGTAGAATTCAATACAACCATGGCAATGGATGACTGGCTTATAACGCCTCCTCTCAGGCTTGAGTCAGGCAAGCGTTATCCTTTGTCTTTCACCACGGCCTGTGCGTTGCCTTCATATCCGGAGCGTCTTGAAGTGCGTCTGGGAACAACTCCTTCTGTGGAGGGTATGAAAACTGTTGTCATAGAGCCTTTTGATGTGGCAGACAAGGATTTCAACACTGTTGTTGCCGATGTCATGGTAATGGAAAGCGGAATCTATTATATCGGTTTTCACGGTTGCAGCGACCGTGATTGTTCCACATTGTTTCTTGATGACATAAGGCTTGCTGCGGGGGTGTCTGCGGCATCACCCGGAGCTGCTACGGGATTGGCCGTCGTGGCAGATCCATCAGGTGGGCTGAAGGCGACAGTGTCGTTCACTGCACCTGCCGTGGATCTGTCAGGAGCTAAACTTGAGCATATTGATTATGTTTCCATACAGCGTGACGGTCAGGAAATTACACGTGTCCAGGCTCCGTCCGTGGGCGCCAGCGTCACTTATGTTGACAATGATGTCGCCGAAGGGGAACATATTTATACGGTTGTGGGATATAACAATGACGGTGTCGGATTACCTGCTGACGCATCTGTTTTTGTCGGTATAAATATACCTGGCGCACCATTGGATGTTTCTATTTCAGAAGGTGCTGATCCGGGGATGGTAACTCTCTGTTGGGATGTTCCTGTTGTTGATTGCCAAGGTTATCCGTTGAATACGACTGATCTTACATACAATGTATATAATCCGTATGGCGTACCGGTAAAAGAAGGACTTACAGAAGGACGGACAGAGTTTCGTGCCATAGCTGAAAATGAGGGTCAGATTCAGGCATTTTACTATGTGGCAGCACAGTCTAAGGCTGGGACTTTACCGTATTATAAGGGGCGTCGCTCAAAGAGCCTTATCGTAGGTACACCGACCTCTATGCCGTTCCATGAGTCATTTGCAGGCATGAGCGCGTCGGCAATATGGCATATGGTGATTCCGGAAGGTACCGGAGGACAATTCCAGCTTACAGGTATTGATCCTGGAGCACAGGATGAAGACGGTTCCTATGCAGAGTTTGCGCCTACCCAGCCAGGTGACAGTTTCACCCTCCTTTCCGAGAAGATCGTCGTTTCCGGTAGGAATCCTTTATTCTCATGTTATTATTATTCGGTGCCTACTGACGACGAATTGCATATAAGTGTCATTCCGGTGGATGGAAGCGCCCCGTTGGAGAGTGTGTTTCCGCTGGCAGGAGGCAATGGATGGACAGAGGCTGATATTGATTTGCGTGAAATGGCAGGCAAACCAGTGCAGATATTTTTCAGCTATCAGACCACGGGGGATCGTGCCGCCCATCTGTTGCTTGACAATATAAGTGTGGCCGAGGGCAAATCATATGATCTTACCGCCCTCTCAATGTCAGTACCGGAAAAAATGGCGGTAGGGGAGCCGCATAAGATTGCAGTAAAGATACGTAATTCGGGGATGGAACCAGCTGAAGGGTATGATGTGGTTTTATACCGCGATGGTGAACGTGCCGGAGCGGTTTCCGGTTCTCGTCTTGAGGCTTTCGCCCAAGGTACTGTAGAGTTTACAGAGACACCAACGGTGTTTTATTCTGATGTTGTTGATTATCATGCTGAAATTGAGTTTGATGCGGACGAGGATAAGTCAAACAACGTTTTTGCTTCGGTGCGGACTGTGGTACCCAGCACTTCATATCCGGTGGTATCAGACCTTTACGGGGAGGAAAGCGCAGATGGGGTAACGCTTGCCTGGAGCGGGATAAATCTCGAAACAACCAAACCTGAGCCGGTTACAGAAGATTTTGAAAATTATGATCCGTTCACTATTGATGACCTCGGAGAGTGGACCCTGGTGGATCGTGACGGGCGTGGCACTTATGGTATAGGTATTGACAATATGCCTCATGGCGGTGATCCTTTTGCCTATATCCTTATTGACAACAGTAATTTCCCTGATGATCCTAATTTTGTGTCGCATGCCGGCGGACACAGATATCTGGCTTCAGTATGCTGTGCCGGAGACCACAACGATGACTGGCTTATTTCACCATCTCTTACAGGCGAGACGCAGGATGTGTCTATGTGGGCTCGCCGCCGTGGTTCATCTTCAAGTTATACGCATGAGTCGTTTGAGATACGTTACTCAACAGGCAGTCTTAATCCTGATGATTTTAAACTGGTGGAGACTTTTGACGGCATACCGTATGAATGGACACGATATTCTGCCAAACTTCCCGCCGGTGCCAGATATTTTGCGATCAGGTGTATCTCTCCTGACCAGTTTGCATTGTTCATTGATGATATAACTTATATTCCGGCAAATCTATATTCGGATTTAAAAGTTGAGGGATATAATGTATATCGCGATGGCGTAAGGCTTAACGATATGCCCATTGGTGAGTGTGTTTTTACCGATACTACCATTCCAGCCGGCAAAGAGTGTACATACCATGTCACAGTGGTGTATAACAAAGGTGAGTCACGCATTTCAAATGGCGTTCCCATGAGTTTGTCCGGTATCGGCCAGGTATCGTCTGAAACTGTTCCGGAGGTCTTGGCCTCTGAAGGTAAGATTGTTGTAAACCATGCTATGGGAGAGGAGGTAAGGATCCATACAGTTGATGGCCGTTGCATACATGCTTTCCGATGCATTTCCGGGCACACCACGGTTTCAGTGCCCACGGGTATGTATTTGGTATGTGCAGGCAGCGTGACGGTAAAGGTTGCAGTACGCTGATCCTTAATTTGCAAATATCAAACAATGCTGATGAAACAAATTATTGTATTTCTTGCGACATTGACAGCTTTGTTGTTTGCGTCGTGCGGCTAGAAAAGCAGGACTGTGGAATTTCCTGCCATAACCAAAGCCAATACCTGGACTATAGATATTTAAAAGGTTGAACTTAACGATAGCGCTACGGTACTGCATGTAAAAGCATGCTTCCGTCCAAGAATGTGGATAAAAATTGCTCCGGAGACATATAGATGAAAAAATCTTTGACGCTATAGTGGCTCCTTTTCGCGGAAAAATTGTGGTTGTAGACCTGTGGAATACTTGGTGTGCTCCTTGCAGGTCAGCGCTCAGTGTGATTGAGCCGATGAAGGGCAATGAACTTAAAAGCGACGGGATAGTATGGATATATCTTGCCGACGAATCTTCTCCTATGCCAAAATACATGGATATGATACAATCAATAAAGGGCATTCATTACCGTCTGGACGCTGATCAGATAGCTGCTGTGCGCAAACGTTTTGATGTGGACGGAATTCCGTATTATATACTTGTGGATCGTACGGGTAACGGTACCGGGCGCCTGGATTTCCGTGATCACAACATAATGAAATCGTCTCTTCTAGAAACCATAAAATAGATGTATGGAAGAATGGACAAAGAGTGCTATTCTTGTGATTGCATCTGATATGATGTTTATATAGAAACAACTGTCTCCCGTAAACAGAGCCGCCACTTTGTTTACGGGAGATATTTTAAGAAGTCATGAAAATTATTACGTATCAACCATATAATGAGGCTTTATATCCTCTGTGTCATCCTTTCGCCGCTTTTTATCCTCATCTTCAGTCGTGTATCCCGCCCGCCACACTCCTTCACCTCCAGACAAAAATCGGCTGAAAGTATGCTCCCAGATAATATAAAACAATTTTCGTGACTTACTTATTGTTTCTTATTTACAAATAAATATGTACTTTTGTATACTTATTTATTACACTGCTTTATAGAAGCATTTATTAAAGGAATAATAAAATAACATATGCCACAAGTATCAAAGCGGGGAACAGAGATGCCCGCTTCACCTATACGCCGTCTGGTGCCTCTGGCTAATAAGGCTAAAGAACGCGGTATAAAAGTTTATCATCTCAATATAGGACAGCCGGATATACCGACCCCGCCGCAAGGTATAGAGGCTGTGCGGGCCATTGACCGTGAGGTTCTGGAATACAGCCCCTCCGAAGGGCTGCTGTCCCTTCGCAAAAAACTGCGCGGTTATTACAAGACATACAATATAGATGTGGACGTGGAGGACATCATCGTCACCACTGGAGGGTCAGAAGCGGTTCTGTTTGCTTTCATGGCTTGTCTTGACCCGGGAGACGAGATCATAGTGCCGGAACCTGCTTATGCCAATTATATGGCTTTTGCAATATCTGCCGGTGCTAAAATCGTTACAATACCGTCATCAATAGACGAAGGGTTTGCCCTTCCGCCGGTAGATAAGTTCGAGGAACTTATAACCCCGCGTACCAAGGGAATTCTAATATGCAATCCGAACAATCCTACGGGCTATCTCTATTCAATGAAAGAGATGTTGCATCTCCGTGATCTGGTGAAGAAGCATGACTTGTTCCTGTTTTCAGATGAGGTATATAGAGAGTTTTGTTATACGGGTGCCCCTTATATTTCAGCTTTTCACCTGCCGGGCATAGAAGAGCAGGTGGTGCTTATAGATTCCGTTTCGAAGCGATATAACGAGTGCGGCATACGTATCGGGGCATTGATCACGAAACATCCGGAACTTAAGCGAAATATAATGAAATTTTGCCAGGCGCGTCTGAGTCCGCCTCTTCTCGGACAGATTGTTGCCGAAGCGTCTATTGATACCCCCAGGGATTATATGCTCGCTACGTACAACGAGTATGTAGATAGGCGTAAATTCCTTATTGATGAACTTAATAAAATACCGGGAGTATATTCACCTATACCGATGGGAGCATTCTATACAGTAGCGCGTTTGCCTGTAGACGATGCCGACAAATTTTGTGCTTGGTGTCTTGAGGAGTTCTCATACGAAGGTAAAACCGTTTTCATGGCTCCGGCTTCAGGTTTTTATACGACTCCTGGTATGGGGCGCGACGAAGTGCGTATAGCCTATGTGCTCAGTCGCGAAGACCTTCGTGAAGCGATAGATACTTTGCGGCATGCGTTGGATGCTTATTCCTGTAGGGTTGCAAATTGAAAAATAGAAAATTTATAAGTCATAATATGAGCGGAACCGGTATTGACAGATTTTCTGATGTCAACAATGCCTGTTCCGCTTTTTAGTTTAATTTTAAATATTTAATTATGGAATTTGTAGAAAATCAGAAGTATAAACTCCCTGTTGTAGCGATAGGGGTACTTATTGACAGGGGACGCCCATATCTAACCGTTGAATATGAGGGGAATAATTATCAGGTACAGGCATATAAATTTCAGAAATCAAATCCGCCGAAGGAGCTGCAGTGTTTTTATACAAACGGCCAACTTAAACAGGATCTGGAATGGCTTCTGCCGCAGATTTACAGCCAGGGAGAAATTTATACGTTTCGTGTGTTGAGCGAGAGATATAATGGCATGCAGACTTTGATAGATGATAATGAAAGTATAAATCACCGCATGCCCACTTCTGCAGTGGCACCTTTAAAACGTGGAAGCACTGTTAAATGTAGAGTTGACGGATTTGAGCCGGGATACCTTAAACTTACTGTAATTGATGACGGCAATGATAAGAAGCTGCCGGTATATTCACCGGAAGATATTTGTGCGCTGGCTGTAAAACATAAGGCAGAGGCAAGACTGCTTAGAATATTATTTAAAAATAACGAGGCTTTATCTGTTGCGTATGCAGACGCCGTGGCGGGTAATCCGCGGTGGGTATTGACCGCCATTGAGATTGTTGAGAATGAACTGCCCGGATGGGTAAATATGCATTATCCGCACCAGATTAAACTTATAGAGGCTTTTGTTGAGATTTGTACCCGTTTGATAGAAAATTCGCCATATCTTTCCGACTTTGGTGAAAGGGAGCGGAATGACGCCCGTATACGCATTTCGCGCACGATAACGCATGCAGGTGATTATATAGAAGCCCTTAATCTGAAAGAGCAGGGCGGGGTGGAAGAGTTTGTGGTATCTGTAGTGGACAGCCTATCCACTACCGGTTATATTTATCAGCCGGAAAGAAAGATGCGTATAGTCATGGCTCTTCTAGGGCTTGAACCGGCATGGGTCCGTACATATATAAATGATATTTTCAAGGTAATACTCGCACGCCATGCCGACGAGTCGTTTATGGAACTGTTCAGTCAGGCATTCATAGAGATGCTTGACATATTCATATGTAATGAGAACCGTTTTGCCGGATACGCCGATAACAGCTCAATACGTGAACTGGTAACGGCTATCGCCATGCAATTGTTGTTGACAACTGAGATTGACTTTCCGCGCTGGGGATTATACCGGGCCATGCTCTATCGGTATGCTTCTCTTTTCAATAAAGGGGATGTGCGTAATTCACGGAAACTCATTGAAAAGGCGTTTGATTCACTTCTTGACAGATGTGATACCCGTCTGGAGTTTTCGTGGAGTGACCTTGAAAATATCACGATGTTATGCACAACACGCCTCACTGCCGACACTGGCGGTGACGGAGCTTTGGTTTCGGCAGTTTTTGACGGTGCGGGCATCAGTTTGCGAATGGTAGATTCTGCTATTGTCATCGGACGTTCTGACAATACTCTTACAGCACGCAATGTATTGCCGGCAAATTTTTTCCCGGACAGGGATATAAAACTTCTGTTACCTCGCAGGCTTGAGGAGCGTATAAGTCAGGATGAGCGTGATATGGGACGTATACGCCGTATGTGGAAGGAGGCCATGGCTGCTCTTGCTGAGAAAAACGTGCATGAACGCCGTATGGCATCAAGAAAACAGCAACCGTCTGTAGGGGATGAGGTTACAATACGTGTAACGGGGCGTAAGCCAGACAGTTTCCCTATGGAATTCAATTGCGTCATAGAGGATCCGATATATGAGGGCAGAGGTGTGATAAGCCTTATGGATATAGTGGGTTATCATGTCAATGCCAATGGGTATACGTTTGTTGCCAAGGAGGGGGAACAGCTGCTTCTTAAGGCGGATGTGATCGGGATTGCTGATGATGACACGTTACGTTTCAGTATGCGTTCTTATCTGTCAACTTTCATTTATGAGACTGCCAATGGTTTCAAGAGCAATGGTGATGTCTTGCGTGGTATAATTACGGATGTAGACCGTAATACGAAATTTTATCTTGGGCTTGCAGATGCAGGTTTCACTTTTTCAATTCCCAAACAGCAATATCCCGGCTTGCAGAAATCCGCAATAGTGGAATTTACAATAAATTTTGCAGAAAGGGATCGAGGCAAACCGGATTCCAATATAATTGTGAATGCCTCGATTGTCCGTGTGCTTGATGTTTGTAGTGATGCTGGAGATTTCTGTGAGCAGGCAATGAACCAGTTGCTGTATGAATATTCAGGTGGAAACATATATGCCAGCGCTGATAGCGGAATTGAGGAGGAAGCTATGCGTGAGGCAGATATGTTTCTTGATAATGAGGATGTGAATGAGGTTATACGTCTTGTTGACTGTCTGTCGCAGTTGCATCCAGAAAACCGTGCGGTTACTTATGGATATCTTGCCGTGGCCCATATACTTTCGGTGATGGCTGCGGATACAGTTGCCGAACGTAATTTTGCGTTGCGTATGGATCTGCTGAAAGCAATATCTGATTTTGCAGTTACAGGCAGGATAGATCCGGCAAAGGTGAAGGACTTTTCTGTAAGAATGGAAAACCAAGGTTTTGATCCGGCCATAAACTATCTTCTGGTACAGCTAAGAGTGTTGTCTTTGTTAGGGACACCGTGGGATGAATGCGAATATCTGCATGAAGTGGCTTTACGTTCCGAAACTTTGTCATTGACTTCACTTGCGCGCCAGGTACTGGCATACAATCTTCTGCAAGGTATTCATCAGGCAGATACGGAAAGACGCAATTTGAAAAAAGAGATTTTCCATACGCTTAATCTGGTAGCAGGATCTGCAGATACCGCAATTCCGCAAGAAAGCGACGTTGTGGAATTGAAAACTTCACTGATATATCCGGCCGGCGCCCGTATGCATGCAGACGAGGCACGCCAGGTGGCCGAGATAATGGAAGAGATATGTGGATTTCTCAATACTTCAGGTGGTACTCTTTATATCGGGGTGCGTGACAATGGCGATATTTCTGGCCTTCACGAGGATTTCAAATATATCAATGATAATTTTGAGGATTATGACATTGTGGATGTGCAGGACAAGTTCAAAGTACATTTTGCAAATGGCGTAACACGACACTTCGGTAGTACCAACAATGGCGTGAATCTCAGTGCGGAACATATCAGAGGCGATTTTGACTATGTCAACGGAAAGTGGATTTTCATAGTGACGGTAAAACCATCGGCCAGGGCTGTGGCTATGACTGATGGTAATATGTTTGTGCGCAATGGCAATACAAACCGGCGCATTCCATCTGAAACAGAAAAACGGCTGTTTGCTGAAAACCGCGAAGTAGTGGACTGACATTACAGAATCAGCTTAATTTGCTTAAGACTGCCTGGAAATCATATTTTCTGGTTTTCAGGCAGTCTTCTTTGTTTGTGTCCGTCGTTAGACGTATGCAGTAAGACGCGATGTCATAATTTCCAATGAACATTTGATGTTACAAACATGTTTCAATTGCAGATAGAGGGATGAAATTAAAAGATATATTTTCCTTTGTCAGGACATTGGGTGATGGTCATTATGACAATACCCGATACAGGCATTAATTCATCAAAAATTGAGGCGATGAAAAAGACTATTGAAACCGTGAATTGTATCAAGGCTGTTGCATCTATATTGGTGATTGCATTTTTCGCACAATTTAATGCAAATGCCCAAACCACTAAAGCTACGTATGAATATATAGCGCCACGCACAGGAATGTCTGAGATTCCTCCTGGCTTTTCTGGTGTAGGGCCAGTCATATCCGGAAGTGTGGATTATTCAAGTTTACCTTCCAAAGCCCGTAAATTTCTTCAGAAGCATTGCGACGGACATGCGGTTGTGAAATGTGAGAAAGAGTTTACTTCCGGTGATTTCAAGATAACACTTGCCGATGGCATAGATATGGCGTTTAATTCCAAAGGTCAGCTTATTGATATAACAGCTCCTAAAAACTATTCGTTGTCTCCGGTTCTGCTTAAGGCCGTTGTACCTGGAAAACTATATCATCTGCTTGAGCATAATGGGTTTAAAAGTAGTGTTGAAGGGGTGCATCATGATTCCGCAGGATATAGGCTGGATGTAGCTGATCCTGTATTCCACCAGGTTTGCTATGATCCGTCGGGAGTTTTGACTCTTATCGTGGATAATTAAGGATTACAATGCTTTCTACCTGTAGTTGTGTGATATGTGCCTTAGCGAGGACATGGATACATCTGCCGGACAATATAAAGACAAGTAAACGACGAACCGTCTCGGAGCCCTCACGTGGGATCCGAGACGGTTCATTATGTTGGGCAAGGATTATTATTTGGATATTGGCATATACAAATTTCGAATGCTTGCTTGTTTATGGTCGCTTATTTTTCAGGTTCGATCCTGAAAGAGTAGCTGTAGGTTTTACCGCCATCTATGTTGTATTTGGGGCGTGGGCCCGGACCACAGCTGGCATTGCCAAGTCCGCGCTGCACGCAGTCAAGGTTGAGCACTACTTCTGCGCGACGTATGTTGTCAATATCATGTCCGTATTTGACATTCCATAGATCGGGGTCTGTGTAATGCAAAGCGGTGAAGTCAATAGTCCCTACCGGAGTTATGCGTATTCCGGCACCATTGTTGTCTGTGAGTGTGAGCCAGCGTACGTCGGTACGGCCTCCCATGCTTTGTGCGCGCACATAATGTTCGCGCATATCATTTACAGTGCTCTTGTATAATCCTACATTGGCGGCATTCTTTCGGTCCTGATAGTTTTCCATTGGTCCCCGGCCATACCATTCTATGTTTTCAAATTCGGGGTTCAATAATGTCTGTAGCGCCAGACGCGGGAGGTTGGAGTGCTCAGATGGCGTGAAAGAGGCGTCAATGTCTATTATGCCATTTCCATAAATGGTATATTCAACCGTATGGGGCACTTTTGCAGAACCTATTGTCGCTTCAAGCGCTGTTGTCACTTTGATTGATTTTCCATCAGGAGAGAGTATGTAGGTAAAATCTTTTACCTCTATAGGTGTGTCTGTCCAGTCACGTGTGTCGTTGTTGATGGAGCGGTACCAGTTGAAGCCGGGACCTTCCATCCCATGGATTATTTCGCGGCCGCCATAACGAAGGCTGGTCAGGCGTCCTGTGCTGGTGTCGAATTTAGCGCGTACGGCGTCATTTTCGGCATGCAGGAAACGGCGGCTCTCCATGTATGTTTCCAACGGTTTTATTTCTGCAGAAGCGGTGTCAAACCGGGCTGGGGCATTCTGGCTGTCATTGAGGGCAAACTGGGCAGATGCCACAATGTGCCCTTTAGAAGCCCATATTGTGCTTTGCTTTAGTTTTACATCGTAGTTTACAAAATATTCCGCGTTATTGTCTTTCAGGTCTTTTCCAAGTGGTATGTCCAGGACTGTTTTCATGCCCGGCAATGTTGACGGTATGTCAAGATGCCCTTTTGAGACAGGACGGCCGTTTTCAAGCAGGGTGTAATTGATATCGAAGTCAGACAGGTTCAGGTGGGTGTATTTGTTGAGCAGTTCAAGCCTGTCTGTGTCAAGCTGCTTGAATCCTATATATTGGTAAACTTTTTTTACTTCAAGCAATTTGGGTGTCACACGACGGTCAGGGGTGATTATACCGTTTATGCAGAAATCGTTGTCATTGGGGGTGTCTCCGAATGATCCCCCGAAATAGAAGTGGTCCTCAGGTTCACCTTTTTTGTTCAGACCCTGGTCAACCCAGTCCCAGATGCAACCGCCGATCATACGTTCGGAATGGTTTTCGATATAGTCCCAGTATTCCTCAAGGTTCCCTATGGCATTGCCCATGGCGTGCGCATATTCGCAAAGGAAGAATGGTTTTCCGCGGTTCTGGCGGTCTGTTTCTATCATGCTTTCTATGGAGGGATACATGCGTGAATCCATATCTGCCTGGTCGTTCATGCCTTCATAGTGGATGAACCGGTCATCAATGGCTTTGATTGCGTTATATTCGGCTGTGATATTGCTACCCCCTCCTGACTCGTTCCCGAGGGACCAGAAAATTACCGACGGGTGGTTTTTGTCGCGTTCGGCCATGCGGACAGCGCGGTCCACATATGCTCCCTCCCATGAGGGTTTGTTGGTAATGGAATGGTTGCCATGGCATTCCTGATCCGCTTCGTCCATTACATACAGCCCGTAATAATCATACAGGGCATACATGCGCGGGTCATTGGGATAGTGGCTTGTGCGGACGGTGTTGAGGTTATGGCGTTTGAACAGGAGTATATCCTCTATCATGCTTTCCACCGGTATGGCTTTGCCATATTTTGGATGGGTATCATGGCGGTTGGCTCCTTTGAAAAGGGTCTGTTTGCCGTTGATATATACCTTGTTGTCACGGATTTCTATTTTACGGAAACCGTATTTCTGTGTGGTGGCCTCGGTCACGTTCCCCTTGTCGTCAAGAAGTTCAAGGTTTACAGTGTAAAGGTTGGGAGTCTCGGCTGACCATAGGGCTGGTGATGCAATTTCAGCTTTACCCTCCATTGTCACCTCTTGTGACGGCGTTACTTTGGTCAGGGGAGTGGTGAATTGTGCAAGCTGTTTGCCGTTTGTATCAAGAACAGATACCCGTACTGAGGCATTGGCGTTTTTTTTTGTATGGTTGCGCACTTTGCTTTTCACGTTGAGTGTGGCATGGTCGAATTTGTCATTGAGCTTGGAGGTAAGGTACATGTCCCTGAGTTGTACTTTGGGAGAGGCTACGAGATACACATCGCGGTGTATGCCACTAAGGCGGAACATATCCTGGTCTTCAAGATAGCTTCCGTCTGACCAGCGGTACACTTCCACTGCCACGGTATTTTTGCCAGGATGCACATACTTTGTTATGTCGAAACGCGCGTCGTTGTTCGCACCTTGGCTGTATCCTACTTTTTTGCCGTTGATCCAGAGATACATTGCGCTGTACACGCCGTTGAAATGTATGAATATCTCTTTGTCTTTCCAGTCCGCCGGGATTGTAAAATCGCGGCGATACGATCCTACGGCATTGGGCTCATCCACCACAGTGTAACCGCGCTGACCCTGTATGAAAGGCGGATTGTTTCTGAACGGGTAGGTTATGTTGGTATATATGGGAGTGCCGTAACCTTCCATTTCCCAGTTGGACGGAACCGTTATCTCATCCCAGCCGGTAATGTTGTATCCGGGTTTGTAGAAATCAGCCGGACGGTCTTCTGGTTGTTTCTCCCAGTTGAATTTCCATTTTCCGTTGAGCAGTATCAAACGGCTGGAATTGGTGCGTTCCCATGGTTGGCTGTATGCCGGATCCGAAGTCATTTCCGATGTATTTGCATATGGAATGAAAGTGGAGTGCCCGGGTTCCTTGTTGATCGCGAAAATCCGTTCGTTCTCCCATTCCTTATCGCTTGATGTGCGGAAAGCCTCATTTTTGATTTTTACTGCCGAAGGTGTGATTTTCCATATCTGCCCGATTGATCCGGTGGCGGCGCGATGACGCACCGGTTCTCCTACAGGAGCGGCATCACTTGAGCCAAGGTTGAATCCGGTGAGATCGGAGGATATGGTGACATAACCGTTACCGGTCTCGGTGATGCGCCAGTGCTGGTTTCTATTGTCCGGATTGACAGGCCATATTATGGCATCGCATTCTTTTTCCCCTTTACCGCCGTTGTCAATTGCCATGCCTGTGACAGGGCTTATGATGCAATATACGTCAGTCCGGTTTTCAACAGGCACGAATTGCCATACCTGTGCGGTGCTTCCGTCTACAGGCTTTGCGATAAAAATGCCTGCATTTGAGTCGCCGCTGTCCTGATTGTCCAGCAGAAGTCCTTTTTCAGAACGTATCTCATATAATTTCCCCTCTTCAGGAGCCCATGCCGATATGGTATGGACTGTTCCCGCAAGGCATACAAGAGATACGAGAATTTTGTTTTTGATTATATTCATGGTGTGATAACTTGTTTGCCAACAAAAATAATACAAATTATTCTTGTTGGCAAACAAGTTAAGAGCTTAATGTTATCAGATGGAGAACTTGGCTGATCCCCCTTCAGGAGTGCGGATAATATATACGCCGGAAGCTAGGGGAGAGGTTGTGCCATTACCTTCAAAGCAGAGGCGGCCGTCTGCGGTATATATACTGAAAGTTCCGCCATTTGCTAAAGATACGCAACTGCCTGAGATTACCAGTTCGGCTTCGATTGGAGAGTTGCTGTCGGCTACAGGGAGTATTACAGATGCTGCCTCGGGATCATAGTTCAAGAATTTTTTTTCATCAAGGCGTGGAATACGTTCGCTGATATATGTTTTCAGGTTTTCAACTGCTTCTTCAAATGATTTTTCAGCTCGTGGATTGGTGAAGATATGTTTGCCCAAAACATCCCAACGCATGAAATTCAGATCTGCTGAATTTTTCATTTGTTCTGCCCAATAATCTATATAAGCACAAAGCGATTCGCCGTTCAGATCGTTTTCGTTGCGTGCGATGGACCATATGCGTGAGCGTTCCTCTTTTGCGCGCAGGTCCACATTGAATATGCGTTTGTGGAAATTAAGCATGCCGTTTGCTATAGGTCCGCGTCCGCTCAGTGATACAAGCTCCCTCAGGTTGTTTGTAGGATACACCCTGCTGTCATTGTCAAATGCAAGTTCCGAGTCCCATAGTGGACCGGCATGTATCAGGTCGTCGCCACGCTCTTTGTACATGTGCACGCTCCAAATGCAGTCTGCATTGCCGATTATTTCTTGACAGATGAAATAACGCAGGTATGAATCCAGGTCAAGCATTGTGCGGTATCCTGTTTCCGGGTCGGTGAAAGTGCGGGTGAACACAAGCCTGTCAAGCTGGCTGAAATAATCATGTATATATGAGAACTGCTCGGGTGTGCCTCCGTCATCGGGACTTTTTACTGTCACGGGGATTCCGGAGCGTTCGGATGTGAACCATGTGCCGGCAGGTTCCTGGTCGGCATATGAGTCTATTTCAATATGGTATCCTCCGGTGAGCGCCTCCCCTTCTATGTCGGTCGGTTCCATCTCAGTGACTGGGATTCTGTCTGGCTTGGCTTCAACTTGGTCGCACAACTGGTAGCATCCTTTGAATTCTCCATTGAGCACAACGTCTACAGGCTGGCAATAAGGGGTAAATTCCATGCCCATTCGGCGGGAAATCTCGAATGCAAGGATATTGCGCATCAGGGTCTTGTCGCTGTGGTTGTTTATCAGCGTCCATTTCTTGGCTTTGGCAGGAGCGTCAAGCACGTTTTGTTTCTTGTCAAATTTTATACGCCAAGGTTTTTTTGGGTGTGTGCGCGATGAGTTACCACGTTCGCGCACGGTGCCGGGAGCATTTGTGTCGTAAGTATTCTTGTCAAGTATGATGATGTTGGAAACTATGTCATGTTCCTTGTCATAAGGCTCTTGTGAGTCTACGGTATTTATGACCACAGTCGGCAGATTGGAGAACTGGAACATATTGGATTCGTCTCCTTCCCCTTCGTGGCCGTAAAATTCAAGTTCAGCAAGGTTGCAACGCACATTTGACGGGCTTACATAGCGCACATATCTGAAGCCTTTGGAGCAATTGACATCTCCATAGCTCATCTGGTTGACGGTGCCCTTTTCCGTTATAATGTAAAGTGGCACGGCATCAAGCCAGTCAGGAGAATTTGCTCCCTGTATTACGGCCATTTTTACACGATCTTCACCTTCCCAGTAATCGTTGCGTGGCGCCCATCCTACGCGTTCGATGATGTGTGGTGTGCCAAGGTCAAGTCCGCCCCATGTATATGAGCGTTCAAATGTAGCGAAATAGGTATTGAGGTCTCCGTCGAATAGTGTTTCTACGGTATGTACTGTGGTTGATTCCTGTCCGGTTTCGTAATCTACACATTTTTGAGTGCCGATAGGCGTGCCGGTAAGTTTTTCACTGGCGGCGGTAGTAAGCGCTGCGGCAGAGAAAAATAAGAAAAGAAGTCTTTTCATGGTGATGATTTATTATTATACTTGTTTAAATTCTGGTCTTGCAGACGTCACATGGATATATGATGTAACCGTCGGCCGGTATGCTGCCGCGAAGTTACGCAATTTTTTTCGTATGGCAATTTTTTAACTCGCATAGACCTGGCGCTTTATATAAAATATGTGTTTGCACAGGTGACGGATGTGAAGTATGGCGGATTTTATTTGGCGGCATAACGTGCCTGACAAAGCCTATAGAGTGGCAGGGCAAAAAAAATGATATAAAAATTTTAAAAATGTTGCAAAGAAAAAAATAAATGCTAACTTTGTGATTCGGAAAATGGCAACGCTTTTCCCTCTTTTTTTGACCAGGGAAAACATAAGTCATATTTCTTGTGATTTAGATTCTATAACCGGAAAAACCAATCTTTTTACTGACATGGCAAAGATTCACGGTGCAGTAACCATTGAGAGAGAACGATGCAAAGGTTGTGACCTTTGCGTGGTGGCATGCCCTTGCGGTGTGCTGGCCCTCCAGCCGAAGGAGGTGAACGACAGAGGCTATCACTTCGCATATCCAAAGAACGAAGATGCCTGCATAGGGTGCGCCGCCTGCGCTATGGTGTGCCCCGATGCATGTATCGAAGTATACAAGGTGATAGAAAAATGATCGTATGTCATTTTGTTCTATCGGTATTCCTAATTTTCCCCTTTTAAACTTCTCAACCTCTTCATAATATGAAAGATGAAATAAAATTGATGAAGGGTAACGAAGCCATAGCGCATGCTGCCATACGCTATGGTGCCGACGGCTACTTCGGATACCCCATCACTCCCCAGAGCGAAGTGCTTGAAACTTTAGAGGCTTTGATGCCGTGGGATTCCACAGGTATGGTAGTTCTTCAGGCTGAAAGTGAGGTGTCTTCAATAAATATGGTTTACGGTGGCGCTGCAACCGGTAAAGCTGTGATGACTTCCAGTTCCTCTCCAGGTGTGAGCCTTATGCAGGAGGGCATATCATATCTGGCGGCATCTGAATTGCCGGCTCTTATCGTCAACGTGATGCGTGGCGGTCCAGGCCTGGGCACCATACACCCGTCCCAGAGCGACTATTTCCAGGCGACAAAAGGTGGCGGCCATGGAGATTACCATCTGATAGTTCTGGCTCCGTCTACGGTGCAGGAGATGGCTGATTTTGTGGCTCTCGGTTTTGATCTTGCTTTCAAATACCGCACACCGTCAATGATTCTTGCCGATGGCATAGTAGGACAGATGATGGAAAAGGTTGTGCTTCCTCCCCAGCGTCCGCGTCGCACGGCAGAGCAGATCAAGGAGCAATGCCCTTGGGCGGTTACCGGTCGTGAAGGGGGGCGCAAACGCAATGTAGTTACCTCCCTGGAGCTTGACTCTGCGGTTATGGAGAAAAACAATGAGCGTTTTCAGCGCACCTATCGTGAGATAGAAAATAATGAGGTGCGTTTTGAAGCACGTTTTACCGAGGATGCCGATTATCTCATTGTAGCTTTCGGCTCAATAGCACGCATATGTCTTAAAGCTATTGAGGATGCCCGTAAGGAAGGTATAAAAATAGGATTGATCCGTCCGATCACTTTGTGGCCGTTCCCGTATGATGCGATACGCGATGCCGCCCGTAACGTGAAAGGAATACTCTGTGTGGAGATAAATGCCGGACAGATGATAGAGGATGTGCGTCTGGCAGTGAGCGACAGTGTTCCAGTGCGCCATTTCGGACGCATGGGAGGCATAGTGCCCAATCCTCAGGAGGTGCTTGACGCACTGAAAAAAGATTTCATTAACAAGTAGACTTTTTCAGCATGAAACGCGAAGATATAATCAAGCCTGAAAACAAGGTGTACTCACGTCCGCGCCTGCTCGACGACAACATCATGCATTATTGTCCGGGGTGTTCACATGGAGTAGTTCATAAAATTGTAGCGGAGGTGATTGAAGAGCTCGGCCTTGAAGAAGACGCCATAGGTATTGCTCCGGTGGGATGTGCCGTATTCGCCTATAATTACATAGATTGCGACTGGGTGGAAGCCGCCCATGGACGTGCGCCTGCCCTGGCTACAGCAGTAAGCAGGCTGCATCCGGAGAAAGTAGTATTCACATATCAGGGAGACGGTGACCTTGCAGCCATAGGTACCGCAGAGACCATCCACGCATGCACACGCGGGGAAAATATTGTGATCATAATGATAAATAACGGTATATATGGAATGACTGGCGGTCAGATGTCTCCATGTACGCTTGAAGGAGCCAAGACCGCCACTACACCATATGGCCGCCGTATTGACCTGAACGGATTTCCTTTACGTGTAGGCAATGTGGTCAGCATCCTTGACGGTACGTGCTATGTCACGCGTCAGGCGGTTCATACGACTGCTGCGGTACGTAAGGCGAAAAATGCCATTCGCAAGGCTTTCCTTAATGCCCGTGCCAAGAAAGGCACTTCATTTGTGGAGATCGTAGGTACCTGCTCCTCGGGATGGAAGATGAGTCCTGAGAAATCCAACAAATGGATGGAAGAAAACATGTTCGCCCACTATCCCCTCGGCGATATTAAAGACACCGACAAAACTGAATGAACCATGAAGGATGAAATTATCATAGCCGGTTTCGGCGGACAGGGCGTGCTCTCCATGGGCAAAATCCTGGCTTATGCAGCTCTGGAAAACGATCTTGAAGTTACTTGGATGCCATCATATGGACCGGAACAGCGTGGAGGTACCGCGAATGTCACAGTGATACTGAGCGATGAACCTATTTCGTCGCCAGTGCTTGACACTTTTGACACTGCGGTGATACTTAACCAGCAGAGCCTTGACAAATTTGAAAGCAAGGTAAAACCTGGTGGAGTGCTGATATATGATCCTTATGGCATACATCATGCACCTACACGCACTGATATAACAGTTGTGCCCGTGGAGGCGATGGAAGCTACTATAGAAATGGGGCAGGCAAAGAGCTATAATATGATTCTGCTCGGCGCATTGCTGAAGATGCGTCCTGATGTGCCTGTTGAAGCGGTGGTGCGAGGTCTTAAAAAAGCCCTTCCCGAGCGTCATCATCATCTGATTCCGGTTAACGAGGCAGCTATCCGCCGCGGCATGGAGCTTGTCCATTGATATGTATATGCCATTGCTGATAATTCCAGTCGGCAAGTTTCCATATGGAAAATCTGCAATTTCTGACTTTAGGGAATTGCAGATTTTCTATTTGGCAGATAATACAAGGGATACATGTCTGTCTCGCACTGGGGGCAAATGTTGCTGTGGTGAGAAAAAATTCGTAAATTTGCAGTTCACAGAGGAGCGCGTCCGTACTTTTGCTTATTACGGTGGCATACCCCTTGTTTTTGCAGTATAAGATGAAAGAATTTATACAGATCATACGGCGTTTTGTGCCGCCATACAAAAAATATGTTATCCTAAACATATTCTTCAATATCTTAGCGTCATTTCTTACCGTATTCTCCTTTTTCCTGATAGTGCCTATTCTGAAAATGCTCTTCAGGGTTGATGAAGCGGTGCATTATACGTTTATGCCTTGGGATTGGGATAATGCCAAGGATATCGTGCTGAATAATTTCTATTATTATATACAGGAGACCATCAATACTGCCGGTCCGACATTGGCATTGGCAGGTCTTGCAGGAGCACTTGTGCTGTTGACCGGGCTTAAGGTGGGAGTGACATACCTGTGTTCGTATATTATTATCCCTATGAGGTCCGGCATAGTGCGTGACATACGCAATTATGTGTTTGATAAAATGGTGACTCTGCCCATATCATTTTTCACGGCGGCACGTAAAGGCGATGTGATGGCGCGTATGAGTGGTGATGTCGGTGAAATAGAAAATTCCATCATGCAATCACTGGACATGATGTTCAAAAACCCGATATCAATCATAGTATATCTTACTATCATGGTGCTTCTGTCTTGGAAACTGACAGTGTTCGTGCTTATCCTCCTTCCGTTGGCAGGGCTTGTGATGGGGCGTGTAGGAAAGGCTTTGAAGAGACAGTCGCTTGCGCAGCAGAATCAATGGGGAGTGTTGATGTCGAACATTGAGGAATGTCTCGGAGGTTTACGTATCATCAAGGCCTTCAACGCGGAAGAAAAAGTTGAAAACCGCTTCCACCGGGAGAATCAGGAATTCTACCGCCTCTCCAACCGTATAGCCCGCAGGCAGGCGCTGGCTCATCCTATGAGTGAATTTCTCGGTACTATAGCAGTGGCGATAGTCCTGTGGTTCGGAGGCACGCTTATTTTGGGGGGTGACTCACATATGGATGCCGCGGATTTCATTTTCTATATGACGATATTCTATTCGCTTATAAATCCTGCCAAAGATCTAAGTAAAGCCATGTACTCCATACAGAAAGGTCTGGCTTCAATGGAGCGTGTCGACAAGATATTAGGAGCAGACAATCCGATTAAGGATCCGGTTGAACCGAAGGTAATAGGTGATCTGCATGGGCGCATAACATATGACGATGTGACTTTCGCGTATGGCGACAATGAGGTGCTCCATGATGTAAGCCTTGATGTGCCGGCTGGTGCTACGGTAGCTCTTGTCGGACAGTCGGGATCAGGCAAGTCTACCATGGCAGACCTTCTGCCACGATTCTACGACGTGCAGAAAGGCTCTGTGAAAGTAGACGGTATAGACATACGTGATCTTAGGGTCCACGATCTTCGCTCATTCATGGGCAATGTAAACCAGGAAGCGATACTGTTCAACGATACATTTTACAACAACATAACATTCGGTGTTGACAGTGCGACGAAGGAAGATGTGATACGTGCTGCCAAGGTGGCCAATGCCCACGATTTCATAATGGCGTCGGAAAATGGATATGATACCAATATAGGCGACCGCGGATGCCGCCTCTCCGGGGGGCAACGCCAGCGCATATCAATAGCACGGGCCATTCTTAAAAACCCTCCGCTGCTTATACTTGACGAAGCTACGTCGGCTCTTGATTCGGAGAGTGAAAAGCTGGTTCAGGAAGCGTTGGACCGTCTTATGGAGGGGCGTACTACGATGGTGATAGCACATCGCCTTTCAACCATTAAAAATGCCGATATAATATGTGTGCTTCATGAGGGGCGTATCGTAGAGCAGGGCACCCACGACGAACTGCTTGCCTTAAACGGTTATTACAGGCATCTGGTTGATATGCAGAAATTTTAATGAAAATCAATTGCGGTTTGCCAGTTATACAAAACAGGCTGTCTCACGACAGCCTGTTTTACTTTATCTTTAACCTTAAATCTAATACCATGAAAAAACACAGTGCAAATATAGTAATTATACCATTAGAACATTCCGCATCAAGGTTGGTTCACCAGAATCGCTTGTTTAACGTTGTTTAACATATTGGGCATTATTTAAACCGTATATTCTCATTAACTTTATAACGGAATAGAAAAAGGCTTTGAAAGGTATAAAAAGTCGCGTATTTGAATTGCCGCCTTATTGTCTGTTTTGCTGATTAAAAAAGATCTATAATATTACAAAAAGTCAAATATGAGAGTTCGTATATTGGTTATAGACGATGAAGATTCATGGTGTGAGATTCTCAAGTACAATCTTGAGAAGGAGGGCTATGAAGTAGACACTGCTGATAGTGCGGAGACTGCTTTGGGCTACGATCTGTCGGTCTACAATCTGATGATTGTGGATATAATGATGGAGCGCTTGAGTGGTTTTGATTTTGCCAAGCGTGTGCGCAACAATCCTATGGTTGAAAATGTCCCTATTATATTCTGTTCGGCCCTTGATGGAGAAGATGATATGGTGATGGGTCTTAATATCGGTGCTGATGACTATATTACCAAACCGTTTAATATAGGGGAAGTCATCGCTCGCGTGCGTGCCGTGTTGCGTCGTACCCAATCAATCACACCTATAGGTTACAGGCAACAACCGATAGTCGTCGCAGCTTCCAAGCCCCACTATGAACCGGATATAACTTTCAAGACGCTCCGTTTGGATCGGAATGAAAAGGTCTGCTATATAAATGGAAAGGACATAGGCCTTACAAAGACGGAATTTGACCTGCTTCATTTTTTCCTGAATAACCGCGAGCGCATACATTCGCGTGCTGAAATCATGAATCAGGTGTGGGATGCCCAGGTTACCAACAGGTCAATTGATACTAATGTCGCACGTTTGCGCAAAAAACTTGGTCCATACGGAGAAAATATAATTACGCGTCTCGGTTTTGGCTATGGTTTCAAAGCTGAGGTGAACTGATTTGGCCAAGGGTCAGATGAAACGTCGTATAAAATATAATCTGCGGCTTTTTCTGGTTGCTGTGGCATGTATCTGGGCGGTATTGTTGGGTTTTGCCTATCTTGTAGTTCGCGAGGAGCATAAGTTCCGTCGCGACAATATCGTAGAGCGCATAGATCTGGCTGCATCATGTATTGCTGATGCGCAGACCTCCGATAATGACTTGAGGCAGACTATTTCTTTTGTCAAGAATTATCTTGACGAGACATATCTTTCAGATATTGTCATACGTGTATATGACTTGCGTTCCAGAAAGTTGATATCAACGGTCGGTGACGGCCGTTATGCGATTCCGCATGCCGCTTTTGAACATGGACGTGTAAGTCAAAGTGACGGTACGCGTTTGCTTCGTCTTATGGATGACGAACTTGGCGTCGCGAAAAAAAAGCTGTATTATTATTCTAGCCGCATAACTGCTGACGGTGCCCTTGATATAAGGGTTGCTGTGCCGCGCTCTCCAAAGATTACCCAGGCGGCTTCTGTGGATCCTATCATCTGGATTTTTATTCTTGGTGTCGGTACTTTTGGCACAATATTGGTGTATGTGGCCACTTCGCATCAAGCCAGGAATGTCACACTTTTGCACGATTTCGCTCAACGTGCTGCTGCAGACAAAGACTTTATTCCGATGGGAGATTTCCCGTCAGATGAAATAGGTGAGATTTCCCGTCAGATAGTGGCTATATATAATTCACGTATGCAGGCCAACATAAGGAGGGAACGTGAACATGTTATTGCCCTGAAAGCAACCCAGGAGAAGAATAACATGAAAAAAATGCTGACAGACAACATCTCTCACGAGCTGAAGACTCCGATAGGAATTATAAAGGCATATATTGAAATGCTTATAAGCCAGCCGGAGATGCCTGAAAAAGACAGGAACCATTTTCTTGGGAAAGCGCAGATGAACGTAGAGCGTCTGGTTAGCATGCTCAATGATCTTTCCACTATGACACGTCTTGACGAGTCTGGCAAAAGCATACCGATAAAGGAAATAGACTTCCATTCCACCGTGTTTACACTTTCTGATGAGGTGGTTAATTCCGGTATTATCCATGGCATGGATTTTACTTTTAATGTCCCCATCAATTGTACGGTCCTAGGCAATGAAGGTTTGCTTAACTCTGTACTTCAGAATCTTGTTAAAAACAGTGCGGCTTATTCTAAAGGCACAGAAATGGGTATTGAACTTCTGGGCAAGAATGACCGTTATCTGACATTCTCATTTTACGATAATGGTTGTGGAGTGAGTGAAGAACACCTTCCTCATCTTTTTGACCGTTTTTATCGCGTGGACTCAGGGCGTTCGCGTAAGGCCGGAGGAACAGGGCTGGGGCTTCCCATAGTAAAAAGCAGTATCATTACAATGGGGGGGTCAATAACAGTGCGCAATCGAAAAGGTGGCGGTCTGGAATTCATCTTCACGCTTCCGTGTCCGCGTCCTTCCAAGCAACAATCCGATACCGGTCCGACATAAGAAAAATCCTTTTATTTGAAGAGGATAAATAGCTCCTCATATGGCTTTTCGTTAAAAGATCCCTCATCAGGATTCTATGCTGAATATCGGTTTCAACATAGAATCCTGCCGTAATCTTAGGTTGAGCCAAAGTAGTTGACTGCGGTCAAGGTTGCTTTCCGGAATATAGATGGTTGCCCGGATGGATAAGTATCTCACACGATCGTAATTGATAGTCGAAAATTTCGGCCTGATGGTCTCATTTCCAGCTTGATGTGGGGCTGACATTTGGCACACCACCTGCGGCGGCTCGCGGGAATAACCATCATACTGATACGAAAAGGGAATATTGTTGTTTTCAGGCTTTGGCGGACAGCAATAATAAAAAAGGCGATGTGTCTCGCGGACACATCGCCTTTTTTATAAGGTATGAGATATTTATTCGTTAACTGTGCATACGCTCACGCGGTTCCATGAATTTTCTTCAAAGAGATCACCGATACCCATGCCTTCTGCCTGGATGCGGTCAGCAGAGATGCCGTAACGTTTTACAAGCGCTTTCTTTACAGCTTCTGCGCGGCGCTGTGCGAGCTTTTTGTTGAAAGCGAGTGAGCCGTCTTTAGAAGCGTAGCCCTTTACGGTAACTGTGGCGTCTTTGTTCTCCTTAAGCTGATCGGCTACCATGGCTATATTGGGCTGCTGGTTTGCCTGGATTGTTGATGATCCGCAGTTGAAGAATACGTAGCGGATGTTATTGAGGTCTTTTACCACTTTTTCAACTGCTGCGGGGCGACGGTTGCAAGCGTCAAGCTGTGCCTGAAGGTCAGCGAGCTGTGCGAGAAGGGCTGCGTTGTTAGCTCCGCATGCGTCAAGATCTGCGCGAAGTGCATTGATCTGTGCGTTGAGTGCGTCAATTTCGTTTTGGTCATAGGGGCGCACTACAACAAAGTGGTGTGTGCCGTTGGAGTTGCCGAAGTGGTATGTGATACCGGCTTCAAGCTCAAGACCGCCATAGTTGGCATTGTATTCGGCTGAATAACCAAGTACGTTGGGGCTTGGATTGCCGTTCATGTTCCATATATATGCGGGTTTTACGGCAAGAGTCCATGCACGGCTTGAACCGAGGTTGAAGTTAAGGTTCAAACCAACCTTGGTTGCCCATGAGTTTCCGTCGTCGCATACGGTGTGGGGGTAGTATGCATGCAACCAGCCTGTACCGGCTACGAGTTCCACTTCAAATACGCGGGGCATGCCTGCATAACCTGCAAAAGCATTGGATAAATTTACGGCACCAAAAACGCCTACATACTGATGATCAAATACATTGGCGGACTTTACCGGATACCAAGAGGAGGTATTGATGCTCCATTCGCCTTCGGCACCGAGGCCAAAGACTGGTGTGATCTGTTTGCGAAGCTCGGCACCTACCACACCGCGACCGTCTTTCCAGAAACCGTGGCTGCCTACAGCCTTGGATGAAAGAACGGCGCCACCTTTGAGGGTGAAGCTCCAGTTGTCGGTAAACTTGCTGCCTGCCACTGTGGTTTGCGCAGAAGCGCAAATTGAGCTTAAGGCAATAGCTGTCAACAAAATAACCTTCTTCATAATTTCTCTGTTTATTGTTTGGCTACAAAGTTAAAAACTTTTTAACAGTCAACCAAACTATTCAATATATTTTTGGCATTCCCAGGCATTTTTTTAAGGGAATCGGATTATGCCAGAGGGGATTCCTCACCTGAGTTTTGATTTGGTACCGGAGTGTTTTCCGGGGTGCGTTTGAATTCGGTATAGCTTTGTGCCATTGGATGGTAATCGGGATCTCTCCATAATTTGCTGGAAATCATTAAGTCTGCGCTTATCCTGTTGCAAGCGATGGGCACATTGTGCAACCGGCATTGCCGCAGAAGCATCTGTATGTCTGCTTCATGCGGTTGTGGGTTGAGGTCGTCAATCAGGAATATTGCGAGGTCAATCTCGTTGCGCACCACTTTGGCTGCAATTTCCGCGTCGCCACCCATGGGACCGGAATTCATACATTCTATATTGGCCTGTATACCTGCTTCGTCAAATGCTTTCTTGATCAATCCTCCGGTTGTACCGGTGCATATAAGATGGTGTTTTGACAGGTAGCCTGCATTGAATCTCGCCCAGTCTACCATGTCGGCTTTTCTGTGGTCGTGTGCCACAAGTGCGATGGTAAGATGTTCTTTCATTTTGATAAAGTTTTCAATTTTATGTTTCCGTATGTTAAACAATTTTGTCTCGTATATGGTTTGAGGCGTTTTGCCGGAAAAAAGGTATGGCTAGCGTGAATTATGATATTGCGCATGGGGTGGAAGTTAAGTAATTTTGTAGTTGTATAATCTGGCATCACCAGGCAAGAGATACACATGAATTTTTGAACAGTTAATCTAAAAATGAAAGAAGATAAAGATATGAAGACCGTTACAGGCAAAGAGTTCGGAGGCGAGCGTGCCCTTTTTGCGGTCAAGGATGTGAAACTTGTGGATTGTGTGTTCCATGCAGGTGAGTCTGCCTTGAAGCGCACGTCCGGGATAGTTGCAGAGAGATGCCTTTTTGAAGGGAAATACCCGTTCTGGCATACCGACGGTTTCCGCGTGTCGGACTGTACGTTTGCTCCTGGCGCACGTGCGGCCTTGTGGTACTCAAACGATCTTGTGATGAAACATACGAGGGTTGACGCACCTAAGATGTTTCGTGAGATGCGAGGCCTTGACATTGAGGATGTGGAGATTCCGGATGCCCAGGAAACCTTCTGGGGGTGCCGCGATGTGAAACTTCGAGGGGTGAAGGTGGCCAATGCCGACTATCTTTTCATGCACAGCTCCGATATTGACATAAAGGATTACCGTCAGGACGGCAATTACTCTTTCCAGTATTGCCGCGATGTAGTGATACGCAATGCAGTCATAAATTCAAAAGATGCTTTCTGGGAGACCGAGAACGTGACCATATATGACTCTGAAATCAACGGTGAATACCTCGGATGGCACTCCAGAAACCTGCGTCTGGTTAGATGCAGGATAAATGGCACGCAGCCTTTATGTTATGCCGAGGGGCTGGTAATGGAGGATTGCGAGATGGGTGACCAGTGCGATCTCGCTTTTGAGGACAGTACCGTGGAAGCCACGATAAACTCTTCTATAGTGAGCGTGAAAAATCCAAGCAGCGGACATATACGGGCGCTTGCCGTGGGTGAGGTGATAGTTGATGCCAATGTGCTTGCTCCTGCCGATTGCGTGATAGAGACTGAAATATGAGCAGATTCGACGAGATTGTGGAGCGCCGCGGGAGCGGTTCATACAAATGGGATTCCGCAGTGTCGCGCGAGGTGATCCCGCTATGGGTTGCAGATATGGATTTCCGCACTGCTCCGGTGGTACTTGACGCTTTGCGACGCAGGGTGGAGCATGGGGTATTCGGATATACCTTGGTAGGTGATGACTATTATGATGCCCTTACCGGATGGTTCGCCAACCGCCACGGATATGTGTTCGGCCGTGAAAATGTAATTTATACATCTGGTGTCGTGTCTGCCATATCGGCGATAATAAAAGCACTTGTAAGTCCGGGTGACGGGATCCTTGTAATGACACCTGTATACAACTGCTTTTTTTCATCAATAAGGAACAACGGTTGCAGCATTGTTGAAAGTCCTCTCAGGCGCATTGATTGTCCTGACGGTCTGTTCAGTTATGAGATTGATTTCGATGATCTGGAGCGTAAGGCTTCCCGTGAAGATGTGAAGATGCTTTTGTTATGCAATCCGCACAATCCTGCCGGGCGTATATGGACGCGGGCGGAACTTGCACGGGTTGCTGAAATATGCCGCCGGCATGGGGTGAGGGTGGTAAGCGACGAGATACATTGCGAACTTACGGCACCTGGCCTCTCTTATGTGCCATACGGGCCGGTTGACCTTGAAATCAACGCGGGTGTCCGCACTGCCATTGTATGCCTTTCCCCTTCGAAGGCTTTCAATACTGCCGGCTTGCAGATTGCCAATATAATATGCCCTGATGCAGATGTGCGTGCCTTGGTGGACCGTGCCATAAACATCAATGAGGTATGTGACGTGAATCCTTTCGGTGTAGAGGCCTTAAAAGCGTCGTATACACCCCAGGGGGAGGAGTGGCTTGCTGAATTACGGGGATATTTATGGGACAATTACGAAATGGCTGTGGACATGCTCCGTGAAGGGTTGCCTCAATGTCCTGTCACTAAGCTGGAGGCGACCTACCTTCCATGGGTAGATGTCAGTGCTCTCGGGATTTCATCTGACGAACTTGAACACCGGCTTATGAATGAGGCGCATGTGTGGGTGAACAGCGGCACTATGTATGGTTCTACAGGGTTTGTACGGATCAACATGGCATGCCCGCGCAGTGTACTTGCCGAAGGTCTTAGGCGTATGGTGGAGTGGGTGAATTTAAATCTGTAGCTTTCTCACGGTAAGGGAATGCCTTTCCGTGACAAAATATTTTTGACGGTTTGCTTAAATTAATTCAGTCAGGAGCTCCGTTGAGTTTCCGTCAGCGTCTGTCGCTGACGGCCCAGTTGTCGTGGCCGGCGATAATGGCCCAGCTGTCAAGCATCCTGATGCAATATATAGATGCCGCCATGGTAGGGCGCCTCGGTGCTGACGACAGTGCGGCTGTAGGGCTTGTCAGCACAAGCCTTTGGTTGTTCTGGGGGCTGTGTTCATCTGCTATGGTCGGTTTCTCGGTACAGGTAGCCCATCGTATCGGTGCTTCTGATTATGCATCGGCGCGTTCGGTGCTCCGGCAGGGGCTTGGGTCGGCGGTATTGTTCGGTTTGGTAATGGCTGTCATAGGATGTGCCATCGCTTTCCCGCTGCCTCACTGGCTTGGTGGCGAAGTTAAGGTGTGTACGAGTGCGTCGGTTTATTTTATGGTGTTTGTGGCATCGTTGCCTTTGCTTACCCTGAATTATCTCGGTGGAGGAGTGCTCAGGGCGTCAGGCAATATGAAAGTTGCAGGAGCCGTCAATGTGCTTATGTGCCTGTTGGATGTGATATTCAACACCTTCTTTATTTTTCCTGTACGTGACGTCTCCGTTTTGGGTATAGGGTTTACTTTGCCAGGTGCCGGCCTTGGAGTTCTGGGGGCTGCTCTTGGCACGGTGTGTGCAGAAATAGTATCTGCGGCATTGATGCTATGGTATGCATGCGTGCGTCAGCCGGATCTTGCGATATTCGGAAAACATGCTGCCGGCCGAGATATATGTGCCTTTTTGGGTCGCTGGGGATGGCGTAATTTTCTTCCGACAGGCCAGGTGCTTCGAAATGCATTGAAAGTGTCGGCGCCAATGACTTTGGAACATGGTGTGATATGCGGTGCCCAGATTGTGGTGACGGTTATTGTGGCTCCTTTAGGGGTTATGGCGATTGCGGCGAATGCTTTTGCGGTTACTGCCGAGGCGTTGTGTTATATGCCTGGTTACGGTATCGGGGATGCCGCCACAACATTGGTGGGACAGAGCTACGGCGCGCGGCGGAAAGATCTGGCCCGTCAGTTCGGTTATCTCACTGTAGGGCTTGGAGTGGTTGTCATGACCGTCATGGGTGTGATACTCTGGCTTGCCGCTCCGGCTGTAATGGAAATGCTTTCTCCTGTCGCCGATATACAGTGGCTTGGCGCATCGGCACTGCGCATTGAGGCATGGGCGGAACCGATGTTTGCCGCATCAATTGTGGCATACGGGGTAATGGTAGGTGTAGGGGACACTATTGTACCGGCTATAATGAACTTTTCAAGCATATGGCTTGTGCGCCTTCCTATAGCGGCATTGCTGGCACCGTCAATGGGACTTGACGGCGTGTGGCTTGCTATGTGCATAGAACTGTGTTTCCGTGGATTTATATTCCTATGGCGTCTTTTTAGCGGTGTATGGCTCAAACGCGGACTTAAAACAGTTCCTGCAGGCTGACAGATGAAATTGCGTCTGTCAGTTTTCCGGCAAGACTTTGGCCGGGTCTATGGATATTTCGATTTTTTTCCCGTTGACATCCTGCCAGACCATCAGGAGCGTCATGTTTTCGTTACGCAGCGCCTCAAGTCCATCAACAAATTTTTCGTTTATAAGGTTGCGTTTGAATTCATCAATTGCCGATGCTTCAAGTTCCGGAAGTTGTTCGTTTTTTATATCAGACAGATTTATAAACGGTCTGCACAAGAAGGTTATCACCAGTTTGTCTCCGCTTATTTCCGCTTTAGAATCATCGAACAGTCCTGTTTTGGCTTCCTCTGCGCGGAAAGCCGGAGAGTTCAACTCGTTTACAAGTGCGTCAATGGCTGCTGTATGATTGCTGCATGCGGAAAGTGAGGCGAGTAATATTATTGCCATCACAACTTTGGAAAGTATGCGTTTCATTTTTGAAAACATTAAGGAGTTGGATTGCGCAAAGGTACTAAAAAAGATGAAAATGCCAAGCCGGTTAAACCTTTGCCGTTGTTATACCATCTAAAGACTATAACAAACCATAAGGAGGATAAAACAATGAAGAAATTCGTCCAGACAGTAACAGCTTTCCTGTTGGCGTTTGCTATGGTAGCGGCGCCTGTGGCCGACGCGCAGACGCGTGGTAGGGGAGGGCAAAATACCTCCTCTGGAGCAGCAGCTCCCAATCGTCCGTCCAACAACAACGGTGGTGGAAACCGTCCGTCATCGTCGCATCCGGCAAACCGTCCCGGTAATGGCGGTAACCGTCCCGGAAATAATGGCGGAGGAAACAGCCATCGTCCGGGGCAAGGCAATACAAACAATCGTCCCGGAAACAACAATAACAACCATAATCGTCCGCAACCGGGAAACAATCATAACCGTCCCGGAAACAATGGTGGCCAGCATAACCGTCCGGGGGTCGGCACCCACCGTCCAGGCGGGGGAATAACCCATCGTCCGGGAAATGACCACCATCGTCCTAGCAGGCCAGCCAAGCCACCACGCCCTCCGCGTCCCCACCGTCCTCCGCGTCCGCATCATCATGGATACCGCCATCCGGTTCCTTTCTTCGGTGCGTATCACCGTCCGGTTCCTCCCCCACGTTGGCATTATGTGAGCGGCGGTCCTGTTTTCGGGACAATTCTAGGAGTCGCTCTCGGCACTGCTATCACGGCAAGTATCAATGCCTTGGTAAACAATGGGTATAATGTGAGCAGCTATGGCAATAATGTGGTGTATCTGACCGATGTGCCCCAGATGAATTATTACTGGCCTGATGCGGCTTTGTATTATACGAACGGAGTGCTTACCGGTTCGCAGTTCACATGCCCGACAAATTATTACGATCTTAGCCGTTATAATAATCTTTATGCGGCTTTCACATCGCAATATGGCATGCCGGTACAGACCGGAAACAGCGGAGGCGTCCTCTCGGCCACATGGTATGGAGCCGGTGGCCGGTATGTGAATCTTTCGTTTAATTCCAATTATACGGGGAGTTATTATACAACTCTTTCATTTGGGAACTGAAGATCTGAGTGACGAAATCAATATGCCGTTTAATTTTTAACATATACTTGTATAGTGCCACATTCTGCTTCCGTAACAGACAAACGTGCAGCACGATGGGAAACCCTGCTTCTTGCAGGGCTTCTCATCGTTACTTTTATACCATTTCTGTCAGAAACGCTGTTTACAACAAAAGGGGAACCACGCGAGGCAATCGTCGCCGTTTCGATGCTTAACCAAGGCAACTGGATTCTTCCCGTGAGTTTTGGTGCCGACATACCGTATAAACCGCCAATGCTTGCCTGGTGCATCGCTTTGCTTGGGTGGCTCAATGGTGGAGAGGTCACGGAATTCCTGAGCCGGCTACCATCAGCTTTGGCTGCGATGGTCATGGTGATGATGACTTTCAGATTTTTTTTGAGGCGCACATCTGGCGGTGTGGCACTGGCGGCAGCTCTCATTTCGGCAGGAGCGTTTGAAGTGTTCCGTGCTGCCACGATATGTCGTGTCGACATGCTTCTTACTGCATTTACCGTGGCAGCTCTTTATGCCCTTTACAGCCAGTGGGAAAGGCACAGGGATGGCACGTGGATGCCTTCCGTTGCGGCGGCGCTTCTTATGAGCGGGGCCGTGCTCACTAAAGGTCCTGTCGGGATGTTGCTCCCATGTATGGTTGTGTTTGTGTTCAGGCTTGTAAAAGGGGGGCGTTTGTTACAGACCACGATAAGCCTCGCGCTGTCTGGTATGCTTTCATTGGTTCTGCCGGCTTTGTGGTACGTTGCAGCATATGCCCGTGGAGGCGAACCGTTCCTTGAGCTTGTGCTTGAGGAAAATTTCGGACGTTTCACAGGTAGCATGAGCTATGGCTCCCATGAGCATTCGTTATGGTATAATTTCACATCCCTGTTTGCTGGATTTGCGCCGTACACCCTTCTTCTGCTTATTGGATTGTTTTCGCGTCCTTGGCGGGGCATAAAACTGCGCGGCGGTACGGTTATCGGCCGTTTGCGGTCAATGGATCCTATAGAATTGTTCTCGTTGCTTTCGGCCGTGTTGATATTTGTGTTCTATTGCATCCCAAAGAGCAAACGCAGCGTGTATCTGCTTCCTATGTATCCGTTTATGGCTTATTTCATGGCTGTGTACGTGCGCCGTCTGGTAAAAATGGCATCAAAATCTTTGCGTGCATATGGCTGGATCCTGGCAGTATTGGGGGTATTGGCGTCGGTATTGATTCTGTTGGTGATGACAGGGGCTGTGGCACCATTCGGTACCGGTTCGACAGCTGCTATACTGCAAGGGTTTGCTGCAGAAGGGGCGCGTGTGCTTCCCTCAGCAGCATGTTATATCACCTTGATTGCCGCTTCAGTTCTGATATGGATTCTGCTTAAGAGGTCAGCAAGGGCCTCGGCGCTTGCTTCGATGGTTTTTACATTGGTGTTGTATTGGATGGTGCAGGCCTCGGCGCTTCCTGCTTGTATGAATTACAAATCAGACAGGGAGATGGCAGCGCGAATAGAGGCGTTGGCTCCTGCTGACGCGCCTCTCTACTCTTTCCGTTACGGGCGCATGGAGCGTTTCTTTACCCTCGGCTATTATCTAGATGACCGTATGCACCGGTTTGACGTTGATTATCCCGAGCAGGGAACCCTTATCATTGCAGCCCACGACTTGCCTTCTTTTTCCGCAGATATTGCTCCAGGTTATATTTTTACGCCTGTGGCAGATCTGGGGCGCAGCGGCGAAGTAAAAGCCGATCTCACCCTCGTCCGTTTCCAGCGTGAATAGCATATCTGGATATACCGAAAGGGATGTTGAAAAAATAGAAGTGCCCCCAAAAAGTTTTTTGTTTGACTTTTTGGGGGCACTTCTATCCGATAACTGTTAGGGTATGGAGATACGGTGCTATTTTTTGGCATTTTGCTTGGATATCTGGATAATTGGCGTAATTTTGCGTTTGAACGTCGCGATGTGGCGGCTATAAGTTCTTTAATAAACCTAATTTAATCATCATGGGAACAAAATTTCGTAGTTTTGCTGCTGTGCTGTTGTGCTCTTTAGTAGCAGTGTTCATGTCGGCAGGGCCTCCTGTCAAAAATAGGAATGTGCCAATGAAGCCGATTGCAGTCACAGCCAAGCCTGAATTGCAACGTATGGAAATCTCCCAGCCAACAGGAAAGACACACAATGAAATGTCTTTGTTGAAGACATTTAAATCAACTCCTGCCAATGTCGCATCATTCAGTCATAAAGTCCAGGAATATACAGCCGGGTCATATCCGAAGATCTACGGTGCTGTTCAATATTCCGGTTCAAGGGATAATATTGAATTTACGGTAAGTTCGCTTCCGACAAATGCAAATGAAAAATTTGAGGTTGTTATCCGCGATGTCCAAGGTATAGCCGGTGCGGTGGGTACCGGTGATAAATATTACGCGGCGTACAGCACGGATACAGACATATACAAGCTTATAGTCAGTGATTATGATTTCAATACAGGTGAGAAACTGAGGCAACGTATATCATATGATGTCACTTTGGAGGCTACGGATTTGGCTTATAACCCGGTGGATGGGAAAGTTTACGGGTGCTTCCAGAATGAGGATCTTCTTACTTACTATTTCGGTACCATTGACTATGACAGGCTAGTCACTACAAAAATTGCCGATCTGCCCCGGCAGCTTGCCGCGATTGCAATTGATGCAAACGGGAAAATTTATGTGATAGACAAGAAGCAAGAAAAGATTGGCTATTTTTTGGAGACCGTTGGCGCCGACCTTTACAGCATTGACGGTACAACTGGAGAAATGGAATTTATCGGGGATACCGGACAAAAACCATTGTACCGCACTTCGGCGTGTATTGATCCGCAATCAGGCCGTATGTTCTGGACGGTAAGCCCAGATGATGAATGCGGTTATCTCTATGAAGTGGATGTCAGGACCGGCGCTACCACATTGGTATATCAGTTTGCAGACGATGAGGAAGTTTTGGGTTTGTTTATTCCCGACAGCGGCATAAGTTCCGGTTCACCATCTTCTGTGACAGATCTTCGGATTGATTTTCCCGGTGGTGCAGTCACGGGTAATATCTCGTTCAAAATGCCAACAGCGGATGTGGATGGCAATCCGATATCAGGCCAGGTCGGTTACGAAATACATGCGAATGACAGTAAGGTGGCTGATGGCAATGCCGTTTCCGGTTCGTTTGTGAATGTGCCGGTGAAACTGCCGTCTGAAGGATTGTATACTTTCTCTGTTGTTGCATTGAATGAACATGGTTTGTCGCCTGCTGCGACACAAACGGTGTTTGTCGGTTTTGATACGCCATGTGCGCCAATAGTGTCTGCGGTGGCGGACGGTACTTCCGTAAATCTATCCTGGGAACCTGTGGCAGAAGCTGTAAATGGTGGAGCCATAGATCCGGAAGCTGTTACATACCGTGTTACACGTGTCACAGATAACAAGATAATCGCAGATGGAATAAAAAGTACCGGATATGTTGACAATGTGCCGGTGCCGGAATCTTTTGTCGCTTATTCTTATGCCGTAGAAGCTATCCATGGCGGTATAATGTCGCAACCGGGATATTCACAGAAAATTTTCGTAGGTGAAGCCACGCTGCCTTATACGGATGACTTCAATAAAATTGAGACATTTGATTATTATACTGTCGTTAACGGGAATAATGATGAATACACATGGGGGCCTTATATAGGCAACATGCATGTAATATTCAACGAGACACTGGATATGGACGATTGGTTCATGACTCCTCCTATCAGGCTTGAGGCCGGAAAGGCTTATCGTTTTTCCATTGACGTCGCAACTGGAAGCAATAATACGCGTGAGATGTTTGAGGTCATGTTCGGTGACGGGAATACCGTTGCCGATATGCGTGAAACCGTAATACCGCGAACAGTAGCCGCTCATACTGATTTTGTGAATTACAGCGGTTTTATCCTTCCGTCTGAAGATGGCAGGTATTATGTGGGAATCCATGGGTGCAGCGCTCCTAACAGTTATTCAATCACCATTGATAACCTGAAAGTGGAAAGCGGTGTAAGCGCGCAGATTCCCGAAGCGCCTGAATCCATAGAAGTTGTTTCTTATACCGATGGCGAATTGAAAGCAGAGATAAAAATAAAAGCACCGTCTTTCAGTCTCGAAGGCAACCGTCTTTCAGAACTCAAAAGCGTGAAACTTTTACGTGATGGCCTTGAAATCCATACTTTTGATGCTCCTGCCAATGGTGCGCTCCTGACATTTACCGATGAGGTGGATGCATGTGCTGATTATGTATATTCTGCATATGCGGTAAATGAGGCAGGAGATGGCCCGGAAGTCCAGATAAGGTCTTATGTCGGTGTACTGGCACCTGCTATGCCGGAAAATGTATCAATCAGGGAAACAGATAAAATTGGTGAGGTAATTATTGAATGGACACCTCCTGCCACGGATTCCCAGGGAAATTTGCTAAATCCGGAGTTTATAACGTATCAGGTTTATGCTCCTGTCAATGGTGAGTACAGCCTTGTTGCAAGGGACATAAAAGAGACTGTGTTCACATTAATGGCTTCCAAAGATCCTCAGACACAATCGTTCGCCCAATATTTAGTCGTGGCCCAGACACTCGGAGGTTTGTCGGATGGCGCTCCCACCCCTATGATTCCGGTCGGAAAGCCATATGCATCTCCTTTCCGCGAATCGTTTTCAAATGGTGCCCCGGCATCCATACTTGCCACTAATTCAGCGGGTGGTGCAAAATGGCAGCTTTTCAACGACAATGCACAGGTAAGGTCAAAGGATGGCGACAATGGTTTTATCGGCTCAGTGTCGCAACAACTGGATGGTTACGGCACCCTCATGACTGGAAAAATAGATCTTACTGGACTTGAGATCCCGACGCTTTCATTTTATACTTACAGCATAACCGGAGATGAAGATGAGTTAGATGATAATGAGATAGAAATATCTGCCGTATGTGATGGGGAAATAAAAGTTCTCCGTCATATTACAATCTCCGATTTCACTGAGGAAGAGGGGTGGATCCGGCTTACGGTTCCCCTTACGGAGTATAAGAATAAAACAATACAACTTTACTTTACATCATATTGCAGAATATGGACCTATACGTTCATAGATGCTATACGTGTTGATGATTTTGTGGACTATAACCTTGCTATCGCTGAAATATCGGCACCTGAAACGGTAAAGACCGGTACAGAATTCCGCATTCCTGTAAAAGTGGAAAATAACGGCGCAAAGGATGTCGCAGAATATAAGGCTGAACTTTACCGTGCCGGAGAAAAAGTCGCTGAAATTGATGGCAAGCCAATACCTACTTTTGGCAATGCGGTGGTTACTTTCGCCGAAACTCTTCCGGTCTTCTTTACAGAACCAGTGGCCTATAAAGTGAAAATAATACTGGAGGGGGAACAATTGCCTGCAGATAACGAGTCTGGAGAGATAACCGTAACTCCGGTCATGCCCACGCTTCCTTATGTGGAGGGGCTTAAGGCAATGGCATCAGAAGATTGTATTTTATTGAGTTGGAATGAACCTGATTTTGAGAAATATATTCCGGATGCAATTGTTGACGATTTTGAATTATATCCGTCATGGACGACAACCGAGGCCGGGAACTGGATATTTATTGACCGTGATGGAGCCAAGATTGGTGGTTTTAGCGATGGAGCCGTTATTCCAGGAATTCCGGTTAATTCTGTACAGTCGTTCTGGGTAATGGACGGGTCGCATCCCGATTATGTGAACTATTCTGAATTCCAAGCCAATTCGGGTGACAAATATCTTGCTCAAATGTTCGGATATATTGACGGCCAGGAAGCACAAGCGGATGATTGGGCGATTTCACCTGAACTTTGTGGCAACAGCCAGACTATTTCGTTCTATGCACGCAGTTATTTCGATGCTTATCCGGAGTCGTTTGAGGTTTTATATTCTACCGGTAGTACCGATCCCGATGACTTTATTAAGGTGGGAAGCAGGGACAATATAGGTGGCACATGGACCTCGTATAGTTTCAAACTGCCGGAAGGAGCCAGACGTTTTGCAATCCGTTGTACTTCCGTATTCAAATTCATGTTTTTTGTTGATGATGTGACTTTCATACCGGTACCGGAAGAAAATGAAATAGTTCTTGAGGGCTATAATGTATATCGCGACGGTAATCTTTTAGCCCGTGTGCCTGCCGGTGAAACCGGTTACGTGGACAACTCTCCCATAAATGACTTGGAGCACAGTTATGTTGTCACTGGAGTATTTGATAAAGGTGAGTCCAGGCTATCTGAAACAGCAAAAGCTGTCATTTCAGGACTTTATGATGTGAAAGAATCAAGTATTCTTGTACGTGGTATGGATGGTGCCGTTTTAGTTGACGGTGCCAAGGATCTCATGGTAAGCATATTCACGGCTGACGGCAAAATGCTGTATGAAGAATGTGGGAAGTCACATATGGTAATCCCCGCAACAAGTGGCATTTATATGGTTTTGGTTGGCAATACGGCAACCAAGGTTATTGTAAAATGACATAAGGTATTTTAATTAAGAGTGTGTGTCATAATGGTTCCAGATGGTAGGAGCCATTCTGACAGCACTCTCGCTATCAGGGTAAAAACATGATGGGGTGTTTGAAAATTCGCGAATTTTCAAGCACCCCAATTTTTGTATACGTTATTCAGGAACGGATGGATCGAATCCGGCGGCTGAGATTGCCGCGAGTATTTCGGCGGGGGCGGCTGTGCCGTTGACAGTTACTGTACCTGCGGAAAGGTCTACAGTGGCGGAGGTCACTCCCGGAAGCGAGTTTACGGTTTTCTCTACAGTGGCTTTGCAGTGTGCGCAGGCCATACCTTTTACATTATAGATTTTTAGCATATCGTTATCGTTTGAAGTTTCACATTTGTTGTCTTTTGAGCATGTGCAGGCATTTTGGTGGGGTGTGCGCCGGTTCTTATAGAAAGAATACACTAATAGTGCAATAAGTATGATGGTACAGGCGGTAGAGAAAACGGGCAGCTCCAGATGGCATGCGGCCGTACCTGCATTTATCTGTTTTCCGGAAAGCATGAACCATGAGGATGGGAGGAAATAATCTATTGCGATGCCGAAAATCAAGGCGGTTATTATTACGGAAGCTACATATATGGCTGTGGCGCGGTTTCCAAGATTTTTTCTCAAAAGTATTACGGATGCAAAATTTGCTGCAGGACCTGCCATCAGCAATACGAAAGCAACTCCTGGAGTAAGTCCTTTCAGCATAAGGGACATGGCGATGGGAATGGAACCGGTAGCGCATATATACATCGGCACAGCCACGACTACCATTACCAGCATGGCAAGTATGGGGTGTGAGCTTAGGGAGAGAAAAAGGGAATCGGGAACGGCAACTGTTATTATTGCTGCGATAACAAGTCCGATAACGAGCCATTTGCCTACGGATGCAACCATATCCACAAGTCCGTAACGCACGGCTTCTTTGATTTTTCCGGAAAAGGTGTGTGACATATGGGGCGCAGCAGCAATAACATCTGTTGCGCTACTATTTGCCTTGTCTTTTTCAGAACAGTCAACTGCCATGCCGCCGAAAACAGATCCTGCAAGTGCGGCTATAGGACGAAGTATGGCAAACGGCAACCCGAGCAATGCATAAGTCGCGGCAATGGAGTCTACCCCGGTCTGTGGCGTCGCTATAAGGAATGATGTAGACGCACCTTTTGATGCGCCCTGGCGTCTGAGGGCTATAGCTGTAGGGAGCACCCCGCATGAGCAAAGGGGGAGAGGTATGCCGAGCAATGCAGCTTTAATGACCGGTTTCCATCCTCGTCCCGAAAGGTGGCGGCTCATCTGCGAGGGGCGTACGAATACATGAAGGATCCCTGCCAATATGAACCCGAGCAATATGTACGGGGACATATCGTTCAGTATGCGCACAAGCGCATATATGAAGTGTTGGAAATTGATATTCATGATCAGGTATATTTGGTTTTGACAATTTGCTTATATGGTGCAAAATTACCATGTCGCGACCATATACCTGTTACATCATTAAAGATGTTGTTTGCATAATTACAGCCCGTTCATGTCAGACTTTATTAAGAGGAATGCGTGGGAGTGCGGCTTTTATGAAAGCCGAGGGGGTAAGACCGGTTATGGATTTGAACTGGCGTGAGAGATGGGCGACGCTGGAATATCCGGCGATATCCGCTATTTCAGTGATGTTGAGTTGCCGGTAAGAAAGAAGTTCTTTTACATATTCTATCCGCTGGGCTATGGCGTATTTTTCTATGGTACGTCCTTCCCGTGCCGAGAAAATCTTGCTTATCAGCGAGTAGTCGGTGTTGAGATTGTCGCTCAAACAAGCCGAGAGGTTGAGATGGCATTCTGTGGCATTGCGCACATGCTTGATTATTATTATTTTGGCACGTTCCACCAGCGCTGCTTCCGCGCCGGTGATACGTTGAAAGCCGGCAGCCTCAAGTTCGCTGTCTATTCGTGCCATGGTTGCTGCATCTTGCGCCTGGATATCTGGAAATTCGGCGCCTCCGAGGCTTACTTCAGCCCCGGAGACCCCGGCTTTGTCAAGGGCGCGTGCCACGGCCTCAACGCAGTGGCTGCACACCATTCCTTTGATAGGTATATACATCCTTAAAATCAAATTCGGTCAAGCACAGTTGCTATAAGATCGCGTATGGCTGTTTTGTAGTTGGGTGTCACGTCGTGGCGCATGCGGTTGGCTATGATGGAGCATACGGTCATCGCACGGTGTCCCATAAGTCTGCTCAATCCTTGCAGCGGAGCGCTTTCCATTTCGTAGTTGGTGACTTTTTTATCACCGAAGCGGAATGATTCAATGCGTGAGTTAAGGTCGGGGTTCGCCAATGGGAGACGCAGTTCACGTCCTTGCGGGCCGTAGAATCCAACCGCCGAAATGGTGTTGCCACGTACCATGTCATCACGTCCGATCTGTTCTACAAGTTCGTTGTGCGCGTCAACGACATATGGTTTTGCCCATAGCGGATTCCAGCCGGTATGGTCGCAAAACGCTTTTTCAAATTCAAGGTCGGCGACATCGTTGCGACCTGCGTAGTAATTCAGTACACCGTCGAAGCCTATGGCTTTTTCGGCGATCACGGGAGTGCCCACGATAAGTTCCGGCTGCAATGCGCCCGATGTACCTATACGCACCATGCTCAACTGGCGGTGCTTGTCGTTGACCTCGCGTGTTTCAAAATTGATGTTTGCAAGCGCGTCAAGTTCATTGATCACAATATCTATATTATCCGGGCCTATGCCGTGGGAAAGACACATTATCGGCTTCCCTTTGTATGTGCCCCCGATGGTGTGGAATTCCCGTGAGTTCACTTCAAAAGTGCGTGTATCGAAGTGTTCGGCCACGATATTTACCCGTCCGGGGTCTCCTACAAGTATTATACGGTCTGTCAATTGCTCGGGAAGCAGGTGCAGATGGAATACTGATCCGTCGGGGTTTATTATAAGTTCGGAGGGAGCAATGATCTTCTTTTCCATAATTTCAGTAGTTTTGTGTTGTTTCTTGGTAACGGTGACGGAGAGAATATTGTTTGGCAATGTCACTGCCTGATTTGTTATTTCTGAATTTTTATTTCTTTTTGGTATTGTCATGCCATGCGGTACCTGGCTCCGGGAAGTGCAAGTATGAGACCGTTGAACTCCATTTCGGTAAGCAGGGCCATGAGCTGGCCGACCGGTATGTTGAGTTCTGCTGTCAGGTTGTTGATCTGTCCTTCCCCTTTTCTCCTGAGGCAATCAAGTATCTGTTGCTGCTGAGGCGATATCTCTGTAAAGAGTTGTTGCTGGGTGCCTTCGTCGGGTCGTGCAGTCCAGTTCATGGCGGCAATGAGGTCATCGGCATTTTCTATCATCTGTGCGATGTTTGCCTTTATCAGCATATTGCATCCTGCGCTATATATGTCGGATGTGCGTCCTGGCAATGCAAATACATCCCGGTTGTATAGTTGCCCGAGCCGGGCGGTATGTAGGGCGCCTCCGCGGGGTGCTCCGGATTCTGCCACGACAATTGCATCCGATATGCCTGCCACGATGCGGTTGCGTGCAAGGAAATTGCCTCGGTGGGGACGTGTGCCGTGGGGATAATCCGTAAGTATTGTTCCACCCTCATGCACCATCCGCGCCGCATAACGGCGGTGTTCAGATGGATATAGCGTGTCAAGCCCGTGGGCAACGACCCCTATGGTAGGAATACCTTCGTCAAGAGCGCGTTTGTGCGCGGTTATGTCACATCCCATGGCTAGGCCGCTCACTATGACGATATTGTCAAGGCGCCGTGTAAGGTCTTCTACAAGACGGTTGATGAAATTAACACCGTATGCAGTGGCGTTGCGTGTGCCGACAATGCTTACTATATGTCGTGCATTCAGGTCTGTTTCTCCTAGTGCATAAAGCATGATTGGCGCATCGTCACATTCAAGCATCCGCTGTGGATAATCCGGATCGGTGTAATATAGGCGCCGTATATGGTTTTCCAGGCAGAATTGTTCTTCTGTTTTTGCCTTCTCTAGGATCTCGGCCCTATATGCATCTGACAGGATCTGTAGCTTGCGTCCTGTGAACCGTATGAGGGTGCTTTCAGGCAATTTGAAAAATTCTTCTTCAGAACCGACACGCGACAATAGCTCGTCGGCAACTTTGGGATGCATGCCGCGTGCGAGGGAAAATGCCGTTTTATAGATAAGCCCGTTCATGTGAGACCGAATGCTTTGGCTATGGTCTCACCGCGTGAGAGCTTGCCCTGTTCAATGCTTACAACGGTAACAAGCGCCGAAACTGCTATTTGTCCGTCGGGAGTAAAAATATCCTGGTGGAATATGAAACGCGCGCCTCGTCGTTCAATCCGGAGTTTGCTTGTCATCGTCTGGCCGAGCCGAAGGGGGGTATGATAGTCTATTTCGATACGGCTTACAACAGGGTCTATCCCTTCCGACTGCATTTCCCGGAAAGTGAACCCCATTTTTTCGCAGAATTCGTGACGGGTATGCTCAAGGTAGTGCAAATAGTTGGCATTGTTTACTATACCTTGCGAGTCAACCTCGTAATCGCGCACCTTGAGAGGCATTTCAAATATATAATTCTGTTCTTCAGTCATAAATAATAGTCGGTCTGTAGCATTGCCTGTCACTTTGCATACATGTGTCAGCACATCGTAAAATTACTAAATATGCGATAATCCGCCAAGAGTTTTTTGTAATTTTGCATTATGAACGGTTTACAGTTGGTACTTGCCATAATTGCTGGCTTGTCTCTGGCATGCGCGCAGGACGTTTGCGCCTGTACTTCTGCTGTGGTGAGCGGCAGGGCATCGCGTGACGGCAGGAGTTTGTTATGGAAACACCGCGATTCGGGGTTTAAAGACAATTTCGTTGGCAAAGTGGAGGCTACCGACAGCACCATGGCTTATGTGGCGCTATTCAATGCCGGCGACAAGGATCTTGCCGAGGCGTGGATCGGATTCAACGAGGCAGGTTTTGCTGTAATGAATACGGCGTCGTATAATCTTGCTCCTGATACGGCGGTTGTAAAAGACCGAGAGGGTATGGTTATGAGCCGTGCTTTGTCGCGGTGCAGGACAGTAGACGATTTCCTGGTTATTCTTGACAGCGAGATGGAGCGGGGGCGCCCGGCAGGTATCCAGGCCAATTTCGGTGTTACCGATACCTATGGCAATTGTGTATATGTAGAGGCAAGTGACCATAATTACAAGGTATATCCTATTGAGGAATACGGACGTGGATGGATGGTCAGATCCAACTATTCATATTCCGGCACCACAGGGAAGCGCCTTGGGGAGGTACGTCATGACAATGCTGTGCATCTGATAGAGGAAAGTATCGTATCCGGTTTGTCTGCGGAGACTTTTACCGAAGGGTTATCAAGAAGTTTCTATCATGACGGGGAAAATAAAGATATAATAAACTGTAAGGAATATAAGAGGGTTTCTGACCGCGGGGAATATATTCCGCGTCGCAGTTCATGCGCATCCGTGGTAGTAGAGGGGGCTTTGGATGGTGAGGATCCGCGGTCAGGGACAGTGATGTGGGTAGCCATAGGTTCCCCTGTCGTGTCCGTGGCGCTTCCGGTAACCATTGACAGCATACCTGAGCGGTTGCAAAAGGATGCTTCTACCGGGCGTTCCCGTTTATGCGATGAAGTAAACCGCCGTCGTGATCTGGCTTTCCCTAGGAAAGGGAAAGATGGGAAATGGATCATAGACATGGAATATATCCGTGGGGTTTTGCCGCAACTGAAAAGCGAATCGGCTTCCTCATACCGTGGTTTTCAAAGAAAAAATAATTAATAATATCTAATATATTAAAATAAATCAGTAATGGGATCAGCGATTACTACCATAATTTTGCTGGTGATTTCCAATGTTTTTATGACTTTTGCCTGGTACGGGCATCTTAAGTTGCAGTCAACGGGGCTTTCTGCCAACTGGCCTCTGTATGTTGTGATTCTTTTTTCATGGGGGATAGCATTGCTTGAATATTGCTTTCAGGTGCCGGCAAACCGTATTGGGTTTGAAGGCAATGGCGGCCCATATTCTCTTATGCAGCTGAAAGTGATGCAGGAGGTTGTGGCCCTTGTTGTTTTTGTGATTTTCAGTCTGGTCGCTTTTGACAGCTTTGAATTGAGATGGAATCATTGGCTTGCCATGTTGCTGTTGGTCGGATCCGTGTATTTGGTGTTTATGAAATAATTGGATACCTTTGTAGGTAATGGCGATACTGAGCGTCAGTAATTAGTGAAAATATAATATATGAAAAAACTTCTGTTAGGTTTAACCATAGGTACAGCGCTTATGACACAGGCACAGAATGTGCTGGAGAGCGATTTTGCCACCATGCATGGCACGGCTCCATTCAGCAAGATAGACAATTCACAGTATGAGCCGGCCATTGACCGTGGCATAGCTCTTGCCCTTAAGGGTATAGATGATATAACATCCAATCCCGCCGCCCCCACTTTTGAGAACACCATAGTGGCATTGGAGCGTAACGGCGCTGATCTGAACCGTGTGCTGAATGTGTTTTATCCTCTTCTTTCAGCTGACGCCGATGATGAGATGATGGAAATCTCAACGCGCATCAGTCCCAAGTTGAGTGACTTTTCCACTTCTATCACGTTGAACAACGATCTTTGGAAAAGGGTAAAAACCGTGTATGATAATCGTGCGTCACTGAAACTTTCGCCGGAGGATGAGATGCTATTGCAAAAGACTTATGACTCTTTTGCTCTTCAAGGCGCTAATCTCGAAGGTGAAGACCGTGAGACATACCGGAAGCTCAATGCCGAATTGTCGCAATTGACCAACAAATTCGGCCAGAACGTGATGAAGGAACTTGCCACTTATGAAATATGGCTCACCGCCGATGATCTCGCCGGGCTTCCCAAAGGGATAGTTGATGAAGCTGCCCAGATGGCTGAAGCCAAGGGCAGGAAAGGGGAGTTCCTTTTCACTCTTGCGCAGCCTACATATACGGCTTTTATTAAATATTCTGAACGTCCGGATCTTCGTGAGAAATTCTACCGGTTATATACCGGACGTAACACGAAAGGTGAATTCAGCAATGTCGAAAATATGAAACGTATCGCCGAATTGCGCCTGTCCATCGCAAAGCTCCTTGGAGCAAAGAGCCACGCAGACCATTCCCTGCAACGTACAATGGCTGAGAATCCTGCCAATGTATATAAACTGCTTGACCAGTTGCGTGAGGCTTATAAGCCGGCTTTGGAACGTGAGATAGCGGAACTGACGGAATTTGCGTCTGAAACCGAGGGAAAACCGGTGACAATACGTCCATGGGATTACAGCTATTACTCAAATAAACTCAAAAATGCACGTTATAGCTACGATGAGGAGCAATTGCGCCCATATTTTGAACTTGACAATGTGATTGACGGTGTGTTTGGACTTGCTACCAAGCTATATGGTCTGAATTTCACACGCAATGACAAGGTGGAGGTTTATCATCCGGATGTAAAGGCATTTGATGTTACAGACGACAAAGGACAATTCATAGGTGTCATTTATACAGACTTTTTCCCGCGCGACAGCAAACGTCCGGGCGCTTGGATGACAGGTTTCAAAGACCAGAGTATCAATGCCGCAGGTAAGGATGAACGCCCGCATGTGTCAATAGTAATGAATTTTACCAAGCCGACTGCCGACACTCCTTCCCTCCTTACCCCTTATGAAGTAGAGACATTCCTCCATGAATTCGGGCATGCACTGCATGGACTGCTTACACGTTGCCATTACGCATCCCTTTCAGGCACTGCCGTATATCGCGATTTCGTAGAGCTTCCTTCGCAGTTCAACGAAAACTATCTTACAGAAAAAGAGTTTCTTGACTCTTTTGCCAAGCATTACAAGACTGGTGAAAAACTTCCACAGGAACTAGTTGACAAAATTATAAAATCGTCGCAGTTCGGTGCCGGATATTCATGTCTGCGTCAGCTTGGATTCGGCTATCTTGACATGGCATGGCATACAATCGAATCTCCTGTTGACGATCCAATTGAATTTGAGCGCAAAGCGATGGAAAGTGTACAGATTTTCCCGCCAGTTGAAGGAAGTGTTACCGGCACTACATTCAGCCATATCTTCTCTGGTGGATATGCCGCAGGCTATTATTCTTATAAATGGGCAGAAGTCCTTGATGCCGATGCGTTTGCAGAGTTCAAGAAAAACGGTATATTTGACAGGGCTACGGCCGACAGCTTCCGTTCCAACATTCTTGAGCGTGGCGGAACGCGCAATCCTGCCGACCTTTACCGCGACTTCCGTGGACAGGATGCCACTATTGACGCTCTCCTTATCCGCGATGGCATAAAAGAGCCTTCTGCTCCTGCCGTTCCCATCCACAAGGATTGATATCCCCAAATTAGATACCTACCAAAAAGGCGATGCGCCATGGCGCATCGCCTTTTTGGTAGGTATC
>CANRWW010000006.1 GCA_947643665.1 uncultured Porphyromonadaceae bacterium | reverse complement strand
GTCTGCAAAGGTAAGTTTTTTATCACACAAACACAGGTTTATTACTATGCGCCGATATCGGTCGCGACGAATACAACCACATAATGAAAGCAGGTTTGGAATGATTCCAAACCTGCTTTCATTATGTGGAGTACAGCGGACTCGAACCGCTCACCTCGACACTGCCAGTGTCGCGCTCTAGCCAGATGAGCTAGTACCCCATGGCATGCGGGCTTCCCCGTCTATTTGCGGTGCAAAGTTAACCAACATATCCGACTTTTGCAAATAAAGCAGGAATTTTCTTTACAATATGTTTTTCATTATTGCTTATTATTGTTGTCCGGTTTTAGCTGACAGCAACAATTTTTTTTATCAAAAAAGCGCTGCATCTGGCTCAGAACCTTGATACAGCGCTTTATACGTCTATAGACAGATTGTCAGTTACCGAGAATCCGTTTAGATCCCCCTACTATGTAAAAACCGCGCGGCAGAGTCGGCTCCACCTCGTCAAGACGGCCGAGCGCGACTCCGGAAAGATTATACACGATGTCAGATCCGGCATTTTCATTGTCCGCAAGTACAGAATCCACCCCTCCGGTTTTAGCATCTGTGAGATATCTTACGGCAAGCATGGAATATTCCGATGCAAACGCAAACTGATGAAACGGCTTGGTTATTTTCTCGTCTCCCCAGCCGGCAAGCAAATGTATGGGAAGCATATTGTTGCGGTTGTGGTTTTCGAACGCATAGTCCAGTGTGACTTGTATCCCTTTCAATCCGTTTGTGGCCGACGTATTATCGCAATATGGCTCAGCGTATACATATCCGCGGATAAGCACATTGTTAAACCATGTATTGAAACCCTCCTCGGCCGTTTTATCGGTCTTGAAGTCATATGCGTTATAATTTCTCTTATAGGTGGCAAATTTGCTGAGGGCTCCCCTGCATATCGTGGCAAGATCGGTGCGGAAACGCTCCTCCCCTGTCACACGGTAAAGTTCAGCAGCGCCTGCAACCATCGTACCGGTGTTATAGCTGTAAAACGCCCCTACAGCCCCACCGCAGTTTACATGCTGGCGATATCCGCGGTCCACAACAATAGTGCCATGTTCGGCACCCATCATGTCCCAATATACGCCTGAACGGTCAAAAAGGTGTTTATTCTGCCAATCATATACTTTTTTGGCAAACTCCAGATAATGTGTGGACCGGTCACGCTCTTCACGCACCACTTCATTCTCTTCATTACGGAAAGCGAAATTAACCGTGATACCGGTATCCTTGTAAATTTCACTCAGCCATACCAGAGGCTGTATGATCGGTGCATTGCTGCATGCATGCTTTGAATTGTAGCCCGGTCCCCAAGTAATCCCGCCATACTCCTCACCGTCGGCATCGCGCCAGCAATCCCACCCGTCAAGCACATAATCTGCCAGATAGGCAGCCAGATCCAGATAGTTTTCAGATCCGGTAATTTCATAAGCACGGATCAGCTCACGCGACAACCACATCTGGTCATCATATACGTTCAGGACGCCGGTGACATTGGCGCCCCCTCTTTTGTTGGAGCGTGGCACCGCATATGGCTGGCTCTGTTTGTTCGTAGCGTAAGAGGGAAGGCGATAGCTCCCGCGGTAATATTCAAGGTTATCTATAAGGATATCCAGCCGCTCCCTGTATTTGTCGAAATTGCTATTATAAAGTTCCGCATCAACATCTTCCGCCAATATCAGCGCCTGAAGCAGCGAACAGTGTGCTTCCACAGCAGCGGTAAGCGGCCATATATCGGAAGCGCCGCTAGTCCACCCTGTCTCCGTATTGTAGCGGTCCGCCATATACATGTTGGCAGTAGTTCCCTTCATTGTCTTATCCCATGAAGCATCCATAAGCGCCATGGCCCTTTTGATATCGCGCACAGCCAATTCAGTCTTGCTTAATTCCTGAGCCCCGGCCACCAGACCTGCAACCATGGCTGCGGATAAAAATGCCTTTCGTAGATTTATCTTCATTCGGTTATAAGTAAGTATGACTATTCAGAATTATTAGTATGAAAAAAGGCTTAGAGTGTGTTCCAAACACCCTGAAGTGCCAGTCCACACTCTAAGCTATTTCAAATAGTTACCTGAATGCAGGATTTTAATCCCACATGATCTGGTCTTCCTCAGGCATCTGGGTGTTCAGCTTGCGCTCCATGGTCAGAGTACCAGCCACCTTGTAAGTGAGAGAAGCACCAGGAGCGGTCTTTGTATCCGTATAGACATATTCGATATCTTTGACCACAAGTGTGCGACGCAAAATATATGTCTGCACGGCATCCATGGCCTCTATGATATTGAATCGTGCAGGATGGGGTTGCGAGAAATTGAGATCGGGATTTTCCTCATCCTTTGTGTACATGTAAACATTACCGGACTTGCCGTCGCTGCCTTCGTCCGGTTCAAAACGTACATAGATACGGAACCACTTGCGCAGAAGGCTGCTCTCCGTGTTAGTGCCTGCATACATGAAAACCTCGTTTTCGCCACAGGTATAAGCCTGCACAGTCTCCATACCAGCAGACTCACCGTCCTGTTCACCCTTGTCGTTCAGCAAGCAATATTGGAGGTTTGTTGCCTGATATATACCGGAATAGGTGGTATAAGGAAGAATTCGGAGCATGGCTGTAGCATAGTTCTTGCGAGGATTACGCTCATAACCTTGTCCAGGGGCGATAGTCAAAGGCAGCACATAACGGTCAATAAGGTCAAGACCACCGTTTTTGTTGAAGTCAAGCTGCACGTCAAGCAATGCCATGTTCTGTCCTTCATGGATCGTAATTGTAGGAGGAACATCAGCAAAATCGCTCATATCCTTATAATACAATTCCTCACGATGTCCGAAACGCTCCACATTCAATATGTCAAGTGTATCGGAAGGTGCGATATTCACTGTAATGGTATTGGGATTGTCTGTAGACCCTGCAACCAATACCGGGAGCAGATAATTTGACTTACCTTCCGCACCGAATTTAGGTGTCTTATCCTCGTTGAGACGGGTATACGGAACATACACTGTTGTGACACCCACACTGCTGCCACTTGTGGCAAGGGGAGCCTTAAAGCTGATATAGTGTTTGTATTGCTCTTCCTTCCAGTCATCGTTGCAGGAGGTGAACACAGGCACCGCCACTGCCGCCAACAGTCCGAAAGTCAATATATTTTTTATCTTTGACATGATATAAAGATTAAGCTGTTATCCAATTATTAGTCGTAGTACTTCCAACCGGGGTTCTGCACCAGATTCCTGTTACGCTTAAGCTCCTCGGTAGAGATCGGCCAGAAATACATCTTCACATTGAAGACTGTGGGAAGAGAATATACTGGTACCACACGCTGGAATTCGTCGCGCTGTGACTCTGGCATATAAACGTTGCAGCCATACACGGGGATAGACTCTTCCACGGGGGCGTCCATCCAACGGCGCAGGTCATAGTAGCGCTTGCCTTCGGCAATGAACTCAATCATACGTTCGCGTTTGATCTTCTTGCGCATAAGGCTTTGGTCGGCATAAACATCAGTTGTAAAGTCTGGCACACCGGCACGGCAACGTACAGGACGTATACCACGCTTCATCTCGTTCAGGTCGCGGCTTACGTTATATGTGCTGGCACCGTCCCATGAAGGAATAGAATAAGCTGAAGTAAGCTCGTTGAGACACTCGGCGTACATAAGAAGAATATCGGCATAACGTATTGCAGGTTCCCACTTCTGCACGATATGGCCATAGTCATCGGCATTCTTAGCAGTACGCCAGTCCTGAGGATTGACATATTTCTTCAGGCCGATACCTGAGCGCTGCCAGTAAGAAGATGTATTGGAGATACCGTTGTTACCGCCGCCTTCAGAGCTACCGCCAGTACCGCCACGGTAATAATATATCTTCATATGATGTGTACTTACCTCGGGGTTGGCATTCCACCAGAAAGATCCGTTGTATCCCACACTTGCATAGAAACGCGGTTCGCGTTCCACATACTGCATGGATACGCCTGTACCCTTAGAACCCACCTCAGGATAGTTTGCCACTGCATACTCGCCACGGTTCGGGTTGGCACGTGTGGCAGTCCAACCAGTACGGCGTGCGCGTGAGTCATAATCGCCATTGGTATATTCAGACCATTCGCTATTACGTCCGGGGCAGTCGCTGCCGTCTTTCATGTAATATGCGTCAACCATCTTCTGGGTCACACCATGGCAGTTCCAACCGAAAAGTGTGCTGGGGAGACAGTGTGTAGCCATACCGTCCAGCGACTGGTGGCGGCCACCTGAAGTATTGTAACCACGGCTGAAGATAATTTCAGAATTATCAAGACCAATCACACCATTGAACAGGTCACGGTAAGAAAGGTAGGGGTCAATATCAGCATAACCTTCCGGCCAAGCCTTTTCAGAGAAATCGTTGTCCTTGAAAGGAGTAAGTGTCTTGGGATAACCTGTAGTCTCATTATTGGCTTCGTTTACAGATGCATGATACAGGTCATATCCGGCAGGACAGTCAATGACGTCGCGGCAAGCAGCAGCTGCGCGTGCCCATTTACGCTCGTCATAAGTAAGGCTGAGAAGCTGTTTGCCATCTTTGTTTGTAAAAGATTTGGCAAAATCATCAGTCACGAGCGATGGGTGCTCGCCGTTTGCCAACTGGCCGTTTGCCAGAGGGCTGGCAGCGTACATCAACGCAAGCGCGCGGGTAGCAAGAGCAGCACCACGTGTCGGGCGGATTATATTCTCTGTACTTGTATTGCCGGTAACACGGCTCCAGTTCTGAAGTTCATGGCATGCCTTGATCATTTCATCCGATATGAACTCGGCAACCTCCTCATAAGAAGAACGGGGAATTGACAGATCGTTATAGTCCAAGGTATAGTCAGTTCCTTCATCGGGCATGATGGGCACAGGACCATATCTTCTAAGCAACAACCAATAGTAATATGCACGCACGAAACGGGCCTGCCCCTTCATATCAAGGCGCTGTTCTTCGGAAAGTTTGTCGTTACGATAGATGTTGTGGATGAACACCGACGCCTGGAAAATACCGCGATATGCGTTGATCCAGTATTGTGAACCGTAATTCTCATTATAGTCGCCCTGCTTGAACGAAGCATATGAGTCCTGGGCATTGTAGCCGGCTCCGAGCATAGCGTCACGGTCGCCCCAGAATACATCGTCGGCAAACACATGGAAAGCACGACCCGAATTTTCTTTAGTTGTAACGTCGCAAAGATCGTCTTTCAGAAATGCGAACGATTGGGACAGCCAGTTGTTAGTCTGGTTGATGTCTGTGAAAACCGATTCCAAAGTCCTGCGGTCATCGAAATATTTATCAGCGTCAAGAGTGTCCTCACAAGAGGAGAACATTACCGACGCGCATCCGATAAGCGCTGCCAGTGATATTGATTTTGCAATATATTTTTTCATGATTGTAGTGTACGGTTAGATATTGATTTGGAAACCGGCAGTAATTGATTTGCTAAGAGGATATGCCTCGCCATTGCTACTGCCCATTTCAGGATCCCATAGTTTGAAATCAGACCATGTAAGGAGGTTTGCACCCTGGACGAAAAGACGGATATTCTCAAAACGTATCGCTTTCATCCATTCTTTCGGGAAATTATAGCCGATTTCAAGGTTCTTCAGACGAATATAGCTGATATCACGCATCCAGTAAGATGAAGCACGGTAGTTGTTGCCGCGGCCGAGCGAACCATCTGCGTCGGGAAGACGTGGATAAGCAGCATTCGGGTTTTCGTTGGCAGCAATGCCAAGTTTGGCAGCTGTCTCTGCGTCAACATAACGGTCTTCTACAAGATCTGTGAGGATCTGTCCCCAACGGCCTTCGCTGAACGCCCATACAGTCTTGCCATTGATCATCTGTGTAGACTTGCCGGCTCCCTGGAAGTGAACGTTAATATCGAATCCTTTCCATGCCACAGACACACCTACACCATAGATAAGGTTGGGAGTGCTTGTCGCACCGATAGCACAAACGTCGTTGTCGTCTACCACACCGTCGCCATTGACATCCTTGTACTTGATATCACCAGGCTGTACATCGCCGAACATCTGCTTGGGATGATTGCGGATTTCCTCATAGCTTGAGAAAAGACCCTCAGCAACAAGACCACGGATCTGATTTACGCGATGGCCGGTCTGGTACTGATACGGATATACATTGTTTTCAATGTCATAATCCTCAATCTTGTTCTTCGAATAAGTCATGTTGCCGCGTACGGTAAGGAACACTTCACCAAACTGTTTCTCATAACGGAAATGGCCATCAATACCTTCTGTCTTCACAGAGCCTACGTTGGCGCTAGGGCTCTGTTCAAGACCAAGCGAGTACGGAAGGAAGTTTCGAACCATGTAAATACCGTCACGTCTTTCATTGAAATAGTCAACTGTCAACGAGAAACTGTTGTGGAACAGTGCGATATCAATACCTACGTCTTGTTTGGTAGCTTTTTCCCAGGTAACATTAGTGGAAGCAAGGCCGGTGTAGTGTATACCTTTCCGGTATTCATCGCGGGTCGGGTCGCCGAGGGTACCGAAGTTGTACACATTGGAGTTAACCCAATTTCCATTATTATCCTGATGCTGTATGTAGCCAAGCGTATAAAGATATGGGAAACGGATATCACCGAGATTATCGTTACCTACCTGGCCATATGAGTAACGGATCTTGAACATATCAAGCCATCCGCGTGTACCTTCCATGAACTTCTCACGACCGATGTTCCAGGCAGCTGAAGCGGCAGGGAAGAAACCGAAACGGTGACCGTCGGCAAAGTTCTCCGAACCATTGTAACCGAAATTCACATCCACGAAATAACGGTAATCCCAGTTGTAGGAAATCTGGCCTGCGAGAGCCATGTTCTTACGCGCCACAGAGTTCTTGATATCGTTACCGATATTCTGTGTAGAGATATTGTTGTCATATGTGAACTTAAGATTGGCACCTACATTGTTCTTGCCGAAATCGCGGTTGTAGCTCAAAAGAAGGTCTGCGAAGATACGGCGTGAACCATCGTTGCTGGAGCTTTGCTCCATATCCTTGCGGTCATGGGTCTTGTCCCATATAATTTCACCGGTGTTCTTGTCACGTCCCTGATGATAATATGCGTCAGGTGTCTGGAAGTGATTGATGCGGTTGAAGTTATATGTATCATATCCGAAACGTCCAGTGAAGCGGAGTCCCTTGGTTACAAAACGGAGATCCTGCTCAAGGGTAACGTTATTCTGGAGGTTGTTGTTCCATTCCTGATAGTAACCGGTCTGTGTGGCCTGTACCCATGGGTTGAGGTCGCGGTCATCGCCACGCTTCAGGTTGGTTTTGGGAACATAGCCGTTTGAATACAATACAGGACATGTGATACCGTTGTATGCGAACAGTGAGTTCCATGTGCGGCCATCGTCAATACCCGGTGAATTTCTCATTGAGAGGTCTCCGGACGTACCAAGACGAAGCAAGGTAGTAGGAGTAAGGTCTATGTCAAGATTCAAGCGGTAATTCCAACGGCTGTAGTTCGCGTTGGTATTATACTTGTCGCGCAATGTGGCGTCAGTCTTGTACATACCCTCGTCGTTGACATAAGAGATAGATGCATAATAACGGGCTGTGCTACCACCGCCGCTGATATTTGCCATCGCACGATAGCTCATTGCCCCGTCTTTAAGGATAAGATCCTTCCAGTCCACATTGGGATAGATATCCGGGTCAAGGCCGTTAGCGAACAATTCAAGTTCCTGCGGCTTGAAGTACACACCCTTGCTGCGTGTCACATTACCTTCATTGAGCAATCTTGCATATGTCACACCGTCCACGAACTCGGGAGTTTTTGTGCGGGTGTTATATGAAGTCTCGAATTTGGCATTCACTTTCACGGCACCGGCTTTACCATGCTTGGTTGTGATGAGCACAACGCCATTCGCACCTTTTGAACCGTAGATAGCGGTTGCAGATGCGTCCTTGAGCACGGTGAAAGTCTCAATATCCTCAATGTTGAGGTCGTCAATGTTTTCACGCTCGAAACCGTCCACGAGGATATAGGCCGATGAGCCGGCACCGAAAGTGGAGATACCGCGGATCCAGAACTCAGACTTGTTACGTCCGGGCTGTCCGGAAGTCTGACGTGCAAACACACCCGGCACATTACCAGCCAATGCATTGGACAAGTTAGAGGTGCTGTAATGTTTCATGTCGTTCACATCAACATTGGTCACGGCACCAGTCACGGTAATTTTTTTACGGGCACCCATACCGGTTACCACAACCTCGTTAAGGGCAGTCTTGGTTTCTTCAAGACGGAATTCATTGCCCTGTTTTTTGAGGCTTTTTACGGAAATTTCCATTGGTTCCATGCCCACATAGCGCACTAGAAGAGTTTTTGCGTTATCCGGTATGTCAATTGAAAATTCACCATCTACATCGGTCGAAACACCTGTACCGGTGCCTTGCACTGCCACTGTCGCGCCAATAAGCGGTTCCCCGTCAGCCGCGCTATATACGGTACCGGTATACACCTTTCCCATCGCGAGACCCGTGGTTAGCGTTGCTGCAGCCAACAGTGTTACTATTCGTTGTTTCATTGTATTCTAAAAGTTATTAGATTCAAGCAATATATACTGAATTTATTCTTGGTTTTCTGTGCCTTCACCGTTACCTTCTCCTTCATCCTCTCCCGGAACTTCAGGAGTGTCGGGATTAGCAGGATTATCCTCACCCTCAAGACCGATTGTGCGGATACGGCGGTTATTGTGATCCTGCACATAGAAGATGTCACGATCCACATCGTATGCAAGGCCGGTCACGTCGCGGAAACGGGCCTGTGTACGGAGGTCACCGTCTTCTGTTCCCCATACATTGTTGTCAGTAGAGGGAGAATGGCCGGCATATGTACGTACGAGGCCATCAGGAGTGATATAGCGGATACAGAAATTATTGCAATCAGCAAAATAGTAATCATATTCGTCGGTACGGCCCGCATATTCGGGATTCTTAACGAATATTCCCTGATAAGGACGATTTACACGGGCATCACCACCTACAGCGTCTTCCCAAGCAGCGCTTCCGTTCTTTCCTGCAACAAGGTAAGGAGTCGTAAAGCGTTTTTTCTTCCAGTCATAGTCTGTGCGGAGGATATAATGCTTGTTGATGATGTTAAGGTAAGCATAGTTGCCGGTAGGATGGATTGTGATATTGAACTCATAAGAGGGGTCCATGATCTGGAACAATTCATCAAAGCAACCATCTTCCTGATAACCAGTCCAGGTTTTAGGCATCCCTGTTGACGGATCCTCTACTTCACCGTTAATTGTAGCGAAATAGTTTTTCAGATCCAGACGGAAAAGCTGGCCATTCTCGTAAGAGTTGAAGTAAACTTCACCATTTACAGGATGCACTGCAACGCCGTTGCACTGACGGTAAGCGGCAAGCATTGAGACAGAACTCTTATCGCTGAATGTGCCGTCACCGCTACGCTTCACAATCCAGAGACTTGTTGAATGACGTCCATTCTCATCACGGTCGGTAGATACGATCATATATTCGCCGTCAAGTGTGAAATCAGCGTTACGCAGACGGCGGTCCTGGAATTTGGAAGATGACATGAGGCGTGTATGCGTGCGGGCTTCAAGGTCAAGCTGCACAATATAGTGGCCTCCGTCATATGTCAAATAGAGACGGTTTTTAAACAAGGGGTCAAAAGCGAGGGTGCCCTCGTGACGGAAACCGCAAGTCGGAAGATCGAAAGGACCGAACATCTCACCTTGATTGTCTTGTTCATTTTTATAACCGCAGAGAGTGCCGACAACCACCTTCTTGGTATATTCAAAAGTGAGGTCAGAGTTGGTGATACCGCTGCCCAGCTCGTTTCCGTTCTCATCAAGTATGGTCACTTCAATTTCCGAGCCATACGCGCTAGCCGGAATGTAAGCATACATTTTGTCATTCATGACACTTACTACAACAGCTTCTTTTCCGCCAATAGTAAGTTTCACACGATTCTTATCGTTGCCGAAGTTTGAACCGTAAACAATGATCTGTTCCTGATAACCGCCCGTTCTAGGCATGAAATCAGAGATAACCACTGGCTGAGAGGGGTCGTAAGGCTTATTTGTATCCTGCTCCTTATCATCGGAACAAGATGCAAAGACCGCAGCCAACACAACACCAGCACCCAACAAGAGTTTCTGAAGGTTTTTGGTAATGTTTTTTAAATTCATGGCAATTTGGTTAAATGTTTGTTAAAGATAATTCATTTACTATATTTACAGGCCAGCATGCAAGCGTTTGCAAGGTGCCATTCCCAATTTATGCCCGGCAAGTTTTCCAGAATTGCCTCTGCAAGGACCAATAGCCTACTGGAGGCATCTGGACAAACTACCCGGCTCAAACGCTAAAACAATTCTGACCTCCGCAGACAGACGGCAACCTTTACGGACACCGTCTGTCTGTGGTTCTGGTTTCAGATTTGAATTTATCGTGGCCGTTAACGGGCGAGCTTCTCGGCGAGGACAGGCATCCAGTGGCCGGCGATCACCGAACGTGCCATGAAGCCGGTCTTGCGTCCGGTCTTGGTATCGTACCAGTCGCTGATTGGCACACGTGTCTCTGTCTCGTTGATATAATCGTAGAGTGGATTGATAAACTTGACAAGTGTCTTCTGGTCGGGCGACATTGCAGCTGTCCACATAATCCAGTCGCTCTTGGTGTAGTCCTTGCGGCTGTCAAGAGGAAGACCATACTTGTTCTGTTTCTTCAGATAGTAGTTGATTTCTGTAGGCATAGCCTCTGCAGGGAAGATTTGGGTGCCCCAGAGCTTGTCCCAGACCATATTGTATTTCTGGCTCCAAGTGTTGTCGCGATCGAAAGCAAGACGGTAGTGCGCATCCTTGCCGTTACCTTCACGGGCATCAACAACCCATTTCGCAGCCATCTCTTTGGCGCGGTTGTTGTATTTGTCATATGTAGCCATGTCCCCTTTCATCTTTGCAAGTTCGGCAAAACCGGCAACACCCATTATAGCCTTGATGGAAAGGTTGGCGTTGTGTGCCCAGTGGCCGGCAAAGTCGTCGGTACAGAGCTGGTTCTCCGGATCCTGTCCGTTTTCAGAAAGGTAGTCAGTCCATGTCTGGAGTATATCCCAGTAAGGATCGGCATAGCTGGTGTTGCCATCAAGTTTGCAGCACATGGCTACAAGGGTAAGCATATTGCCGGCTTCTTCAAGTGGCATGTCGCCGCCGTAAACCTGGCCGTTTGCAATAGGATATGTGCCGAGGTCGTGTGCGGCGAAAGGTTTTGTCCAACGTCCGGAAGCGCTATAGTCCAGGATCGAGGTCATCATAGCCTTCTGGAGCTCTGGATTATATATAAGGAAGAGAGGAGCTTCCGGATATGTAAGGTCAACGGTGTTCACACAACCGTTTGAATCGTTCTCTTTTGAGAAGAAAAGGAGTGTGCCTTCGTCGTCCTTGAAAAGTTTGTGTGCGGCGATCACATGGCGGTAGCTTCCTGACAGGATCTCGGCATACTTCTTGCCACCTACGGCGAGGGCGTCGTCATAGATAGTCTTGTCAAGGTCGCGGCAACGCTTCATGATGGAAGCGTATGAACCGTTGAGGTTGTTGAACATGTCAAAGATGCTGACTTCACCATTGTGTGCCCAGTAGCCTTTGTAACGCTTGAAGAAATATTCAATGTCGTATATTTCGTCGTATCCGATAAGAGTATAGCTTGATGCATCCTTTACACGGCCGAAATTGTGCTCATAAGCAAGAAGCGGACGCTCGCTACCCTTCATGGCGACGATCTCATCGGCAGAAGCGGGGAGCTTTCCGGTGTTGATAAAGCTGCTTTTGATATCTTTGTCAGAACCGAGGCAAACCTCTCCATTGATTGCCGGGAGATAAAGATAACCCCAGTCAATACAGATGTGGTCACCTTTCTTAGCCAGAATGGGCTGCTCAATTGTTCCTGTCTTCACATATTTTACTCCATTGTGCTCTTCTGTTGTAGAACGTGTGGGCTGTGAAGCCTTGTTTACAGAGATGAGTGGAGAAGCGGTGAGAAGAAGCTGCACATCGTGTTCCTTCCCATCGGTAGAGCGCACCTGATATGAGATATAGTTGATGGGCGACGAAAGGAGATCGTAGTTGTCCATCAACATCGGTGCTGTAAATACAAGGTCAAGTTCTACAGGACCGCACTCAAATGTATAATAGGTGGAGGTGGCCATCACGTCCACGTTTTTCTGCTTCGCAATCTCAGTATTGCCGTTTTCGGCACCGACATTGCGATAGAGTCCGAAGTCGGTGTAAGCGCCGCCGGTAGTATTGTGGCAGTGGGCGGCAATTACATTTTTGCCGGGACGAAGGAGTTGCTTGAGTTCATCAGTCAATTCCTGCTTCACGCCTTCACGCCATGTCTCGCCGGTCTTGGCCACAAGCGCGCCATTAATATAGATCTCAAATACGTCGTCGTGGGAAAATACCAGAAACAGATCTCCAGCGAGGTCTTGGGGAGTAAGCTCAACAGCACGGCGCACATAAAGGTCGCTGTTCTCTTTTTCCCAGCGGGTGCGCACATTGCTCAGACCGCGTGAACCAAACGCACCTTCAGCGCGTTTCCATTTGGAGTCGTCAAAATCAGGACGCTCCCAGCCATTGGCAGGTTTCTCATTTGTCATGGCACCTGTCCAAGCGCCTTCATCGGCCATAGGCACAATAGTCTCAAGGACGGTATTTTTCACACCCATGAAACGGTATGTCTTCCCGTCTACACGGAGAAGGCCTTCCAGAGGCTTTTCATCATTTGTCCAATGACGAGGCGAACCATCTGTAAGCTGGTCATAAGGAGACCAGATTGAAAAATAAGGGTCAGAAACCACAAGCGGCACTGACGGCAATCTTAAGTCTGTGTTTTGGTAAGGCTGAAAAAGCTCGGCGGTCTGCCCATTCATGGCAAATGCAGTGCACAGAGCCGCCGCGTATTTTATCAGGTTCTTCATGTGAAATATGTTTGGTTATAAGTACGCGTTTTAAACGATATTGGTTAGTATACAAACGGGCAACCCCGGTAGAAGAATTGTGCCACAAAATAACCTCAATTTTGCTAAAAAAAGCGAAAAAATATGTTCAATCATCAAAAAAAACTGTTCACACCCCTCCCACAAGCCCCTAATTAACATTGCCAATGTGCTTATAGGCGACACACGGGTAATATATCCGGCATATACACGCCAGGCTGCATAAACGGGCCGGATAAAAGAGGAAATCAGACAAAATCGTTTTTCATTCTGAACATTTATCCTCCCGCTGCTCCCATGCATCAACCAGCCTTCATACACACGGCACCGTCCTGTCACGACAGAAAAAGGGTGTATCATAACGGACCATCCGGAACCATTCCGGGCAGCATCCTCGCCCTCCGGAAAAAACAGCAGTGCGTCAAAATTCGTGAATTTTGACGCACTGCCACCGTCCATAAAATTATAGCTTTGGAGGTTTCAATGGCAATATCAGTTCTTGAGGAGCTTGACAATATGCGATCCTCCACCTGCCTCTTTGACAGTAAGCAGATACATTGCCGGAGCGCAAGACGCCACATTCAGAACCGAAGATCCTTTTACTGAAGCTACAAGCGCGCCTGAAAGCGAGTGCAACTCCATACTCTCAATTTCCGACAGCCCTGTGACTGTTACTGTTTCAGTTGCAGGATTGGGATAAACCTTTATCGTGCCTGTTTCAACTTTCTCAATACCGCCTGAAACGCCACCGCCTGAAAAACTGTATGTGCCGGATCCCAAAGTAATGTTTACGAAATTGCCGTCATCCACGTAGCCGGTAACCCCTTCCGCTTCCGAGGCATCCTTACCGCTCTCTGACACATGCGCTCCATCAGGGGAAGAGGGAAGTATCAGAGTGGCTGTGGTATTGGCCGGTACTGTGACATCGTAAACAAATCCTCCGTTTTCATCTGTTTTCCATGCCGCATCAATCGGACCATAGTTGGAATTGAATGTGGCGTCCACATCAGTAATACGGCGTGCCGCATCAAAAGAGGGCTTCAGGATGATATGGGAGAAGCCTGGGTTGTCATAATCGGGCGAGATACCCGCCATATAGCGGTACATCCATTCTCCGACAGCACCATAGGCATAGTGATTGAAAGAGTTCATTTCTATGTTCTTGCTGAAACCGTCCTCGCGGGTATAGCTGTTCCAGCGCTCCCACATAGTGGTAGCTCCCTGGTCCACACTATAAAGCCACGACGGGCATTCATGCTGCAGAAGCAAGGCATACGCGAGATCATCCATGCCAAACTGGCTAAGTGTCTGGTTAAGCACCGCCGTGCCAAGGAAGCCTGTAGAAAGCCTGTTCCCATTACCCTCTATTTTTTTACGGAGTTTAGTGCAAGTCAAATCTATCTCCTCCTCATCGTCAAGCATGTCATAGCGCAATGCGAGAAGTTGGGCACATTGGGAGCCTTGTTTCAATCCGGGATTGCGGCCGCGATTCCAGTAACGGGTATGGAACTCATCCTTTATATTTGCGAACAGCCCGGCATATTCAGCAGCTTTCACATCATATTCATCACCTTCAACACTGCTCATGGCCTTGGACATGCGGCTCATAAGATCGGCCATGTATCCATAATATGCCACGGATACGAACCTGCGGTCAGTATCCTCAAACGCCAGCCAGTCGCCATAGCGTGTGTCAGAACCTACATACTGGTATGAACCCTCTTTCTGGGTTGAGAGCCAATCCATATAACGCTCCATTGAAGCATAATTCTCTTCAATGATGGATTTGTCGCCATACATCACATAGACATTCCACGGGAGTATGATACCTGCATCAGCCCAAGCAGCCGAACCATGCTCCACCCAATTGAAAGGAGCCACGTTCGGATAAGCGCCATTTTCAAGCTGCCCGTCGCGCATGTCGCGCATCCATTTGTGATAAAATCCCTGTACCTGGGCATTATACATGGCCGCCATTGAGAACACCTGGGTGTCAGCAGTCCAACCGAGACGTTCGTCACGCTGGGGACAGTCGGTAGGAACGCTCACAAAGTTGCTCCATTGCCCCCACTGGATATTGCTATACAGCTTGTTCACATCGGCATCGTTGACCTTTATTGACGATTTGCTTTCTGCCTCTGTGCTTATGGTCTCTGCCTTGATCCACTCAATCTCCACATCTTCCGAAACAGTAACATCGCAATAACGGAAACCGTAGAAGGTTGTCATGGGACTATAGACCTCACCCTCGGAATCGCCGGCAAGCACATACTGCCCTGCCGCCCTGGCCGAGCGGAGAGCCACTGTATAAAGGGCGCCTTTGGCAGCATCGTTGCCTCGCTGCTCGTCACCGGAATCATTGATCATCTCGGAAAAACGGAGATTAACCTTTGCACCGGCCGCTCCTTTGACCTTGAATTTGGCCCAGCCTGAAGCATTCTGACCGAAATCAACCACCATGGTCTGCCCTTTCTTCAATACGACAGACGCATCTCCTCCATGTGTGGCGACAGTGTTTATTTCGCCATATTTCGTGCCGTTGTCTTTAATACCTTCATAAACAGTAAGAGAGACCGCTTTACGTTCCAGCTCCGGAATCACTCTTACCGTAGGACCCTCATGAGCTATCAGTTCCCCTTTGCTCTGACGGTCAAGCGCAGCCCCGTTCCATGCAGATACATCATAGCCCGGCATGCTCCAACCATCGGCAAGACGGGCATCAAACACCTCACCATGGTATATTTCACCGCTCTTGACAGCGCTACGGCGCGAAGTAAGCCAAGACTGGTCTGTAACCAAGGTGACTACTTCCCCATTTTCAAGTTCCACTACCAACTTTCCGATGAAAGCGACACCGGAAGATCCATAAATACCGTGGGATACAGCGCCGTTCCACCAACCGTTGCTCACAATAGCCCCCAAAGCATTTTCACCCTCTTTGAGAAGCGAAGTCACATCATGCGACAGATAGAAAACGGTACTGCGGTAGTCGCTCCAGCCAGGCATCAGCTCATCGTAAACCATGGATCCGTCGGGCTGCTCGTGACCGACACGCCGGCCATTGACATACACATTGTAAACACCCAGCGCCGAAGTATACAATTTGGCGCTCTTTACTTTCCCTTCAAGGGTGAACTGCTTCCGGAAAAGCGGTGACGCACTGGCTGCATCCTGCATTATCTTGTTCTCCTGTGCCGGAGAGTATGCATACAATTTGCGGTTACCGTTGACATCAACAACCTCACCGGATGAGAATTCATATGTGTCATCTTCAAAATCCTCAGACAAAGTGACACGCTTGCCCCCGTCTGAACCATACTTCGTCACCTTGATGTTGTCCCAGTAAGCCTGCTCGTTCACAGCATCATGGAACACACGGAATCCGATCAGGCCGTCAGACAACAGGCCGGATGTATCCTTATATGTATCAACAAGCATGTTGTCAATATATGTGCGCACCTCACTGCCGTCTATCTCCAGACGCAAATGCCGCTCCACACCTATAATATCATCGTTGGTGAAACCCTCCATGCGCGTATCCGAAAACTGCGGGTTGCCGCTATTGGCATACAAATGGCGGCGCACCAGAGGATACCCCTTGTCATTGCAGTTGATGGCCCACATAAAGTAGCAGTTGGATTTCATGTGGCTGAAAATCAACGATGCGGCATCATTTACAAGCGTAATGTCGGCATCTATGTCGTAGCGCAGTTTTTCCTCAGTGTCATCCCCGCCTTTAGCCCACAGATATGTCTCGGCATCAGATCCCACAAGCAAACGGCCGTCAATAATATTCGCACCTGAAATGGCACAATCTCCGGCGTCCTCGAAATCCTCTTCGAAAAGCACCTTGCCGGCATTGTCCTTCACTACCACATTGTCAAAATACGCCCGCTCAAAAATTTCCCACTCTTTCTCGCTCTTGGACTGGCGGAAACCGACCTTGTCATATACGAACTGGCCGGACCGGCTGTCAATCTCTACGCCGTCAACATATGTGGTGGCGCGGGTGCCGTTGTCACTTACTACGATCTTGAACGTGTGTGGGGTATATGCATCCAACGATACCTTACCGGTAAGATCTATCTCCGCAAGACATGCCGGATTATTGTTTACCCAACGGTGCGGACGGAAACGCGGGAAGCCATTCTCTATATTGAACTGCCACATGTAGAAATTCTGTGCGTCTCTGGCGGCGAAAGCTATACCGGCACAGAACTGTTCTATCGTGAACCGTCCCTCAAAAGTATAATCCTTTACAGCTGGATCAGGGATAAAATTATTCTGGAACGCAAGGGTTTCCGGGCCGCTGACATAAAGCTGGCCATTGGCAACCTCACCCGTACCGAAATTGGCATTGCTGTTGAAAGTATCTTCAAAAAGCACACGGCCATCGGAAGCTGCAACCCGGAAATCGTCATAAAAAGCAGTTTCAGGCTTCTGGCTGCGGCCGTCAATATCAGACGAACGCATGCCCAAAGCCCCATAAGGATACACCCCTTTACGTTCGTCAACCAATATATTGTCAATATATGTACGTGCCATAGTGCCTCCGTCGGAAACCTCTATGCGCATATGGTGTGTCTCCCAGTTTTTCAGGCTGATCCCCAGATCTATCTCGGCGATACATTTTGGAGTGCCGTTATTCCATACATGCGGCCGGAAACGCGGAATCCCGTTTTTGGTGCTAACCTGCCACATATAAAAGTTATTGCGGTCAATGGTTCCCCATATCAGTCCTGCTGCAGCCCGATCTATTTCAAAATCAGTTTCTATAACATAATCCTTTATATTCTCAGCATCAGGATTGGAGATCTGGGGAGCACCCGTACCTGGGGCGATCCACTGCGCGCCACTCCATCCCGATCCCATCAAACCGGTCTCGAAATAGGCTCCAGGCTCAGAGACAGCCGTCTCGCCATAATTGTCTGTCACAGTCACACGCCAATAATAACGTGTGGAAGGCTGCAGTTGCAATCCCTCAAGCGTCACGTTTGCCGAAGCATTTGAATCCACGGTACCGGAATCAAAAACAATTCCAGACATGTTTCTATCAAGCCCAATCTCCACCTGGTAGGATTGCTGGACTGTTGCCCGACGGTCAGACCGGAGTTGCCAGCTGAATACCGGCGCCTGTTTGTCAATACCAACCGGATCGGTCTGGTACTGGGTGCGGAGCGTCTCCACTGTAAGTGCCTGCGACACAAAACATGTAAGAGCCGCGCATGCCGCTAAAAAAGTTTTTTGATAACTGAACATAAAAGTGATAACTATTATTGGTTATGAACTCTTGAGGTTGATATCAGTACAATTTTTCAACCCAAGAAAATTTTCATGTATATTTAAGGCTGATCACCGGCAATGGGGTCTGACGCAGATTGCTTTACACCTTTTGAAGCCACATACTCCTTAGGAATCATGCCGAACTTCGCTTTGAAACATTTGGCAAAATATGACGATGAAGTAAATCCAGACATAGCAGCCACCTCTGTTACACGCAAACCGTCAAGCAACAGGCGCGCGGAATAATCAAGGCGGTAATTTTTCAGATAGTCTACCGGTGTCATGGAGGTCACAGATTTCAGTTTCCTGTAAAAACTTGACCGGCTCATATTCATCTGTTTTGCCATTACATCTATAGAAAATTCCTCCTCGGATATATTATCCCTGATGTAATCGTCAAGCGTTTTCAAAAATTCGGTATCCACACGTTTAAGAGACGGCACTTCCATATCCGGCGCCTCTACAGGTACCGGTGCGGATCCTGCAGAAGACATGCGCGCAAAATTTAGCTCCCTGGTATGCATTATATTGGCAATCTGCAGACTCAATTGCCTAATTGCAAACGGTTTTTCCATATAAACGTCTGCACCGCATGCCATGCCCTCCACTTTAGCCTCCGTATCGGTCTTTGCCGTGAGTATTATAAAGGGGATATGATTGAACCGGCTGTCATCCTTTACCTTACGGCACAACTCGGAACCGCTCATCCCAGACATCATGAAATCGCTTATAATAACATCAATATCATCTTTCCGCTCAAGAATCTGCAAGGCATCGGCAGCATTGCCAGCTGTAAGCACGGTATATGTTTTCCTTAAAGCATCTGCAACCGTACCCAGCAGTTCGCTATTGTCATCTACAAGCAGAACTTTTACTGTTCTTTCTTGTTCCTGTGGCTCGGCCGCGGCCGAGCCACAGGAAGGGGCGTCCACGCCCCTTAGCTCAGGCCCATCCACAACCGGAAGCGTAAGAGTAAAAGTAGCCCCGCCCTCTGTATTGTTTTCAACTGCTATATCTCCCCCATGGGCGCGAGCTATAAGTTTAGCATAAGCCAATCCAAGCCCCGTGCCCAAATTAGCAGCCACATCATCACCCCCCATCTGGTAATATGTATCAAAAATATGTTCACGCTCATGTGGCGCTATCCCAGGGCCGTCATCAGCTACCGATATGCTTATGACGCCATTCTTTGGCTCTGCAAGCGTTACAGCCACCCAAGTGCGTGAATATTTCACCGCGTTCCCTATAAGATTCATTATCACGCGGTCTGTCTTATCTGCATCAAAAACGGCCGTCACCTCATCCTGAGGCATTATCAAAGAGATATGTTTGCCAATAGCCGACATGGGGTGCTCGAAACGTCCGCATATTTCAGACAACTTTGATTTGACATCGTAACGTGCCGTAGCCAAGCGTACTTCCTTGCCATCCTCCGCCTTACGGAAATCCAGAAGCTGGTTTATGATTCCGAGAAGATAATTCACATTACGTCTCATTGATGCAATATGCTTTCTGTTTTCTTCTGCCTGCAAAGTTCCATTTTCCACATTCTCTGCCATCTGCTCCAGAGGTATGCTGATCAGGGTCAGAGGCGTACGTATCTCATGCACAAGATTTACAAAGAAGCGCATTTTAGCTTCAAATGCCTCATGCTCTTTCTGTATTTGGAGTGTGTCTATGCGGTGCTGGAAATAGCGGTGGATGCGCCGGCGCAAAAAAAGGACCACGCACCCAAGAATAAGCACAGCCACCAATGCATATGTACCGTACATCAGCCATGGATTGTCAAAAAAAGTCACATATGTCTGCATGTCACGGCAAATTAAATATTTAAGTCTGAAAACAAAACCAACGGGTTATTTGATAATTCCTGTGTTCCAACAGTACAAGTTAAAAGCAAGCAAATATACGAATTATTGCCCATACCCGCAAATAAGACATCTAATCCTATAAAATATAAACAAAAGAGGGGCACTAAATGTGCCCCTCTCAGGAAAGACAGCCTAAGCCGCCTTATAGGATTGTCGCTTTACGGCTGAATGCCGCACATTTTTTAGCGAACAACAAACTTCTTGCCGTTCTGGATATAGATGCCGGGAGCGTTGGTGTTGGTCACCTGGATACCCTGGAGGTTGAAGATGCGGTTGTCACCCTTGACTTCTACAGAAGTCTCGTTGTCCACAACAACGTCGTCCACGCCGGCACGAACCTCATCAATTGTGGTCTCGGTACCGTAGTATTTCAGACGGAAGTTGTCGCATACCATCCAATGGCGGGGCAGGCGGTCCATCATGTCAGGATCCTGCATGATACCTACGGGGATCTCATCGCCGTCCGTCTCAAAGACTGTCCAGTTGTTGTAAAGACCGTTGCGGAAGAAGTCACCGGCCTGGTCGGGCCACTGCGGATAGTGGTAGGTAACTGTGCCGTCAAGGTTCTTGACGTCGGCGCCCTGGCCGGGAGCCTTCCCGCTTTCTGCCAGGATGTTCATGATCTTGGTATCGGCATCCGCGCTGAAGCCGGCATACATGATGGCATTGGAGATGGCATCGGTATCGGGCTGGCCGAGAACCGTAACTTCACCGGTCTCGCTGTCCACCTCAGTCACGTGGTGGCCGTTGCGGTAATAAGCGTTGACGCTCATCATGTAAACACCGGCGGGCAAAGTGACGAACTGGCTCAGGTCAAACTCGTCAGCATCCCAGGATTCTACCACGAAGTTGTTGCGGCGGGAACCACGGTCGCAGACTTGAGCGCTGGAGAAGCTCCAACCTGATTCCACATTCTCACGCTGGTTGAAGCCGGGGCTTACCAGGTAGAAGGTCGCGTCAATCGGGTTTTCAAGGCTTGCGGTTTCCATCAAAGCCTCACGCTCCTCGCGGGTGATGAGCTTCCACTCGTCATCGCCTTCGGGGCATACGCCACGATATTCACCGGATACAGTGGTCTCATCTTTTGTACGGCCACCGGCGCCATTTTCACTGTCAACTGTTGCGTCAGGATAGTAGGTGATACGTGCATCCTGGTAGTCGTTCTGAACGATCTTATAAACATTTTCCTTGCCTTCAACGGGAACAAATTTCCATGCACCGGCCTTACCGCAGTCAAGATAACCGAAGTAGTTCATGTAATGGTTGCTATCGCCGTTGAAAAGCTGTGTATCGATATGGTATGTCATATCCTCAGCATTTTCCTCTTCAAGGGTGATAAGGATACCGGGCATGCCGAGAGCTGCGTGTGCACCCCAGTCTGAACCACCGCAAAGGAACTGCTTCTGGCCTACGTTGTATAAATAATACTGTCCGTTAGGTTCGGGAGCGCTACCTTTGAAGATGTCTTCCTGGCGCGCTGCATGCAGGCGACGGCGAGCGAAACGAAGCTGCTTGAGAGCGTTGTCAAATTCAGCCTTGCTTGTAGCTGTGTTGAATATTTCAAACGCACGTGTTGCTGTCTGGTTGAGCATCGGCTCAATAGCAAGCGTCTCGTTGAAGTACTTGATAGCGGATGCACCTGAGGAAAGTCCGTCAATCAGGTTGATAAGGTCAAGAGTCGCAAGGCGAATCTCTGTGCCGCTTGTGCTTGTAAGAGCCTGACGGGCTACCTCAAGAGCCTTTTCAGAACCAGGGGTCTGCTGAAGGGCTTCAACCTGCTTGATTGCGCTGTTGAGACCTTCGATTGCTTCAGTAAGGTCAACTGCCGGAGTTTCAGAGCTTACATACTGGAGCTGGAAGTTGTCATAAATGAACCAGTCGCGGTCAAGACCATCAAGTTTGCTGACACCTACAATGAGGTTTCCGTCAGTAACAACTGTCTCAATCCACTCGTTCTGATAACGATCGTTGAGGAACTCAAGTGAAGCGGTGTTCATCTTGTCAGGAACCCACTGGTTCAGCTCGGCGATTTCTTTCCACTGATCTGCCGGGCCTTCACCAGGAGCTTCGAAAACCTCGCTGAGGATATGGCGGAAAGGCTTTTCTGAAGCACCTGCGAAATATTTGGGATTCTTGGGCCAGGTGCCGTCCACGTAGTTTGACACTGCATCGGCATCATCCCAGTTCTGACGATAATATCCCTGTGCACGGAAACGATAGGTACCGTTAGGAAGATCGGTAAGAACCACGTAATGGGTGTAGCCTGTGATATGATGCCAAGCCTCACGGAGCGATTGGTGCTGTGCGCCGTCGCATGCAACGCCACCGGCATACTGGTTTGTGAATTTGTGAACCCATCCCGCCTCTTGGTAACGGGGATCCTGATTGCGACCGAAATCACCGCCAGGAATGAGCCAGCTTGCATCCACCGGGCCTTCTGCCGCAGCAGCTTTCATATGGTTGATACGGTCGGCACGGCTAACGAGCTGCCATGTAGTATTAGCAGCCTCAGGATTGTAGTCGGCAATTACACCGTCGTTTTCCCCGAGAAGGAACTGGGGTACATCCTCTTTGTCGCATACCATCATCTGGATATTGTAAGCATTGCTTACACCATCAACTGTAACGGGAACAAGTGCCCATGTTGAAACGGGACGACCGGTATCCATATAAAGACCCTCGCCGTTGATGCTGCGGTTGCCGTTCAGTTTCGGGTCAAGCTGATAACCACCTTCAACGGCTTTCACAGCAACATCAAAACCGGTGTTGCCAAGACCTGCACGTGTAGTCCAGAAACCGGGCTGGCTGTTGTTCTCAAGCCACATGCCGCTTTCTACTTGATACAGATAGAAGTCCGCGCTGCCTTCAGTAGGAGCCACACTGCCTGTATAAGGAGACTGTGCTACCATGGTGAAAGCGCCGAGGAACCCTAATCCGAGAATTAAGTCTCTTTGTTTCATAAAATAAAAAGGTTAAAATTTTAGTATCTATCTTTAAGGTTAAAGAATTTCGCACATAAAAAGAGGGGCCGGATGTTTCCGGCAATCTTCACAATTATTCACGGCTTGTAACAGTACAAAAGTAGATGATAATAGTGCAAACCAAAGAAAATACCTGTTCAAAAAATAAGATTTTCATGTCAGCAAAGTGCTGAAACCTGCCCAAAAGCGGCCTAAACGAGACACCGACGGTTGAATAGAGCTGATACAGGTCAGTTGACTTGCGGTAAAACCAATAAAAATCAAGAACAGTGACCAAATTATGCCACAGCAACCGATCCAACAAAATCGCCCAATACCGCAAAGCAAAAACCAGACTGTTTATCTAAACAAGCGCGATGCCTTATCCAGATAATAAAAAAACAATACATACAAACGGGAGGGCGACGCGCTGAGTGTCACCCTCCCTGGAAAGACAGCCTAAGCCGCCTTATAGGATTGTCGCTTTACGGCTGAATGCCGCACATTTTTTAGCGAACAACAAACTTCTTGCCGTTCTGGATATAGATGCCGGGAGCGTTGGTGTTGGTCACCTGGATACCCTGGAGGTTGAAGATGCGGTTGTCACCCTTGACTTCTACAGAAGTCTCGTTGTCCACAACAACGTCGTCCACGCCGGCACGAACCTCATCAATTGTGGTCTCGGTACCGTAGTATTTCAGACGGAAGTTGTCGCATACCATCCAATGGCGGGGCAGGCGGTCCATCATGTCAGGATCCTGCATGATACCTACGGGGATCTCATCGCCGTCCGTCTCAAAGACTGTCCAGTTGTTGTAAAGACCGTTGCGGAAGAAGTCACCGGCCTGGTCGGGCCACTGCGGATAGTGGTAGGTAACTGTGCCGTCAAGGTTCTTGACGTCGGCGCCCTGGCCGGGAGCCTTCCCGCTTTCTGCCAGGATGTTCATGATCTTGGTATCGGCATCCGCGCTGAAGCCGGCATACATGATGGCATTGGAGATGGCATCGGTATCGGGCTGGCCGAGAACCGTAACTTCACCGGTCTCGCTGTCCACCTCAGTCACGTGGTGGCCGTTGCGGTAATAAGCGTTGACGCTCATCATGTAAACACCGGCGGGCAAAGTGACGAACTGGCTCAGGTCAAACTCGTCAGCATCCCAGGATTCTACCACGAAGTTGTTGCGGCGGGAACCACGGTCGCAGACTTGAGCGCTGGAGAAGCTCCAACCTGATTCCACATTCTCACGCTGGTTGAAGCCGGGGCTTACCAGGTAGAAGGTCGCGTCAATCGGGTTTTCAAGGCTTGCGGTTTCCATCAAAGCCTCACGCTCCTCGCGGGTGACGAGTTTCCACTCTGCATCTTCTGCAGGACCGTCAAAGTTACGTGTTTCCGTACCCACGGTTGTCTCGTCACGAACGTCTTTTCCGCCATCGTCAACATCAGCATTGATATTGTAACAAACGATTGCATCAGGATAGTCGTTCTGCACGATGCGATATACGTTTTCTTTACCTTCAACAGGAACGAATCTCCATGCACCAGCTTTTGCACAGTCCATATAGCCACGGTAATTCATGTAATGTTTCTCGTCACCGTTGTAAAGTCCTGTATCAAAGTGGTAAGTCAGATCTTCAGCATTTTCTTCCTCAAGAGTAATGATAATACCCGGCATACCGAGAGAAGCATGCGCACCCCAGTCAGAACCGCCACAGAGGAACTGACGCTGGCCTACGTTATACAGATAAAATTCACCTGCAGCTGGTTCATTGCCCTTAAATACGTCTGGCTGACGATGAGCGGCAGCACGACGGCGTGCATAACGAAGGTGTTTAAGCGCATTGTCAAAATCGCCCTTTGAAGAAGCTGTATTGAACAACTCTGTCGCATATGAAGTATCAATGCCTTCCATCATCTCCATCGTGGCATTGAAATAGTTGATCGCGCGGGAACCTTCAGAAAGAGCGCCTTCAAAGACAACAAGATCAAGCATCGCCTTACGCAAGTCTGTAGCTTTGGAGCTTGTGAGAGCCTCGCGTGCAGCAGCAAGAGCTGCCTGTGAAGCGGGAGTCTGCGGAAGAGCCTCAACAGCCTTTATTTCAGAGTTAACCTCCTCAACCAGCTTTGTAAGGTCGGCAGCGGGTGTGGCATCACTTACATACTCAAGGCGGAAATTGTCATATGCAACCCAATCGTGATAATCACCGTCATGCTTTATCACACCCAGAACGAGTGTTCCGTCTGTCACAACAGTTTCAATCGGTTCGTTTTTATAATAACCGGCAAGTATGGCTGTAGAACCCGCTGTAGTGCAATTGGGAATCCAATTTCCTCCAAGAGCCTCCACAGAACGCCAATCTCCGTCAACTCCTTCATAGTCCGGTTTTTCTGTAAAACCGGGATCAGCCGGGTGCATAAAGTCATGTATGGACTCACCAGCGAAATACTGGGCACGGCAGATTGTCTCACCGTTGTTATAACGATCCCATGCTTCCTGGCTCTCCCAGTCTTCACGGTAATACCCGTAAGGTGTGAACTTATAAGTACCGTTAGGAATATCGGTAAGCACAATGTAATGGACATAATATCTGGCATTGTCCCAAGCCTCCTGAAGCGAGTTGTGCTGAGAACCGGATATACCTAAACCAGATCCACCGATGAGTTTATACACCCACTGGCTGGAACGCTTGTCGTTGCGGCTGAAATCACCTGCTGGTATAAGCCAGCTCGCATCAACGGGGCCATTGGCAAGTTCCGCCTTCATATGATTTATACGATCGGCACGGCTCACGAGCTGCCATGTCTGCCCTACAGAATTCTGATCGGCTATTAACCCATCTTCTTCACCAAGAAGATACTGAGGCTGGTCCTCCACATCGCAGGCGATCATCTGTATATTATAGGCATTGCTCACGCCATCTACCATAACCGGAACAAGCCCCCATGTAGTGACACCGCGACCGGTATCCATATAAAGACCCTCGCCATTGATACTACCGTTGCCGTTCAGTTTTGGATTCAGCTGATAGCCACCTTCGATTACTTTGACTTCCACATCAAAACCATCTTTGTCAAGACCGGCACGTGTAGTCCAGTGGCCTCGGGTTGTGTTGTTCTGCAGCCACTTGCCGCTTTCTACTTGATACAGATAGAAGTCCGCGCTGCCTTCTGTAGGAGCCACACTGCCTGTATAAGGTGACTGTGCCGCCATGGTGAAAGCGCCGAGGAACCCTAATCCGAGAATTAAGTCTCTTTGTTTCATAAATAATAAGTAATTTCAGTATTTAACTTAAGGTTAAAAATTTTCGTATGCAAAAGACCTAGATATCATCTTGATCATTGACAATTTTTCACAGTATTCATCGGCACAAAAATACATGATACTGAGGCAAACCATAAAAAATAACTGTTCAAAAAACAAAATTATCATGTCATTTGCGTATTGAAAACCGCCAAAAAGTTCAACAATCCCGTGATGAACGATAATTCACATTCTTTGAACAGGTGAAGCCGCAATCTTAACGCTGCTTAATGTATTTTTGCAGCATAATGTATATAAATGAACCGGACATTCCAAGGCTCCGGATATTTTTTTGCCAATTATTAAATACCATTTCACATACTAATTTTATGAAACCCATCGGAAAACTATTGGGATACGTGGCATTGTCAGCAGCATTAAGCATGCCGGCATTTGCCCAGACGCCCGAAGACTTCAAACCGTACAAAGAAAACAATTTGCGACTACCATCGGTACCAGTTATCGTCAATGACCCATTTTTCTCAATATGGTCAAACTATAACGAACTTAACGGTGGTCCGACACGCCATTGGAGCGAACGCGAAAAAGCAATTGACGGCATACTGCGCGTGGATGGCGTGGCATACCGTTTCATGGGACAAGAGAAGAAAAACCTTCTAGCTCCGGTACATCCCATGACAATTGACGGCCCGATATGGGAAGGCACAGTAAGCTATTCCCGTCAAAGCAATCTGGACTGGACAAAATATGATTTTGACGACAGCAGCTGGGCCAAAGAAAAGGCCGCATGGGGCTCTCCCGGCCAGTATCCGAACGTAAACAATTCGTGGACAGCTGAAAACAGCGATATATATGTGCGCCGTGAAATAAACCTCACAGCAGATGATATCGCACAGGATCTTTGGGTTATGTTCTCTCACGACGATGTGTTTGAGATGTACATCAACGGTACGCTGGTGGCAAAAACCGGTGAGACATGGATCCAAGGTGAAGAACGCCAACTCACAGCAGAAATGAAAGCCGCCCTCAAACCCGGCAAAAATGTAATGGCAGCACACTGCCACAATACATTCGGAGGTGCGTATGTCGACTTCGGACTCTACAAAAACCTGCTTACAAAAGACGAAGCCGTGCAACAGGCGAAACAGAACTCCGTTGACGTAATGGCATGCAGCAGTTTTTACAATTTCACCTGTGGCCCGGTCAATCTTGACGTGGTCTTTACCGCCCCGATGCTTATTGACGACCTTGATATGATTTCCACTCCGATCAACTACATCTCATATCAGGTAAAATCTACAGACGGAAAGAAACATGACGTCCAGTTCTACCTTGGCACAAGCGCCCAGCTTACAGTGCATGAGATGGGACAGCCCACAATCTCGGATATAACCAAAGTGAACGGCACCGACTATCTGCGCGCCGGCTCCGAGGAACAGCCCGTACTTGAACGTACAGGCGACATGGTGGCCATTGACTGGGGATACCTGTATATTCCCGCTATCAACGGTAATATTACAGTAGCAGACCCGTTGTCCACACAGCGCACATTTGTCTCAACAGGCAAACTGCCCGCCAGCGAGAAAGAACCGGTACGCAGCACCAACCGCAGCACCATGCCCACACTTGCTTTTGTAAACGATCTTGGCTCAGTAGACGAAGCCCGTGACTTCATGATGATCGGTTACGATGAAGTATGGGACATGCAATACATGCATAAAAACTACAAGGCGTATTACGCCAGAGACGGCAAAACCATTTTTGAAGCGTTTGAGGAATTCCGCGACAACTATGCCGACAATATGGAACGCTGCCGCGCACTTGACAAAATGATCTATGACGACGGTCTCGCAGCCGGCAATGTAAAATATGCCGAACAACTCGCAGCCAACTACCGCCTGGTAATGGCAGCACACAAACTTTTCCGCGACGATACCGGCAAAACGCTGTATTTCTCTAAAGAAAACAAATCGGGAGGTTTTGTGAATACAATGGACCTTACCTACCCCGAATGCCCGATCTACCTTCTCTACAACATAGACCTGCAGAAAGGCATGATATTCTCAATCCTTGACTACGCACTCAGCGACGAACGCAAAGGGAAAAACTGCGCAGCCCACGACCTCGGAATCTACCCGCGCGCCAATGGAATGGTATACGGCGACTCCATGCCACTGGAAGAATCTGCCAACGTACTGATACTTGCGAACGCCATATGCCGCCTCACCGGCGATGGAGAATGGCTCAAACCATATCGGAATGTACTTCGCACATGGGCGGAATTCTGCCGCAAAGAGGGACAGAATCCCGGCAACCAGCTTTGCACCGACGACTTCAAGGGTCCGAGCGAACAGAATACCAACCTCTCTGTAAAAGCAATCCTCGCTGTCGGAGCCTATGCCGAACTCATCCCTTACATTGACGGCAATACACGCGATATTGAAAAATACAAACAAGCCGCCAAAGATATGGCTTTGATCTGGGAAGGAGACGCACGCGACGGCGACCACTACCGCATGGAATTCCACAAATCAGGAACCTGGAGCCAGAAATACAACATGTTATGGGATGTGGCATGGGGATACAACCTCTTCCCACGTGAAGTGCTTGACCGCGAACTGAAATTCTACCTGAGCAAACAGCAGAAATACGGATTGCCTCTTGACAGCCGCGACCTTCAGACAAAGAGCGACTGGATTTTCTGGACAGCATCAATGGCACCGGACACCGAAACATTCCTCAAGTTCTCAGACCGCCACTGGGATTACATGAATGAAACCACCTCACGCATTCCTTTGAGCGACTACTACCAGTCCCATACGGGTGTAACCTGCAACTTCAGCGGTCGCTCGGTAATCGGCGGACTCTGGATGAAAGTACTTGTAGACCGCATCAAACCTACAAAGGAAGAGGTGGCATGGGAGCCTAAAGGCAACCATATCAAGACCCGCTGGGCAGCAGACGTATCTCCCGACAATGCCCATCCCGAATATCCGCGCCCCCAGATGGCAAGAGATGAATGGCAGAGCCTTAACGGGCTTTGGGACTATGCTTTCACCACAGGCACCGCACCTAAAGAATACGAGGGGAAGATACTCGTCCCTTTTCCCGTTGAGTCCAGCCTTTCGGGCGTAATGCGCCCGCTAGAGCCTGGACATGTACTCTGGTACAAACGCGAGATAACCATCCCTGAAGAATGGTCCGGTAAAAACATCGTACTGAACTTCGAAGCCGTAGACTACGTTGCCGACGTTTACATTGACGGGACAACCACACGCAACCGTGTGGCAAGCCACACGGGCGGACATACAGCCTTTTCTGTTGACATAACCAGCCGTGCGAAAGAAGGCACCCACACGCTTTATGTAAAAGTCACAGACAATACAGACGAAGGACGCCAGCCAGTCGGCAAACAGCGCCGCTATCCCGACGGACGAGGCAGCATATGGTACACAGCAACTTCCGGGATCTGGCAGAGCGTATGGATGGAACCTGTGGACAACGCCCACCTTGACGACCTGCGTATCACCCCTGATGTAGACAACAGCACCCTGAAATTTGACATGGCCTATACAGGCACTCCTTCAGGTACGGTGACCGTAACCCTCAAAGATGGCGAAAATGTAATAGACAGCAAAAGTGTTGATGCCGCAGCCAACGCAAGCGTGACTTTCGACATTACCTCTCCCCGCCTCTGGCATCCCAACGATCCCTACCTTTACAATGTGACAGTCACACTTGCCAACGGAGGAGAGACACTTGACGAAGTAAACAGCTACGCAGCAATGCGCAAGATTTCCTATGCGAAAAACGACGAAGGATACTGGCGCCTGCAACTCAACAACGATGATTTATTCCAGTTCGGACCACTTGACCAGGGCTATTGGCCCGACGGCCTCCTGACAGCCCCGACAGATGAAGCCCTTCTTTATGACATAGAGAAGACCAAAGAATGGGGATTCAACATGATCCGCAAGCATATGAAAGTGGAACCACGCCGCTGGTATTACCATTGCGATCGTCTCGGAATGCTTGTATGGCAGGATATGCCGTCACAGTTCCGCGGACACGAAGGATGGGTCACAGACCGCTATTATGACGAGCATGACTGCAACCAGGATGCCACAGTGGAGAAAAATTTCCGCGCCGAATGGAAAGAAATCATTGACCAGCACTATTCCAACCCTTGCATCGTGGTATGGACACCGTTCAATGAAGCATGGGGACAGTTCAAGACCGCTGAAATAACAGATTTCACACAGGAACTTGACCCGACCCGTCTGGTCAACCCTGCGAGCGGCGGCAACCACTACCGTCTGGGTGAAGGCACTTTCGTAGACCAGCACACTTATGGGCAACCGATAGTGCTTGAAGAGAGGATCTTTGACTCTACCCGTCCCATGGTGCTCGGCGAATATGGCGGACTTGGACGTAATATAAACGGACACCGCTGGTATGAACGCGACGCGCAGACCTACAACACCTACACAAATTCGCGCACTATCACGGCCGCATATACAAAACTGGCAGGCCAGATAGCCGAACTTGCCAAAGGTTACGAAAAAGATGGCGTAAAAATCAACTACAGCGCAGCTGTATATACCCAGACCACCGACGTGGAAACCGAGGTGAACGGCATCATGACATATGACCGCGAGATAATCAAATTTGACGAAGACGGCCTGAAAGAAGCCACAGGCAATCTTTCAAAGGTTTTCGGCAATTTCTCCGGGACAGACCTGCCTGTAAGCGATAAAACAAACGGTGAAGCTGAATATTACAACATCATGGGCATGCGTCTCAATGGCCCGGTATCGGGAGTAAATATCATAAAAGAAGCCAACGGTACCGTACGCAAGGAACTACGCAAGTTCTAAAAGCATGCAATTCAGTTCCAAGAGATAATCAGATACAGGGTCGCATTCCAAAAACAGGAATGCGACCCTGTTTTTTTGTTAAAAATGGCTATAAAAACTTATCATTGATGTATATTACTATCATCAGCGGCATTTAAGCAATCCTGGAAAAGATTGAACTTCCATATACGGATTATTTTTCGTAACTTTACAATCTCAAAACCAATCATAGTCAAAACATGAATTACAAGTTTCTGCTGGCTGCCATCACAAGCGCGGCAATCTGCATCGGAACAAATGCAAAGACAAATACATCCGATAAAACCTCTGAAACAGCGACAGGAATTACAGTATCCGATGTATGGACCGCATACGATGCTTTCAACGACGTATACCTTGACCGGAACAAGTATATCTACAAAAACACGGACCGCGACCACGCCGCCAAAGGACGCGACAGAGGCGCTGCCGCGATATGGTGCCAGCCAATGTATGTTGACATGGCGATAAATGCCGTGGAGTTCGCAAAAAAATCAGGAGATAAAAAAAGGGAAAAAGAATATTCCGAGCTCCTTGGCAAAATTATTGACGGAAACATAGCCCACTACCTCAATTTCGATTTCGACGACTGCGACCTGAACCGAGGATGGTTCATATATGACGACATACAGTGGTGGACAATAACGATGGCACGCGCTTATCTTGCCACCGGCAACGAACTTTACCGCACACTTGCAGAGAAAAGTTTCGCCCGCGTATGGTACGGCTCACCTAGAGTAGGCGACACAGGTTCGTACGCAGATCCCGAAAAAGGACTTGGCGGCGGCATGTTCTGGCAATGGCAGCCGATTGACGCTCCACGGGCCAACGAAGCCGGCCACGGCAAAATGTCGTGCATTAACTTCCCTACAATCGTAGCCGCCATGCTTCTGCACGAAGCTGCCCCTGAAGACCGCACTGAAGACCCCAACGCCACCTGGTGGGGAAACAAATACGGCGTGTTCAAACGTCCCAACTACGAAACCAAAGAGCGTTATCTGGAAATGGCAAAAGAGATTTATGACTGGAGCACCAAAAACCTTGCAGACACAACCACAGGCATGATACACGACAGCCGCCATGGCGACCATGCCGGAGGCCATCCGCTCATTTACAACCAGGGGACATACATAGGGGCTTCCGCACTATTGTATTTGAATACCGGCGACGAACGCTACCTAAGAAATGCCATGAAAGGAGCTGACTACTCCATCAATGTGATGTCTGCCGAACATGGTATGCTCCCATGGGCGCATAACCATCGCAAGCCTTACGACCAAGGGAGCCTGGAACAAGGTGTTTATCCTGCTATATGGGTTGAATACATGAAAATACTCACCGATGAATGCGGCCAGCCACAGTATCGCCAATTCATTGTGCACAACATAGAGGAAGGTTGGAAAAACCGCGACCGCAACCGGAACATTTGCGACGGAGAGTCCTGGAAGCCCACCACTGATGAAAACATGATCGGTAGTTATGCCGCATCCTCCGTGCCTGCAATGATGCTTGCAATAGCGCCGCAAGTGCTAGTGAAGGGGAAGAAATAAGGACTTTGGAAACCGAAGCTCCCAAACCGCACCATCATACTGATAAATATTATTGCAATAAATCAGCGCATCACAACGACAACAACTAACTAACTGACATATAACATGAAAAAACTGGTTCTCGCGACACTGCTCGCACCATGCCTCATCTCTTGCGGCTCTGGAAGCGCCACACATGAGGTAATCAAAAATGACCTGAGGGCACCGGCTTACCCATTGGTAACCATTGACCCATACACAAGTGCATGGTCACCAACAGATCAGCTTTATGAATCGTCCGTAATGCATTGGACAGGCATAGGCTTCCCGTTCATCGGCGTCCTGAAAGTAGATGGTGTCCCCTATCGCTTCATGGGTCTTGAAGAACAGGAGATGAAACCTATCGTGCCCACATCACAGCAAGCAGACTGGACAGGCCGCTGGACTACAGAGAAGCCCGCAGACAACTGGACTGCCGAAAACTTCGATGATTCAAAATGGAAGAGCGACCGCGGCGCATTCGGCACAATGGAAAATGAACCGACTGCAAAAACACAATGGGGAACCCGCGAAATATGGGTACGCCGCACAGTTGACATAACCGAAAAGCTCGGCAACCGTCCTGTATATCTTGAATTCTCAAACGATGACGATGCCGTATTCTACATCAACGGCACCCAAATATACAGCACCGGCCCCGTATGCAATAAAAACAAAGTAATAAAACTTGATGACAAAGCCCGTGCGGCACTCCGTGAAGGCACAAACACAATTGCCGCAGAATGTATCAACCCTGTAGGCAACGGCCTGCTGGATTTCGGCCTCCTCGTACCGAAAGAAGCCAACACTTCTTTTGACCGTACAGCAGACCAGACTTCTGTCGACGTACAGGCCACACAGACACACTATACATTCACTTGTGGTGACGTGAACCTCGCGCTGACATTCTCAGCCCCCATGTTCATGGACGATCTTGACCTTCTCAGCCGTCCGGTGAACTATATGACCTATACCGTAGATTCCAATGACGGGAAAGACCACGATGTGGAAATCTACTTTGAAGCATCTCCCCGCTGGGCACTTGACCAGCCTTACCAGGCATCATCCACCGAAGCATACGAAAAAGATGGCCTCGTATATCTGAAGAGCGGAAGCAAGGAGCAGAACACACTCGCAAAACGGGGCGACCATGTGCGCATTGACTGGGGACACTTCTATATGGCAGCACCTTCAGAAAACACCACATACGGTGTTGGCGGTGCTGACGCCCTCCGTGCGAACTTCGTGAAAGGTGAAAAGCTCTCCGACACAACCTCAGGCGAGGATGCCGAAGGACAGATGGCTCTCGTATGTGACCTTGGTGAAGTAAAATCAGCCACAGGCAAAATCATGATCGGCTATGACGACAAATACTCAATACAGTACTTCGGCGAAAACCTGCGTCCTTACTGGAACCGCGACGGCTCCAAGACCATCGAAAGCCAGTTTGCAGCTGCAAATGCCGAATATGACAAACTGATTGACCGTTGCTATGCCTTTGACAAACAGCTCATGGAAGATGCGACTGCAGCCGGCGGCAAGAAATACGCCGAACTCTGCGCATTGGCTTACCGCCAAACACTGGCAGCCCACAAGCTCGTGGAATCTCCTTCAGGCGAAATCCTCATGTTCTCAAAGGAGAACGACTCCAACGGTTCCATCGGTACTGTTGATATCACCTACCCTTCAGCACCTTTCTTCCTTTACTACAACCCTGAACTCGCCAAAGGCTTGATGAACTTCATATATGAATACAGCGAGAGCGGACGTTGGGAGAAACCTTTCCCCGCGCACGACGTAGGCACATATCCCCAGGCCAACGGCCAGACTTACGGAGGCGACATGCCTATTGAAGAGGGTGGTAACATGATCATCATCACCGATGCCGTATGCCAGCAGGAAAACAGCCCCGAATATGCAAAGAAACACTGGAAAACCCTCACCACATGGGTTGACTATCTGGTAGAATATGGCCTTGATCCTGAGAACCAGCTTTGCACCGACGACTTCGCAGGCCACTTCGCACACAACGTAAACCTCTCTGCCAAAGCAATCGTAGCCATTGCCGCATACGCGCAAATGGCAGAAATGCAGGGTCTGACAGAGGTAGCTGAAAAGTACTACAAGATAGCCCGCGACTATGCAGCCAAGTGGGAACAAATGGCTAACGACGGCGACCACTACCGCCTGACCTTCGACAAAGAGGGCACCTGGAGCCAGAAATACAATCTCGTATGGGACAAGCTGCTTGGCCTGAATGTATTCCCCAAAGAGATCGTAGACAAAGAAATCGCTTATTACAAGACACGCCAGAACAAATACGGCCTGCCTCTTGACAACCGCGAAAGCTACACAAAGAGCGACTGGATCGTATGGACAGCTACCATGGCTCCCGACCAGGAATCGTTCGAAACCTTCATCGCCCCGCTCCACAGCTTCTACAATGAGACTGTTGACCGTGTGCCGATGAGCGACTGGGTATTTACCGACAATGACCACCGCCGCGGTTTCATGGCACGTGCAGTTGTAGGCGGATACTTCATCAAGATGCTCGAACATCAGAACGCCAATAAATAAAATTACATAAAACAGTAACCATCATAAGTTTGTCAACTAAATGCTTCAATCGGTTTAGTTGACAAACTTACTATTCAAACAAACCATAATGAGCTACTTAAAGCATTTAGCAACTGTAGCGCTTGCCGCCGGAATGGCAGTAAGCGCGGGAGCTGTAGAGTCGCCCGTAGACTATGTGAACCCTCTGGTCGGATCACAGTCAAAGCACTCCCTCTCCACCGGCAATACCTATCCGGCCATAGCGATGCCCTGGGGCATGAATTTCTGGACCCCGCAGACCGGCAAAATGGGCGACGGATGGGCTTATACCTATGATGCCGACAAAATCCGCGGTTTCAAACAGACCCACCAACCCAGCCCCTGGATCAATGACCACGGGCAGTTCGCCATCATGCCTGTAACCGGCAAACCGGTGTTCGACCAGGATGAGCGTGCCAGCTGGTTCTCACACAAGGCAGAAGTATCAAAGCCCTATTACTACCGTGCATACCTGGCAGACCATGATGTAGTGGCAGAAATCACCCCTACAGACCGTGCTGCCATGCTCCGTTTCACTTTCCCGCAGACAGATGACGCATATGTGGTAGTAGACGCCCTTGACAACGGATCATATGTAAAAATCATCCCCGGAGAGAACAAAATAATGGGATACACCACCAAAAATAGCGGTGGCGTACCCGATAATTTCAGAAACTACTTCATCGTAGAATTTGACAAACCTTTCACTTACACAGCATCGGTTTCCGACGGCAAAATCAACACCTCCTCACTCCAGGCAGAGTGCAACCACGCCGGAGCCATAATAGGTTTCAAAACAAAAAAAGGTGAAATCGTAAATGCCCGTGTCGCATCCTCCTTCATCAGCTTCGAACAGGCAGAACTCAATCTGCGCAGAGAAATAGGACAAGACAATTTCGACACAATCGAACAGAAAGGACGTGACACATGGAACAACATCCTCGGTCGCATAGATGTCGAAGACAATGACATAGACCGCCTGCGCACCTTCTACTCATGCATGTACCGTTCGGTGCTCTTCCCTATGAGCTTCTATGAAATAGATGCAGAAGGCAAGCCGGTGCATTACAGCCCGTTCAACGGCAAAGTATTGCCAGGATACATGTTCACAGGCACAGGTTTCTGGGATACTTTCCGCTGCTTGTTCCCCTTCCTCAACCTCATGTATCCATCCATGAACGAAAAAATGCAGGAAGGCCTTGCCAACACATTCAAGGAAAGCGGTTTCCTGCCGGAATGGGCAAGTCCCGGCCACCGCGGCTGCATGGTGGGCAACAACTCCGCTTCAATCGTTGCCGAGGCATGGCTCAACGGCCTGCGCGGCTTTGACGAGGAGACGATCTGGGAAGCCGTGGTACACGGAGCCAACAACGTGCACCCGCAAGTAGCATCCACAGGACGTCTCGGCCATGAATATTACAACAAACTCGGCTATGTGCCCTATAACGTAGGGATCAACGAAAGCGCGGCACGCACACTTGAGTATGCATATGACGACTGGTGCATATACCAGCTCGGGAAGGCTCTCGGCAAGTCTGAGAAAGAACTGAAGCCTTACGCACAGCGTGCGATGAACTACAAGAACCTCTTTGACAAAGAGCACAACCTGATGCGTGGCCGTAACGAAGACGGCACATTCCAGAGCCCGTTCAACCCGTTGAAATGGGGCGACGCTTTCACAGAAGGCAACAGCTGGCATTATTCCTGGAGTGTATTCCACGACCCACAGGGGCTGATAAACCTGATGGGTGGAAAAGAGACATTCAACCAGATGATGGACTCGGTAATGGCAGTTCCGCCACTGTTCGACGACAGCTATTACGGAGGAGTGATCCACGAAATCCGCGAGATGCAGATAATGAACATGGGCAACTACGCGCATGGCAACCAGCCTGTACAGCACATGCTTTATCTCTATAACTATTCCGGCCAACCCTGGAAGACCCAGAAATGGGTACGCGAGGTAATGGACAAGATGTATCTTGCCACTCCCGACGGATATTGCGGCGACGAGGACAACGGCCAGACCTCGGCATGGTACGTATTCTCAGCAATGGGCTTCTATCCGGTATGCCCCGGAAGCGGCGAATATATCATCGGCACTCCCCTGTTCAAGAAAATGACCTTGAACCTGGAGAACGGCCACAAAATAGTGATCACAGCTCCGGATAACAGCCGCAAGAACTGCTATGTTGACGCAGTAATGGTAAACGGCGCTCCCTATGACCTCAACTACTTTACCCACGAGCAGCTCAACCGCGGTGCCTACATTACTTTCGATATGTCTGACAAACCCAACACATTGCGCGGCTCAGAGGAGAAATCGTTCCCATATTCGTTCAGCAACGAACTGAAACAACAGCAGGGCAAAAAGAAGAAATAAGCCATGTCAAAAATCCGCAATTCCATAATTGGCACCATAGTGGCAGCCGCCGGCTTCATGCCGGTAGCTGCCAGCGGCGCCAATCCAGTATTCGAAGGGTGGTATGCCGATCCGGAAGGTGTGGTCTACGACGATACCTATTGGATCTATCCCACCTGGAGCGACGAATATGAACGCCAGACATTCATTGACTGCTTCTCGTCGAAAGACCTTGTCAACTGGACCCGCCATCATGCAGTAATTGACACTACAGAAGTGAAATGGGCGCACAAATGCATGTGGGCACCTGCCGCGCTTCGTAAAGACGGCAAGTACTATATCTTCTTTGGAGCCAACGACGTGCACGAAGGAGAAGTCGGCGGCATCGGAGTAGGTGTCAGCACCCGTCCTGACGGCCCATTCCGCGACCACATCGGCCGTCCCCTCATCAATGACATCGTAAACGGCGCACAGCCGATAGACCAGTTTGTGTTTCTTGACGATGACGGGACATATTACATGTATTACGGAGGATGGGGCCATTGCAACATAGTCAAATTAAGCGACGATTTCAAGTCACTTGTGCCATTTCCCGATGGGAAGACATACAAAGAGGTCACCCCGGAAAATTATGTGGAAGGCCCCTTTATGTTCAAACGTAACGGTAAATATTACTTTATGTGGAGCGAAGGAGGATGGGGAGGCCCTGACTATTGTGTTGCCTACGCAATTGCAGACAGCCCGTTCGGTCCGTTCAAACGTGAAGGCAAAATCCTCCAACAAGATCCTGAGATTGCAACAGGAGCCGGCCACCATTCAGTAATACAGGTACCTGATACGGATGAATATTACATCGTATACCACCGCCGCCCAGCCGGGGAGACGGCACGCGATTTCCGTGTTACCTGCGTTGACCGAATGACATTTGACAAGGATGGACATATAAATCCTGTAAAAATGACAAAAGAAGGTGTAAAGCCGCGTCCTATAAAAAAGAAGTAACAGGATATTTTTTCTACTATTACAAAACGTGGGTTTGATATAATTCAAATTATATCAAACCCACGTTGCTTATGCGGAGTCCCTTATCATTTTCAGGCTTCCCCTTTCGGGTCAACACTGAAGGATGGAGGATCAGCTAAAAGGGGGAAAGGAGGATCAGCGGACTACCATTTTGCAAGCTGCATCTGCAGTCTTGACGACATATATGCCGGGAGCCGTTACAGATACTTTCCCGAAACCTGAGCAATGAAAGGCGCCACCAACAGTATAAACCTCAATCAGGCCTGAGGCACGAACCTCGCCATTGGCAACTATGGAAATGCATTCATCTGATTCGGTCAATACATTATCTACACCGGAAGGTTTAGTGCGCATAGTATAACGGAAGTTATTGTCCACCACAGCATCAATCAACCGCTTGCCACAGACATCATAATCACCGGAGCGGTCTACACCGGCAAAATCCATCATAATCAGGCCGGCAGGGCCAGCATGGGTCTCATCTGAAAGATAGTTGACTACAGCGACGTTGGTGGATGCTGCATTGATGCGGTATGCATCAGCAGTAGCAAAAAGACCGCTCTGCGAGTAACCGGAAGTGTGGTTTATAACCCAATTGTGGGCGGACACGGTATTAAGTTTGACTGAATGGTCAAGAAGAGCATTGATTGAATTCAGTTTCGTATCCATCGCATTACGTGTCTCATAGAAATCCTGCACATGAAGCCGTGCAGATGCCCTTGAGTTAGTACCTTGCACACGTCCGTTACCCTGTTCGGAAAACTCGGCACTGTGTGTCCATCCTGTAATAAAACCTCCTATAGGTTGGGGGGCATACTTGTCGCGGCTGAGTAACAGGATCTTGCCACGCAAGTCTTGTACAGTAAGCGCATTTGTAAAGTCTACAAACCGGCCGTCATATTTTCCGTCACTGAGCACCTGCTGCACCAGTCCATCCCAAAGTTCCTTGTCCGAAGCACTTTCATGGTCATCTTCATGACGCATGACAACCACCACGAATTCAGTAGGATATGCATCAAGACGGTCACACAATGTTGAAAGCGCCTCATCGAAAGTCACTTTAGTCTCTGCTATTCCATGGTATATTTTCAATTCACCTCCCGACACCGACGGACGAAGATCAAACGCACGTATGCCTGCATCAAACTGCTCGGCAAGACTTAGTTCCTGTGTACGGGCAAAAGTATCCATTGAAGTCCCATTGCCGGTACCGGCATCATGTGTGCCAGGGATCGAAACCTGATGCACATATGCATTGTCATCAATGCGGTCCATCCAGGCATCCGCAAGGGCTTTGGCAACTGTAAAACCGATACGTGAGGATATTTCCTTACCATCAGCAGTCACAACAAATGCCTCGTAGCTGCCACCAGCGGTAGGCTCAAAACCAACAACTCCCCCATTGCCTGTCATTGGTATATTTTCAACGACTGTCTTTCCGGAAACGACACAAAGGTTTATGCCATCCCAATCAGGTGTACCCTCATAAACGAACCGGACTTCATCTCCCAAATTGTAACCGTCCTTTTCAATTTCGAGAAGAACCGGCTTTCCAACGATGAAATAGCTACGCCGGACCGGCTCATAATACCGGTCGGCAATACAATATGTAGCGTAATACAGGCCATCGGGCACAGGAGAAGAGTAATTAAAGTTGCCCGGTACATTCAGCGTGACATCGCCCATAGGATCATCTCCGGCATATGCATAGGAGTGGGATTTGCCATCTTTTACAACTGCAACACTTGATGTATATATGCCTACCCAGTCCTTGGATATACATGGCGCATTATCAAGTTTCACTACAACAGGATCACCAACCTCATATACGAGTTTGTCGGTAGATATGGATGGAAGCGTGTTTTCGTCGCAATTGTCACTGACCACAAAATAAGCGCGCGGCGCGATTTCCGTATATCCGCCATCCTTGAACAATACAGCATAATAAGCTCCCGGCTCGTCTATGCTAAAATCCATACTTCCGGAAACAGCTGCCGTATAGCCCCACTTATATGATCCATCACCGCCGCTTTGATGCTCCCTATATATCGCAACCCAAGCATCCGTGCCCACAGGCGCCCCGTCATATGCCACATGTATATTGCCTTTATGGAAGAACCTGCCACCGACATCCACCGATGCCGGATCTACAGCTCCCTCAACGGTAAACTGAACCGGCTCAGAATATTCAGACCATTCAATATTCGCATCTCTATTGCAGACACGAATATAATATGTGCCATTTGGCAGATCGCCGTTGTTTATAGTAAACTCTTTTAGGTTTTTATCCTTGTTAATGTCAAGCGGAAGGAAATCTTCTGTAGCTCCGTAAAAATCTTCGGCATTTATAACCTTATCAATGACTGTGGATGCAAAGTCTGAATCGGACGATATCTGATAGCGCACTGCATAGGGAGCAGAAGATTCGGAAACCTGTTTAAAAGTATACGGGAGTGAAATATTTGCATCAACCGGCGCAAGAACCGGACGTGCGAAAGCCGCCGGCTCACCAAGAGTGCGCGTGAATGTATCCACAATTTCATTGTCTAAAGCCAGACGTGAATTTCCTATCGAATAGCAATCAACGGTCATAGTGCGTGTGGCCGGATCGAATTCAAGTATCTGGTATGTCCAATGGTCAATGGTTTTCTGCACTTCATCATGATTGAAATTGTCTGGTGTCTTTCCCCAGAGCTGTTCATAACCTTCCGCCGATGTGCCGACACCACCTCCTGTGATAATGTGGTATACAGGAGTGTCTGTCATCTGACCGCGTGCATAAAGATGATGATGGCCACCGCAGTTCAACACATGTTTAGGCGTTGATGAAAGTATGGGCATGATTTCATTGAGCATCCACGGGGAAACATCTCCAGAATATTGTTCGGCATATAGCGGACGATGCTGCACACTGACGATGAAATCAACCGTCGGATCAACAGAAGCTGCCGCGATGACTTTGCGGACCCACATTTTCTGCGCGACCGAAGTATCATCGGAATTCAACGATATTATAAGTACCGAACCTGCCTGATATGCATAATATCCGGATGTACCGCTCTTTATGCCTTTATATTCCAGGTTGCCATATTCATGGTAATGGCCATCATAATTCTTCAGGTTGTCGTCTCCCTTATATTCGTGGTTACCGACAGTGGTCATGTTGGCAAGAGTTGGTGAAACAGAGCGCGACTTGTACAGGTGTACTTTTTCATACAGATTCAGATCGCCACCATGATCAACCTGGTCGCCATCGTTGAGAAGGAAACTGATATAGTCTTCGAACGGACCATCGCCATATTTGTTTTTTACCGTCTCTTTTGCCGCATCCAGCATCCATTCATAGTCCGAGCGCTCATTACGCTGATGGTCTCCTATGAGAAGCACACGCATCTTTGACTTGTCACCGGCTTCAGGCATAGTACGGAAACGGTAGACATCGCTCTCTATGCCGTTTGTAGACACCTGATAGTAATATACGGTATTCGGCTCAAGACCGGCAAGCGTGGCTGTATGCCAAAAATAATTTCTACTGATGGCCTTTACAGACGGTTCGCAACTTCTATCCAGTTTGTCAGGATCAACGCCGAATCTTACAACAGAGCCATCGGCTTTTTCAGAAGTCTTCCAGTTCACACAGATAGAATGCGGAGTGTTAAGGTTCAGATAAGGCACTGTTACCTCTTCCGGCTCGTCTTTAGGTGCTACTGTGAGACGTGCGGCCTGGTATGTGCCATCTTCTTGTGGAATATAGTATATCCCCGGCTCAGTCCGTTTCTCGCCACCAATCGTTGATGTGTTTCCAGAAATAATCCTTATTTCCTTAAAACTTGAGATCTGCCTTTGCGCCTGGGCGTACATTCCGCTCAAAGCGCAAAGCATTGTCGCTACTATAAAGCTCTTTTTCATGTTAATTAGTATGTTTTTATGGTACCTGTCACCCGACATGAACGGATGCATAGTGTGTAAAGCTGGTTATGAGGTTGTAAATATGAAATAATGACTACCTCAATGCAAAGGTAGTAATAAATTACTAAAAAAGTCATATATAACAAAAAACACCAGCCTGCAAACGACATTTTATCGTTTATACAGGCTGGTGTTTTTTGTTATGCTATTTATGAACCTACAAGCAGCTCATGCCGCAATATGCGTTTCAACGGTTTGAATACATGTCATCGTAGTATTTTTCATACTCCCCGGATGTAATGTTATCCATCCATTCCTGATTGTCAAGATACCAACGTACCGTGCGCTCTATACCCTCCTCAAATTGCAATGAAGGCTCCCAGCCAAGCTCACGCTGCAGTTTACGGGAATCAATGGCGTAACGGAGATCGTGGCCTGCACGGTCTGTGACATATGTGATAAGATCAATGGAGTGCCCTTCAGGATTGCCAAGAAGACGATCGACAGTCTTAATGATAACCTTGATGATATCTATATTTTTCCATTCGTTGAAGCCACCGATATTATATGTCTCGGCGTTCTTTCCTTCATGGAAAATCAGGTCAATGGCACGGGCATGATCCTCAACGAAAAGCCAGTCGCGCACGTTTTCGCCCTTTCCATATACCGGAAGCGGCTTGCGGTGGCGAATGTTGTTGATGAACAACGGTATCAGTTTCTCTGGGAACTGATAAGGCCCGTAATTGTTTGAGCAGTTAGTCACAATGGTAGGCATGCCGTATGTGTCATGGTAGGCACGCACAAAATGGTCGGAAGATGCCTTAGAGGCGGAATAGGGGCTGTGAGGATTGTATTTGGTTGTCTCCAAAAAGAATTCCTCGCCATATGCATGGTGGTGTTCGGCAGAAGAAGCGGTGGTAGTGAACGGAGACTCAATGCCCTCCGGGGCTGTCAGTTCAAGTGCACCATATACTTCATCGGTAGATATGTGATAGAAACGTTTTCCCTCGTATTTCTCCGGAAGTGCCTCCCAATATTCTTTTGCTGCCTGGAGAAGAGCCAGTGTGCCCATTACATTAGTGCGGGCAAATGTGAAAGGATCCTTTATAGAACGGTCCACATGGCTTTCTGCTGCAAGATGGATAATCCCATCTATGTTATATCGGGCAATGATGCGTCGCATTTCGTCAAGATCGGCAATGTCCGCACGGACGAAAGTGTAGTTGGGTTTATCCTCTATATCCTTAAGGTTTGCAAGGTTTCCAGCATATGTGAGCTTGTCAAGATTCACGATATGATAATCGGGATATTTGTTGACAAACAGACGAACTACGTGTGAGCCGATAAATCCGGCACCACCTGTTATGAGTATATTACGCTTCATTTTCTTTTAGATTTTTAATACAGGTTTTTAATGAATCTGTCCAATACGGAACTTCAAGTCCAAATGTATTTTTGAACAGTGTCTTGTCAAGGACTGAATATGACGGACGGATAACTTTTGAGGGGAATTCATCCGAATGGCAAGGAAGTATGTTGCATTTATCGTTTCCTGCGATTTCAGCAATCATTTTTGTAAAATCATACCATGAACATACACCTTCGTCAGAATAATGATAAATGCCTTCATTACCCTGATATTTACGATTTTCTATTATCTGGAATATAGCATCGGCAAGGTCCTGGGCATATGTGGGGGTGCCAGCCTGGTCAAAAACAACTTTCAATTCAGGTTTCGTGGCAGTCAGTCCAAGCATGGTCTTGACAAAATTCTTTCCATATTCCGAATAGAGCCATGCGGTGCGGAATGTAAGGGCTTTTACCCCTGATTTTTCAATTTCCTGCTCACCATGGAGTTTTGTCAGGCCATAAACACCAGTAGGATTGGCAGGCTCATCTTCACCACGGGGCGTATTTCCGGCATTTCCGCCAAAAACATAATCCGTGGAAACGTGTATGAGCGTGCCATCTACAGCTTTCATCGCTTCGGCAAGGTTGCGGGGAGCCACCGCATTGAGTATTTCGGCAAACTCCACATCATCTTCCGCTTTATCCACATTTGTATAGGCGGCACAATTGACAATCATATTCACGTCATTGTCTTTTACCACCTTATTGATCGCATCGGCATCGGTAATATCCAGCTCTGCGACATCGGTAAAGATGTAATTGTCTTTAGAACCACGCGCTACGGCATTGCGCAAACAATTGCCAAGTTGCCCGTTTGCTCCGGTTACGAGTATATTCATTCGGCGTAAAGATCTACGTTATAATCAAATGGTGAATCAAAATCCTTAAGCGAGGCATGTTTAAGATCCTTTTCTGACAATATGGCCTGCAAAGGATCAAGCCGCCAGTCTATGGACAATGAGCTGTCAAGTATGGAGATGCCTCCATCCGATTCCGGATGATAGAAATTGTCGCATTTATACTGGAATACGGCCACATCCGACAGGACTGCGAAACCATGTGCGAAGCCGCGGGGTACAAAGAACTGCAAGTGGTTTTCCTCAGTCAGCTCCACGGCTACATGCTTGCCATATGTGGGGGAACCTTTACGGATATCCACCGCGACATCAAGGACAGAACCTTTTACACAACGCACAAGTTTGGACTGGGTAAATGGCGGACGCTGAAAATGAAGACCTCGCATCACACCACGGGTGGAGCAAGATTCATTATCCTGAACGAAATCCACACGACGCACTTGTTCGTCAAACTCCCGCTTTGAGTAGCTTTCAAAGAAGTAGCCGCGCGCATCAGTGAACACGCGGGGCTTCAGTATCACGACACCTTCTATATCAGTCTTAATAACTTCCATCTTCAATCAAGATTTTTATTGCCTGTCCGCTCAACTTCCTCAACAACCTTGAGCAGATATCTGCCATATTGGTTTTTCAGCATTGGTTGAGCCAATTCTATCATTTTTTCCTTGCCGATCCATCCCTGACGGTATGCAATACCCTCAAGGCATGCGATTTTCAACCCCTGACGCTTTTCAAGCACTTCGACATATATGGATGCCTCGGCAAGTGAGTCGTGTGTACCGGTGTCAAGCCACGCGAAGCCTCGCGGAAGGGTCTGCACCTTAAGTTCACCATCTTTCAGAAATTCCTGATTTACAGTCGTAATTTCAAGCTCGCCACGTGCGGAAGGTTTGATGCTTGACGCTACATCCACTACTTTATTGGGATAAAAATACAAACCGACGACAGCATAGTTCGATTTAGGGTGCTCGGGTTTCTCCTCTATAGAAAGACAATTGCCCTCGCCATCAAATTCAGCAACGCCATAACGCTCCGGATCATCAACCCAATAGCCAAACACCGTGGCTTTCCCTTCCTTCTCGACAGACTCAACAGACTGTTTTAGAACACCGGAAAAACCTGCTCCATGGAAAATATTATCTCCAAGGACAAGACACACCGAATCATCGCCAATAAACTCTTTTCCGATTATGAATGCCTGTGCAAGCCCGTCGGGAGAGGGTTGCTCGGCATAGGAGAATTTTACGCCATAGTCTGAGCCATCACCAAGAAGGCGCTTGAAACCAGGCAAGTCCATCGGAGTGGAGATAATAAGTATGTCTTTTATCCCAGCCAACATGAGAGTGGAAATAGGATAATAAACCATCGGTTTATCAAATACAGGAAGCATCTGTTTTGATACACCTTTGGTAAGCGGATACAGACGTGTGCCGGAACCGCCGGCCAATACTATGCCTTTCATATCAGTTATTTTGTGGATTTTGATGCAAAGTTACGATTTTTTCCTATACTAACCTATATCTATTATTCTGAGTATTAATATCTGAACTTAATACAGGTTACAATATTGACGGGAAATGTGCGCCCATGTATATCGCCGTTGCGCGATTTCCCTCATCTGCTCCCCGTCAAGGTCGTTTCTTCCGGAAAGCGGTATGAGATCTGATGCTGTCTTAAAGTAATATGCTTTATTTTCGGTTGTTTCCCGGTTATATACAACATCAAAGGCTATTATCGGCATACCAAAATGCATTGCCTCGACAAGGGATGGATTGGTGCCTCCGGCACTATGCCCATGCAGATATATGCCGGCGCTTGAACGAAGTACATACAATATGTCAAGATCGTATATCGCATCAAGCAGCATGATGTTTTTATGGCAGGAATATTTTTCACGCAGTTTCTTTGACCATTCGCTATGGTTCCAATTACCGATGAATACCAGTTTTTTATCAGTACCAGAATATGCCTCAAGAATTATATGGCTGTTGTTTTCAGGTTCAATACGACAAACGGTGATGGCGTATTCGTGCTGTTTCAAGCCATATCTTTCCAAGACCTCATCTTTCTTTGCCTGAGGGACATGCCTGTGAACATGGTCGCCTCCATAGGCGATAAGTTCGGATTGTTTGCCATAAGTCTCACTTACATAATCCTGTATCCCTTTGTTATCGGCGACAACGACATCTGCATATTTTACAGCCATCGCCTCAGAAGTTTTCAGGATCCATCGTGCCATTTTACCCCATTTATCCCTTTTATGCTCAAGCCCATCTATATTGACAACGATTTTGCTGCCGGTGAGCAATCTAAGCATGGGTAAAAACAGGCATCCCGAGACTCCAAGAACCAAAATCACATCATATCCTCTCAGTGCCCTGCACATTGAAAGCATATCGTAGGGAATGGAGTGTATGCCGTTGGCATGCAATGGCACGTATTTCAATGCAGCACCTTTGTAAGAGGGCTGGCGTGAATGCATGTCGCTTGAACTACAAAAAACGGTGTAATCAACATCGGCCGGGCAGTTCTCGCCAATGATGTTTTCTACCAGGGATTCGAATCCGCCATAGCTGGCTGGCACACCTTGTGTGCCTATAATTGCAACCTTTTTAATTTTCACAATCGTAAAGGGGTTTCTTTCAATTGAAAAGCCGGTATGAGATCTTTTTCAACATAGCATCCCGATTGAACCTGCAGGACACATCAAGAGCCTCGCTGGAAAGGCTCATATAGGTATCTTTGTCGGTAAGAATTGACTTGATCGCATTTACAAGCCGGTTGGTGTCCTTGCAATCAATATGGTATCCGTTCACTCCATCTTCTACCATTTCAGCAATGCCTCCAACCTCGGGTACTATTACAGGCAGCGCACATGACATCGCCTCAAGTGCGGTAAGGCCGAACGTCTCTATAAAGAGGCGCGGATCAGAGAGGTTCAAAACCAATGATGAAGAATTATAGAACCGGGCGACATCGGATGTGCGCGGATGGATTGTCAAATTCCCGGTTAATACCATCTTCTCTTTGTCCATCCATTGGCGAATAGCCTCAGGAGTATCATTTATGACCAGAACAAACTTGAATTCAGGCAATAGCCGGGCAAGATTGATAAATTCAACAGTTCCTTTGTATGCCTTAAGGGAGGAAAGCATAAGGACGGTTTTGCGCTCAAACGATGCAGCCTGATCAGGATGCAACTTATCAATAAAATCTGTTGAAAGGGCATTGGGAACCACTTCTACCCCACGCTTACGTTTAAGGAAAGACGCCTGATATGCCGAAACGCATATGATGCCATGGGCTATGCGCTCCATTACCTTTGCCAAAGTCGTATAAAAACGTCCTTTTACAAAGGCATTTTCATGATAGTGGTAAATCACACGTTTACCCATAAGGCGCCCGGCTATAGCCGGACCGACAGGGAGAATAGTGTTGATATAAAAAATGACATCACGCCTGAAAAAGTAACGGAATGCCATACAGAAAGTAAGAAATTGGGCAGCCGTATATCTGAATATAGTCACCAGAGGGTTTGAAGAGAATGCATAGCTATGACTCCTGCGCCTGAGCCGGCCATTTTTCAGAGTGTCAAGAACCCCTCCCCTGCTTGTGACCAAGTCTACTTCATGGCCATCCTCCAGCAACCCCTCCAATACATCATGGAGTACTTTAGGGCTTCCACTGAAATCGTTCAGAAGATGGAAACAGACGATACGCCGTTTCATGATAATAATGTTGATAAGTGTAGGTGGCCGATTTTATTCGGCGACAAATGCAAGAAGTCCACACCAATTGTGCAGCATGCCAATCAGTGAAGATGGAAGCACTCCTTCTTCGCGGAGTGTAAAACGCGATATTATATCCAGAAGATACATTTCGTACTCCCTATTGTCAAACCATGGCTGACGGACAAACCATGCATAGAGCTGTTCAGGAGAAAGATGAGCCACATGTAATGCTTGCTGCGTAAAAAAATGGTAGCGGTCAAGCATCGGAGGATATGTCATGCGTCCGTATTCCCAATCGAAAACAAACAATTGACCGTTTTCAATGAGCATGTTCCATGGGGTGAAATCGGCATGGAATGCAGAGTATTTCACCTGGTGGCCTATATTTTGCTCAAGGACTATGGATAATGACCGGTGTATGGTCTGAAGCAATTCCTGAGGAAACCGATGCAAGTTTTCTTTAAGCGCAAGCAACGATCGACCAAAATCGGAGTGGTCAAACTTCAATGTGGTCAAAGTCCGTTCTGACATTCTCGTCAAGAATTCCTCATGCAGTGGTGTCCATCTGTAAGGTGAGAATGACCGGGCTGTCTTTACTGTGGATTGTATGAATACTGATGTGCCATCTGCGAGAGTTAAACATGCAAGGCAACGGGGTATGTTTTCAATACCGGCAGCCTGTAGATCATCAAGCAGGGCCTTTTCATGAATAAAAAGATCCCTTATGGCATCAGAATCGGTCAACTTGCAATATCCCAGAATTTTTCGTTTGTTGAATATCTGGACTGTTATTTTCTGGTGGATGGAGGGAGTTCCCCCGAAGATAGAAAATTCCAGTTCGTTTCTTCCAAGAGCGTCTATCAACGCAGAACAAATATCCGGTCGCAAGCCGACTGCCTCACAGGATGCGTGGAGAACACCACGCACCGGTTTCAGCCAGTGCAGCGAAGGGAACAGCGCCTTAAGCATTTTGCCTTTCACTCCACTTGGCTGATAAAGCTGTAAAGCAGTGGAAAGGTTTTTGCGTGGCACAAGCCAGGTTTTACCATCAGCATTAGAAAACCGATAAGCCGGTTTGCCTCCACTGACAATAACGGAATCAATTGATAGCATGTAGTATTATGTCGCGTATTTCCTCGCCGTGATGATGCCAGGATATGTTGCAGGCCTCCTCTTTGGCCTTTTCTCCCATTTTATGCCTCAGACCAGGATCTGTAAGCGACAGTATGGCGTTTGCAAAATCGGAAACAACATGGTTACGGTCACGACGCGGTATGACAATGGAAAAGTCCGGTTTGAAATAACGGGTATACCCTGTTGTGTCAAGTGCGACAAGAGGTTTTCCGAGTGCCATGGCATCGAAAGACACTGTTACCGCCCCCTCTTTCAGGGCCGGATTCAGGACGATATCGGTCTCTGCCATAAGCCTGAGATAATCGTCGGGAGGCACCGATCCAAGGAATATCACATTCTCACTGACCCCAAGTTTCTTCGCAAGGCTTTCAAGACGGTCACGGTCCACACCTTTTCCCATTATGCCCAAACGGATCTCCGGATAAGTCTCTATCGCTTTTGCCACAGCCTCTATTGCTATGTCAAATCCGCGCCAGGCATCCAATCTTCCTACTGCCAAACAGCATAATCCGGTGTGAGCTTCAGTAGGTGCGATGGATGCCACAGATGTATCTGTGGCGACATCAGTGAAAAGTACCGCATTTTCCTGTGCCTTGGCAGGTAACAGATTGCGGGTCAGCTCTGTTTTACATAAAATCAAATCGGCACGACATGCCCTTCTTTTCAATGCAGGACTCTTACATGCGGATTTGACAGAAAAACGCCGTATGCTTTCTATCAGCCGCGATTTACGGGCATAATGCCTTGAAAAATCTTCAGGTATGGTTTCTAATCCGCCGATAGGTCCCCAGATGAATTTCTGACGTGAACCGTAACTGCTTACGCTCCATAAAGCATTGCCGTAGGTCAGATGGTGGAATATCCGTATCCCATTATCACGCATTGTACTTCGCACAATGCGGTTTGTCAACCGTTGCCAGATGTTGTAATATGTCCTGACGCCACGGAGACCTTTTTTCCAAAAGCGTGCCCATTTCGGCAAGTCGAAATAGAGGAAATGTATACCGCCGTATTCGGGGTGTTCTTTGATCCACGGCTCTATTGAACCCCTGTTGCTCTCGCGTGTGAGCACCCACAACTCGAAATAGCGCGACATCTCAAGTACCCAATGCCATCCCACGCCGATCTCGCTACCTAGCCCAGGCTCACAGGCGTATGCCGATATGAAAATCTTCAGTCGTGACATATCAACAGCTTTATTTCAAACGTTTCAAGTTTTTATTATGTTGCTGGTCGAAAATATGGTTGAGGATTATGGTAACCGCCTCATCGGGGGTACTTTCATTCAGCACCTTGAAATATCCTTTCTGTGGGGCAAGATAGTCAATGCGGTCGTTGATGGCACGTATGCCGGCTTCATCAAGTTCACGTTTACGCGAGAGAATGGTGTCTGACGATGCCGTAAGAAGGATATTATAATCCAGAGAAGGGATCAAGAGTTTGCGCCACAGATTCAGGAATTTAGGAGGAAGATAAATACGCGATCTACGGCTGTCGCATATTATGTCTGTAAAATAACGGTCGAAAATTACAAGACGCGTGATGCGTGTCTTGGTTTTCACTTTGGAAAAATATCCAAAGATATAATCAACTGAATAATAGCATAATCTGGCAACAGAGGAAAGAACGCCGGTTTTACCTCCACGGTGAGGATCGCTATAGTTGCGGTCTACCTCTTTTTTCAGCCCCGCTGAATGCGCCACATCGCCAAGATTACCGAATAGAGCCGGACGGAAATGATAGTATGAATGTGCAGTGGCAAATACATCTCCTAGCCGTTCTATGGTGCGATCAATTACGGTAGTCTTTCCAGAACCGTCGGGACCAGTGAATCCCACAGAGAAGCCTGTACGCGACATAAGATAGTTTCCTATAAATGTCTGCAAGAAACGCGAAACGCCTGCGGCTAACCCAAATGGACGATGACAAAGATTCCATCCGATCGCATTACACAACAATTTGCGGCCAGAAGTCTTATCGCATTCCTGGACAGTGCCAACCCCGAAAAGTTGCTTGAGTTTCGCTTTAACGGCGGGAGAATCCTGAGCGGCCTCCTTGACAGCCTGGTATTTCTTAGGGTACGGCGCACCCACAGCCCGATCGTACAGGTATTTGTCAAGGAACTGGACTTCAATACTGGGATAATATACGTCGCCGTTGAACTGCCTATCATTCAACAGTTCATTTATTGACATCAATTCTATGCCAAACACCGAAGTGTTAAAAAAGAAATCAAGTTGGATCAGCTCTGTTTCATTCTGGCTATTGACATATCCGGCCACCCATGTAACCAACCTATCCGAATTAAGATAGGTAATAATTTTCCATCCCAAGTCCTCAATAAGTTCAATCAATTGCGGTTTGAGACGATAATAGTCTTCACGACTTATAGCGATATCTATGTCACGACTGTCATTACGCTCCGGAAGTCCCTCAAAGTTGCGTAAAACGACATAACTGACCGTTTCGTTCAGCAGTTTGAATAATTTGGTTTGGAATTCAGATGTATAATTGTTATGCATTAAAATCTCAATAGATTATGTTTTACCTTATTGTAGAAATAACGTGGATTGGCAACTACCGAACCTGCAAGAAGTTTAAAACCTGAAAAGACTTTTCCATTACGTAAACTATAATATCCGTTACGTAGCATGTCTGCAGATTTTGCTTCACGTTTCAAATGCTTCAACTCATCATCAGGCATTTGTTCACGAAACTCTATGAACGTCAACTCAGGTTCGCCACGACGACGGCGTTTCAGATTTGTCTTGATATGCCGCATACGCAGAATCATACCAAAAGAGCTGGTTGACATACCTTCACCTTTCCTATATTGATATAATGATTCTGGTAGGACTATGATTGCATATCCCTTTGCATATAAATCGCTCATTCTTGTCCATAAATCAAGATCTTCACACAAATCTTGATAACGAGGCTTTCCGTCTGGGAATCCATCTGTATTATGACCACCAACAGACAAAGCGAGCTCCCTATTGTATATAGAAGTTGATGCCATGAAGATCAGTTTCTCTTTTTTAGCTTTTTCATAGAAACTCTCCTTGTCTTTCTCTCCCAGGAATATACCACCGGGAACACGTTCACCATATATGTTAATATATTCCAAATAGCAACCAACAGCCATCAGTTGGGGATCAGATGTGATCTTGTCATACAGTTTTTCAACATACTGAGGCAATGGCCGATCGTCAGCATCAACAAAAAGCAAATATTTGGTTTCGGTATTTTCTTCCACATACCGACGTCCTGCACAGAGCCCTTTGTTGCAACTCATTGTGACGATTTCATATTGACGAGGATACTCTTCAAAATATTGTTTGACTATTTCTACTGAATTATCGGTAGAACAGTCATTTATAAACAACAAACGAAAATCTTGTCGCGTCTGATTTGAAATGCATTCTAACGTCTCTTTTATATATTTTTCTGCATTATACATGCATATTGCCACAGTCAAATCCATAATTATCTTCCAAAAAATTTACGTCTAATATAAATCGCAGTTCTAAACAAAGGTGCTATTGCAGTAGAAGCCAAGCCATACATCAGAGGGAATCTCCTTATAATCCGCAATTCTTTTCTCCAATTCAACTGATTGTCAATACAATCCCTAACAATATCAGCTTTTTTTACAGGATTAGAAAACACCGCACATAGAAAAATCACACCATTTAATAATGTTTGCTGTGCGACTGCGATAATTCGGGATTTTTCTTCATCCGTATTGCATAAATGAACCAAATCCGTTAAACGTTTTCCAGCCATCAGTCTATGAAAAACAGTGGTCGCCTTTTTGTATTCGCTACCAGTCTGGCTTGACTCAGACAATATGTAATGTGTGAGCAATATCGGTTTATACTGCATCGTTTTTGCATAAAATGCGATTTTATGCGACCAATCAACATCCTCACAACTTACTTTTTCAGCAAAAAATATTTTATTATCTATCATCAGTTCCCGCCTAAACATATATTTCCATGGAGCATATGGCAAAGAATTTACTACAAAAAATTTTCGCCCTGTCATTATGTCTGTAGACGGGAATCTATGAACCAATTCATCGTTAACCTTTTGCAAGGTATGTCTTGCAAAATCGCACACTAAGATATCCACCCCCCCCGAAGCCATTTCTTTTTGATACAAATATGCCGTTTTTAACGAACCTGGATGAAAATAGTCATCAGCGTCAATAAACTGGATATAGCGTCCTTGAGCTTCACGCACCCCATGATTTCTCGCACCACCAGCACGCAAACTTTCTCTGTTTTTTACAACTTTTAGTTGTGGATGCTCTTTTGCAATTTCCGACAACAAAAATATTGTGTCATCTTTGGAGCAATCATCAACACAAATTACCTCAAAATCATTTTCTGGCAGTCCTTGGTTCCATATACTGTCAAGACACCTCTTGATAGTATCCGCTCCATTATATATCGGAATTACAATTGATAAAAACATAGTTCCACAATCCAAAAATTAGCACATATCTACTCAAACACTATTTTATCAATAAACTCAATGGCGCCAAACACTTCACATGAATTTGGCAATAATCCACAAAATAAGCAACAATAAAGGTCAAAATAGCATCTATAATAAAAACTTCAAACAATGTAAGACTAAATCTCGGGACAACGAACGTCACAATAAAGAACACTATTATCATATGAAGATAATAAATCCACATGCTTAAACGACGTAACGTTAAAAATACCGGTTTCGTTACAGGATTTATATGTAAAGCCAATATAAAGAGCGAAAGACCTCCTAACAAAGCAAAAATGGGCAATTCATAAACATACAATATAAAACTGGCCATAGAAAGTATCAATGCAATAAACAGTCTATTGATTTGTTTCTGAAAACGATAGAACAGTATGCCAGCCGTCAAACATTCACCCCCCCCTAATGTACTGTGTGTCAGCACGTATACCCATTTAAGCGATTGTATGCCATATTGTACAAACGCTGAATTTATAAAGGAAAGCATTATGAAAAAGACAAATAATGCTATTACAGTGTGTTTTGATAATAATGTTATGCTATATAATAAAAAGACAAATGCCATAGAGTAAATGAACCATAACTGCCAAGCCCACAAAGAATGGCCACCTGTCAACACTTTATAAACATAACCTGCCACGGCTTTCCACCATATCGTACCATCACCAACATATACATATATTGCAATTGGCAAATAAATCAATAACCAAAATCCAAAAATACGAAATAATGTCAATGCCCGCCGCCTTAAGACATTCCGTTGTTCGTCAGTTGGAATATCTACACCATCAAATCTACGCGCCAATAAAGATCCGGATGCAATAAAGAAAAACGGGACTGCCATTTTGACAATCCACTCAATTCCTAATGGCCATTCTGAAGCACCAACAAGTCCTTCGTGACGGCAGTGTATCGCAATTACAGCAAATGCCATTAGAAATTTAACAATATCTAAACCTGTTAAATCTGAATTTTTTGAAACAAGCATCATATATTGTTGATTGACTTATAAATTTCATTTAATACAGAGGCATTATCATACCTATAATCTCTTAGATTACATTTCAGTTGGTTTAATCTGGTATGATCTGATAATAATTCATAAATACGCCCATCCATATCAGATATAGTGGATATTATCCCTTCATTTTCATTTACAATCTCAGGTGCAGTACCAAAATCTGCGCAAACAACCGGTACGCCCAGAATTTTTGCCTCAAACACCACATATGAGAATGTTTCAGAAAGTGAAGTGCTAACCAACAGGTCGCTTTTTGCTATATATGGATATGGATTGTCTTTCCGTCCAAGTGGAATTACGCAATCTGTAACATTTTCACTATTTATAGACCTCAGCAATGTAGCCGTTTCAGGTTCAGAACCATCGCCTATTATATACCACTTGAAATTAATACCTCTGGATTTTAACTTTCTGGCAATTACCGGTATCTGGAAAAAACGTTTCTCATAACAAACCCTGCCGACAGAAACGAGTGTAAAACAATCAGTAGTAAAACGTTTGTCAAGATTTGAAGTTTCAACAGACTTATTTTTAACTATCTCACAATTGATGACATTTGGGATAATTCTTATTTTCTCAGTAAGCTCTGGATATGTTTCCGCAAATGAAGCACTGGAAAAACGGCTTGGAATCACTATACTGCCGTATTTACCATATACAGATTTTTCATTAGGATTGCCTGAATACGTAAGGTATCGTTTGTAATCAATGTGTATCCATGCAATTTTATGTCCCTTGATTTTTGAAACAAAATTTGTTATATACCCCTCAGCAAATGCTATGACGCAATCAAAATTATCATTTGATATTCGCTTTGCCCATTTTGCCAACAACTTTTCAAAAGGGTCATAAGAAAATTTTGCCAAAGTCTTTCTTGCAAATTTAAGCGCAAGTAATGACAGTTTTTTTATTCCATGGTATTTCCTATAATTAGTGCAATATGCATTAAGGAACTTATCTGCCGGATATTTCAAATAAGGAACAAAAATATCTTTATAAGGACCATCCTCTTGATTTACAACGAAAATTCCAACATCATATTTCTCTTTATCAACAAGCGAAATAATATTTTCAAGCGCCTTCGTTATACCACCATGTTGGAAATTTTCAATACAAAAGAGTATTCTTTTCATTTCTGTCAATTAAGATTTCGGGATTTGGCATAAAAATTAGCCACAATTGATACTACCTTAAAACCGATCGCTTTCGGCATGTACAAATGTGAATTATAAATATATCTCATTTTTCCTATGCCGGATATTGAACGCTGAGCAGCGCGTAACCGACGGTAAAGTGACCGTTTTACTGTCGTTTCCACTGATGAACGCATAATATCCACATATCTCTTAAAAGCAAAATGATCCAGGTTAACAAGCATCATGGCATTATCACCATCAATTGCCTTATAACTTTTCACAACTTCTTCATATACAATCACCGGTGAAAGCAGCCTGTTATAGTTGGCGGTAGTCATTATTGAGCCTGGGCGAATATTATATTTATATGTTGTCGCACCGATCATTGACACTAGAGGATTCAAAAAAAGAAGCTGATATGAGAATAATTCATCTTCATTTAAAATCCCTTCCTTGAATGATAATCTTCCATTTGCAAAAAGCGATCTTTTAACCAACTTATTCCAAGCTGTTATCGTCACATCACCTTTCACAAAAGAGGAGATTAAATTGTCGCCAGTCAATATGCGATCCTTATTATATTTTGATACGTAAGAAGAATCTGACTTAACCCCCATATAATTGCCAATAACAACATCTGCATTGGATTTAGAGGCATTCTCAGCAAGAACTGCAATAGATTTCTCATCAAACAGCTCATCATCACTATCTAAAAAATATACATAATCTCCCGTTGCAACAGCAACACCGCTGTTACGCGCCGCAGACAACCCCTTGTTTATCTCATGGGTAATGATACGGAACATATCACACCGATTGTTTTTATGGATCAATTCCTGTGCCAAGGGGATGCTTCTGTCTGGAGATGCATCATCTACCAGAATTACCTCAATATTTGTATATGCTTGGACAAAAACCGATTCAAGACATTTCTGAATGTAATTCTCTACATTATAAACCGGTATTATTATAGATATTTTCATTTAGCTGCATATAATTACATACCAAAACTTAATACTTATTGGCATGCTAATTCATATAAGCCACAATTATGCGGACTATAAAAATTATATTCTTAAATCAGTTCCTAAATCCACTATATAATGGCAACAAAATTAACGGCCACCAGTAATAATGCTGGTAAAACGTGGCAAATAATGCCTCAAAACATAATAAAGACCTAAGCCAAAACAAATAATCAATATCGGGGAAATAATATATACTACCAAAAGACCGAAGTCAGACATGGGATAAAAAGTTTTTACGGCAATTTTCACTACTAATGCCAGTATTATCTGATGATAAGCGTAAATAAAGAAGCTGCTCTCAGAAAGAAAATTATTTACAGACCATTTCCCCCTAGAAATATAATATGCCGATATTGTAATCGCTAAAATCATTCCGATCAGGGTACTTAAAGACAACAAATATTTTACAACAGCAGGCTCTGAACGAAAATAAAGGATTGTCAAACATACTATCGGATATATAATTACAGATAATTTCATCAATGGCCTCAGAATCTTGACAAAATTTTTCTTCATAATTCCAAAATAAGAACCGCATGAGAAAAAGAAGATTGCCGCAATACTAAGCCCCGTTATATCAAACCAAGTGTTTGTAAACCATAGTATCCCTAAAATACATAAAAAATACTGTTTTAATAGCTTTACCAATAAATATACTACAGGTGATAAAATCATCACAACCATTAAATCCCGCAAAAACCAGAACTGGGCACACAAAGGGTAAAAGCCACTTCTAATATCCCAAAAAATTCTAAGCCATTCAACAAAACTATAATTTATGACCAGTTTACTACCACTGGAACTTCCTGGCCAGAAAGTCTGCCATAACAGTAATATCAGGTAAACTATAATATTCCATATTATATATGGCACCAATAACGATTTAGCTCTTTTCCTTATCTTTTTCAAATAAGTAGTAAGTGTAAATACCCCCCCTTATTAAAAAACAAAAATCCTGATATGAAAAAGAATAGTGGAACAGCAACATTTGCAAAGATATTGCTTATAAGCATGAATATCATATTGTAAATGCCATAATGCTGGGAACCTACAACTTCATTGCTCCCTGCAATAACACTGTGTGGCTCTGTGTGTATAAGCACTACAGCTACAATAAGAGGGAATCGGAGAAATGAAATCACCTTAGATTGTAACGAATCGCCAGTCCTATCTATACTTGAATAATATGTGCCCATACGCATAAAATAATTAATTTATCAACCCATATCAATGAAATGGTAAGCATACCTTGCCATTTTAAAGACACGAACCTAATTAACCGACTTAACAATCGCTAATGAAAGGCTAAATGGTAAAGATAGAAGTATTTTTAATTTCAAAGGTATGGCAGCAGACCATATCTCAGAAAAACTAATTTTAGAAAAGTATTGATTAAGTAACTTTTTAGATTTCAATCTATCACTCAATTTAAGACTGCCACTATTTACCACATATATTCTCATCAAAGCAATCATACGCTTGCATAAAGACTTTTTAATAAATCTAACTGCGGGGGGGTAATTTTGTTCAAGATACTCAAGAACCAGTCGGTCTGTAATTACAGATTCAAATTTTTTTGGTGAGATCTTTTTCGTAATTGCTTCAGGATGCAATCTATAATGATAAGCAGCTGTGCAAAAAGCTACTTTTTCAGCATTAAAAAGAATTTCACGAGCAGAAAAGTCATCAGCATCCATATGATTTATTGACATGCTCTTAAATGTAGAAATAGCTGTCCAAAGCCATTTGTCGCACAACCACCCATTCAAGTTTATACGCCATGGGAAATCCAAAGTCATAATCAATGCATCACGTCCACTAATAATCATTCCATAGTCGAAATTCTTATCAGGAAGAGTATACTTTTGCCCACTACCACATTCAGCAAACATACAACTGCATACGATATTGGCTCCAGTTTTGATTTTTCTATCTAAAAGCGAAGAAAGATAATCAGGATCAACAGTATCATCAGAATCAATCCAACAAATATATGGCGCACATGCTTGTTCTACAGCTATTTCTCGTGGTAATTTAGCAGATCCGGTATTACAATCTGTTTTTATAAGTTTTATACGGCTATCTTTATAAGATAATACAATATCAGTTGTATTATCCATTGAGCAATCATCTACAATTATAAGCTCAAAATCCCGAAAATCCTGAGATAATATGCTATCTATAGATTTTGCTATGTATTGCCCAGCATTATAAGCTGGCATAACCACAGAAATAGCAGGGTATTCAGTCATTTATATCTAACAGATGCGAAAAAAACGTTTGTTCTCCACCAGGAGTTTCCAATAAATAATTTGACTTCCAGCTTAATTTATGAAATCCTTGGTTTCCACTTAATTTATCCCATGTACATTTATTGAAAGGCTTGTTCATAAGACCATGCAGTCCATAAAATTCCTCATTACTATAGACGACTTCATCAATCATCTTTTTTATACTTGGGATATTATCATAAAGGACGCTTATAAGATAATCAAAGAGAAAAAAATCTATAAACCCATCATGATCCTCAATATATTTTCGCATTAGCAATTCCAGTTTAGAAAATAATAAATTGCCACGCGCACACCCCAACAGACTTACTGTCCAACGATAGTCAGAAACAAATACATCGTTGACTTTATGGGATTTCAAAGTATAAATCGCACCCTCACATTCTTTAAAATCTATTGGCTGTGTAACATATATTGAAGCATCAATCCAAAGTCCACCATGAGTTTTCAATAACAAAATACGCAAATAATCTGCATAATGAGTAAATGAAAGCTCACCATCAGATAATTTTTGTTTAATTGTCTGTGGGACATCAACAAAATGTTTTACATTATCAAATGTCACTAGCTCAACCCTGCGTTCACCAGCCATTCTCTTAACAGAATCATAACATAGTTTTATAACTGGTGGCATATCTTTCTCTCCCTGAAGCCAACAATACCATATTGGATTTTCCAGAAAAACAGGTGTATTCAATTTCTGTTCTATATTGTTTTCAATATTATTGAAATCAATATACTTTTTAGCCCAACTATATAAATAATTTTTTACTGCACGATGCTTGGCAGGCAAAGCTTTGCGTTTGTAAAGATAAGGCATTAATATATACCCAATTGAAGTTCTTATGCCAAACCGCCGACAAAAATGCAGGAAGAAACTCAATCTGCTAATTTTCATACATTTAGCAATAAATCTATTTATACTTTAATGAGGAATGCAAACAAAACAACCAGTTCTGTTACCAGAAATCAATAAAAGCAAAAATTGGCTATTATTCTGAAATTCTCCTAAAATATTTCAGTGTTGTGAAAGCCATCAATGCAGCCCAACCATATGCGACATTGCCAATATTCATTCCAAACAACAAGACAAACATCAATGTCTCAAGCGAGAAAACACTTGTAAAGCAACACGTTATAAAGAAGGCAATTTTAGTAAGATAAGAAATCATACCATAGTCATATATTGCCATATTTATAGATGAATCTCTTTCCGCATCCATTCCATGCCCTATCCATGTCTGCGAATCCGCAAGATCTGTCTTTGTAAACGTATCAATGATAATATTAACACGCGACGAAGCACTATGGTCTGCTTTTATAACTTCTTCCGTATCGCCAGTCATCGCAGCATTCAAAGTAGCAACGGCGCGGTTATACGGTTCATAATCTATATAAGGCGACATTATATAAAACAGAAAACCGGCAAGTAATATAAAAAAAGCATATTTCCTTTTTACAAAATAAAGAGATATGACTGCCAGTCCAACCATTGCCGTTCCGCTGCCAATAAAAATCATAAAATATATAAATGAGATGATGACCCATTTATATTCCTGATATAATTCTTTTATGCTCATCGGTTGCCCATTTGCATACTCGGTACATTTGAGAAAGGCATAAAAGAAAACCGTCATTATACGCGCTGCATGAGATGGCTCTATTGCAAGTGTATTTAGATGGTTAAACGCATAATAACTACCACCTACAAGATTGATTAACGGAAAATTTCTTATTCCGACAAGAATACATCCCTGCTGCAACACCAGGCATATGGTATACCCCAGAATCACCCATTTTACCAAATTAAGAAAATATCTTAGCGTGAAGCATTCTTTAATCCAAACGAGATTATAATAAACAGTAAATGTAAACAAAAAAAGAGCAGTATAGATAAATGTAGAATAACGACTTATAGAGCCGTTAATCTCACACATCATCATCGTCACAAGCAGATAGGCAAAACCATAAAGAAGCGCCTTGGTAGGATAAGGAAATTTGACAAGAAACACAACCGGCATAATAGCCATAAAGGCTACTTTAGGTATGCTTATTGTCATACCTTCAATAAAAATAAACTGTACACTCATAAATACGAGCATGAAAGTCGCAAGATTGCGATCTTCAAACAACTCGTTTACACGTGGCAACCTCATAATTCAATAGAGTCTCTGATAGCCTCAAGAAATGCGTAACCATTTTTTTCATCAGGCTCAAGATATCCCCCCTCAGCCCATTCATTCCAAGCAAAAACAAATACCATGTCAGTACTATAATATTGTTTTGTATTCCGGATCAACTGCTGGAAATATTTCTTGAATTTTTCAGGAGAAACGCCATCATATACATATCCCCGTTCTTTGTGGCGTGGCGTATTATCCCAGTCGGTAAACGCACATGGAATCATTCGGGGCCTTTCACTTGCCGGACGCAAACGGAGTATATTTTGCCATACTGCATCATAATCTATATGGCCGACTTCTTTGGGCTTTGAGACCGGTACCAGACTACGTTTGATACCAAGCCGGCGCTTTATCTCCCTGCTATATTTCATTAGGCGTGGAAACAAGCCAAAACTCCTTCTTTGCTGGAATGCCATATTTGCATACCCGGGGTTCATCTCAACACCATAATCAAACAGAGTGTGATCCCATGAATGATCGAAACTAGATGCCGCACTCTGATATATATAAGTCAGTCCATCAAATCCTGCCTCACGAGCCATACGAGTCCATAAATCAAGCATTTTGGATAATTTACGGATCAAATTGGGAATATATATCACCAACAGCGGTTTATTGTTTTCACTCATATACCGCTTATCCTTGAAAAATGGCAACATATAATTGAAATGGTTTACCCAATCCTGTTCATCGTCAAAATCATGGGATATAAGGACACGTGGAGGGCGATCTGAAGCCTTCCAGGCATCAGTCCAATCATGATTGGCCCAGGAAATACAATATTTTATGTCAATTTCAGGATGAGCCAACAACATCTCCATAGGTTTCTCCATGAGCAAATGACCGTTGAACCAATAATGGTACATACAGAATCCATATATACCATACTGTTTTGCCAGCTTACACTGCCATTTAAGTGTCTCAAGTTGGCTCAGATCATAATAATTGCCACCCAACGGTACACGTGGCTGATTGTGTCCATCAAAAAGGGGATTTGCCCCCTTAACATTGGACCATTCAGTAAATCCTTTGCCCCACCACTGGTCATTTTCCGGAAATGTATGGAACTGAGGCAAATATAGTGGTATTATTTTCATAACAATGATGCTTAAAACTACTTAACAGAGAAAGTTCGAACTATTTTCGCCGGGCAACCTGCTGCGATAGAAAACGGGGGAACCGAATGAGTAACTACCGCATTTGCAGCAATAATAGTCCCCTCACCAATGGTTACTCCTGGCAAAATTGTAGCTTTTTCTCCTATCCAGACATTTTTTTCTATATACACAGGACCTTTTGAAACTAACGGCCTATCAATCGGTGATTGATGAAGTTCTTCAATTGTATCAGTATGCCCATGTGCATTATCTGTAATCATTACCATACGCCCAAGCCGCACGCCATCGCAAATCACGATTTTATTGCAACAAGACAATGTTGAATAATCCCCTATGTTCACTTGAGTGCCTATTGCAATTTCAGGGACTACATCTGAAACTTTATAACATCGAAGCAGCAAGTGCCGACCTAACCGGCTAAAATTACCTACTGAAATATTTTCTGACAAACGAAGCTCATCTGGCGCACCAACTAACTTAGAATCATGACCAAATGATTTAAAACGGGAGGAATACAACGCGGTAACATATGAATAGCTGAAAACATACCGTAAGAAATCAAACCTATGTCCGCAAAAAGGGGAAAATAACATCCCACAAATCTTTCCAATAATTTGAAATAACGTTACTGCAAATTTTTGCACCTTGATATCTCTCTATATATATTAAACAATGTCGTCCCGATATATTCCGGATTATGGCGGCTGATGGCAACTTCACGTGCTGCGTTACTTAGTCTTTCGCAAAATTCACGGTTCCTATTCATCGTGATAATATGGCTAGCCAGGGTATATGGATCATTTGCGGGAAACAGTATACCAGTCTTACCATCTTTCACCAGCGACGGAATACCTCCGACATATGTTGACAGAACGGGTACCCCAAGATACTGTGCCTCACACAGACTGTTCGGGCTATTATCAATGTAGCTGGTATGCACATAACATGAAGCATCGCATAAGGCATCCACAAGTACCTCTTTACCGACGCTTCCCTTGATATCCACGTTTACATCACGCGCTTTAATTCCATATTTATTTTCAAAGAAACGGATATCATTAACCCCATATACGGACCATCCGAACTCCAAGCACGCATTCTCTTTCAACAATTTCGCAGTCTTCAGAATAAGATCCACACCCTTATACCAAGGATTGGAAATGACACTCACAATGAGCATCTTCCCGCGTTCACGATATTTCCATGCCCTATCCCCGTTTATAAACGAATCGCGGAGAGCTTCTTCACAATGAAAATACACTGCCGAAGGGTTAAAAAGCCGCACGATATTGTTGTCCCAGGCAGTACGACCCATAAAATAACGGCAATTCCTTAGAATTTCAATCTCGCGCCCTGCCTTACGGAGAAAAGCCCCTTCTGAACGCCAGCCAATCAATCGGCGACGCCATGTCAGCCCTCGTCCAAATAGAAAATCAAGTTTATTCATTCCTACCGGAAAGAGCGCATTGTGATATGGAGGCAATGAACCTTGCATATGAATCACAACGGGAATATCTGTCTTGCCACAGATCAGCCCGAAATCATTTTCGCTGCCGAAAATATGAATCACATCGGGTTTAAAATCGTTAATGACTTTCAAATATCTGTCAATCCTTTCATTGGCATTTTCAGGTTTGATAAATTTCTTGACGATATTCCTATTGTCATTTGGAAGTGTATAATATTTCACTCCTTCATTTTCATACACTCCATTATCATCTCTCCAATAAAATGCCACCCCAAGCTCTATCGCGCTGTTTTTTCTTACGATCTGCTCAAGCGACGCTATCCAGCCGCCACCGTTATGGCTGTTGCTGAATGGATTAAACAACGATGGGGTTACCGAAAACCAAAGTATGCGCACTACTACAAATCTTTAATGTATGATCAATTTATATTCTGCTTCAACACAGCAAAATACAATTTTTTTGATGTAATATTATGCAATAATACAGATAGAATGGCTGAAATTACAAACATTCCTATTACCAATAGGACATTTGAGAATGTAAATCCTGGATTCAAATGCATTGTCTTAGTAATAGTCATTATAACCAAATAATGAATTAAAAAAAATGAATATGTATATTTGGATAAATTTGCAAATACCTTAAAACGCATAATATCTGATATATAGCCTTTCTGTTGACTAAACACATAAAAAACCATACCCAACAATATACCCATATAAAAGTTCACTTGGAACTCTGATTCGTAAACAATGCATAACATACCCCCCCCCTAAAGATATCAATTCCACACAAGTCATCAGAAATTTAGAATTAATATTTAATGGATACTTCTTATATATTATAGCAGCCAACATTCCAATTGAAAAATCTACAAAACGAGAAAATGGAGAAAAATAATATAACCAGGTACCATATCCAGAATCATTAACCAATGGTTTTACCCAAACTAATACAACTGCACATACACATAATAATAACCATTTTATTCCGGGTAATTTCTCAAAAACGAAAAAGCCAATATAAATCCAAATCAATGTCGCTACATACCAACCAGGAGAATTAAAACCTGTAGCACTTATAAATGGTGTCAGAGTCTGAGCGCAACACATATAAACTGGAATTTTTAATAATGAGCGCCAAAAATCAAAACCAATGACAAAGACCATATACAAAAGACCCAATATTAGAGTAATAAAATAATCTGGATACAATCTTTTGAATCTTTTTCTCATGAACTCAACAAAACCACATGATTCAGTCCCATATCCCATCATCATCACAAAGCCGGACAAAACAAAAAACATCTCAACAGCTAATCCCCCGCCAATATGAGTATCAAATAATGTTACATGGCAAAGAAAAATCAGAAATGCGCCAATTACCCTAAAGAAATCGAATGTATATATCCTAGATTTCATTAAATTCATCCTCCTTAAAAAAGCAACCCACCATTTGTTGTATTAAAAATTAAAAACGTCATTTTAACCAACAAACCTTTATTTCCATAATATACAAGTAGCTCCATGTATTTACACAATCTCACGTAATAAATCTTGTTTTCTATTAAAAACAAATTCGTCCACTACTAAATATATCACTAAAAGATCTCTCTAATATCAAGTATATTATAAAAGTAATACCAATTTATATTAATTTGGCAAATAAATCCTCCCATTGATTGACTATTATATCAATTGATGCCCAATCGCAGTTCCATGAATCTTGTGTATTATACCTCAATTGTTCCAGATATTCTTTATTTTGCATTAGATCAATTAAACATTTTGCATACTTATCCAAATCAAAAGGAGGAACTAATATTCCATTATGTCCATTACATATTAAGTCTTTTACAGCTCCATAGCTATCAAAGGCAATCGGAACGACACCAGATAAAAGGGCTTCTGCACAAACTAGAGAAAAACCTTCTGATGTACTTGAGACACATAATATTGACGCTTTTCTATAATATTGAGAAGGATCACATTGGCCTACAAAAAGCACATTGCTCATACCAGAATCCCTACAAAACTTTTCTAATGAATGACGCATAGGTCCATCACCTACAAAAATCAAATTCCAATCTGGAAAATCTTTGTATATTTTTCTCCAAACGGCTAAAACGCGATCAGGACGTTTAGCCATACGATGCAACCTACCAACAAACAAAACTAATTTTTGCCTTTGATCTCTATTATCGCACCCCCCAATATCAACAGGGTTATTTATTGCAAAAAGTTTGTGATGTGCATATAATCCAGTTATTTTCTTTAAACTGTCTAATACCCTAGATGACAATAGCACTATGGCATCATAAAAATAGATCCAATCCTGATATAAAGATCTAAGGTATTTATATCGGCGATAATAACGCAAAAATGTTACCGGTGAAAATCTATAAATTAAACGCGCCAAATTTCCATGAGTAACATATAATGGTTCAATATCACGGACACTTTTTATTGCATAATAAGGATCTGTATGTAAGGTTTTTATAAACTTCACATGTGAGAAGTTCGGCTTAATTTTATCTAAAATAAATCGCCATTGCAGCTCAATAGATTGATTAATTACTATATTAACATTATTTGCTGAAAAAAATGCGCTAATAGACTTTTCAGGAGAAGAAAGATTTCTAATACATAAATGCCTAAACGGAATATCCATTTCACTAGAGGGTGCATCCGAACTAATGCAAGACACATTATGACCTCTAGCAATAAATTCTTTAATCAAACGGTATGTAACATTTTCTACACCGCCAGACCTCAAATTTGGAAATTCAGATGTTAAAAAGCAAATATTCACAATCTACCAAACTTAGAACGACATAATCTAAATGCAAATTTTACATTCGCTTTAATTGTTAACCACGGAGCGAATTTCAATGCACTATTCCAAATCTTAAAACTCTCATGCAAATTTCCTTTAAATAATAAAGATAAAGCCTCTCTAGAATACTTCGAAGCATTAATTTTTGCAGACTCACCAGCAATTCCTCCAAAAATCCTATCCACCTCCCTCTCCATTTCAATAAACTTATAAGCAGAATGTTTCCGTTGAGTCCATCCTCCGGGATTAATTCGATAAACACTCATGCAATCCGATATTGCAAATATTTTACCAGATCGTATGCAAGATAATAACAATGGATAATCTCCCACTATAAACTTCGTCGAATTAACAAACTCAGTAAAATACCTTGACAAAAGTACCGACCGGCGAAATACATAACTGGCTGTAGCTCCCAGCCATCCTGAAGTTAATTCCTTTTCAAAATATTGTCGTGTCTCTATATCTGAAAACAAACGTTCCTCTTGATTTCCATCTTCATAGTGAATTACTGCATTATGAAAACACATTGAATAATCCAGATGGGACTCCAGAAAATCAACTTGCTTTTGGAGCTTTAGGGGATCTGTCCAATAATCGTCTCCCTCACACATAGCTATATATTTGGGAGAATAAGCATCTGTCGCCTCACGCATTATGCGACCTAGCGAGCCATCATGTTTGGAATATTGGTTTTCTGTTTCATATATCGGTTTAATAATGTCCGGATAAAGTGATTCGAACTCACGTATTATATCAGCAGTACCATCGGTAGAAGCATCATCGTGCACTATCGCTACGAAAGAAAAATTGGTACGCTGCATTACCAAACCTTCAAGGGCTTGACGGATGTATCTAGCATGATTATAAGTGATTGTCTGAATAACAAGAATTGGATTATTGTTTACAGATTCCATCGTAATAATTAAGTATCGTTTTGACCTCCTTGGAATTAAAAAAGATCTCGTCTAAAACATCTTTTGTCATATTTCCCCATATAGGACCATTGCATAATTGATGGAAGTCCAATTGCCCTCCTGTAAAATTTGCTTCAATCAATAATGGCATACCGTTGGTATCTATGGAAAGATCCCAAGAAATCAATCGGCTTATATTTACAAATCTGAGAGAAAGAGATTTACAAATTTCAATACACTTATCAAAACTCGGAATTACATGGCCTTCAAAACTCATGCCTTGGGGATGACACTCGTAAACATTTGCAACTGAGTCATAAGCATATCTTTTTAATGATCCATCGTCATTAATGCCACAAACAATTCCCCCACTGCTCGCATTGTCAACACGGCTCCCGTTTATACCCATTCTTAAAACAGATGATAGGACATGAACGGCATTGTTGAAAAACAATGTCATGATCCTTACCGTGTTCACACTTTCAGGATTAAAAATTGCTATATCAGGATGCTGTTTAATAACCCGCTGAATTATAAAATCTCTATTTCCAGAAAGATAGGTCACTAATTCGTCACTTTTTAAATTACAATCATCAAAAAAAGCGATACCATGCCCACCATCTGAATTTAGCGTTTTCTTTATAATCGCACTCCTCGCTTCAGAGCATTTGCTTAAAAGCGACTCCATCGAAATTTGATTATAATCGGAATCCAGAAGAATTCCATTTATATTTCTTCCAAGGCTTTCAGGCCTATGAACATCAAAGAAATATAGATCATATAAATTTTTGTTATCAAACTTTATTGATGTATGGTAATCAGTAAAGTATAAGTCTGCATAGCAATAGTAAAAATCATCTGGAATAAATAATTCTACTGGCGTATCAGCATTCTTATACCTATTATAAACCTCATACTGTCCCAGATCAAATAATTTGGACGCATTCCTACCATATCCATTCCAAAATGAATCAACCATCAATTTTTGACTGCCAGTCAAGCTCTTACGTATTGAACTTTTATTGGCTAAAACCCGTCCAGCATACCTACGTCTAGCTCCAACGATCCAATCCTCTACAGTTAAATCATTGACTACCTGATAATTACCCCCCCCTATTTTATTTTGTGATTCAAAATATTTATCCATTAACTTAAATAGACGGCTTCTGACTCCAGTCTGAAGATTAGATTGAATTATAATCCAGGCTCCATTGTCATTGGCTTCTACCATAACCCATCCATTATCGCTATAAGCGATATCCCACGCAATCAATGTAGCACCTTCGCATTTACGAGCCATTTTGCCAATTAACTCAATGGCATCTTGCCATCTTGGAAGTTTAAAGCCCTTGATAGGAACATTAGTATCTGGATGATTAATATAATGCTGATTATGATAGTTCTGTGCATCAGATTGCAATATTCCCGTAACAATATCAATACTTGCATATATACCTCCTGCACCAGCATTGTCAACAACGTTACCCCCACATCCCATTCTAAGTGTTCCTCCGATTATAGTTACTTCCGAATTATCCGTGAAAGTCACTATTCTACAGGAATTAATCGAATGCGGATACAATACGTTTAATTCATCACCTTGTATAATAAGCTCTTCTACGATACCTGGTGATGAAAGCATTTTATTGAACCATTCTTCCTGATCTATTATACCCGAATCTACAAAACTAACACCATGACCGGAATGTTCAAGCAATGGCTTATATATGAACTTAGAATGCTTATTACAAAACGACTTGAAAGCATCAAAATCACACGTTTCTGATATCTTAAGAATGTCTCTCTTATAAAATTCTTTGTAAGCTAGAAAACATTGATATTTATCAGTCATCAACTCCTCAATGAAAGGTGCATTGAGGAGATCACAATAATGATACCTAAGCTTATCCGATATAAATTCTATTCTTTGATCATCGTTCCTATTGATGAAATTATAGCAACAATAATCTTCAAAGCTGAAACCAAATTTATGAAGGCAGTATACCATATCAACATATACAGCCTCTCTATCTGCTCCTTGGAAATCATTTGGACGGGCGTCAATCATATCGAACGCCAACTGCTTTCCACACTTAAAATATTCGGGATTCGAATATTCATAAAATGACGCATATATCTCCTTTGCTAAAGGAGATTCACCAGCCTTATCGGAAAGATACTTCTCAAATGGAGTATCTATTTTCCAGGGTGTTATTCTTTTAGATATACCGAAATATTTTTCTAGATCCGTCATCAGAAATTTAGTTATTGAATTCTGTGATGTCGAAATAGTCTGTTTCTAAGCCATGTAATTTCCCAAAGGGCTGAGAATCCATCTCCTCTTTGAATTTACGCAAATAGTCTTTCCATGTGTACCTGGGTTCATAACCCAATTCCTTTTTTGTCTTCTCTATATCAAGAAGAAATTGTGTTGAGTTCGGTTTCTCAGGACAATATGTTATTTTTGACTTGTTCTCTTCAGGAGAGAATATCTCAACAATACCATTTATACGCTCACGCAATGTGCTCCCGCCACTGCCGATATTGTAAAAACCACCATCATGCGAAGCTTTTAGAGCGCATAGGATTATTTGTTGGAAATCATATATGCATATTGTCTCCAGCACACGATCCGCATCTCCCCATATTTCTATGTCCTTTCCCAAAATGGCTCTATAAATAAGATATCTGTCAGAAATCAACACTTTCTTGCCATTTGTATATGTATATGGATTGGGACTATACATGTACACCCTGGAAAGCCGGAAAATAAATCGTTTTATACCAAAATTGGCATGATAATGCTCAATTAAATCACAAGCCGCATTCTTGGCTATTACATATATGGAGTGATCAGTATCAAACGGTACTTCACGTGGTGCATCTGGAAGTATCGGGGTTGAAGATCCAAACAAATGGTGGATGTCAAACAATGTTTGGGGAAAAATTATGCGGTCCGCACCAACTTTCCGTGTATATTCCAACACATTTAAGGTTCCTTGGATAATTGAAGATATGTAAGGATTTGCATCGAATCCTTCCATCGCGGCAGGAAGCATTCCCGCAAAATGCAAAACGGCATATATATTATCCTTCGGCAATTTGTTAAACTCTTCCGGATTTGATATATCAACCGAAAAATATGGAATCCCATATTCTGCAAAAAAGCCATTATCAGACTGTCGATGTCCAACGGCAACGACTTCATAACCACTTTTTTTTAGGAATACAGATAATCTTGATCCTAAGTTACCTGTTGCCCCAAATATTATAATTCGCTCCATATATATGAACATTTAAATTGCTATTTAGGAAATATTTTATGATCGCTGCAATATATCATATAACCATCCCGATCTTTATTAGATGTTGAGTTCGTCAGACTCTCATTGCCTGCTATATATTTACTATAGAAATAAGGCTTATCATCGCTCTCTTTTATGAATTTTTCATTTACTGCGGTCTGCTGGCATAAAAAGTATATTCCTGCAAATTTCACGCATTCAGATTGTGGTACAAACTCAAACGAATCTAATGAAACAGCTATCATTTGATGAAGGTAATCAATGCCAGTACTTAGTTTCACTAATTGGTTCGATATTTCATCCCCGCCTCCACGAGGATTGATTTCAATCAAATATATATTATCGTTATTATCTACCTTTATTTCTATATGAGATGCTCCATTTTGATAATTAAGCTGATCCAACAATGCACGCACTATCGTTTCAATTCTACCCTTCATCTCATCTGTCAAATCTGCGGGCTGATGATGACCAATCTCTACAAAATGTGGAGATCCGGTATTTTCTTTGTCAGTAATTTGAATCACCTGATGTTTACCTTTATAAGAGATCGCCTCTACCGACAATTCACGCCCGCTAATATATTCTTCAACTAAAATATCAGCTAATTCCGTCCTTGAAGTATAATTCAAGGCATTTTTCATCTCTTCCGGAGTCTCAACGTACATTACCCCTTGTTTACCGCTACCGGAAACAGGTTTAACAATACATGGATATCGCCAATTACATGGCAATTCAGCTGCTAAACAAAACTTAGGATTGCTCAACCCTTGTATATTGCCAGATACTTCTCTTACATAAAATTTATTCAGAATATTATCAATCACAACCGGGTCATTTCCTCTCAAACCGAGTTTTGTGGATACAGCACTTACAACTTTTACTGTAAGATCAGAAGCATTAGAAACGACACCGGAAACGGCTTCTTTTCTGCAAATATCTACAATATTATCAACATCAGTAATTGATATAGGATAATATTTATCTACTATACTCTTACAAACAGCTCCGTTATCCCATCCAAAAGCAATAGTCCTTAGCCCCATTTCTCTTGCTTTCAGGCAAATAGCTCTCTGCCCAGTAGATACGCCAATTATTGCTATTGTCTTCATATGAAGAGTATTTTAAGCCACATATTTATTGTAGATAACGCATTTTCAAGTTTTTCAGAAGTTGGAAACCGCAATACAAGTGTACCTATTGCATGATTTGCACCTGAAAATCCATGAATATAATCTCCAGAATTTACCCAAAGATCTTTTTCAATAATAAATGGGAGATATTCTTCACTTATACTGAGACCTTTAAATAATCCTTCTGTATTAGCATGAAGAATTACTTCTGCTATATGCCCCTCATATCTGGGCATTTCTATCTTTTCTATATCGTCACCAACCGCCGCACGAACTGCATTACTTATTAAGTCTGTACCAGTCGCATACCCCAACATTTCAGCAAGACGATTGCCTCCACCACGAGGCGAAACCTCCATTATATAAGGTTTACCATTTTTACATAGACGTGTCTCTATATTATAAATTCCAGAGCGCATATCAAGAAGCCTCATCAAACGTTGAAGTTCAGAAACAAGTTCATCTTGAGCAGGCATAGGCATGGTAGATGGCCAACTATAAGCCGAGGGAGTATATGGATTTTTAGCACTTTCGTCAAAACGTTGATCGGAAAAAGAACAAAAAACCAAATTTCCATCAATCGTAAATCCCTCCGTATCCGACGAATTTCCCTCTTTTTCCAAAAAATCCTCTATTATGAAATGTCCGTTGTGTGATTCACCCAGAGCATATTCTATAGCCTGTTCAAGATCAACAGGCTCATCTACTCTACTAACTCCTTTGCTTCCGGCAGAATCAACAGGTTTTACTATTACAGGCCAGTTGAAATAATCTGTATCTGCAATTGCATCAGATTTATTATCGTATCCTTTTGCATTTGGAACATTGAAACCATTTTCTGCAAGAAATGCTCTAAACAAAGACTTGTCCTGAAGTATTTTGACAGACTCATATGATCCCTGGAAAGGTAGACCAAGTTTTTCTGCGACATATGCAGCCGTAACCACACCTGGATCCACGGCAAATGACATTATACCATCTATATGAAGACTTTTTGCTAATTCAAGTACAGCCTCTTTATCCAGAATGCTGACATTATGAAATTCATCTGAATATTTATGGGCTACATTATCAGGACAGTAATCAACAGTAATCACATAATGTCCCATTTTGTGAGCAGCCTTTATTACCGGAAGCAGATATCTCAATCCACCGAGCAGCATTAATCTTTTTTGTCTCATTTCCATGGATTTCATCTCTTTATGCAGTTTAATATTCGCTCTATTTCTTCGTCATTCAGCGCATGATGCATCGGGAGACAGAGTACAGTATCTGCCAAATGGTAGGCCACCGGCAAATTCTCACGTGTGGCAGATGGAAGGCCGCGATACGTAGAAAAATCAGATATCAATGGATAGAAATAACGACGGCCTAGCACATTTGCAGCTTTCATGTCGAAATATAACTGGTCACGTGTACGGCCAAATTTTTCTGCATCTACAAATACTGGAAAGTATGAATAATTATGACGAACGCCCTGCATATCCTCAAAGAATGTGATACCTAGGACATCGCGCAGAGCCTCACGATAACGTTTGGCTACATTACGGCGCGCCTCAATGGCAGAATCTACCTGACGAAGATTCAGAATCCCATATGCAGCGCGCACTTCGTCCATCTTGGAGTTTATTCCGGGAGCAACTACTGTGGTTTCGTTTGCAAAACCGAAATTCTTAAGATAATCTATCCTTTTTTTCGTTTGCTCGTCCTGCATTACCATCGCTCCACCTTCTATGGTGTTGTATACCTTCGTTGCATGAAAAGAAAGTGTTGACATATCACCCGCATTGAGAACGGATTCTCCATTCACTTCCACACCAAAAGCATGTGCGGCATCGTAAATGACTTTCAGACCATATTTATCAGCCACTTCTTGAATTGCTTTTGTATCGCATGGCTTGCCATAGCAGTGCACCGGCATTATGGCAGTGGTCTTGGGAGTAATTGCTGCTTCTATCTTTGAGGGATCTAGGTTGCAGGTATCTGGATCAACGTCAACGAAAACCGGTTTTATTCCATTCCACCACAAAGAGTGTGTTGTTGCTACAAAACTATATGGAGTAGTGATCACCTCACCTGTGATTCTCAAAGCCTGCAATGCTGTTATTAAAGGTAAAGTACCGTTTGTAAACAAACTTACATATGGGACTTTCAAGTAAGAAGCCAATTCTGACTCAAGCTGTTTATGAAAACACCCGTTGTTGGTAATCCATTTGCTATCCCAGATCTCTTTAAGAAGAGCGTTGAATTCGTCAAGATCAGGGAGCAACGGTGAAGTTACTGTAATTTGCTCCATTATTATATATTATTTTCTGATATTTTTCAATTCTTTTACCTCAGGGAAACGGAACAAAAGCGCCCCCCCGATATATATCAAAGCTCCTACTGCTACCGACACCGCAAGCGATAATATATCATTACCCATAAAATGTGCCGTGCAACGGGCGGCAGTATACATAACCGCACAGAGCAAAATAGTGGGAAGTATGTCCATGAACTGATCCAATATAGACAATTTCAAAAACTTACCGGTATAATGTGTGTTCCACATCAATGACAATATAGAACTTACGATTGATCCATAACACATTGCCTTCAAACCCAATGGAATAGTCACACAGAGAATTATCACACCCTGTATTTTCTTTATCACCTCAAGTTTAAAAAAAAGATCACTACGTCCTTTGACTATCAAGTAATTTAAATTAACGGCATGGATAGGGTACCACATCATAGCAAAAACAACTATGGAAAGAAGAGACGCCGAATAAATCCAAACATCAGTATATAATACATTTATTAAAGGATAAGCGACAGCTCCCGCCCCTAAACATAATGGAAAAATTACAAATGCGGATAATTTTATAATACGCCTATAAGCATTTTGCATCGCAGACTCATCATCTTGCAATCTAACTAACAAAGGAAATGTAACCGATTGTAACACACCATTTGGCATTGAAGATGTTAACGAAGCAAGATTATGCGCACGGTTATAGTATGCCAAGTCACTTGCTTTATATACCTTACCTATGACGATTGAATAAATATTCGAATATAGCTGGTCTAATATACTTGAACCCAACAATTTCGAACCAAATCCAAAGAATTCCTTGAAACTGCTTTTTGAAAAAATAAAAGACGGTTTCCAATTGACTTTCCAGATAATGCACGAAGTCGTCACAATAGTCATTGTAAGGTTTTGAAATACTAGAGCCCAAACCTCAAAATCCAAATAAGCGAGTGACACTCCTACTATACCAGAAATCAACAAACCGGCTATATTATATTTTGCTAATGTTTTGAAATCTAATTCTATCTGAAGGAACATACGATGTATACCACCCAATGTACCAATTATCATCGTAATAGCTGATACACGAAGAATTGATGTCAATTCCTGCATTCCATAAAACTTAGAAATCAATGGAGCGCAAAAAAATAGAATCCAATAACATATGATTGCAACAACAATGCTAAACCAGAATACTGTGCTACAATCAGTTTGTGTCCGATCTTTTTTTCTATACAGGGCATCTCCCAGACCGCTATTGATAAAACAACCCGAAACAGCCATAAACACAGTCAGCATGGCAACCATACCGAACTGATCAGGCATTATAAGACGAGCAAGGATCACACTTATACCAAACTGGATAGTTTGCTTGCCACCCTGCTCCACTATGCGCCACAGCACGCCGTTTACAGCCTTATGCTTAAGTGTTTCTGCCACAATCAGAAATAATTTTTACTTCTTTCTTGTTTTACTTCCATAACTCTTCCCGTAGGCATAGCCATACCCGTAACCATAACTATAGCCATGGGAATATCCATAACGTCCTTGTGAAGTGGTTGTACCATTAAGTATAAGAGCCATGTTATGGAACTTTTTCTCATCATATGTGCGGTCCAACTCAGGAAGCATGGAGCGCTCAAACAATCCGGCACGGATTACAAAAACTGTACGATCTGCATAACGATCTATGATATGGGCGTCTGCCACAACCTCCACTGGCGGGCAGTCAATAAGTATGTAATCGTAAGAACCTCGTAGCTTAGATATCATTTCACTGAATATAGGCGACTCAAGCAATTCCGTCGGATTAGGCGGGATGCTGCCGACGGGCAATACACTCAAGTTTTCTGTATCGCCAGAATTTACAATAAGATTCTTGACATCTTTTTCCCCGCCATTGAGGAAATCTGACAGTCCCCTTTCAGGCGAAGAGACATAAGCGGAAGATGAACCGTGGCGCATGTCACCGTCTATCACTAATACCTTACGGTTCTTGATAGCCAGCGACATCGCCAGATTCATGGTTATGAAAGATTTGCCGGAGCCAGGATTGAACGAGGTGACAGCTATTACCTCTGCCCCTTCCTTACCGGCACGCATGAATTCAAGGTTTGTACGAAGCACTCGGAAAGCCTCATTTATTATATTACGACTGCCCTGTACCACTACCAGGTCTTTGGATGTAGCGTCTTTTTTACCACTCATCGGTATTTCACCCAAGAAAGGCACTACCGAATCCTCAATATCTTTGCGACCACGCAATTTGGTGTTATTTATCTCTTTCAGGAAGACAAAACCGAAAGGTATAGCCAGTCCGATAAGGAACGACACCAGAAGCACATTTTTGCGATTAGGCATAGGAGGAATACCAGAACCGCCAGGCTGCTCTACAATACGGGTATTATAAGCCGTAAAAGCCTGCGACAGCTCGTTTTCCTCACGTTTCTGAAGCAGGAACAGGTAAAGCGACTCCTTCACTTTCTGCTGGCGCTCCACAGAAAGCAAATATTTCGCCTGGGTAGGACTGGAGGCTATTTTTGACGTAGTGGCGGCTTGTGATTCTTGAAGATTTTTGATCTTTGTGTTAAGCCCCACTATCACATTATCAACAGAAGCAATCATCGCACCACGCAAGGCATCCAACTGCTCGTCAAGTGCTATTACCAACGGGTTCTTCTCCGAAGACTTGGAAATAAGATTGTTGCGCTGCAATATTTTTTCATTGTATTCATCTATCTGCGATTGCAGATCCACATTATCCACTCCGGAATTGGTAGGCATCAATTGCTCTTTATTACCATCAGCAGACAGATAGGAGCGTACATAACGGGTCATCTGCAACTGGTTCCGCAGTGCAAGAATCTCCTGGGAGATGCTCTGATTCTGACTCATATACATAGCAGACGCAGACGCCACATCCGGAGTAAGATGCTCCGATTTATACGACGATATATCAGACTCTACATTGCCCAGCTCACTTTCTATTACCCCCAGACGTTCATTGATGAAATTACTTGTAGAAACTGCAATCTGGTTCCTGTCCTTAATCCAATTCTCATTATACACCTCAATAAGCGTATTGAGCACCGCATCAGCACGCTCTATGGATCGGTCCGAAAAAGTAAGGTCGATTACCGAACCAATCTCGCTGTTGACCTTTACACCAAGACGCCCACGATTAGACGCAACGGCCACTCCTAAAGGCATCTTGACAATCTGAAGGCGGATAGATTTACCATCTGTATAATACGGTGTCTTTGTAACAGCAATCGCTCCCAATGGAGTAGCAATCGTATCACCCAACGCACCGGAATAGGTTTTCCCCTCGAATTTTATATCTCCGCTTTCCACACCAGTAATGGAAATCTTCCCGCCTTCTGTCACATCAAGATTAAAAGCAGCCTGATTTTCAGCAAGCCCATCAGTAAAGTCAACAGTCACAGGAAGACTTGAACCATATGCCACATTATTATGAAAAGTACCGGGGGTAAAATAATTCACATCCAGATCAAGCCTCTTTACAACTTCCTCCATTACGGAAGAAGAACGCAAAGACGTAACCTCGTTCTTGATATTTGTATTATTCTTAAAAAGTCCGAGATCAGCAAATTCCTCCGCACCGACAGAAGATGCACCCTGCGAATCATCTTTCACCATAATAGCCGCCGCACGGGTATATATCATCGGCGTACGCAATATGTATATCACACCTATGCCTACGCACACCAATACGGAAAGTAATACCCATGGCCAATAACTTACGACACGATATAAAATATCTGTCAGAGGAACCGCGCTATTTGAAGTTGCCGATGATTTCTTTTTTGGAGTGGTTTCCATATTATTATGCCTTATGTTAACGGGTTAATGTGAGGATGAGTGTAGCGACGGTTATAGCAGCAGAACCCATAGTTATCCAGAAAGATGGAGTATAAGGTGTATTGCCGTTAGGTGTAGTCTCACGTATCTTCTTCTTATTAGGAGACACATAAACTACATCATCCTGCTGAAGATAAAATACTGGTGAGGAGTAAACATTGCGCGTATCTGTAAGATCAATAAAATAAGCCTGTTGCTTGCCGACACCGTCCGGACGGAGCACCATCAGATTCTCGCGTTGGCCATTGATTGTCAGGTCTCCTGCCATTGCGATAGCATCAAGGACTGTCATATGGTCTTTGTTGAACTCATAACGCCCCGGACTTACTACCTCTCCGAGCACCGTCACACCTGTATTGGCAAACTCCACCGTGACTATCGGATCTTTCACAAGATCATCTTCAATAAGACGTTTGCGGATATATTCGGCGACTTCGTAACGCGTCATGCCTGATATATGCATTTCTCCAAGTACAGGAAAATTGATATCACCTTGCGGATTCACTGTGTAATAAGACATCTGGCCGCCCCCACCGTTTCCTGAATCACCAATCTTAGAAGTAGACGATGTGGTTGATTGTATTCGGTTTGAAGTCTGCATGAGGTTGAACAGCGATGAAAGCGTAGGATCCTGGGCATTCACTATTATAGATAATTTATCCTCAGGCTTAACCCGTATGTCAAGAACACTATCAGCCTTGACTACCTGGCCGTAACTTAAATCCTGAAAATAGACCACATCTTTTGGCGTTGAGCAAGAAGCCATGACCAGCGCAGCAAATGCCACTGCCAGAAACTTTATTTTTTTATTCATTGTCATAATCAATTAGCGTGTTTTGACGGCATAAATAGCCGAGCGCCCATTTTGATTGAGTACTGGTTTATTACTGCTATAAAAAATTACATGAAAAATATCCCCGCTATGCAGCGTCGGAAAATTATCTTATATCATTCTCACGAACGATATAATACACCAAATTATATCATACCAGCTGAATGAAATCCGGTTCTACTTCAACAGCAGCCGCCAACAATCCCGGTAATTCTATCAGCAAACGCTTTTTACCTGAACCTTTGATCTTCAAAAGCCGTCCCTGAAATCCATTCAAGGAACCGTCACATATCACACGCACTTCAGCCCCCAACATTTTCGCGTCAATCTCAGAAGGACGAAAATAGCGCGGCTTGTTTGCGGAGTCAACAGCAGCCATAAAGCGCTCCATCTCTACACCTCTTACAACAAGAGGCTCGCAATAACCTCCACCTTTTACAAATCTGTATTGAAGAGTATCAATCCGATCCACTACAGGATCCAGATCCATACGGGTAGAAAACACAAACAATAAATCTGAAATGAACGGCACTGTTTCCCTGATCCTCTTACCATTTCTATCCGACACACGGGTCACCATCGGGGTAAACACCGTAAAACCTGCGTCAGAAAGTTGCCGATAAGCTCTTATCCTGGCATTGGGACGCTTCAAATCCCTCATCACATACCACTGGCTGTGCGGCTCGGACGGAGGATACATCTTATACTCAAAATTTAAAAGGGAAATAACACGCCTCCAAAAGGCAAAAGCAAAATCGTATAGTCCTGCTCAAGCAACACTACACTGTTCTTCAAGCAGTTATATAAGATATCTGAAAAGTTGTGTCCAAATTCACATTTTTCCATTACAGAGACTATTGCAGAATTATGGACATCCAGAACAAAGGCTTTGAAACCATACCGCAAAGAAAATACAGCGCGATTTCGACCACAAAGGTACTAAATTTTCCACAATCCCACACAACCCCTACCCACATTTTATTTTTATTTGTCATATCAAGTCATCTTACTTAAATTTGATGAAAGAAAATTTTTGTTCTAGCAAACACTGCGTTCCCCCATCCAAGCGGATTTGAAATTATATCTCCTCTAAAGCCACAATCAAATGACGTCAATCATGACAAAAAGTAATTGTAAGATTTATATCTCTGAATTTTCACTCTCATCGCAACCTGTAGAAATTTCCTGCATATTGTGGTATCTATCAGGATAATTCGTATCTTTGTTATCGGCAACTCACTGTTGCCGATATAATTAAAACCATGGCATCCTCTTCCAATCCATAAAATGATATGGCAATGGAATTTAGCCAGCGGGCTCATTGTCGCCGGCTTTGTTTTCGGATTGCTTGCCAATAGGAACGTATTGTTTTTGAGCGGTCTGCCCTGGCTCATAAACAGGAAAGTAGGCAAACGATGAAACTGAAAAGACAATATATGCTTGTCGCCATATGTCTGTTTTTAGCAGGCATATCGGTCTTGTTTGCTGTTCGTTACTTTCTTGGAACATATACTTCAGGGGGCGTGGCAATCGCCGAAGAAAAGAGATTTCATGATATCTGCAACCGTAAAGAAATAATCAAAAAAATAGATAACTATATAAATAAGAACGGTAGACTGCCTGCATCTTTGTCTGAATTAGGATTTGAGCAACAGCCGGCCCTATACAAATATGGAGGCAATAGCTTTTGGATGATAAGGTCGGGTTGGCATTCTCCTATTGATTACATATTGGAGTATTGGGATATGTCCGGCAATATTTGGCAATATTCATATGAGAACAGAAAATGGTATGATGAGGTGTATTTTGAGTTTGAACCACCGATAAATATTGATACAATCCGAGGTATTTATAATGCTTATTATGCACCTCGTGAACCAATGCATATACAAATTGATAGCCTACGGAAAAATAGTGGAATCGTCTCTATTTTGGATTATGATAATGAAGTGGCAGCAGACTCATTAGCTTATTTAAGGTATTATTCCGCCGATACGCCTATAATGGAGGGCTGGGTAACTTATCAGTCCTGTCAACTACCTGGATATCTGAAAGAATTCGGCATTTGGAAATATTACGACGGAGAAGGTAACTGCTATTTCAAGTTCTGGAATTATAAACAAAATGAGAAACTGATATATGAAGCTGACAGATAAACGATTTTGGAGATGGGAAATTACGACAACGTTATTACTTTCGGCAATTCCCTGTTTTTTTTACGGAGAATGCGTCGGTGTGATCATACTTATTGTATTGTCCTATGCTATTGCCAGCGCTGTCGGACTGATGCTTTCATCCCGAATAGGCACAGGCTTTACATGGTTGCTGATATTTGGCACTTCTCTTACAGCATACTTCATTGACTTGATTCTGATTGATACTTTCAGGCTAATCAGAATGGAGTCATATCCATTGATTATCGGGCAAATATACCTATTACCGATATTCATTCTTTGTATTGTATTTATATGTGTGGCAGGAGGAGCCATAATGAGAAAAGCAAACAAAATACCGAAAGGTAATAAACGATAAAAACAAATTATAGGATTGAATTTGACGAATCAACTCCTACAATTCTGATATAGTCAATAAAATCTGAATTTTATGGCAGATGAGAAACAGGCCTATATCCTTAATTTGCTTGGTTGACCTCGTTTGCAGTGGTCAATCCTTCTTTATTCCCCCTTCAAATCTACCCAAGTATAATCATGCCCGGTTGCCGGAATAACCTTATCAAACAAATCATCAAGGCTCAATGAAACACTTGCTGTATTAACACACGGATGGCAAGCATAACGTCCACACCCTCCTGCAAGATCTCTGTCTACAATCAACCTTACATGCTTATCCGTATCAAAAATTAACCCCAACGGAGAAACGGCCCCAGGATGTATATGAAGATATTTCTCCATCATATCCGGAGACGCAAATGACAAACGGGCACACCCGATCTGCGACGAAAGATATTTAGTCTTAAATGGCTTATTAGCAGGAAGTATCAATAAAAAGAATTGGGTTTGTTGCTTGTTGCAAAGAAACAAATTTTTAAATACCGGCACACCCAAAGCATCACGTACTGCTGCACACTCCTCCATAGTAAAGGCCGGACGATGACAATATGTCACATAGTCAACCCCAAGCCTATCCAGGAAATCATACACCTCCAATTCAGTCGCACTACGCAAATTATTATTTTCAGTAGGACGCCCATCATATTTCACCGCCTGATCCATAGAATAATATTGATGAGATTAAATTCTAATATATAAGATGTTATCTGCTCACTACTCAAATTTTCACCCACAAAGTTACTCAAAAACCAGAAAAACGCCTCTTAAAAATTTGGATAAATCAAAAATAGTACCTACCTTTGCATCGCAATTAAGGAAAACGTTAAATCACCACCTAATTCACTTCCTTTACTGCAACAAATTTGACTCCGTAGCTCAGTTGGTAGAGCAACTGACTCTTAATCAGTGGGTCGAGAG